>JAACWQ010000026.1:1328-1534 GCA_009991965.1 Minisyncoccota bacterium | reverse complement strand
GTGGTGCAAAGATTTCAGATAAAGTAGGCGCCGCTGAAAAACTCACGGCACTTGCCGATATAGTCTTAGTTGGCGGCGCTGTTGCTAACAACTTCCTCAAAGCTGAGGGTCTAGAAATTCATAAATCATTTATAGAAGATGCATCTGCAGACCTTAAAAAGCAAAATATTAACTATATCACCGTTGCTCAAGAACTCATGGAGGCT
>JAACWQ010000026.1:0-1264 GCA_009991965.1 Minisyncoccota bacterium | reverse complement strand
ACGTTATTGCTGCTCCATCACTTGATACAAAAAGGCAATCTCAAGTTGAAATCCTTGATCTTACCAAAAACATGGCAGACACTCCTGATGATGAAAACCTACTCTATTTAGATATTGGTCCTAAAACAGTGCACTTATACTCGGAAATCCTTAAACAAGCAGAAACCGTCTTCTGGAATGGTCCCATGGGTGTCTGGGAAAATCCACTCTTCGAAAATGGATCCAAAGTTATTGGAAAAGAAATTGGCAAAGTTCCCAACTCAATTATTGGTGGAGGAGATACAATTTCCTGTGTAAATCACTTTAATCTCGAAAAAAACTTCACCTATATCTCCGGTGCAGGTGGGGCAACATTAGAATTTCTTGGGGGAGAAGATCTTCCTGGGTTACAACCATTAATTAAAAGATAAATCAACTCAAGATTGCTCATTGACGACAAGGCCAGAAACTATGTATTCTTGTAATACGCAGTAATTTTATTGCCATTTGTAGTGGAACTAAAAGAAATACATGATCAACGCTGAAATAGAAACTACCAACCAAGCCTCAGTACCACCGGTCAGCTCACCTGTTGGTACTACTACTCCGGCAACTCCTCCTGCTCGCATCGATAAAAGACCGTCTAAAAAAATGCCATTGAAATTTATTCTTGGTGCTTTTATTCTCTTGATTCTCGTCCTCGCCAGTGGCGTAGGGCTGTATCTTTCACAAACAAGTCAGGATTTACGTAATCAGGCTGCTATTAACTGTGGAGGTATTACCTGTAGTAATGGCCGAACTGCTGGCCCTGACTGTAATGCCCCTCATTCAAGTTGTGATGCTCGTGCTCAAGAATTTTGTGGTGCGGGTGTTAGTTATACCAAAGGAACCCCTGGCTCTTGTACTCCTGGCGGTGGTGGCACTTGTGCTACTTCTGATTGCCGAGGATCTTGTAGTAATTCCCCTTCTTGTGGCTATGCCGGTGACTGTAGCTTATGTAGCGAATCTGATGCCACCCCTGAAAAAGGCAAACGTAGATTTGTCTGTCGTGGACAAAGTCATTCTGGTTGTAATGATGCTATGGGTTCTTATATACCTGCTTTATCTGGTAAAGAGGGTGGTATCGGTACCATTACCCCTGAACACTACTGTACTACTGTTCAGCTCGATTCATGGGGCCCAGCTGGATCTGATGCCAGAGTTGCCTACATTGGTAACCATGGCCAAGTTTGTGTCGAAGGTTCTGGTTGTACCGACTACAACAACCCTTCTTTCTGGGACTGTG
>JAACWQ010000025.1 GCA_009991965.1 Minisyncoccota bacterium | reverse complement strand
GTGGCAACAATTCCGAGAAACAATAAAAATAAAGTAGTTTTCTCTTTAATAAATTGTTTAATGCTGATTTTTTTCCAAAAGAAAAGTAGATAAACCAAGGCTAGTGCTGCAGGCAAGGAGAATGTGTTTTCCTTGCTCAAGAAGGCAGCAAGTGACGAAAGCACTAAAAGACATCCCCATAAAAGTTGCTGTGCTCTTGATTTTGATTGATTGACTCTAATAAAAAAGTAAGTGGAATATATATAAAAAAGTCCAGCTAATATCGTGACTCTTTGGATAATGTAATTGACTGGCTGCGTCTGGAGCGGGTGGACAGCGAATAAAAGACTGGCGGCAAGGGGAATAAACCAAAGCTGCTCTTTCGAGAATTTCTTGCGAAACTCAGTTAGTGAAATTAGCCTCTCAATTAGCAGAAAAACACCTATGGACGCAATTGCATGCAGGCCGATATTTATAATATGAAAACCAGGTAGCCAGTCTCCATGAAGGGCATTACCAACAACAACAGAGAAGAGACCCATTGGTCTACCAGCACTCCTTAAATATATATTAGCAAGCTCTGTTGGATTCAGTTCGGGAGCAATCTGGATAAAGCTCACCGCATCATCAAACTGGAAGACATTGCTAAGTGTGTTTGAGAAAGTAAGTATCAAAGTTGCTGCAATGAGAAATATCAAGAGCAGTCTTCTAGAAATCAAAGAACCTACGTGTTTAATGTAGGTTCTTTTCATTTTTTATTTTCTAATTTTACTTAATTGGCGCTATGGCAAGCAGTAATATTTTTGAGTTCCATCGCAAGCTTCGTCAGGAAAATCTGGTGAGAGCGCTCCGTATTCTCCGGCGTCGCCAAGGCATCTATTTTCAGCTTTAACAGTGAAGGCATCTGACAATGGAGCAAAGCAAACATACGTTGAATTACCAGGTTCTCCTCCATTGTAAACAAGGAGTGAGTTGTAGTTGTCGGCCGTAATTCTTGAAACAAATGCTCCTTTAACCTCGTTTGAGTTAACGCATGTTGAGTCACCAGAATCAGTGCTACCTAGCCTTGTTAAAACCGAGCAAGTAGTATCTGTACTGTCAGTCCAACTCGCTGTTGTTTCTATTGTTAGCCACCCGGTTCCCAACGTTTGATTATTGGGCTCTTCTTGCCACGGATA
>JAACWQ010000010.1 GCA_009991965.1 Minisyncoccota bacterium | reverse complement strand
GCCCCAGCGCTGACAATACTGCACGGGCAACTGTGTGGGACGATAGGTCAAGGCCAGAACAGAGCGCTTTTTTGGTATAGTGAGGAACATGTTTTCAGAGAAACAACTTTTCTGGCTTGAATTTGTCTGGGCGATGACTGTCAAAGAGATCAAGGCGCGCTACAAGCACGCCATTTTGGGCTTTTTGTGGATTATCCTCAATCCACTGCTGCAGATGCTTGTCATCGGCTTCGTCTTTCAGTTTTTCCTGCCTGTACATGTCGATAATTATTTCCTCTTTTTATTCTCTGGCTTATTGCCGTGGATCTTCTTTTCCTTCACTTTGACCAAATGTACGCCCGCGATTGTGTATGAGCGAAGCTTGATCAAAAAAGCTCGATTTCCGCGTGAGGCGATTATTCTCTCAATTGTTTTTTCCAATGTTTTTCACTTGCTGGTGTCACTTGCTTTGCTACTCATAGTGTTGCTTTTTATCGGAAAAGTGGCCTTGTTACAGTTACTCTTATTGCCAATTGCGATCATTTGGATTGCACTGCTTGCGAGTGGTTTGTCGCTGCTTGCGACGGCGCTGAATGCACGCTTTCGTGATGTTAACTTTTTTGTCCAAGCTGTCGTGCCGCTGTGGTTTTATGCCACACCAATTGTTTATACACTTGATCTGATCCCGCAAAATTTACATGCGCTGTTTTACCTGAATCCGATGACGGCGGTGATCGAGGCGTTTCGCTTTGCACTGCTTGGCATGCCGATTACGCAACTCTCATATTGGCTCGTGAGTGTGGTGGCGAGTCTTGCGCTGTGCGTGCTTGGTTGGGTAGTTTTTCAGCGAGAGAGTAAGTACTTTGATGATTGGGTGTAGAGACAAATGAAAAAGAAACAAATAGCTATAGAGCTCAAAAACATTACCAAGCGATACGTGTTGCATCACGAAAAGCCGACATTTAGTGAGCAGATGATTCGCAGAAGCAAAAAAGAAGAGTTTGTGGCACTTGATGATGTTTCGCTCACAATTTACAAAGGTGAATCAGTCGGAATTATTGGCCCCAATGGGGCGGGCAAAACAACACTGCTCAAAGTCATTGCCGGTATTGCGACGCCAACCAGTGGCACCGTGAGTGTCTATGGGCGAGTGGTATCGCTCATTGATCTTGAAGCTGGCTTTAATCCAGAGCTCACTGGCGAAGAGAATATTTATCTCAACGGCTTGGTGATTGGCATGCGGCGCAAGGAAATTGAGAAAGTGTTCAAAAAAATTGTTGCTTTTGCAGATATTGGCAACTTTATCGATGCGCCGTTGTACACGTATTCGCAAGGCATGAAGTTGCGACTGGGTTTTAGTGTGGCAGTGCACGCTAATCCTGATATATTAATTTTGGACGAGGGTATGGCGGTGGGGGATGAGGAGTTTCGGGGGAAGAGTGGGGAGAGGATTCGGCAATTTTTTAAGGAGGGTAAGACGGTGCTGATGGTTTCGCATTGGTTGGAGTTTTTGGAGAAGTATGCAAAAAGAATTGCGTTAGTTGAAGGTGGGAAGTTGATTGAAGTGGGTGGCTTGGTTATTCTAAAAGAATATGTAAGAGAAAAAAACTAATTTTTTTTATAAAATCTTTTTACAACGTTTTCTTTTTCTGGTATCGGTACATATTTTGCAAATACAAAGCCGGCTGCAAAGCCTTTTGCCAAGCAATATGATTCGTAGACCGCCATATAAGCATGAAAAAATGAAAACCGAGTGAGTGAGTATTTTAAATCAGTAATAATTCTAGTACCTATATCTGAAATCATGATTTTTACAACGGGCTGCAACTCCATTACTCCCTGAAATGTATAAAAGGTATGAGCTGCAATTCCACCAGCAGAATACCTTGCCTCCATTATCCGGATTTGTCTATAGTTAAGCCAACGGTTGTGGTAGATCACTGACTTTTCATTAAATGAGATAGAAAGTTGGGCAATTTGGCATCTCAAAATAAACTCAGCATCCATGGCTGTTGACATAAATGACCCAGGTCCAAGCCACCACTTGAATCCACCAATTTTTTTGAACACGCTTTTTCTAACAGCCATGTTATTGCTGAAGCCAACTGTTTGCCAGATTGGTTCTCCCAGTTTTGAGCCGTTGCCGTTCACAAAAGAAAAGGTAGATGGACAAAAAGAATCTTGATCTTTTTTTTTGTTTTCAACCTTGCCAAAAACAAGACTTGTGCCTCTATGAGTCTCAAAGTGTTTTTTTGTCTCAAGAAGCCAATTTTTTTTTGGCTCACAGTCGTCATCGGTAAACATGAGCAGGGAAGAATCTGATTCTTTTAT
The DNA here is from genome assembly GCA_009991965.1 of Minisyncoccota bacterium. Classification (GTDB taxonomy): domain Bacteria; phylum Patescibacteriota; class Microgenomatia; order UBA1400; family PJMF01; genus UM-FILTER-42-14. The sequence continues at coordinate 27,677 of JAACWQ010000010.1, read as the reverse complement.
GGCTAAATTACAAGCAAGCGATTTATTTTTAATTTTTGTCGTCAATAATTTGACTACACTAGAATTTTGCTTGTGGTCTACAAAGTATTTGCTTGTTTGAAATACAATTAAAAGAGAACTCTGAGTTTGGCGTGCTTGCTCCACTATTTTATAAACCCAGGGAGTTTTTATATTAATTGTTGATAGAATTACATTCATGATAGCTAATCCTGCAGATCAGAATAACATAAGCAAAGCTAAGAAATATCCATGTGTTGCGATCTTACATAAGCCAGAGTTGGAAGAGCTTAACTCTAAGTATACTGGAGGGTTGGGTAGAATGTTGTTATGCGACCTACAAATTTTTAGGAATAATAGAATCAATCATAAACTTTTTTTGTCAGCAAACGTTGATGAATCTGTAAAATCAAAACACGAAGTTCAAGGATTATTATACAGCAATAAAATAAGAGAGGTTGTGGGCTTATATTTTTCTGATTTTATCTCAAGATCTCTGTTTGAATTTTTTTATTGTCTGCAGTTTATATTTTTTGCAAGAAAGTTTGATCTTTGGATTTCATATATGAATTCTAGTATTTTAACAATTTTCCGACCGAGTACTACCATTTCATTTTTTCATGACAAGCCAAAATTGTTTCAATTTAGGTTATTTAAATCTAGATACAAAAGGGGGAGGTATATATTTTGTTCACAATTTTTGAGAAATAATTTTTTGCTTAAGTATAAAATTCCAAAATCAAGAACAACCGTCTTGTATAATTCTGTAGATAAAAAAAGTTTTTTTGTAAAAAAAACTAGTGATAATAAAGTTGTAACATTTTTATATGCAGGAGCATGGACTGAAGATAAAGGATTGGAGTTGCTTGCTAACGCAATAAAAGCGATACCGCGAAAAAGAAAAAATTTTAAAGTACTACTTGCTGGCTCAACAGACCTATGGAGAATTGGTTTTTCCAAAGGATATAAAGCACATTTCAAGAATAAAATAATAAAACTTATTAATAAGGATGAGAGAGTTGAGATTTTAGGAGAAATCAATCATTCGGAGATGAATGATTTGTATAATTTAGCTGATTTTTTGTTACTACCCTCTCTTTGTCAGGAGAGTGCGTCATTAGTTGTTGCTGAATCATCGTTATGTGGTGTTCCAAGTATTATTTTTGACTCGGGAGGAGCAGTTGAAATGCAGTCGGGTAGTGAATATGACAAGGTTGTGAGACCTAGCAGTGCCGAAGCTCTTTCTTTAGCAATTCAGGAAAAAATTGGTAAGACTTTATTAAAGAAAGAAAGGAGCTTGGTTCGCAAAAAGGTAATTCGAAATAAGAAGTTTTCGCCAGTCCAAAGAGAGAAAAAGCTTTTACAAATAATTAATGATAGCTGAGACCTTCATGCTCCAAGAGTTTCTAATTGCTAATTCTCTTGCGTTGGAGTTGTGAGGTTCAAGCAATTCTGTTCCAAGCGCTTTCCATTTTGTAGCAGAGTCGCTAATTTTTATTAATTGTTTATATCTTTTCAATTCTTTGACCAGCGTTGAAAGGACTGGCTTTTCAAGATAAAAGTACTCAAAAATCTTCATTGGAAAGCAGTTCTGATTAAATCTTTGTGAAGAATTATACGGAATCATTCCAATATCAAAACTGCCTATAATAGAAGGAATTTCTTTTTTTTCTGAGCTCCCATGTGCAACATTTTCAAATCGAAGAATCTCGTCTAGAATTTTTCTTTGCTTTTTTTTCAAGTCAAATATAGGTCCCCAGAGTACAAAATTCCACTGTGGACTTTTGCTGACTAGTTTGTAGAGTAAGTCATAGTCTAGCCGTTTACTAATCCCTCCGACATACCCAACTACTGGACTATTATTCTCAAACAGTTTTATTTTTCTGACTGGTTTTTTGAATGTTTCCAGGTCAAATCCTTGAGGGACAAGCTTGCAATCTGGGCGATACTTTTTTATCTTTTTCTCCAACACATGAGAGTTGACAAAAACGTATGAAACTTTAGATAAAAAAATTCTTTCGTCTGCACTAATACGAAACCAGTCAACTATGTCTAACAAGCTAGTGGGAAAGAATTTGAGCAGGTGAGAAATTTGTTTATATCCCCAGGGATGAAATATCCATAATACTTTTTTTGAGAAAAAATTAATCTCACCTTTTTGCCATAGGTAGAAATAGCTGATAATAAAATCCAGGTGTTTATTTATTGTCTGAATAAGCTTAAAGCGAACGAGCGGTAGAAAAGCTAGTGGAAATGATTGATAATAATTTTCTCCGATTTTTTTTATTGGTACACCTAGAGATTTGTTTTGAATTAGCCGTTTTAAGAATGACTCTTTTTGGCATTTTGTTAAGTCCAGTACAAGTACGCAGTGTTTTTTTGAAAGCAGTAGTGCAGTTTGATGAATATAATCTGTTGTTACCTCAGTAAAAGCACTTGGAATGACGACCAGAGACTTGTTCATCTAAAATAGCTTAGCCCAAATACCCATCGCTTCTTTAAGCGCTGAAAAGTACTTTTTGTCGGCAAATGTATCAAGTTTGGCTGCAAGCTCCGCATACAAATTTGCTATGTTTTTTGTCTTGGATAATGTAATGCTTTGTATATCTTTCCAAATACGCTCATTTTGCTCTATACCGCTCGCTTCTTTTTTGAGGTTAGCAAAAGGATCTGATGCTTTGCGATGTTCAATAAAGGGCGCGCCATTGATTGTCCCATAGCCAACATGATCAAGAATTTTTTTTGCAAAAATGCCAGCCCAGATATCATCGAATCGATCGTAACCCCATTTATTTCCTTTCGAGTCTTCTCCCATCAGTGGAAAGTACATGAGGGGAGTGATCTCGCTGCGAAAGGCAAGGTTCATTGAGCACATAGGAAAATATGCCCCATTTGGAATGATCTGAGAAAAATGCTCAGCGAACTCCGCGCGGAAACTCAAGTGCCTTAAGTGTGTTGGCCCGTCGTGATCGAGCACGTTTGTCCACAACCCATGACTCAGCATGACTGGTTGTTCTTCTCGGTTGAGATAGGGCATGCCGCGGGTATATAGGTGACGGCTATCGGGATTGGTATTGACCCAATTGGCGGGGGTGGAGAGGGATAAATTTTGTACGTGCAAGTCGATCAGATCATGACCGACCACAGGATAACAGTCATCATCGAGCGTAATAATAATCGTTGCTCCCTTCTTGTAGGCTTGCAAAAATCCATAGTTGCGGATGGCTGAGACTTTGCGTGGAATAATCCAGCTATCTTTGCCCAAGTCTGCATCAATCTCTTTCCATGAGTAGTGGTAGGTTTTTTTCGCAACTTTTGGAATATTGACAGATTTAGTTGGGCGATCCTCACATACGATGAGGGTGATATCACGAAACTGCTCGCCCCAGTCATTGAGAAATTCTAGATCCCGGATGGTTGGAATTACTACGAAAACAGATTCAAGTTTTTTTGGTTTGTTCATAATGTTCAATTTCTTTGCAAATTGCACCTACTTTTTTATTCCAAGAGTTGGCTATTGCGAGCTTGCGCTGTTCAAGTTTATACGATGTCGGCCAAGGACGCGCAAGTAGCTCTTCAATATGTCGCGACCATTTTGTGGCAGTTTTGCCAATTTTGACATATTTTGGAAAGCGCTCTAGTTCCGCAATTGGAGTGCTGAGAACAGGTTTTCCCATATAAAAATACTCAAAGAGTTTCATGGGGTAAGAGTACTTATTAAACAAATAGTCACTACGATAGGGAATAATACCTATGTTGAATAATTCAATAAGTGACCGAATATAATTTTTGTTCGAGGATTTTTGTACTAGAACTATGTTGTCTTGCTGAGTAAGTAACTTAATTTTTTCATTTGTGTCATTGTATTGATCCTCAGTGGCAGTTTTTTGGTAGGCGGCGGTTAGCACAATAAGAACATTCTTATTCTCTTTTGCTAAGTTTAGTAATAATTCATAGTCAATTCTATAGTTCAGATTGCCAACAAAACCAAGCAGGGTGGTAGGGTTAGCTTTATGAATTTTCTTTTTCAAACGACTCAAATATTGTTTTTCTTTCCCTTCGACCCTGTCTGTCAAAGAGAAATCATGTAGATTAAAGCCCTGAGGAACGAGTGCTATCTGTTTCTTGTCGGAGTGAATTTTCTTAAGCGCATAAGAATTTACAAAAACTAGATTTGCCGAGTCAACCAGCGCATTTTCTTGGCTCCTTATAACCTCTTCTGTCTTAGAATCGAGGGAAGAAAAATAATCAACACAATCATAAATTTTGAGTGCTGAGTTCTGGTCATTGAAGATTTGAAAATCTTGAGGATCAAAACTCCAAATGATTGGTTTGTAAAATCTTCCTATAAGTTGTCTGGTTGAGAACCGTTTTGTAGCTTCGTTTATTTTCTTAAATGTATAGAGCGATTCAAGTACTTTTGGAAATAAAACAAAGGGTATCAAAATCTCTTCTGTGTTAATGAAATCCCGAAGAGATTTCAATGGATGAGATAACAGCGTATTTTTGTTTGAATAGGCGATGATATGTACAGAGTATCCTTTATTTTTGAGTTCTGCTGCTGTCTTAACCACGAAGTCGCAATAAACAGCCAAATCTTCGTAGAAAGGAATAACAACAGATCTTGTAACTAGTTCTGGTATGTCGATAATTTTTGATATGTCTTTGGCAAGTCTTTGGTTGATTTTTGACGAGCTGATGATGCTCCACTTGAGCTCATGCATGTCACGAGAGCTTGCAGATTCGATATCAAAAAAATAATCCAAGATTATTTGCTCAGCATGTAGCTGTGACAAAGATTGGCCAAATTTATTTGATTTAACAGTCACCTGATCGTAATTAGATAGAAGATTAAAGAAGTTTTGAGAATACTTGTCTTGTCTAGCAGATGCAAAAAAAATATTTACAGCCAGCTTTGGCGTAAGCCATGTTTGAAGCTGGTACAAAAGATATGAAATGATGGGTATCGAAAATAATCGCGAGTAGTGTAGTGAGGCTGAAGTCTTAAATTTCTTCATACTGAGTTTTTTTCCTGATTTGAATCTCATCTCGCATCTGTTCAAAGAAGTTTGTTTTCACATCAGATTCACTGTTTGCATTATTGTAAACACTGAGGTGTTTGGAAATCACCTTCATATGCTTTCCGGCCATCTCCATCATGGGATAGTACATGGCTTGATCTTCGCAGAACCGAAGCCATTCTCCATGACTATCAAGGAAATCTTCTTTTTTAATTTTCAAAAATAGCCAAGTTTTCCAAGTTCGTAAGTGAAGAGGAAGAAAAAGTATTTTGCGATAATTCCGATTGCGAATAGTGGCTGCTGGGTATTCTTGATTAGCTGTCATGAACGCTTTATCTATAGGATTTGTGCTGGTCTTCTCGCCATCCCAAAACAAGCAACTTCCGTATGTCAGCCAGCACCCTGTTTTTTGATAAACTTTGTTCAAATAGGATAAAACATTTTCATTTACCAGCCAGTCATCACCATCCAGCGAAACAACTATGCTTTCTCGCTGAGTGATAATATTGTGAATTGCCTCATGGGCATTTCTAAGCGAGAACTTTCTTAATCGATTAAAAATCACATAATGCTCTGACAAAAGTTGTTTAATTCTATTTCGCTGTGTGGTGGTATAGTCTGAATCGTCGTCTATAAAAATAATTTTATAATTTACATACTTTTGTTGGAGAATGGAAAAAATACATGGTTCTAAATACTCATATGAATTCCTGGATCGTACTAAAAAGTAAAACAGCAGTTGGTTTTTTTCGAGCATATCTGAGAAGGTTTTCTGATGATACCGTAGTATTGCTGCTTTGTCTTGCGTGTTCAAGCATACTGCTGACTGGGATTGTCAGCAACTTTCGCCTTTTGGTTGTTGCTACATTTATTTTAGCGTTTTTGCTCTACCTTAAGATTAATAATCTATTAGTAGTTTCTGTTTTAGTTTCACTTTTTTCGCTGCAATTTTTTAATCCAAATAAGTATTACACGCTAGAGGTAATTCGGGGCTTTAATCTTGCGCTACCGGAGTTAAAAAATGGATATTACCTGGGCTACGGTGTTCATGTTGCCGACATTTTTTTTCTGCTGCTTTCTCTCTCCATTCTCGGTAGTTTTTTTATGTCTAGTGACGTTAGAAAGCTACTGAATATAAAAGTTATTCTTACAACTCTCATTTCGTTATCTATGTACTACTACATCAGCGCACTCTCTTCAATTAAGTATTCTCCGTTCGCAGTCGCATCAATTATCTGGCTATTACAGTATGGAAGGCTTGTTCTAATTTTTCTAGCTGTTTTAATTTGTACTAAAACTTACAAAAATTTTATAGTTTTAATCAAGCGTGTTATCCAGTCAATTGTACTCACGCAATTTGTAGTTGGTTTGTTGCAATTTTCCAAAAAAAGCGCCCTAGAATTGCCAATAGAATTTTCCAAAGGAGCATCATTTTATACAGGTCTTGATGAGAGTAATCTTTTCTTTCGAATTTCAGGTACTTTTCTGTATCACAATCAATTGGGTTTGATTATTGGAATTTTATTGCCAATACTGCTTTTTTTCCGAAGCAAAAAGGAAGGACAAAAATCGTTTGATATTGTGATAATTGTTCTTTCTTGTATGTTAATTTTGTTCACCCAATCTAGAGTGGCGTGGATCGGTCTCATAGCGATTGCAGTTCAGTATGTTCTCGTAAACAAAAAGGAAATCGCTAACAAATGGCATCATTCTCGAGGAAAATATACATTTTGGTTTAGACTAATTTTATTGAGTTTGGTATTTTCTCCAATAATAGTTACAAGATTACAACTTTCTGTTAACACTATCTATCAAGGAGCAGGCCTCAGCATCCGTTTGAGGATGATCAAAGAGGCTAGTGAGGCTTTGTTGTATAGCCCTTGGATCGGATATGGTGTTGGGACAAACGAAATAGTATTGTTTAGTCTATTTCCTCAAGGAACGATGTCAGTATTTCCTGCAGCCATACATTTTGCACCTGTTCAGATATTACTAGAGTCTGGTGTATTGGGGCTTATTTTCTTAACAGCACCATTTTTGTTTTTTTTCAGGTATGCGGTATCTAGGTTTAATTCTAAAAAATTGTCTATTTCTAGTGGAAAGTATTTACATGCAAGCCTGGCATCTGCAATTTTTTTCTCTATCTACTATTTGCTTCAACCACATGTCGGTATAGTCGAGTTTGCATTTTTGGGTTTAGTGTTATCATTCGGTGTGATCGGATATAACTTAGCACAAAATAATGCATAAAAAAACAATTCAAAAATTTACAAAAAGACTCCCCATAATTGATGTGCTTTTGGTGGCAGTTGTACTTACCTTAGTATTGTCTTTTTTTCTATTTTTTCTTCGAAAACCTGAGATGATCGAAATTCGTGTCAAGGTAACAGACCAAGATGTCCTTTATGCCAATACACTGCCGACAAATTCCTACGCACATCAGTTTCGCGTCGGCGATAAAGAGGTAGATGCTATTGGGAAGGCAATTGCGGAAGTTATCTCGGTTGAGCGCTACAACATCTCAGCTGATAGGCAAGTTGTATATTTAGACATGAGGGTGAGGGCAACTTACGATACTAGGTCGAAGCGTTTTTCAGTCCATGGGAGAAATTTGGCCTTTGGTACTCCAATGAGATTTAATTTGGACGGAGTTGTTTTTGATGGAATTATCACTGACTTCCCCGGATTATTATCAGAGCCAAACAGACAGAAACGAGTGATTGTAAAGGCATTGGGTAGGAAGGTTGAGCCATCTGTAGCTGCCTCAGTTCAAAAAGGAGATCGTGTTGTCGACAGTAAAAGCAAGGTGCTAATAGAGGTGATAGATTCGATGGTCAAAAAAGAAGAGCGTGTTGTGGCCACAGATAGAGGAGACTTGTTGCTTCGCTATGACCCAATCTTTAAAGATCTTGAACTGACATTGCAGATTAACGCTAGGCAAGTTGATGGTGTGCTCTATGTTTTCGATGATCAACCTCTCAAAATTGGAGAGCAAATTCCATTAAACTACTCATCTGTGAGTGTGCTGCCAATGATTACTGAAATTATTTCAGTAGAAGATTACACTCAGTGATGATTTTTTTTGAGATTCTTTGCCAAGAATTCAGGTGTATCTGATTTTTTGCATCCGCAACAAGCTTCTGTTTTTCGAACTTGGGAATGTTGAGTGCCATAGCCATATGTTCGAGTAAGACATTCTGATTATTACTCTTGCAGTAATAGTTATCTAGATAATTTTTTGGAAACAACTTAGTAAGTTTTTTAGATCGAAAGTAAAATGGTTTATTAAAGAGTAGCGCTTCCAATAATGTTAGTGGCAGCACTTCTTCTTTTGAAAACGAAATAACTATAGAAGCATTGTTGTAAAGTGAGTTTGTTGATGCATTCTCTTTCATCTCAACATCTTTCTCTAAGTTCAACTTTGAAATTTTGTTAATAATTTTCTGCTTTTCTTCGAATTCTTGTGCATGCCGTAGAGGCAAGTAGGCAATTATAAGTTTGATTTTTTCGAGTCCTGCTTTTTTTTTGATTTTTGAAAAGATTGAAATAAGACTCAAGATATTTTTACCCGAGTCTAACCTTCCAATGCAAAGTATGTTTTTTGAAGAAAAAGTATTTACAACGAGCTTGTACTTTTTCTTATTAATTCCGTTTGATAAAAAAACTACTTTTGCTTTTGTTTTCTGAAACTTAGCAATCAGGTTGGCATTTGGTAAAAAAATTAAATTGCTTCTGGATATCAACATATTTTGCATGATCAAGCAAATTGAGCGTTTAGCCTTTTGAGTCAGTCGAGTTTTAATGTTCAGTTTTCTGCTTGCTTTTTTTGGTATGCGGTTTCCATGATAGTGGAAGATTATTTTAAAATGAAAGATTGGTCGCAGAATTACTGCTGCGAGTCCAGCTGTGAATGTTGTTGTATAGACAATGTCTGTAGTTGGGTTTTTTAGTAACAGTAGAAATGAGGATGACAGAGATGAGGCAAGCCAATATAAATACGAATACGAGGAGCTGCTTGTTGGCGGACTGAGTTGTTTTTCTAAGACATTTACGCACTTCTTTTGTAGGTTTGCGATAATTTCTGCAGTAGCTATTGTTTCTCCGCCACGAAATTTTTCATAAAAAATGAGTAGGTTCATTGTGGGCTATAATAGCATCTCAGTATTTTCAATAACGTATGTCAAACAAAATAAAAGTTGCTTGTGTGATACCAACACAATTTGCACAAAAAAACTCTTTAATTTTAAAAAAATGCATTGACTCAGTTATTCAACAAAGAAGGAGTATTTTCTCAATCGATGTGTTCTTAGTGACAAATGGCTGCCCGAGCGAGCGTTCGTCTTTTGCTGGCAGAGCAGTAAAGAAAACCTACTATGCCTCAGCAAGCTCAGGTTTTTCTGATCTGAACAACTTTGCTCTGTCTCAGTTATTAAAAAATAGTGAGTACGAGCTTGTTTTGTTTTTGAATGATGACTGCTGGCTGGATAAAGAGTTCTTTTCATCTTTGGGGAGTTTGAACGATTTTTTTCAGAAAGACGTGTTTATTCCCAAGATAATGAATCCTCGCACTGGAGAGACGGATTCATTCGGTGTTGAATATTTTAGATCTGGCTATGCGAAGAATATAAATCTTGATCAAGTGGACTACCAACTTTTTTCAGCAACTTGCGTCGTTGTTTCTACAAAGTTACTGAAGCAGCTCATTTCATCTTTTGGATACGTGTTTAATTCTCTGCTGTATTACTATTTAGAAGATGTGGAGCTAGCAATAAGATGCAGATCTTTGGGCGCCACTTGTTCAAGAGAGCAAAGACTTTTGGCTTATCATCTAGGATCAACGAGCTCTGGCAAGAAAAGCCGCTTTACGATGTACCAAACTTACAGAAATATCATTTGGGTCACTCTGATTTGTTGGCCTGGAAAGGCTCTTTTTAGAAATCTTTTAAATATTTTGTTGGTTCAGGCTTGGGCGTTCTTAATAAGTCTTCTTTCCTTTGGACCCTCTCTTTATTTCCTTATTTTTTGCGAGACCATTGCAAATAGAAAAAAAATTCTTTCTCTGAGAGGAAATACTTTGGCGGGGTATGATAAAAAGTTTCTCTTTTCGAGCATTCTTTCTCAACATTCATTCAGAACACATCACGGTCTAGTCATTCCTGCGGTATGAAAAAACGAAAGATTGCAGTCGTTCATGACGTTCTTCTTGAGTACGGTGGCGCGGAGAAAGTACTGCTCGAAATCCTCAGGTTATATCCTGATGCAGATTTATTTACTCTCTTTTTTAATAAGAGAAATGAGCAGATCAAGCTTGCATTTAAAGATAAAAAGATTTATTGGAATCGTTCCAAATTTTTGTCGGGTCTATCCCGTTTAGGGCCTTATTTTTCTGTTTCTAAACTTTTTTCTTGGTATTATTTTTTTTCATTAGATTTTTCTCACTACGATCTGGTTATATCATCCTCTGGAACATTCAATGCAAAGTGTCTGCGAGTCAGTAAACATAAGCATTTGTGCTATTTGTTTAGCCCACCTAAATATCTTTATGAAGAAGAGAATGAGTTGGGATTTATAAATGCTTATCCTTGGAAGTTACTTTTCTTTCCAATTAAATATTTTTTGAGGAAGGTAGATGCATATTTTGCGAGTAAACCCGATTTAATTGCTACCAACTCAAAAACCGTGGGGAAGCGAATTTTTCGCTACTATGGAAGACGCTCAATCGTGATCTATCCTCCAGTTGAACAGCCAACTTTCAAGAAAGGAACAAAGCATTTTTTTGTAGCTCATTCGAGGTTAGTAAAGCAAAAAGGATTGGAGCTTATTGTACAGACTTGTACGAGATTTAGTCTTCCGTTAGTGGTCATAGGAGAGGGTTATCAAAGGAAGTATTTAGAACGCATTGCTGGTCCGACTATATTTTTTACCGGATTTATATCTAGAGAAGCAATTTCTCGTTGTTATGCAAAGGCATATGCTTTGCTTTATTCTGCAGTCGATGAAGATTTTGGTCTCGTTCCGGTCGAAGCTCAGGCTCATGGCTTGCCAGTCATTTGCTTTCGAAGTGGAGCACTTATGGAAACAGTCGTAGAGAATAAAACAGGATATTTTTTTTGTGAACAAACGTCGGCAAGTTTGCTGTCTGCAATCGCCAAACTACTCCGAAAGCCAATAGATCCTGCAGACTGCAGAAAACAAAGTGGAAAGTTTAGTAGGAAACAGTTCAAAAGTAAGATAACTCAAGCAGTAAGTAGCTTGTAGAGTTGATTGGACATTTTCTCCCAAGAACAATAGTGTTTTAGCAGGGCTTTTTCCTGACCGGTATAGCTAATTTTGGGATTTTGCTGAACATTTTTAAGTATTCTATACAATTGCTGACCCAAGAGTTTTGGATTTCTTGACTCCATGTAAAAGATGTTGGGCAAGCTTGCTATGCTTGCATCCACAGTTGTTTTATCGACAAGGCTGTATTTACCAATACTGATTGATTCGAGCAAAGACATAGAAAGGCCCTCCAGGTTTGAGAATGATAGTGTTAATGAGGCATTTCTATGAAGCCAACCTTTTTGTTGTCTGTTCGCATGACCAAACCAAACGATGTTTTTATTTTTCATAGATTTTTCTTTTAAACGATTGATATAGGATTCACTTATTGAGTTTGACCCCGCAATTATAAGTTGATATCTTTTTGTAAGCCTTTGTAGATCTTCAAAACTATCAATGAGTAGGTGGATATTTTTTTCCGGAGATATTCTTCCTAGATAAAGAAGAAAAGGACCATCAATTTTTTTATCAATCTGGGACGTGTTCTCAAGCTTTGGCAGGCCAGGTCTCACAACGATTGCTTTCTTTTTGCATAAACCTTTGATATCAATTGCTAGTTTTTCTGATACAACGACTAATTTGTCGATATGTTGTATGGCGAAAGTTGATAGGATGGAGAATGCTTTTTTTTCAATCCAATTCCACTTGTCTCTCTGCCAGTCCAAGCCATGGATTTGTAACACCACTTTTTTGCCTCTGAGTCTAAACAAAAAAGAGAAGATGCTCATACCAGTGCCATGAATCCATACAACTTTTGAGTTGTCGAACAAGACAAGTATTGCTGACAAAAATACGTAGGCGATTGGCTCTAGAACTTTTCCAGTTAAAGTGGGCACTTTAACAAGCTTGATATTTTTTGAGAGTAATTGAATTTTCTGATATGGCGATCGAACATATATTTTAAAATGAAGTTTGTTATCCATAGCTAGTAGTCTGGGAACTGCCTCAGATATAATTGTTTCAATGCCACTTGTCCCAGAAAATTCATCAGGAAAAGCTCTGGTTCCAACAATTGAGATGAGTTGTTTTGTCTTAGATTTTTTTGCCATAATTTTGTGTGACTACTTCAAAAAACGACGGAGACCGAAAGAGTTTGAGCTGAGATTGATAGTGACTAATGACTTGGAATTTTTGTTTCGAAGCTAGTTTTAGGGACGGGTGATGACTAATAAGATGAAGTAGGTTGGATATTTTCCAGTTCTCTATGTTATTTGAGTATGGTTGTTCGAAGTAATAGAACAGCTGACTTTTATGCAACTGAGACTCGCTCGCAAGTTTTACTAGTAAGTGATCGACATGACTCCCAATGCCAATTGGACAGAGAAATATATCATACTGAGATGATAATTTGCTGATTATTTTCTTAATTGTATCTTGTGTGTCGCAATCATGCATACTCACTCTTCCCGAAAACAGTTGCTCGCTGGTGTTGTAAATAACATGTTTCTTTACAGACCTAAAACCTCCATCGACTAAGTCATAGTTGTGGAAGCTAATCCCGATTTCCTTCATTGCAGCCATATCCTCGTCAAGTCTGGCTTGGGAAAATTTTGCGAGTGTGTCATAGCCAGAATTTTTTATCATTTGCAAACTATATTCAGGTATAGCTTGTGTTGAAAATGAAGAGAAGAAATTGAAAATCTTTACATTATTTCCTTGATTTATCCAATGCATGATGTGCTCAGCGCAGCTAAACATTGCATCATCAAGGTGAGGTGAAAGAACTGCTATTTTAAATTTGGGCTTAATTTGGTCTATACTAGTCATGTGTTTTTTCTTCTTGCTTATGCTCCGTTACTGTTGATTTTTGTGCTCTTTGGAGATACATATCTAAAGCTACTTTTATATGGGCTGTATTGCAGTTTACTATTTTTTTTTCGTTCGCACACTGACAATAAAAGGAGGTTTGAATATGGCCTAACTTACCTTTTGTGGCTAGCTTTTATTTTATTCACTACGATCTCTGGATTTTTTAGTCACAATCTGCCCCAAACTCTTGAAGCTCAAGTCGGTCTATACTTTGCGTTTCTCATTTTTTTCTTTTTTTACCGTTTGAAACCTAATGTGCTTGCGAGTCACTTGCTATTTAAGTTTCATATAGCTGTGGCAGTCTCCCTTTCAATGATTAGTTTAATTTTTCTGATGATTCCAGAATTAGGTGCTGCTTTGCCGAATAAGAATCTACTCTTCTCAAATTTTGGCCATAGCCATCTGTCAGCTTTTCTTTTGCTCATATTTCCATATAGCTGGTGGCTTTTTCTAAAATCTCAAAAAGACAAATACTTACTATTTATTCCCGTTTTATTCACTTTTCTAATAGTTTTCAGCAAGGGGAGGATTGCTTTGTTGTTAGCAATGATTGAGTTGATGATCGTGGCAGTTTCATTTCATCTTAATAATGATGCTCAGAAACAAATATTGCATAAGTTTGCGATTGGGTTTGGTTTGTCAATTTTAGCTTTTGCAATAGTTGGAATGGGGATTTACTCAAATTTTTCTTGGATACCTTTTCAAGTGAAGTGTCCAGAACGCAAATATTTGCAGTACTTTTGTAAACCTGTTCACGTCGAGCCTCGACCTCTATATTGGAAACAAGCAGTTGGGGGACTGAAAGAAAATATTCTGTTCGGCTTTGGATTGGGTACGTTTGGAAATATATCTCAGAAATATGCACAATTGCCTGGATTTACTGCTGGCAATGCCCACAACGTGGTTCTACAGTACTTTGCAGAAACAGGCTTAATTGCAGGATTTAGTTTTGTTGCCTTGTTTTCCTGGCTGTTTGTCTGCGCGGCAAGGGTGTCTATCGACAAGCTCAGGTCTGGAGTTAGAGATCATTTTTTTATCCTAGTAGGTCTGGTTGCCGTTTGCATTAACGGATTTCTTGATTATGATTGGCAAATTAGCGGCACGTTCATTTCTCTCGTTATTTTTCTGGCAATCCTTATGAGAGATGGGAATGAGCAAGTTGATGCGGCGCATGTCATAACACCTAAACTTCGTAAGTTACAGAGTACTAGTTTCTTGGTTCTAACTGGGGCTATCGTACTAACGACAATACTATATCTGTCTACGGAATTGACTTTGTTTATGGGTAAGACCAACTTAGTGATGAAAATATTTCCGTTTTTTGCATCTCAAAAATTGATCTTGATAGAAGAGAGTTGTAAAGAAAATGTAAACTCAGACCTACTAATTTCGTTATATAAAGATGATCATCGTTACTATGAGCGTCTGTCATCAGTCTGTAGTCACCCTTTTTCCTTAGGGGAAAAAGGTAAGTGGTTTGATTTGGATCCTTGGTATAACTTTTTCAATAGATCCACTGAGCGGGGAGATTCTGCAGAAGAGATTGCGATGGCTCAAGACGAGGTTAATTTTCAGACAAAATTAATCCTAGAGGCAAGAAAGAACGTCAAAATCTATGAAAACTACGAACTCGACCATTGGGTCGCATTGAAGCATATGAAGCTAGCAGATCACTACTTTTCAGAAAGAGATCTAGATCTAGTCACTAATAGTATTCTACAGGCTGCTAAATTGGATCCGTGGGTTTTTAACGATCATTCTCCTCAGTGGCTTAAGACGGAAATTACATGGCGAGAGGCGTGCCTACTCTCGGAGAGTGTGCTTGAACTCGATATTATTCCGTTCGGAGATAGTAGACAAGGATATGCAGACTTGGCAAAACAATGTGTTTCTGGTTGCAGTAATGATGAGACTTGTTTGCATTCTGTGCAAAAGATTAAAAACAAAGCGAAGGATTTTGTTACCAATTAGCAAACCACACCGAGATAATTACTTTTGCAATAATTTCTAGATCATATAACAGTCCAGATTTTGAAAGGGTAGATATTTCTGCTATCCGCCAGTTTGATTGTGATCCATATTTTTTCTCACTCAACACCCACTCACTCACCAACCCCGGTCGCACGCTGTAGCGAAAATCCCAAGAAGCCGGAAGTTGCTCAGCTTCTGCAATCGGCAAGGGACGTGGTCCCACAAAACTCATCTCACCGCGCAGAATATTAACCAGCTGGGGTAATTCATCTAGACCAGAGCGAGAGAGCCAGCGACCGATGCCGACAAAGCGAGGATCGTGTTGCATTTTAAACATCGGTTCTGGTGCTTCGTTTTTTGCTCGTAAGTATGGTTTCCAGTGATCTGCTGTAGTAATCATCGTACGAAATTTTAGTAGGCTAAAACTTTTTTTACCTTTTCCTTGTCGCGTTTGCACAAACAAAATGGGCCGCCCCAGCGTGAGCAATAGCAGGGAGCTCAGAACGATAAAAACTGGAGCAAGTGCGAGCAAGAGCAGTGAGCTGAGGAGGATGTCAAAAACCCGTTTTTGCCTTGAGTGATAGTACGGATCGATGGCGATAGACTGCATGGGCAGTGATTATACCGCTTCTTCCTTTGCGAGCTGGGAAGCAATCCAAAAACTCCAGCTGCCAGAGACGATAAAGAAGAGACCGCCGATGATTAATGCGAGAGTAGTGCCAACTGAACCAGAGACTGGAATGCCACTACCGGTTGCTGGTTGGCTTGATCGCGCTGATTCTGTCGCGGTTCCACCCTTAGTAGCTGAATCAGTCGCTGTAGCAGAGCTACTTGCGCCACCAACGGGGTACGGGTTCTGCGTGCCGTATGGCTGTGCGAGTGCAAGCTGCTTGCTGGTATCTGCGACGGTAAATGTTTTTGTCTTGGTAACAAGCTGTCCTGTCTGAGGATCTGTATAGCTATATGTTATCGTGTGCTCTCCTGGTTCGAGCGTTTGTCCCAAGGCAGCAACGTCAATTTCAAATTCTCCGTTATCATTGCTGGTAACTTGCTGGTTGATGGCAACATCTGAGTGAATTTCAATTGAGATAACGGTGTTCGCAGGTGCTTCGCCAACAATGGTTGGTTGTCCAGTGGTGACCGTTGCGCTCTCAGTAGCATCGACATCGACGTGAGTTACCTCTGCTGCTGAGCTACTTGTTTCTGCTACGGAAACAGTTTCTCCGAGCAAACCAGTTAGTTGGCCTCTCGCGCTGGCGGTTTGTGCCGTGCTACTTGCCACCTCAAGTGTGGCGATCTCCGCTGCAGGAGCTGGGCTCTCGGTTGGTTGTGTTACTGGGCTTGCAGCTATAGATTCTTTGCTTACTGGCTGTGTGCCAAAAGCGAGACCAGGTATTGGTTGTGCGTCTTTGACCGTAGTGGTGAACTGTAATGTTTGGGCGGCCGTTTTGCCTTGTAGTTCGAGTGCCACACTTGTCGAGTCGTCGATAGCGGCATAGGCACTGCCATCAGGAACACGTGCGTTTGAGAGTGGAATTGCCCAGCTGCCTGAACTTTTGACCAGAGAAGACATGTCGCCAGCGCCAGCAATTTTGACGTAGACGATTGCGCCATCGGCTGGTGCACTTGATTCAGTAGTTACCGTGCCATAAATTGTTTTAGCCGCTGCTGGAGCACCACTCCGTTTGGCTGTTGTGATCGAGAAGGGTTGCCCAGCATTATCAAAAGTGGCGCCGTTATCGGTGCCGAGCACGTAGTAATAGGTGGTATTTTGTGTCAGGCCACGAACGGTGATGTGTTGCAAGCTAAACTCCGCAGTAGAACCAGAAAGCTGATTTCGATCATCACTTGTCTGTAGTTTGAGAGATTTGGTAGTATCTCCATACTTCACAAAACCGATGGTTGGTAGATCAGTCAGAAACGAAACGGTGAAGCTTGTATCTGTCACATTGGTGACTTTGATGTTTTTTGGTGTTGTTTCCTCAGAAGCTCTGGGGGCAAAAACACCGGTGCCATTGCTAAAGAGGAGTGTGCCAGCCACAAGTCCAATTACCAAAATCCCGATACCAATTAGCGTCGGCATACGCTTTTGAAAGACAGACGAAATTGGCAGTTTCATTGTAGGTTTCATTATTCATCCACACCAGGATCCCAGTGATTCTGGAGATGCTATTACTGTAGAGAAAACCTCTAGCAGTTGCAATGCGAAGAAGATACGAAACTATTCGACAACAATTTGTTCGCTGAGATCTTTTTTAGTTACACCGAGTGGAACGACCACTTCTTCTCGGGTTTTTTCGTTGGTGAGCAATTGGTAGATAGGAAAGTTGGCAAGTTCTGCATCACTGAATGATCGTTTGAGCTGCATCTTGGCAAATTGACTGGTATCGATTGTGGGGTTAAGCGGTTTCGCAAGCAAGAGAATCTGGTTATCAATTTTTGTTTCCTGTTTGGCGGCAAAGAGTGTGACGATGCCCCAAACGATCACGAGAACAAACAATAAGACAAACACGGTCAAAACCTTCTGACTTTTACGAATTTTCTGTAGTTCTTTTGCGAAAATGTTATTCATATTTATTGATAGTATGGCGCGCTGAGCTGCAGTGTTGCAGAGAGCGAGCGACTTCCTCGTTTTTCATTGAGTGTAAAATTGACTGTTTCGATCTGCAGCAATCTGCGGCTAGTGAGCAGTGACTCTGCGTACTGGCGAATAGCAGGGTAATCACCAGTGACTGAAACTTGAATCGACAATGCAGTTTGCGCAAGTGAGGCTGAGGCACTTGCATTTGGTTCCGGCACTTGTGGTAAGGACAGGCTGGTGATAATCACCTTATTTTCTGTTGCGAGCTTTTCTATGATCTTGAGTGTTTTCACTACATCTGGTTTGCTTGGTATCGATTCCTCAAGTAGTAAGAGTTGTGGTCCCAGTGCTGCATACTCACTTTGGGCGGTACTCAGGGCAGCAACTTTTTGTGTGAGTTGTTGGCTCGTTACGCGTTTTTCTTCAATTTCTTGAATCAGATTGGACATAGTCACCAGTGTCGGTTGCACTGCAAACAGGCCGAGAAAAATGACGAGTCCGAGTGATAAAAATACCTCAAGAGAGACTCTAGCGACTGGGTTGTCGTAGAACGATTGTAATGCGCCTCTAAGTTGTTTTTGTCGGGTAGATATTCGCATAGTTATGGTTTTTTGGTTTTTGCTTCTAGATTAGTATTCTTTTTTGTTTGTGCTGCGAGCGTAAAGACAAGTCCAGGAACATTTTTATCAGCTGATTCGACTTTCGACACTGTCACTGCAGAAAAATCTGGTGAGAGCTGCAGATTGGTGATCAAAATATTGAAGACAGATTGCGACGGTGCTGAGCCTTCAATGGTAATAGCAGAGGACGTGATGCCGAGTCTGCTGAGCGCAACCTGTGTTGGCGTTACTATACTCAGTTTCTCAAAAACTTCAGCAAGGTTGGCATCTTGCTCGAAGCTATCATAGTTGGCGATTTTTGTTTGGGTATTTCGGACGTTTTTTTCGAGCTCACCGTATGAAAGCACAATTGCCTTTTTTTGGGAAATTTCTTTGTTGAGGTCTGTCAATTGGCGATCGAGGGTAAAACGAGCAGCAAAACTAATGATAACAATGAGCTCGGTAAAAATGACAATGTAGCGTCCAGCCGAGAGCGCCCAACGCAACATTCTGCCAAGTGGTGTCGCAAAAAAAGGATCACTCGGTAGTAAATTAATGTTGATGGCAGTAACGTGGTGTGACATGGGCAGTTGTCTCTCTTTTCATTGTATCGTCATACAGAGTCGTCGTCCATGGTGTCTACAATGAGTTCTGGGTTTTGTGCTAGGAGCTTGCGCGTCGCAGAGCCGATCGAATCAAGAATAGTCCCAACGATTTTTAACTCCGGTATTGAAAGTAGCGCAGCAAAATATACGTATACCAGCATGCCAATTGTGCCTGTGGTGATAGTTAGCCCGAGCAATTCGATGGTGCGGGTGGTATCAAACACAAGTTCGTCCAGTATGCGAAACGGCAAGTAGAGGAAAACAGCCATAAAAAAACTGGCGGCCATAATTTTCAATTGCGAGTTAAAAAATGTTTGGTCAAGACAGCCGGGAACGCGTCTCTCCAAAAAGAATAAGAAGAGTCCGAGCTCAAGAATTGCAACTATGCCGGTGACTGCAGCGAGTCCAAGCACGCCAAAATCAGTGAGGTAAATGACTCCTGCGGCACCCAAAAGGTACGCCCCAACAGTGATGGCGGTAACAATGAGCGGAGTGACGGTGTCTTTGAGTGCGTGGAATGAGCGAATAAGTAGTTGCACCACTGCCTGGGCGGGGATAGAAAGTGCGATAATTGCCAAGGCTTTACCCATAAGTAATGTAGTTTCCCAAGGGAAATTTTTGGTTCCAAAAACTAAGCGAACAAAGGGAACACGCAGAATCAAGATAAGGACGGCCGCGGGAAACGCAAAAAAAGTAATTTGATTAAGTGATTGAGAAACGAGCGTTCTAAATTTGTGTTGGTCTGCTTTTGCCGATTCTGCAGAGAGAAACGGGAGTGATGCTTGTCCAATTGGGACACCAAACAATCGAATTGGCAAAATCATCAGGTCAAGTGCATGCTTGATGACAACAAAGCTGAGATTTCCCAAAGAGGTCGCAAAAAAGCCAAGCGCAATTCGTTGAAATTCTGTCGTAGCGATGGTGAGAAAACGCGGTGGCATGAGCTTTGCCAATTGTTTGCTTTCAGGAATCGAAAAGTTGAGTGACCAAGTAAAGCGAAAACCCATTTTAAGCACAAACGGCACTTGAATGAGCAGATGCAACAGTGCTCCGATACAAACACCAATTCCTGCTGCGTAGATACCAAAGAACGGTTCGAGCAAAAAGACGCCCAAAACGATGCCAAAATTGTACAAAATGGGTGAAATACTTGGGATAATAAACCGCTGATAGGACTGCAATATCGACGACATGACGTTGGACGCTGCAAAAAAGATTTGAGCAACCAGCATAATTCTAGTCAAGCGGACAACAATGATAATTTGCTCTGCGGTGAAGGCATTACCAGTTCGCCAGTGCGTGAGTGGTTCCGCAAATATGGCAACTAGGAGTGCGACCGCGGTAAAAACCAGCAACATTGCATTGAGGACAACAGAGGCGAGTTTAAAGGCTTCTTTTTCATTGCGCTGTCGTACTTTGGCAAAGAGCGGAATAAAGGTGGCCGAAACAGCCCCCAGCACAATGAGTTGAAACAACATGTCTGGAATCTGAAATGCGACCAGCAGTGCCTCGTAGGCTTGTTGGGAGGACTCGGAGTTAAAAAAGTATGAAATCAACAAGCGACTGCGCAATAAACCCGCAAGTGAAGACACAATATTTGCAATCGTGATGATCAAGGCAGCGGATAAAATGGTCGATTGTTTGTTCTCGAGCCACTGTATGTTTTTGGTGAGCAAGCGAGGAAAACGGAGTGAGGAAAACATCTGTTTTTAATTATAGCGCCTCTCTGCTATAATCGCCCTCACGAAAAAAAGAGGAATTTATGCCAATTTTGAAAAATGCAAAAAAAGCCCTTCGCTCAAGTAAGCGTAAGGCTGCCTACAATTCTGAGCTACGCTCCAAAATGCGTACCGCAGTGAAGGCACTTCAAACAACCAAAACGAAAGAAGCTCTTGGTGTTGCGTACAGCTTTATCGATCGTGCTGCCAAGCGCAGTCTCATTCACCCCAACGCAGCCGGACGCATGAAGCAACAGGCTTCTCGTTTGGCCAAGTAAAGGAGCTGGATGACCGCTCCCGGCCAGTTACGAAATTTTTCAATCATCGCGCACATTGACCATGGTAAGACGACGCTGACCGATCGTTTGTTGGAGCAGTGTGGGCAAGTTGATCTAGCGCATCCGCACGAACGGTTGCTTGATAGTAACCCAATCGAGCGTGAACGCGGTATTACGATCAAATTGGCCCCAGTTCGTTTGCCCTATACAACCAAGGCAGGCGAGGAGATAACCCTCAACCTCATCGATACGCCTGGTCACGTAGATTTTGGCTACGAAGTTAGTCGCTCACTCGCAGCTTGCGAGGGCGTACTCATGGTTGTTGACGCCTCACAGGGGATTCAAGCTCAAACACTTTCTACGTATCATAAAGCACTTGATCTCGGTTTGACCGTCATCCCTGTTATCAACAAGATCGATTTACCTTCGGCAGAAACTGATCGAGTGTTACTCGAGGTTATGGAGTTGTGCAACATACCTGAATCAGACATTTTGCTCGTGTCAGCCAAATCTGGCATAGGTATTGATTTACTCCTTGAAGCAATTGTCAAACGTATTCCACCACCAACGGGTGATGCAGCTGCACCACTGCGTGCATTACTGATTAGTTCGTACTTCGACCAACATCAGGGTGCGCTCGCACTTGTTCGCGTGGTTGATGGCGTACTCAACAAACAACGCCTGACGTTTTTATCGAGTCCAGTGACATTCCTCCCACTTGAATTAGGTACATATCTGCCAAAGAAAACTGCCGTGCCAGAGCTTGGTCCTGGCGAAGTAGGCTATGTCGTAACTGGCCTGAAGGACGTTCGTTCACTCAAAGTTGGCGACACACTTACCACGGTTGCGCAGCGAGCCAACGCAGTTGCACTACAAGGTTATAAAGAACCGCAACCATTGGTCTTTTTTGAGTTATTTCCGACACTGACCGAAGATTACAACGCATTACTCGACGCGCTACAAAAGTTGTCGCTCCGTGATGCTGCAATTACCTTTGTGAGCACACACTCGCCTGCGTTGGGGAGTGGTTGCCGCATTGGCTGCCTGGGGTTGTTGCATGCAGAAATAGTGGTTGAACGTTTGCATCGAGAATTTGATCTCGAGCTGATTGCTACTCGTCCGACCGTACCGTACAACGCAGTTCTCAAAGATGGTACCGAAAAGGTGATCAGCACAATTACTGAGTTTCCTGATCCAACGCAGCTTGAACAGATTAGCGAGCCTGTCACCAAACTGACTCTGATTACCCCGGTCGCGTATATGAGTGGGATTTTAGATTTAGTTCGGGAGCGCAGAGGTCAATTTATGCAAAGTGAGCACCTGATAGATCGCGTCATTTTGACGTGTTCATTACCATTGAGTGAACTCATTACGGACTTTCATGATTTGATAAAATCAATCAGTTCTGGCTACTGTTCTGTCGAGTACGAAGTTATTGGCGAAGTCGTAGTCGACGCAGTTGTAGTAACAATTATGCTCAACGGGGAAGATGTTGCTCCGTTAGGATTTATTGCACTTCGCTCACAAGCAGAGTCAAAAGCACGCTCATTGGTAAAACAGCTCAAAGAAATTTTGCCTCGCCAACTCTTTAGTATCCCAATCCAAGCTGCAATCGGTGGCACAGTAATTGCACGCGAAACCCAATCTGCCTTGCGAAAAGATGTGACCGCAAAACTCTATGGCGGAGATGTAACCAGACGTAAAAAACTACTCTCCAAACAGGCAAAGGGTAAAAAGCGCATGAAACAATTTGGCTCAGTTAGTCTTGATCAAGATGTCTTCTTGCAGCTAATGCGCCAACCGCTGGTATAATAGTCGCATATGCCTGAGGTTTTCTCAAGTTCTCAAGCGCCCAAAAAATCTACTACGCTCGAAGCAACTACAGAGCTACTCCATGGTTTACGCAAAAAACGTGTACACCGCAGACAAGGACACAATCCTGTGCATGCAGCAGAAACAGACGCAACCACAACCACAACGCCTCATCGAAAACGTTCTGTAGACGAGTATTCTGAGGTAATGTCGCATGAAAAGCGTGCTACAAATCCAATAACTGCCTTCGTCCCCAAACCATTCAAAACATATTTTGCAAGCCAAGCTCGCGAAGAAGAAGTGATTTTGCTCTTGCGAAAACACCCAATCACGCAGATTAAATGGATAGTAACAGCAATAGTTTTGGCGGCGCTTCCATTGTTTCTTGCTAATTTTCAACTATTTTCCTTTTTTCCTAGCAATTATTTATTTGCAGCTCATGTCGGTTGGTATCTGTTGCTGCTTGGTTTTTCTATCGAGTCATTTTTGTCGTGGTACTTCAACGTGTATATTATTACCGATGAACGTATCATTGATGTCGATTTTTTATCATTGATCTATCGCAATATTTCATCAGCTAAAATCGACAACGTAGAAGACGTTGCGGCAGAAACAAGTGGCGCGTTGCGCTCGGTGTTTAATTTCGGTACCGTGCGAATTCAGACTGCGGCCGAGCGAACAGAGTTTGAGTTCGAAGACGTACCGCAGCCAAACAAAGTAATCGCCTTGATAAATGATTTGTTGCTCGAAGAAGAGCGAGAAAAAGTAGAAGGAAGGGTAAGCTAATGATTGGTTTTGACCTCAACGATCTCCTAAACCAGGGCTCCATTCTTTTGACTGTGTTCAAGTTCTTTTTTATCGTTTCTGCGGCGTTGTATTGCATGTTTGCAATTGTAGTTGTTCGTCAAGTAGTTATCATGAAAAACACACTGCTCACAACTTTCTCACCAATTTTGCAAATAGTCGGGTACGCACATCTGGCACTCGCAGTATTTGTACTTTTGCTGTTTTTTGCGATTTTGTAGTTTTTAAGCCAAATATTTCCCAAACCTTGCGTGATACAATAGCCAAGTATGTGGTCCTTGAGAGTAACACCAATCGTTGGGCTACCGACCTACGTAGATTGGTCGCAGGCAGCTACGTTTCCTCTTGATTCTGGTAAATTCGTCATTTTGCTTTCTGTACGCGGACAATCTGCCGCTGTGCTCGGCCAGTCACTGCTAAATGAAATTGAAACTGCACCACCTCAAAACGTCCAAGAGCTCCATGAGTTATTAACTGATTTACTAGAAAATCATCCAGCTGATAAATTTTCAGTTGCTTGTTTACTCACTACAGAAGGAAAAGTAACGTTGGGTGCGTTGCGCGCAAGTATTTTGTTGCATCGAGATGCTACTACTGGCAAAGTACTGCCAGCTAGCGATGAGATAAGTTTGCGATCGGGGAAAAGCAAACCAGATGATGTATATATTCTACTGAATGAGCAAGGTGAGCAATTCATTCCGGCAATTGAACAACATTTTTCAAATAACTTGGTTCCAGACGTAGTTGCGACCATGTTGGTTCCTGCCGTGCAGTCGACCATCAGCGACTCTGGTGCGGCTGCAATAGCCTTGGTGGAAGTGACCGAAGAAACACCAGCTATTGTAGAAGCTGCTGATGAAGTGATAGAGCTAGCCAGTATTTCAAAACCAATCGTTCAGTATACGCAACCAAAGTTCCCAAAATTTTCCACTCGCCTGATGGCAAAAGGCAGACGAGTTGGTGTCAAAGTTTGGTTGCTGCTCCGTTCTTTTAAATTCCGTAGAAATGCGGTGTATGTCCAAACCGCGCTACAAGATCAATGGCGCAAGAGAGCACTCGTGCTTGTCGGCACGGTTCTATTTTTTGTTGCCATATCAATCGGCTCTTGGTGGTGGTACACCGCAAAACAGAGGACTGTCCAAACAGAACTTGCTCCGCTAGAAGAGCGTTTATTTTTTGCCCAAAATCTGGTTAACAGTGATCCTATTGCCGCGCGCCAGGCAGTAACACAAGTAGTGACAGAGCTCGAGTTATTATCGAGCACCAAAGGCAAACAACGATTTGTCGGTACAAAATACACCACTGCGCTGGCACAAGCACAGGAGGTATTGGTCGCTATTTCTGGCAAAATTGCTGTCGAGGCGTTACCAGTTTTTTATGATTTACGTCTGGCACAATCAGAGATGGTAACTTCAGCGTCGCATATTTCTGGCACTAAAGCAGTGTTTGTCGATGCCGAAAAGAGGCAAGTCGTTACCCTCGATTTGTCGAGCAAAAAAGTTCAATTATTTTCTCTCTCAGAACTGGCACAATTACAAGCAACGACAGCGGCAAATAATACTCTGTATGTGCTCAGCGATGGACTTTGGGCGTTAGAACTCACTGATGACGCGACACCAAAAGAAATAAAACCAATCGGAGACTCAAATAAAGCAGGTGCACTGCTGGGTAGTTTTGGTCCATATCTCTATGTTCTTAATCCAGAAAAGCGGAATGTATTTCGATACACTCAGACGGCAGATGGTGTTTCAGATCCGATTGGTTGGATTATTGATCCATTGCAAGTCTCGTACGATACGATCACCTCGATGAGTATCGATGGCGATATTTGGTTTGGTACCGATGCCGGTGAGATTTTCCGCTATGCGAGTGGCAGAAAACAAGCATTTACCAGTACGGGACTCGAGGAACCATTTTCATCTGCAGTATTTTTATCTGCGAGTGCAGATTCAGATAATCTCTTTGTACTCGAGGTAGGCAAACAGCGTCTCGTGATTCTCAGCAAAGAAGGCACATTTTTGCGCGAGGTAAAGAGCCCAAGCATTGCAACAGTAACCTCTTTTTTTGTGGACGAGGCTAGCGGATTTGCCTATGTAACCTCTGGTTCTACGGTGTATCAGATTGCACTTGCGATCTGATCTTTTACTCACTCGCGGTATACTACCTCTAGTATGCAATTAGTTGACAACCGTCGAGCACGGTTTGAGTACGAGATCACCGAAAAATATGTCGCAGGCATTGTTCTAGCGGGGCATGAGGTCAAGAGTTTGCGTCTCAAGCAAGGCAGTTTGGCAGGTAGTTTCGTGCAAATAATCGATGGTGAAGCATTTTTGCTCAACGCGCTTATCTCTCCCTACAAATTTGCAACGATTCCAGATTACGAACCGCAACGCACACGCAAGCTGCTCATGCGCAAAAGTGAGTTGTTGGCGCTGCAAACGGTAAAGCAAGACAAACATCGCACACTTGTACCACTCGCAATAAATCTAGAAGGCAATCGGATTAAAGTCATTGTTGGTGTCGCGAAAGCGAGACAAAAGGCTGATAAACGCGAGTATCTCAAAAAACGGGCGGAGGTGCGGGATCAGCGAGCAATGCAATAACACTCCCTTGCATTTCAAGGCAAAGATCATTTACAATGATCCTGAAGTAGTAAAGGAGATTCGTATGCCCAAACGAGTATTTTGGCCAGTAGTAGCAGTAGTCATGGGGTTGATTTTTCTCGCCTCAAATCTTGGTATGTTACCGAGATCGTTGTGGAATTTGTGGCCACTAATCCTTATAGTTGTTGGCTTGGGCGGTTTGCTCACAGCTGACACCGACGAGTGGTATGGCATGCCAAAGAAGCCAGCTAAGAAGACCGCGGCCCGTCGTAGTTCAAAAAAGAAGTAATTAATTTGTGATTGTTGTGCTAGAAAGGTTGTCTACATGACAAACACTCCACCATTTCATTTGGCCATAGATGGTCCTGTGGCAGCGGGTAAAGGTACCGTTTCTCGGCTTGCTGCCGATCGACTTGGATTTCTCTACGTTGATACTGGTGCTATGTACCGCGTTGCAGCTTTTTTGGCAGTAGAAGCTGGCGTTGACCTGACCGATGAAGCCGCTGTCACAGAGCTGGTTTCTCATGCGACGATAGAAATGCACAATCCTCTCGAGGCAGAAAAAGATGGCCGTCTGACGACAGTAATTGTGAATGGTGTAGATGTTTCGTGGAAAATCCGCACCGAAGCGATCAGTGCAGGCTCTTCAAAAGTTGCTGCCTATCCCAAAGTCCGTGAGATATTAGTCAAAAAACAACAAGCGATTGCAGCTGGTCAAGACGTAGTAATGGAGGGCAGAGATATTACCTACCGTGTTTTACCAGAAGCACAGCTGAAAATATTTTTAACTGGTAGCGATGTTATTCGGGCCTCGCGTCGTCATTTACAGTTGCAGACAAGAGGAGAGGACATCTCTTACGAAGAAGTTTTGGCAGGTATCAAACAACGAGATGAACAAGATATTCACCGAACTACGGATCCACTTAAGCGAATTCCAGAAGCTTGGGAAATTGATACGAGTGAGCTCAGCATCGATCAAGTTGTAGACATGATCGTTTCTCGAGCAAACGTGATGCGCTCAATGTAGTGTTATGGCAGAAAAAACTGGATCTTCACAAGCAATTCGTGAGTTAACCGAGCAGATCGAGGCGCGAAAACGTCAACAAGAGTTGGTGCGTACGGTGAAGCAGCAGAAAAAAGAATCGCAAGAGCGTCGCCAGCGTTTTGAGCGTTTGACCGCTCCTATCCTACTTGTAGTTACCATTTTGATTTCGGCAGCGGTTTTGTTGTTTTTTTAAATTGAAACTAATTGTTTTGAGTAGCTATAAATGTCCTGAGAATATCATGAATAATACTTTTGTCTTTTTGGTATTGCTCAAGGGTGGATGGATTTTGCCCACTTCTGATTTGGGTTGGGTAATCATTGCCAAATAAAACAGTGTAAGGGTTTCCATTTTGAGTTAGGTCGTTTAGTTGAAAATAAGAATATACCCTATATGTAGTTCCAATCTCATCAAATTTGAAAAAATCCTCAGTGCCTTCATATTTCTTATGGGGCTAGTAAAGTTAAAGCGGATTTTTCCTCAGCCTTTTAAGGATTTCTTGGTACATTTGTTTT
>JAACWQ010000009.1 GCA_009991965.1 Minisyncoccota bacterium | reverse complement strand
GGAGGTTTTAATGGTGTGATTATTGTTTAGATTTTAAAAATTGTCAAGTCCTATAAGTTAATCAATGTTTGGGGTGGTATACCGGATTTGAACCGGCGACCTCCGCTGCCACAGAGCGGCGCTCTAACCAACTGAGCTAATACCACCAGATGGGTTATTATAGACTAAGGTGTCTATGCTGAGAAGCCGAGTGCTGACAGTACTACTAGTGATGAGTTGGTTGATCTGCGGAGCTGTTGCGAGCTTGGCGGGATTTTTTGGATTTTTCTACTGGTGGCTTTGGGTATTCTTGTTGCTTCCGTTCGGATTGCTTGTTATTTTTGCCTGGAGAGTAAAAAAAGTCGTACTGAGAGTCCCTCGCTTTGAGAAGATTGTTTTTATCCTGCTCTGCTTAGTTTGGCTCCTGCATTTGTTGCAAGTTTTTGTGCCAGAAACTGGTTTTGATGCGCTGTGGTATCACTTGCCGCTGGCAGAATTGCTGCAAGAACAACATGGGTATACGTATCTTCCAGAGTTGTATCAGAGTGCAAACCCGCAATTTGCAGATAGTATTTTTGCATTAGGATTCGGATTTGCCCAGAGCCTGGGAACAAAGCTAGTGGCGTATGGCTTTGCTCTTTCGTTGGTAGCAATCACCTACCAGCTCTCGCGTATATTTCTTTCTCGAAGGTGGTCGTTTGTCGCAGTACTTTCTGTGAGTTTGTTTCAGGTTGTCGCGTGGCAGTCTGCGAGTTTTTATATTGATGTTGCAAAAGCTTGCTTCGAACTAGCAGGTCTTTGGCTTCTGCAGGAAGGTTTTTCTGCAAAGAATGAATACGCGAAAAAATACTTTCTTTTAAGTGCTCTTTCGTTTGCTGCTTCGTTAGCAAGTAAGGCATTCTCAATTTTACTCTTGCCAGTACTGGTATATTTTTACGCGCGAACAACAAAGAGAAAAATACGATTGCTATTGTTTGTTGTGCTAGTTTTGTTGGCTCTCCCCTTTTACCTTTTTGCCCAGTCCCACACCGGTTCGTTTTTCTTTTCTACGCAGGTGCAAGTGAACCAGCTATCTGCATTTGAATACATTGCGCGACAGCTTCAGAGATTTCCGTTTATCTTTATGAACTTATTTTTTACCAGAGACTATACTTTTCCACTTTTGGGCTTGTTACCGTTCGCAATCTATTTTTTGAGAAGGCAAATTTGGAAAAGTCAGCGGTTGCAAATCTTGGCATTGTTCACCGCTAACCAGCTAGCCATTTGGTGGTTTGTACCACCACTTTCTACGCGCTATGCATTGGCAGGGTTTATTTCTGGATTGTTGCTCGTGCTCGTCTGGCTTTCAAAACGTACAGAGCCATTTTGGATTCACGTTATATTTGCTATTTCGATATTGTTCTTGGTTCCACGTCTCTTTGTGGCAAAGCGATCACTCACCTACTTGATTGGTAAACAAACGCAAGAACAGTACGTTGAGCAATTCAAAGACGGAAACAATACCTGGGTGCTCGATGCTTGGTATGGAAAAAAATGAGTGCGCCCAGCTGGACTCGAACCAGCGACCTACTGCTTAGAAGGCAGTTGCTCTATCCACTGAGCTATAGGCGCTCGAATGACATTATACCGCAGTGTAGAGCTGTTGCTTGCCTTTCAAGTATTCGCAGGTAATAATACCGTCTATGCTTGATGGCGTCAGAATAATTGTTTTAGCTGGAGGTTTGGGAAAGCGTATGGGCGGTGAGTTGCCCAAAGTACTCACTCCCCTCAATAACAAGCCAATTATTGGTTATTTGGCAGCAGAGCTTAAAAAATTAGAACTTTCCTATCCGCCTACAATTGTTGTTGGTGCCAAGGCAGAAATGGTTCGCGAATATCTTGGCAATGACTTCAATTATGTGACGCAAGAGCAACAACTGGGGACCGGTCATGCTGTTGGTTGTGCGCGTTTTGAGCTCATTGGCACAGCAGATACGATCGTAACGTTGTATGGCGATCACCCACTGGTAACGGCGAATATGGTCAAGCGACTTGTGGCCAAACATCATGAAGCGCAAGCTGCAATGACATTGGGTGTAGTCAAAGTGCCTGATTTTCAAGGTTGGCGAGAAGCCCTCATTAATTTTGGTAGAGTTATTCGAAATGAAGACGGCAGTGTTGCGCGAATTGTCGAGATGAAAGATGCCACAGAGGCAGAAAAACAAATTACCGAAGTAAATCCGAGCTACTTCTGTTTTTCGGCTGAGTGGCTGTGGGAAAATATCACCAAGCTAGAAAATACGAACGCCCAGAGCGAGTATTACCTCACAGATTTGCTGCAAGCAGCATTTGACCAAGGGCAAAAAGTCGCAACAATTCAGATCGAAGCAGAAGAAGCCTTGGGGATCAATACTCCGGCAGAACTAGTAAAAGTGTCAGAGCTTATGCTCTCTCGACAGGCTTAGGATTTCTTACTAGGTTTTTTTGTGGACGCAGTAATTTTCTTTTTTGCTTGAGCGATAGCTTTTTTCTTGAATGCTGTTGGATTCTTTTTATATTCAGCCTCAGCCTTTTTTACTTTGGTTGCAGTGCTCAAGATCACTTTTTTTGTTTTTTCTCTGTTCTTCTCATTTGATAGGTATGATGCAGCTGCACCAAGCACAATGCCAGTGACCAATGAGAAAAAGCCTTTTTGTTTTGCCATAATATCCTCCTAAGGAATTGTTACTATTTTTAATACATTGGTGAGGCCAGGTTGTTTCCAGTGTGAGCCGTGGATGAGCAAAACGACCTCTCCACTTTTTACGATGCCGAGGTTTGTCAATTGAGAGACAACGCTATCTGTGTTAGAGAGATTTTCATTTTCGAGCGACATCATCCATGGTCGAACACCGTATACGATACTTAGCTGATTGTAAGTTAATTGAGAGTCAGTAACGACGTCGATTTCACGAATTTGGCGGAAGCGCATGAGCTGCTTGGCTGTTGCGCCTGTTTCTGAGAAACACACTACTCTATTTATCACTAGGCTTTTTGAAGGGTCGCTCGAAGTTTTGAGTAGCATTGAAGCGGCGTGAGTTACCCAGTGACTCACGTCAATATCTGGCGACAGTATAGCGGGAGGTTTGGCAAATTGTTCGTTGTAGGCAACAATTTTTGCCTGTGCAGCAACTGCCTTTACTGGATATTTCCCAATGGTTGTCTCGTCAGAGAGCATAACTGCATCGGTGCCGTCGTAGACAGCGTTCGCCACATCACTGACTTCCGCTCTAGAAGGGTATGGGAAGTTGACCATGCTTTTGAGCATTTGCGTAGCGGTAATGACAGGTTTAGCCTGCTCTCTGCAGAGTGTTACGATAGTTTTTTGCCAGTGAGTTAGCTCCTCATATGGTACCTCCACCCCAAGATCTCCACGTGCGATCATTACAACATCCGCTGCTTTGACAATTTCGTCGAGGTTATCAAGGGCTGCTTGGTTTTCTATTTTCGCAACAACATCAGCATCAAGATTTCGTTTTTTCAATTCTTCTCGCAAGTTATGAACGTCCTGGGCATTGCGTACAAATGAGAGTCCGACAAATTCAACGATATCGTTTGTAGCTGCGTCAAGATGTACATAATCTTGTGCAACAAGTGGCGGCATATTGATTACTACACCAGGGGTATTGAGTGATTTTCGATGACCAATACTGCAGGTATTTTTTGCTTCGACTATCAGTGCATCACTCTCTTTGCCAACAATAACAAATTCTCCCAAACCATCATCAATAATCAGCGTATTGCCTTCTTGTTCGGCATCGATTACTTCTTGTGGAATGATGATGGTCTTTTCATCGCCACTTTGTGTTACGCTAAATGTGATGTGTTCGTCTTCGACAATCTCCACAGGCTGTTCACCTGGAGTTTGAATGCGGATTTCTGGGCCTTGTAGGTCGATAAGGATTGCAACAGGGGTATTGAGACGTTGTGCGACTGCTTTGACTCGCATGATGCGGTCGTGATGCCACTCTGGTGTTCCGTGCTTAGTGTTAAAGCGTGCGACGTTCATGCCTGCGAGGATAAGCTGCTCAATGACTTCCTCTGTTTCTGTGGCTGGGCCAATTGTTACAACGATTTTTGTGGATTTTTGTGGTGGTGTCATTGTGCGTATTATCCAATGGTTGACAGTTCTTCTCAAGTGGAAGATTATGTGGTTTGTATTGATTGAAAAGGACTCCATGACACCACAAACAAAGACCGCCCAGGATCTCGCAGAAGAAGCTTTGGCAGTGTCAAAATCTAGCGATGTACTTGACGAAGTGACACAATCAGATGACCTCGCCGATTCATTAGTACAATTGCAAAATGTGATTGAGCGGAATGCTCTTGAGTCCGAAAAAATTGGTGAAGACCTCAAATTGAAACGCGAGAGCCTTCGCTCAGTTTATGAGAATGATGCCCGACTTTCGGAAGCGGAAGAGACTGCGCAACAAAAATCTTTACAAGTCAAAGAAGAAAAAGCACGCTTGCTCGCAAGTCCTCAAACGGTGGCTATTCGCAACTCCATTGCCGAATTATCTGCCCAGAAAAAAGAATTAGAAGAGACACTGAGTAATCATTTGCTCAATTATTTCCAATTAACCAACTCAAAAAGTTTTGACACCAGCGATGGCGATCAGTGGGAATTTTCAGTGGCAGCAAAAGTTAAGTCAAGAAAAAAGTAAACGAATTAACCGAGTCGCTCTTTGATTCGTTGCAGTGCAACAGGAGAAACATTTTTCATACGCTTGAGGCTTTGCGCTCTGCGTCGAAGTCGTTTCATTTCCGTTTTTTTGATCGATCGTTTCTTTGATGGTTTAACAAAGTACATGCCGTCTTTGGCAATTTGGACGATGTCAGTTTGCGTTACCGCTTTTTTGAACCGTTTGATAATGTCGTGAACACTATCGCTTTTTTTTGATCGAATGATGATTGGCATAAGGTCGGTATTATACCGCTACTTACTCGTTTTGGTAAGAGGCTTTGATGATTTTGGACAGCGGCTATGTTCCATACAGTTTTTTGGTGAGAGACACGATACTTTCCAAGCTCAAAGGCGTTGGTTTTTGCGTGGTATTTTTTCTTGAGCCGTTGATGAGCATCTTGCCGCTGGGATGATAATACCAACTGCCGACTGTGTCTTGTGCAATGATTGCTTCGTGTAGTTTATCCAACGTGATACTGCTGTCTGGACGTGCTTTAATCCGTACCGTGCCTATAGCCGGATCTTTGCGTATGACTAAAGTGTAGCCTTTTTTTTGTGCGAGCTTGATAACATCATCGTTTTTACTACTGATTGCAAGGCATTTTCCGGCAGCAATAGCAAATGTTTGACCTTCTGACTCAAGAATTTCACTCGCTTTGTGTTGTTGCACCAAAACATTGTAGGCATTGTCCAAACACTGTAAGCCAAACATCATTTGGCGTTCGTCGCTCTGCTGGTCCGCCAGTTCTTGTCCGCGGATCAGTTCGTGGATCATAAATGCATATCGAGTGTTCTCTGCTTCCGGCCAGTAGATTTCGCCAAAATGATCGATTTCGGTAATGAAAGCAACGAGTGATCTGAGTGCTGGGTCTTGGGCAATCTCAAGATGCTTACTGATGAGATGTTCGAATACGAGCGAAGTGGCACAGATAGTGCGACTACTTTTTTCTACCGTGTGATGGTCAAATTGTCCGAGACCAGTATCGACGTGAATGATATCTTGTGGATCGAGTTGCTCTTTTGCTATTTCTGTCGGAGTGAGTGTCTCGCCAGGGTTTACAAATAAAACTTTTGCGTCGGAGTAATCTTGGGGGGCGAAACGGGTAAAAAGCCAAACACCGCCAATCGCGTCGAGGTCGGGGGCATGATGGATGACAATTGTTTTGCGTTTCTTCATGGGTGGAGTATAACAGAAAACCCACCACAACAGCCAAAATTCTTGCGAATAAGGACAGTTGTCGTGGGTTGTTCCTCACCGGAATGTATGAGTACTATATGGCGTGATATAGATAAAACACAGCGGTAAAATGCATTGAATCAGAGCGCTATAACACATTTGCTGATCGCAGAAATGTTAATTATAAGCCTAAATAATTCCCGTACATTACTCAGGAATTACCGCAACGATTGAGACATTCATCGAGGCTGATAAGCTCACTTTTCTCGTCGGTCCGAGCTTTCCACTCAACTTGGTTTCCAGTCTTTTTTGAGACGATAAGTCGAGTCGGTATACCCAAAAGGTCGGCGTCGGCGAACTTTACACCGGCAGATTCTTCACGCTCATCCCAGAGTACTTCTATGCCAGCTGTTTGTAGTTTGTTGTAAACAACTGCTGCTTGCTCTTCTCCACCTTGCAACGAGATGAGATGCACCTGATATGGTGCAATACTCGCAGGCCAGAGAATACCTCTATCGTCATGGTGTTTCTCTACCACAGTCGCAAGAGTGCGACCAATACCAAAGCCGTAACAGCCCATGTAAAAAGGTAACTGTTCTCCCGACTCACTGGTGAAGGTAGCGTCTTTCATCTTTTTTGAGTAATGGTATCCAAGTTGAAAAATATTGCCGACTTCAATACCTCGCTTCTCTACTAACGTGCTTGTGCCGTCTCTGGTTTTGAAACCTGGTTGGGCCATAGCGATGTCGGTTTCAAGATCGAGCTGATAGTCGCGGTCAATATTTATGTTGAGCGCATCTCGATGTAAAACATTGGCACCACCGTATGCATTTACCACCGTACGGAGTGATGTATCTCCAATTATTTTTACTTTTCCGCTCAAACCGACCGGGGAAATAAAGCCTGGCTCTGTATCCAGCGTGCGAACTTCCTCTTCAGTGGCATGTCGAAGTGTGTGCGCTCCAATTGCGTGCGCAAGTTTAATCTCATTTACGTCGAGATCACCACGAATAATTGCCAGTACGAGCTCGCCAGATTCAGTTGCAAATAGTACGTCTTTAATCTGTTGCCAGAGTGGCAAATGGTGAAATTTGACACCATCCTCCATGGTTGTGCCTCTTATCGCGTCAACTTCTTCGTATTCCAGTAATTCTTCGTTTGAATTTTTTTCCTCACATTCAAACTCTGCAATATCTTCATGCGCCGAATACTTCCCATCCTCAGAAACAAAAAACCGTCCTTCGCCAAGTTCGCTCTCAACCTGGTATTCATGACAGTATTCGCCGCCGATGTAGCCGTTATCTGCGGCTACTTGGAGCGCCTCAAGTCCCATTCGCTGATACATTCGCTTATACGCTGCAGCCATAACTTCGTATTCCTTCAAAAAATCTTCCTCGTTGGTATGGAATGAGTACGCGTCTTTCATAATAAATTCACGCACGCGAAGGAGACCGCCACGAGCGCGAAATTCATCGCGAAATTTGTTGGAAAATTGATAGAGGTTGATTGGCAGATCTTTGTGTGACAGGTGCAGCTTGCGAACAACATCGACAAACATTTCTTCGGCTGTGCCACCAAGCGCGAACTCCGCACCATTACGATCCTTAATTTTCATAAGTTCAAAACCAACTGAATTTGTTCGGTTGGTTTCTTCCCAAAGACCAAGTGGGTGAAGCGTAGGCACGAGCATTTCTTGTGCACCGGTAGCATCCATTTCTTCTTTAATGATGGCTTTCATTTTGTCATGCACGCGCCAACCGAGTGGTAAAAAGAAGAATCTGCCCGCGCTGGATTCACGGATAAACCCACCTTTAATTAATAAGTTGTAGCTTGCAAACTTTGAGTCTTTGCTCGAGTCAAAAGTAGCTTTGCCGAACAGTTTTGAGTATTTCATTACTTCCTATTTTACCAGGCATTTGCGTTACGGACTTAGACAAACTGAGAAACAGCCTCAGCAATTTGTGGGGAAATGTCAATAATTTTGATTTTAGAATCGTGTGTATCTTGGGGAACTGAATTGGTTACTACGATGGAGTTGGCACCCGAGGTTCGCAAAATGGTTTGGCTGTCTTTTGCAAAGATACCGTGACTCGCAAAAATATGTACTTCTTTTGCGCCTTCTTTTTTGAGTAGTTGTGTCGTCTCAATCACTGTTCCACCTGAGACGATTGAGTCGTCGTAGGTTAGACAAATTTTACCTGCAATCACTCCGTGGATTGCGGTTGCGGTTACTTCGCCGTCAATGACATCTCTACTTTTATCGATGTTAGCAAATGGAATATTGAGCTCAGTTGCAAATTGTCTCGCTCGTTTGATACCGCCAAAATCTGGACTTACCACCACGCAGTTTTCGAGCGCAAAGTTTTTTTTGGTGAATTCTACAAAAAGATCGAGAACACTGAGGTGTGTTGTTGGCGTTGAGAAAAATGCCGGAATGCTCGCGCTGTGCAAATCGATTAGGAAAATTCGAGTGATGCTTGGTCGAGAAAGAATGTCTGCCACAACTTTTGCAGCGATAGCTTCGCCTGGTCGAAAGACTTTATCTTGTAGTGAGTAACCAAGCCAGGGAATGACAACAAAGAGTTGTTTGGCGCCCTGACGTTCAGCAGCGTCGACCATGAGTAGCAACTGCATGATGTTACTATCGACTGGAGCGTTGAGTGATTGGACTAGTACGACTGCTTGACCTGCAAGCTTCGCGTCGATCCAGACTCTTTGTTCTCCGTTATTGAATGTTGAACACTCTGCGGCGATAAAATCTGCCTGCAAATTTTTTGCAATTTCTTTTGCGAGTCCAGGATTTGCTGTGCCGGTGACGACTGTCATAGTTAAGCTCTGTGTTCTGTTGCTCCGATTAATCCACACTTTTTATATTTTAAACCACTGCCGCAAGGACAGGGGTCATTGCGTCCAATTTTGATTTTCTTTGAGCCAGGTTCTGGTTTTGCTTCTGTGTGCGCAGATCCAAGTGCCGCAGCCAAGTCACTCGTACTACCGGTAGTGTTATTGCCACGAGCTTGTGGGACCGTTGCGTCGGCCACTTCTTTCGTCAGTGATTCGTGAATATCGTCTTTGTGCTCGATGACTCGAGTAGGAATCACTGTTCGGGTTGCTTGATCACGTGGTTGTACGCGGAAAATGCGACTGGCAATACTCGACTCAATACTGTCCATGAGTTGCGTAAACATGCCAAACGCTTCTTTTTTATATTCAGAGAGCACAGTTTGCTTATCTCCTCGCAGCCAAATACCATCTCGCAAACCCTCCATAGCATCGAGATGTTCCATCCATCGTTCGTCCAAAGTGGTGAGCGAGATGACGCGTTCGAGGAATCTCATCTGTTGTACGCCAAATTGTTTTTCTCGAGTTTTGTATGCTCTGTCTGCAAGTTTGGTGAGCTCCTCGCTTATTTCTTCGGTCGTGCCTTTTTGGCTCAGTTGCTTCGAAAGTTGCTGTTGTGAAGCTGTGTCGAATGGAACAAGTTTGGAAAATTCTCGCACCAGTTCGCCAAATTCACTGTCGGCGTATTGTTGCGGGGCATGAATTGAGACAATACTTGCCACTTCGTCACTGATATAACCAGCAATCTCATTGTGCAAGTCTGATGCCTCTGTTGTTTTTCCTGTTTCTGCTTGTTCGAGCAGGCGACGGCGACGTTTATACATGATTTCGCGCTGTTTGTTCATTACATCATCGAATTCGACAAGACGCTTGCGTTGGTCAAAGAAGAAGCCCTCAACCTTGACTTGTGCCGACTCTATCGATTTGCCGATCATGGCGTGTTCGATTGGTTGGTTCTCCTCGATTTTGAGGAAGTCCATTACCTTGGCAATTTGCTCGCCGCCAAAAATACGCATGATCTCGTCTTCAAGCGAAATATAAAATTGAGAAGCGCCGGGATCACCCTGACGACCAGCCCGTCCACGAAGTTGGTTGTCGATGCGGCGAGATTCATGTCGCTCGGTACCCAAAATATAGAGACCATGTACCGCAACCACCTCGTTGTGTGCCTTTTTCCAGTTCTCGACTGCTTTCTTGTATTGTGCAGGAGTTTTAAAATCTTTTTGTTCTGGCTTTGACCCACCGAGCACGATGTCGACACCACGTCCCGCGATGTTGGTTGCTACGGTAATCGCGCCAACTTTGCCTGCATCAGCAATGATAAATGCTTCTCGCTCATGGTTCTTTGCATTCAAAATTTGGTGAGGAACTTTTTTGCGTGTTAAAAACTGTGAAACAATTTCGTTGTGTTCGATTGAGCGGGTGCCGATCAAAATTGGTTGTCCTGTGGCGTGAATGCGAGCAACCTCCGCAGCAATCGCGGAGTATTTGGCGGCAGCAGTTTTGTAGACAATGTCAGCTTTATCCTCGCGAATGACAGTGACGTTGGTGGGAATGACTAATACATCGGTGTCATAAATTTGTTTAAACTCTTCTGCCTCGGTAATAGCAGTACCAGTCATACCCGAAAGTTTTTTATACTGGCGGAAGTAGTTTTGGATAGAAACTGTTGCGAGCGTGCGGGACTCTTGCTGGATTGGCACATTTTCTTTTGCCTCAATAGCCTGGTGCAAACCATCGGAGTAACGTCGGCCAAACATGAGGCGGCCAGTGTGTTCATCAACAATCACGACTTGTTTTTCGCGCACGATGTAGTCTTTGTCTCTGGTGAAAATGGTCTTTGCTTTGAGCGCAGCTTCTATATGGTGAATTGTGTCGAAACTTTCTTCATACAAATTTTTGACGCCAAGTTTTTGTTCTACGCGTTTGACGCCGAGGTCAGTCAGGGTCACGCTGCGTGCTTTTTCATCGATAGAAAAATCGGCATCTTTTTCCAGAGAAGTAACCATTTTTGAGTACTCAAAGTACTTTTTGGTCGGCTCACTGTCTGGTGCAGAAATGATCAGTGGTGTGCGCGCTTCGTCGATCAAAATAGAGTCAGCTTCGTCAACAATCGCAAAGTGATGAGTATCTTTGGGTCGTTGCACCATTTGCTCGATAGATTGCACCATGTTATCGCGCAGATAGTCAAAGCCAAACTCATTGTTGGTGCCGTAGGTAACGTCGGCAGCATATGCTTCTTTTCTAGTGATAGGTTTAAAGTGTTCAAGGCGTTCATCACCGCGCTCTTCAGATGAGTGCTTCGCGTCGTACAAACTTGATTTTTCGTGAGAAATGACCGCAGTGCTGAGCCCCAAAAAAGAATAAATCGGTCCCATCCAGCCAGCGCCGAGTTCGGCCAAGTAGTCATTGACTGTAACCAAGTGCGCACCTTTTTGTAGTAGTGCATTGAGATACAGTGGTCCGACGACGGTCAGGGTTTTTCCTTCACCAGTTTTTTGTTCAGTAATAGAGCTGTAGTGCAAGGCAATCCCAGCGAGCAGTTGCACATCAAATTGCCGCATACCAAGAACTCTCTGAGAAGTTTCTCGGACTGTGGCAAATGCCTCTGGCAACAGCTCGTGCAAAATTTGCGCTTCATCTGTGCCTGCTTCTCGACCTTTGGCAATGATCTTTTCAAACTTTTTTGTTTGGGCAGCCAGCTTCGCATCTGTCAACTTATGCATGCTTGGCTCAAGCACATTGATTTGTTCTACAATCGCCTGATATTTATCAAGTTGTTTTTGGTTGGAGTCGAATATTCGAGTTAAAAATCCTAGCATGTGGTTTCCTATGGAGTGATGAGTTTTTTGCCCATGAATTCCTCTAGTACGGTCGGAATGGCAATACTACCATCTTTTTGCTGAAAATTCTCGACTATTGCTGCGAGGAGGCGAGGTGATGCGGCCATGGTGTTATTGAGCGTATAAACAAACTTTTTGCTGCCGTCACCTGCTTGGTACTTAATGTTAAGCCGACGCGCCTGGAAGTCATTGAAGTAACTAGCTGAGTGAGTTTCTCGGTACTTTTCCTGGGCTGGAAACCAAGTTTCAATATCGTATTTTTTGCGCTGACCTGCGCCCATATCTCCAGTACACATCAGAAGCACTTGATAAGACAGACCAAGATCAGTCAGTAATTCTTCACTCAGTCCTACCATACGCTCGTGCCACTTGCGAGTTTCATCCTCGTCGGCAGTCGTATACACGACTTGTTCAACTTTATTAAATTGGTGGACGCGAACTATGCCCTGAGTATCTTTGCCGTGCGCACCAACTTCTCGGCGAAAACAAGGAGAAATGCCTGCCATTTTTATTGGCAAATCTTTTTCGCGCAAGAGCTCTCCAGCGTGAAAGGCAGTCAGCGCTACTTCTGCGGTGCCGGCCAAAAACTGATTATCTTGTGTAAGGTAGTGATCTTCTTGCCCCCAGGGTAGGTAGCCAGTGCCCCACATTGTCTCTTCGTTCACCAGCACGGGTGCAGAGAGGAGGTCAAAGCCAACTTTTTTGAGTTTGCGCAATGCGTATTGCAAGAGTGCTTGTTCAAGCAGTAACCCATCATTTTTCAAAAAATACGAGCGGAAGCCACCAATCCGCACTGCTCGCTTGGTATCAAGCATGTCTGCTTGCTCCATGAGTTCATGGTGATGCTTTGGGGTGAACGAAAATTGCGGTGGCGTGCCAACAGTTTTTATAATTCGATTACCAGACTCGTCTGGGCCAATGGGCACATCGGCGGCTGGCACATTGGGAATAAAGTACATTTTTTGTGCGAATGCTGTCTCTACTTCTTTTTGTGCTGGCTCCAATTCTTTGAGTTGCTCTTTGATTTTTTTGCCGGTCTCGATTTGTTCTGGCGTCGGTTTATTACCCGCTCCGACAGCTTGTTTTATAGCCTCGGCAATTTCATTGCTTTGTTTGCGTAGCTCGTCGGTTTTGCCCTGTAGCTCTCTGCGCTTTATATCTAGGGAGAGCACTTCCGCGACAATTTTAGGATCAAGGTTTTTATTTTTGCAGGCTGCCTCAAGCTCAGCTTGGTTTTGCGTGATGTACTGAATACTGAGCATATGTCCTCCTACTCTTTTTGAAACACGGTGATGAGAAATTCGATGTGTTCGTCTGGTGTTTTACCAATCAACTCAAAACCCTGATTGATATCGTCTCGACTGACATTGGCGGCAAACGATTTATCTTTCAATTTTTTCTTAATAGACTTTGGCTTCATATCGTTGAATCCACCCGGACGCATGAGGGAAACGGCGTGCATGAGGCCAGAGAGTTCGTCATTTGCAAATAAATAGCGCTCTATTTGTGTCTCAGGTTGTTTGCCAGTTCTATCGGGCGCGTGGGCTGCAATAGCTTGCAATAATTCGTTCGGGTACTCTACCAATAGTTCATTGATGGCTTTGTTTGGATGTTCGTCTGGAAATGCCTCCCAATCGAGATCGTGCAGCAGACCGGCTTGGTGCCACAATTCACCGTCTTCACCCAGGGCTACCGCGCAAGCCTCCATCGCTGCGGCCACCATGTAGCAGTGTTTGAGCAGCGCAGGATTTTTCACATACTGGGTGAGCATGTCTTGTGATTGTTGGCGGGTTGGGAGGGACATAAGAACTTTATTTGTTGACTACTATTGATTCGATCGTGCCGCTGCAGAACTGTTGAATGTATTCGGCGCCTTTTTGTAGTGCAGCTAGTATATCGTCTTCTGCCAGGTTTGGGGCACCATCAGCAAAGAGCAGAATATCGGTAGTATCTGTCGTAATTTTTGTCGCGTCAATGTCTCTGTAGTTGAGGTCGATTGTAATAGCTTTTTCTGCGTCAGCATAGACAA
This sequence comes from Minisyncoccota bacterium, assembly GCA_009991965.1. Taxonomy (GTDB): domain Bacteria; phylum Patescibacteriota; class Microgenomatia; order UBA1400; family PJMF01; genus UM-FILTER-42-14. The sequence goes on along the minus strand of JAACWQ010000009.1, from coordinate 18,696 downwards.
GTTGATTTTCTCTAGTCAGCGTTGGTTCGGAATCCCCAAGTAGTTGCATCGACTCATTTTGGTTTGAAAAGCGAAGTTGCACTGGTCCAGTAAGTTGCGATGCATCAAAACCACCAAGTCCAACGCCAGTTTCGAGCACCGCGAGGTTGTATGCATCCACAGCAGTATTTATTTGATATAAATTCTTTCCTTGCATGATTCTTCGCAGCAATGCTTCTGGCGAAGGGCGCTTGCTGTGGAAATCGGTCCCAGTTGCTTTTAGGAGTTTGCGATATGCCTGTATTGGCGCAAGACTCGTTATGTCTTCAGTTGTAGATACGGTGAGCGACTGCAGTATTTTTTTGGTTAATTCTTGCAGTTCTTTACTTTCTTTTTGTATCTGAACGCCAGAAATCTTTACTGAGGCGAAAAAGATGCCAGGGAATTGTTGTTTTACTTCGGTACTAATAAGGTTGTTCGTATTTGAATCTGGTTCAACCACAACTTCAGTTTTTAGATTTTGTAATTCTGTAATTCGTTTTGTTCTCAACTCCGGTTCGATCGAAAGCAAAAACCACGCGGCTCTTGGTCCAGATTTTTTGCCCAAGAACGCGAGATAGATTGCTTGAAATGCGTATTTGGCTCCGAGACCTTGTTTTGCTTTGTCAAAGAGACCTTGTTGCAAATCCGTAGGATCCCAATCTTTTTCCTCTAGCATTGTAAGTGCATCTTGCAAGAACTGGATTTGTTCTACCGATAATTCAGTTGCTGCTTCTGGCAGTTCCACTTTTGGTCGCAGTTGGTACTCTTCTGGTGCATAGAATTTTACCCATTTTTCTGCATAGACTCGTTTCATTTCTAACTCTTCGATCTCTTGTGGAGTGAGTGGTGCGCCCGCAATCTCAGAAAATTGTTTGACGAGATCAATCTCTGGATGTTGCATCCAGAGGGCGAGATCGCGGAATCTTGGCAAAAAATGTGCGGTTGGAGTTCTACCAATCTGTGATAATTCGAAGGCACGACCGAGTCGTTTGTCACCTACTTCTGTTTCCCAAAAAATTCTAGCTCCTTGGTCATATTCATCAAATAAATCTGGAATCGAAAACGATGCGGGATCAAAGTCAATGACTTGGTTGTAGTCTTTGCTGGCGAAGAGGAAGCGACCAACCGTTGGTGGGAAGAGTTGGACAAATTCTCGCGCAGAGGTGCCAATGCCTTTGCTCGAGCTCATCTTGGCGCCACGAATCAGGATCCATTCGTAAGGAATGTCAAATGGTGCTTCGATCGCAAAAACCTCTTTGCAGAGCGCGTTTGCCATATCTCGAGAGCCGCCGGCACTGGTGTGATCTTTGCCTGCGCCTTCAACGGTTATGCCGAGAGCAGCCCAGTGACCTGGCCAGTCTACTTTCCAGAGCAATTTCCCCGTTCCCCCAAATGGTGAAATCGATCCAGTATGGCTACAGCCTTTGGCCCAGGTGACTTTGTTTGGTTGACACTCAAAGGTGACTTCTGTGCCGTCCCAACCAGTGGTAAGTGTTGTGCCTACTTTGCCACATTCTGGACAGGTAACCTGAAAAGGAAACCAGTTATCTGGCAGTTGGTAGTCGGCAACTTCTTTATAGATAGTTCGAATTTTGTCGATAGAATCGAGCGCAGTTTTGATGACAGCATCCATTTTTCCCGATTGATAGAGTTCGTGGCTCCAGATAATTTGTTGTGAGCAGCCAAGTGTTCGAAACGCATCAATAAAGTCGAAGGCGTAAAACTCGGCAAAACTTTTTGCTTCGGCGTATCGTTTTTTTTCTGCATCTGTGGCGTGTGAAAAATCGACGCCCGACTCCGCAATACTTGGTGCAGGAATTTGGTAGAGTGGCACACCCATATATTGTTCGAATTTTTCAGCCGGTAGATAGCCAGGCAAACCATCCATTGGATCCATATCATTGAAAACATAGGTGTTTGCAATTTGGCTTGCGACTTTGCTCTCAAGTGCTTTTGCCACTAGATCATGAAGTACCACGCCGCGAAGCGCACCAGTATGCACTCTCCCAGAGGGAGTTTTCATGTCATCGACGTGTAGGTTGGGTACTGACTGTTTCGTTTGCCATTCAAGTAGTTTCGTTGTGACAGCGTCAACCCAGTGATCCGAATGTTGTATTGTGTTCATATTCCCTTTGTATTGTACTGGTAAGTACTCATATTTTCATGCTAAACAAAAAACCCCGCTGTAGGCGGGGGTTTCAAACTTCAGTACATTTTTATTTTATTGCGATTATTGTGTAGAGCAATTCCCCCGCAGGTGCTGCTACTTTCGCTTCGTCGCCCTTCTTCTTACCAGCGAGCGCTTTTCCCAATGGTGAGGCATTTGAGATCTTATTTTCTTCTGGATCTGCCTCAAACTCTCCGACTAAGGTGACGGTTTTTGTTTTTTTACCGCCTTTTTTCTGAATGGTGACAGTAGAACCTAGGCCAACATTGGTGTGGCTGGTGGTATTACTTGCGACGGTAGACTTTGACAAAATCATCTCGATTTCATCAATTCTTGCCTGCAAAAGTTGCTGCTCATCTCTGGCACTGTGGTACTCGGCATTTTCAGACAGGTCTCCATGATCTCGAGCAATTGCGATGCGTGTGATAACTGCAGGAAGCTTCTCTTCTACAAGAATGCGCAACTCCTCATTGAGCTCGTCAAGACCGCCTTGGGTAAGTGTAATCATCTGATTGACTGGTGTAGCGGCATTCATCATACGCGTTGAGTATAGTAGCTTTTTTCTTTCTGGCAATACGAAATCTATATTTTCGTTTTTTTGGATCGGAGTGCGACTTTTACCTCGAGCATTGCTCTACGCAACGAGGCTTCGGCACGAATTAATTCTTCTCTTTCTTTGCTTGAGACCACAGTTTGTTGCGCTGCTTTGACGGCTGCTTCAGCTTTTTGCAGACTAATATTTCTTTCATCGACTGCGCTATCGACAATAACAATCACCTCATCTGCACGGGAGACGCTCAAAAAACCAGCTGAGACCACGATGGTGCTCGGTTTGTTGTTAATAACATACGTGAGCTCTCCAACTTGTAGTTGGGCAACGAGTGCGGCGTGTCCAGGCAAAATGGTAATTTCTCCACCTTCTGAAGGTGCGGTCACCTGCGATACCTCGCTGTTTACGAGTTCTTGTTCTTGGGAGACGACTCGTAGTTGTAAGCCTGACATCAATATTCCTAAATCTTTTTGGCTTTTTCTACCGCTTCGTCAATTGTGCCAACCATATAAAAAGATTGCTCTGGAAGCGCATCGTGTTTTCCATCCAAAATTTCTTTGAAGCCTCGAATAGTTTCTGCGATTGGTACATATGCGCCAGGAACATTGGTGAACTGTTCTGCCACAAAGAATGGTTGCGTGAGGAAGCGCTGGATCTTGCGTGCTCTCGAAACAACGAGTTTGTCTTCTTCGCTCAACTCATCAATACCAAGAATAGCAATGATGTCTTGCAGTTCTTTATATCGCTGCAGTACTGCTTGTACACCACGAGCTACCGCGTAATGCTCTTTTCCAACTTTGTCTGGCTCAAGAATCTTTGAAGCAGAGGAAAGTGGATCAACTGCAGGGAAAAGTGCTTGCTCCGCCAACTTGCGATCGAGCGAAATAGTAGAGTCGATGTGTGCAAATGTCGTAGCAGGAGCTGGGTCAGTGTAGTCATCAGCTGGAACGTAAATGGCTTGGATTGACGTAATAGATCCATCCTTGGTTGAAGTGATGCGTTCTTGTAGACTTGCCATTTCTGTAGCTAGATTTGGTTGGTAGCCCACTGCTGATGGAATACGACCAAGAACAGCGGAAACTTCTGCACCAGCTTGGCTAAAGCGGAAGATGTTATCCAAGAAAAAGAGTACGTCTTCATGCTTTTGATCTCGAAAGTATTCGGCCATAGTAAGCGCAGTCAGTGCAACGCGAAGACGGTTTCCCGGTGGCTCGTTCATCTGACCAAAGCACAATACAGTACTAGCGAGTACGCCAGAATCTTTCATTTCGTTATACAGATCGTTTCCTTCGCGAGTTCTTTCGCCGACACCAGCAAAGACGGAGTGACCCTTGTGCTCTTCTGCGATGTTGCGGATGAGTTCTTGAATGATGACGGTCTTGCCTACGCCGGCTCCGCCAAATGCGCCAACTTTGCCACCTTTGGAAAATGGAGCGATTAGATCAATAACCTTGATACCAGTTTCGAGAATTTCTGTTGTAGCTTCTTGCTCGATGAGTAGTGGTGCAGCCCGATGGATCGGTGCAGTCATCTTTGGTATGAATGCTTCTTTTTCGTCAATTACTTCGCCGACAACATTAAAAACTCTTCCCAAAGTTTGTTCACCAATAGGAACTGTGATTGGTGCGCCAGTGTCTGTTACTTCCATGCCACGAGTCAAACCATCGGTAGAACCAAGTGCGATACAGCGCACTTCTTGGCTGGATATTTGTTGTTCAACTTCGAAGTGAAGAGTCGTGCCATTATCGCGTTGCAACGTGAGCGCATTGTAAATAGCTGGAAGTGAATCTTCAAAAAATATATCGACAACTGGGCCGGTGATTTGTACGATTTTTCCATGAGTTTTTTGCATTGGCATCCTGTCCTTTTTTATGTATTGAGTGTTAATGTTGCCGTAGTAATATCGAGCAGCTCACTAGTGATACTTGCCTGTCGAGATTTATTGTAAATGAGTTGGAGTTCTTCTTGCAGTTCTTGTGCATTTTCACTTGCGTTTTTCATGGCAACCATACGCGCCGAGTGTTCGCTTGCTTTGCTTTCCAAAAATGCTTGGAAGATTGCGTTTTCAACATAATATGGCACAAGCTTATCCAGAATTTCACTAGAAGATGGTTCAAATAAGTACTCTGTTTTGACGGCAGGGGAAATAGTTGGTTCTGCAATATCTGCGCTGAGTGGCAACAACTGTTGCAGCATAGGTTTTTGTGAAAGCGTATTTACGAAGTCCATAAAAAGAATAGCAACGGTTCTAAATTTTTTATCGAGATAGCCATCGAGAACAAGTTGTGCGATTGGAAGCGTGTCTGCTGCCGAGATTGGATCTGGCAGAGCGGTAAATTGCGCATGAATGTGTATGCCAGCAAACTGCGCAAATGTGACAGCTTTTTTACCAATTGCTACAATTTTGCCCTGCGGCTGTTTTTTTCTCCACTGTACGAGCTCTCGAAATAAGTTTGGATTGAAGCTGCCGGACAGTCCGCGATCAGTTGAGAGACAAATGAGTAGTTCGTCACCTTCTTTGTGTTCAGCAAACAACGGATGTAGAGAAACATTGCTTTCTTTTGCCAAAGTGAGCAATGTATCGGCAACTGCACGAGCATATGGTCTGGATTGCAGCACCTGTGCCTGAGCACGTCGCATCTTGCTTGCTGACACCATTTCCATTGCCTTCGTAATCTTTGAAATGTTTTTTGCGGTCTTTATCCGGCTGGTGACTTGGCGTGCGCTAGACATAGTGAGTTTCGTTAAATGACTTAATCACAGATTGTAGCTTTGCTTCTGTTTTTTCTTCAAACTTGCCGTCAGCAACAAGTTGAGCGAGCAATTTTTTCTGTGCAGTTCGCATATGTGAGATAAACTCAATCTCCCAGGCAGGGATTTTATCTTGATCAATCGTGTCGAGTAGGCCACGTGTTGCTGCAAAGATCACAACAGCCTGCTCTTCCACTTTGAGTGGTGTGTCCCAACCCTGTTTGAGGACGGCGTTGACACGGCCACCGCGAGCAAGTTGCTTTTTTGTTCGGTCATCGAGATCAGAACTAAACTGTGCGAATGCTTGGAGCTCTCGATACTGGGCGAGGTCAAGTTTCATGGTACCAGCGACTTGCTTCATGAGCTTAATTTGTGCAGCGGAGCCGACACGAGATACAGAAAGTCCAACATTGATTGCTGGTTTCATACCCGAGTTGAACAAATCTGCCTCAAGGTAAATTTGACCATCGGTTATTGAAATAACGTTGGTTGGAATATATGCAGAGACGTCATTTGCTTGTGTCTCAATGATCGGCAGCGCAGTGATCGAGCCACCGCCATGCTCTTTATTCAAACGACATGCTCGTTCGAGCAAGCGTGAGTGCAGATAAAAAACGTCGCCAGGATAGGCTTCTCGACCGGAGGGTCGGCGAAGCAGTAGTGAAATTTCTCGATACGCTTGTGCATGTTTGGAAAGATCATCAAAAATAACCAAAACATCTTTGCCTTGTTCGAGGAAGTACTCTGCAACTGCTTGTCCTGCATATGGAGCGAGGAATTGCTCTGCAGCTGTTTCAGACGCGGTGGCAGCCACGATTATGGTGTACTCCATTGCGCCCGCAGCTCTAAGCATATTGGTGATTTGTGCAAGATTTGATCGTTTTTGTCCAATACAGACATAGACACAGATAACATTTTGATCATTTTGATTGAGAATAGTACCAAGTGCGATAGCTGTTTTGCCTGTCGCTCTATCGCCAATAATGAGTTCTCGTTGTCCTCTTCCAACCGGAATCATGGCGTCAATTGCCTTAATGCCTGTTTGCAGTGGGACCGAAACAGATTGGCGAGCCATTACACCAGGAGCAATTTTTTCTAGCACCATATCTTTGGTTTTTGTCAGGGCTTTGCTTCCGTCAAGGAGGACCCCGAGCGGATTAACTGTTCTGCCAATAATGTCATCGGAAACAGGAATAGAAAGAATCTTTCCGGTTCGTTTTACCGTTTGGCCAGTACTGATGTGTTTGGCTGCGCCGAGTGCAACAATAGCCGTATACTCTTTTTCTAAACTGAGGGCCAAGCCAAATTGTCCCTCTCCAATATCTACGAGCTCACCAGCTTGGACTGCTTCGAGACCTTTGACACGGATAACGCCATCACCGAAAGACATGATTGTCCCAACGGATTCAGGGGTTGTGGTGATATTTGCACTAGCGATGAGTTCACCGAGTAATGCTTGTAGTTTATCTTGTTGCTTCATATGCTACTTTCTTATGCCGCTACTTTTTTGAGCAGTACTTGTCGCAAGGTCTGCAACTTTCCTTTGAGAGTTCCATCAAACTCTTGACTATCTATCACAATCTTAATTCCTCCAAGCACACTAGGGTCTACGGTGATTTTGTATTCAGCAGAGCCGATTTTTTTGTTGACGATTTTTTCTATTTCGGCTTGTTCTGCCGAGGTAAGTTCGACTGCAGTAGTGACAGAAACAATTGGCAACTGAGATTGTAGATTTTGTACTTCTCCAAGCAGACTGCCATCGAGCTCTTGTCCATTAATAGTTATTTTGAGTCCACCCACAATAGCTGGATCTACGAGATACTTCGGGGTTACGGTGCCAATCTTTTGCACTAACAGTGCGGTCAGTCCACTTTTTTGCGCAGCAGAAAGCACTTGTGGCGTTACGATGAGTATCTCTTTTTTTTGTGTCATACCAGTATCTTTATTGTGCAGCGATCAGTTGAAGCTCCTTCTTAATAAGCGCACGATGATCCTTGGAGGTCAGCTGAGAACCAAGCACTTTGGTCGTTGTTGCTATCACGAGCTCGACGAGTTGTGACTCCATTTCAGCTTTGTCTTTGCGCTGCTGATCTTTCCATTGTTCTTTGAGATGTGAGATCTCAGTTTCAGCCTGAGTTTTTGCAGTTGCAATAATTTGGGCTGATTGTTCCTTTGCAGCACTTGTAGCTTCTTTGAGAACTTTCTCTCGTTCTCTCTCAATTTTTGTTTTTGAGCTTTGCTTCATTGCTTCTACATTTTCCTGTTCCTGCAGGGCTTTTTGTGCAGCTTTTTGTCCCTCTTCAATTCGCTTTGATCTTTCTGCGAAAATCTTAAGAATTGGTTTGTAGAGCAAGTACGAGAGTGCGCCAAAAACTATCAAAAAATTGATCGTTTGGTACACGAGCTGTGCGAGCTGTATGTTCATGTATACCCTTCTTGCGGTTTCGCGCTTTAGACAAACTTAAGAATAAGTGCTACTACCAAAGCATAGATGGCAATTGCCTCAGCAAAAGCGATGCCCAAGATCATGTTTGTTTGGATCTTGCTAGCAGCTTCGGGATTGCGACCAATGGCCTCCAATCCTTTGCCTACGAGCAAACCAATGCCCAATGCTGGTCCGATTGTGCCCAGACCCATTACAAATGCGACGGCGAAATCTGTCGTCATAACTCCTCCTCAATGTTCGTCATGGCTTATTGTAGCCATGTTAAAAAATACTAGTGATAGCATAGAAAATACGAGCGCCTGGATAAATCCAACAAACAACTCGAGGCCATAGAATGGTAAGGGAACACCAAGAGGCAACAAAGCGGCAATAACAACGAGTAAAACTTCGCCGGCAAAAATATTGCCAAAGAGACGAAACGCAAAAGAAATGATTTTTGCGAACTCAGAGATGAGTTCAAGAATGCCGACAAAGAACATAATCGGACTACTAAAATTGAGAAATTTCTTGAAGTAACTCAGTTTTTGTGACTGCATGCCAAAGAGTTGGGTTGCAAGAATTGAAATGAGTGCAAGCGCTAACGTGGTATTGAGATCAGCGGTACCGGCTCGAAATAGTGGTGGAGCTGGCTCTTGTGCAACTTCTTCTATTGCGTGCTCATCGGTTGCTTTCGACTTGAGAATGCTGCCTACGCCTGGTAGCAAGCCAAACCAATTGTTAAGCAAAATAAACAAGAAAAATGTTGCAATAAGCGGGAAAAAGCGGTTGGTTTTTTTGAGATCTTGCGTAATGGAGTGCACTAAAGTAAAGAGCGCCTCTATCACCCACTCAACAAAATTCTGTAATCCCGTGGGGCGATCTGTCGCTTTTAGTTGCCGGTTTGCGAGTACTGCGATCAAGATCATGAGGAAGCTTACAACGGAAGTTGTAAACATTGAATTGGTTATAGCAAAATTACCGACATGGAAAATTGTCTCGGCTGAGAGTGAAATATGAATGCTATCGGCGGTCATAACGTACGTCTCTAATGCGTATTTTTACTCGCAGCACAGTTGCTGATTATACCGACTACCTCGACTCTGGCAACAGGTAACCTGAGATTACTCAGCTAATACCAGCACGGCATCATAGGTTTTTGCTGGATCTTCTGTGTCCTTATCTTCCATTTCTGTAATTGTCAGATTAGTAGCTGCTCCTACTAGCTTGAGCAATTCGGCATTTTTCATAAATTTCTCGGAGGGAAGTAGATAGGTACCTGGTTTGTCATATTCACCCTTGGCGTTGCCAGCAGTGACATTGGCGAAATCAGCGTCAGTCAGCTTCGTTTTAATGGTGCCAGCGTATCCTGCTTTTGTAGTTGCATTCACAATGAGCAATTTGAACTTAGCAACGTCGATACTCGCAGCTGGCGAAGCGTCTGGGTCTGGAGTTACAACTGGTTCGGGAGTTACCACAGGTTCTTCTACCACGACAACAGGGCTTGTGTCAGTTTGTGAGTTGCTGGTGAACTTGAGGAATAAGAGTCCGACACCGATACCAACAGCCACCGTTACAGCGAAAGCAGCAATGGTGATAAACACCATCTTTAGCATGGGAGCAGCAGTCTGTTTATTTTTGATGATGGGCTTTGCAGTAGTTTCAAGCATAGGTTCCTCTTCTGTTAGAGTTTTATCAGGTTCTTTACTTGGTGTAAACTGCGAAATGTTTACATCCTTCACAACGGCTGGTGCTGGTTTTTTCACCTCTGGTTCTTCCTCTATCTCAGTTTCAGTAGCAATTTCCTCATCCCCCGAATCGAGCAACTTTTCATCTGGAGCTACAAGCTCAGCTTGCTTTGTTGGTTTTGGTAAGTTGTCAGTTGGCATGACTTCTCCTTGTGGCACTGTGGCCAGTTGTTCTTTATACGAAGCGACTTCTGCATCTGTTGCAGCAGCTACTGGAAATCTCGGAACTGGATAGTCCTCAATTGAGAACGTGCGCATACTCGACTCTATTATTTGACGAACGTACGACGGCATTTTTTCTGCATCGTCAGACAGCGAACTGAGTTGTTGCAGAGGCAACGTATTTGAAAGCAGCTCTGCGAGGCGTTTCTCGACTAGATCATTGGTCAGCAAGTAAATGGTTTGGATACTCGGCTCCGCGCCCTTGAGTGTTTTAATAGTCTCTGCAATTACTTCTGTGTCATCGACAGTTGTTTGCATTGTTTGGTCGACACCGATGTACTGCAGAGCGCTATGAAGTGTATTTCCAATTTGTAAAACAGTAATAGATGGTTCGAGGGAAACAATGGATTTTATCGCCCAACTGATTGGTGAGACCGAGACTATGGTGACTTTGGCTGAGTATGCCCCGACTTTGATTGGAGCCAAGATTGAGTGTTCAATTGCCGAGAGCTGAACTCGAGCACTTCCTTTGAGCTCTGTTAGTACAAAGGTTTCAATAAGGTGAGTCGAGGCATCGAGCGTCAATTGTGGCAGCAACGTTGTCTTGAGGTACTGCTTAATTTTTACGTCTGAAGTTTCGTTGACCGTAACAATTGTATTTGTAAACAAAAAATCAGGGAGGATAAGTGTGTACGATTCACCTGCATCTAGTTTTGAAAATAGCTTGAAGATATGTTCGGAAATGAACTCGTTGTCGTCAATAAAGGTGCCATTAATTTGCCGAAAAGTTTGAACAGAGAAAGTGTGTGGTTTTTTGGTCGGGAGCAACTCGGCGATGTAAGCCACATCGGGCAAAATGTAGAGTAGTTTCTGCGTGTTGAGCATGCGTAGATAGTATAGCACTGGAACCAGGCTTGAAATCAAGGGTGAGTCCGCCGGGACTCGAACCCGGGACACAAAGCTTAAAAGGCTTCTGCTCTACCGACTGAGCTACGGACCCACATAACGTGTCGCGAATTATAGCAAGAATACTGCCAGACGGGTATACTCTCTTCTTGATGCCAGAATTACCCGAAGTTGAAACCATCGCCAGGCGAATTGAGCCGCATCTTGTTGGCAAAAAATTATTGCGGATTATTGTCCTTCACACAAAGAGTGTCCGAGGAGATTCATCTCTAGTGGAGTCAGCTATAGTAGCAAAAGTGTCTCGCCAAGCAAAGATACTGGTGCTTCGGTTTGAAAATGAAAATGCGCTTTTGATTCACCTCAAGATGACCGGACAAATTCTCTATCAAGACTCGGTGGTGCGACTCGGTGGTGGTCACCCAACAGCAGATTGGGTTGCAGAGTTACCGAGTAAACACACACGAGCAATTTTAGAATTTTCTGATGATTCAAAAGTATTTTTTAATGATATGCGATTGTTTGGCTGGATTAAGGCGGTGGATGAAGTAGAGTTTCGGCAAGAATTACAAAAGTACGCGCCAGATATAATTTCACCAGAGATTACTCCAGAATTTTTCTTTGCAAAACTGCAACGAAGCAGACAACCTGTCAAAGTAGTTATTATGGATCAAGGAGTAGTGGCGGGTGTTGGCAATATTTATGCCAATGATGCACTGCATTTGTCGAAGTTGCATCCTGCGAGACCGGCAAATTCGCTGAGTAGGCTGGAGTCGGGTGCTCTGCTGGCTGCCCTGCAAAAGGTTATTCACCTCGGTATTGAGAAACAGGGGGCGACTATTCACAGTTTCCGTCACATTGATGGATTTGCAGGTTCCTACCAGGACGTTGTTCGCACCTATGGAAAAGATGGTGAGCCGTGTCCAAATTGTGCAACTCCAATTGAGCGAACAAAAATTGGTGGTCGTGGGACGTTTTTTTGCCCGCAGTGTCAGCCAAAAATTTTCTAGAGATATTGTTTGAGTGTTGTGACGGCTTTTTCGAGTTGTTGCTTTTCTTTCCAATCAAGTTTTGCTTGGAGCGTTTCTTGAACCCCCACTCTACCAAGGACGCACGGGACGCTGAGTGCAACGCCAGAGTGTCCATGGTATTGATGCAACGGAATCGAAAGAGGCAAGACGGTGCGGGCATCTCGGAGAATTTTGCTGACAATATGTGCAACAACAGCGCCAATGCCATAGTACGTAGCACCCTTAGTTTCGATAATTTTGTATGCCGCGTCGCGAGACTTTGTGTACGCTTTCAGCGCCTGTTCTTCGCTAAAGTTGTCCATGTTACTTAGTGCTTGTCCGCCAACTGACGCGCTTGATATCACCGGAAAAGAGTTGTCCCCATGCTCACCCAAAATATAGGCGTGAATACTTTGCGGGTTGAGGTGTAAGAATTCGGAAAGGTGATAGCGAAAGCGAGCTGTGTCGAGCGAAGTACCCGAGCCAAAGATTCTTCCTTTTGGCCAACCAGACAGTTGGTACGCTTTGTAGGTGAGAATATCGACGGGATTTGCAACGATCAGAAGTACTGCGTTTGGTGCATGTCGGATGATATTTGGCAACATTGTTTCGAGAATTTTGACATTACCCTCGACGAGATCGAGTCTTGTCTGACCAGGTTTTTGCGCTGCGCCTGCCGAGTACACAATGACATCGCTCTCTGCAATATCAGCCCAGTTTTCACTTGCAGTGACCTTCGCGTGGGGCAAGTAACTCAGTGCGTGCTCGAGATCGAGTTGCTCTCCCATGAGTTTTGCTTTCGAGCGGCCAAATAAAATAAGCTCGTTGACGAGTCCTGTATATAGGAGCGAGAAGGCAGCGGTCATGCCGACTTTGCCACAGCCGACAATTGTTACTTTATTTGTGTCAAACTTCATACAATCAGTGTATGCCGTTTTACCTCACTTTGCCAAGATGCGCATTGCATTCTCGCAAGTGTTTCGCGTACACTAAAGGCAGTAGTACTATGCAAGCATCACCAACAGGTGTGTTCATGGTTGGTTGGGAGTATCCGCCACACAATAGTGGTGGTTTAGGTGTGGCCTGCCAAGGCCTTACGCAAGCTCTCGCTGAGCAGAACACACAAATTTACTTTACTTTGCCGTATAAAACTGGTTTTAGTGCCAGTCATATGGAAATTCTAGATTGTGGCGCTGATCTTGGAGTTTTGTCGATAGCGCATCCACCGTTTCTCGCCTATCAAACGACGCCTATTTCTTTACCAGAGATGAGTTCCAAAATTTCTCCCCAATCATACTTGGAGGAGCAAGTTGCTCAGTACACTCAAAAAGTTGTTGATCAAGCACTACTGCATCGCAACAGTGATGTGATTCACGCGCATGATTGGATGGCATTTCCCGCTGCGACAAAGGTAGCGGAAAAACTAAAAAAGCCGTTTGTGGCGCAAGTACATTCGACTGAGTACGATCGTATCCCCTCGGGGAACGGGAGTAATTTTATTCAGCAGACAGAGTATGAGGGACTGCAAGCAGCGACGAGAGTCATTGCGGTGAGTTACTACACCAAAGAATTGCTCATCGCAAAATATGGCGTTCCACGCGATAAAATTTCTGTGGTTCACAATGGTATCGTTCCGGTCCAGCTCAGTACTGCGCAATCGCCATTTGCAACGAAGCGACCTGTCGTCACTTTCATGGGTCGATTGACCATGCAAAAAGGCACGGAGTTTTTCTTGCAACTTGCTCAGCGAGTTCTTATGCAAATTCCAAATGCACTTTTCATCTTGGCTGGAGACGGTGACTTGTACCACGAATTACTTTGGCGCGTAGCGGACCAACAACTAACTGCCTCAGTTCTCTTTTCTGGTTTTGTGCGCGACAAGCAGCGAGAGTTACTTTTGGATCGATCCGATGTTTTTGTCATGCCATCGGTTTCTGAGCCATTTGGATTGGTAGCGCTTGAGGCTGCACAGCGCAACACACCAGTTATTGTTTCGAAGCAGTCTGGAGTTTATGAAGCGATGCCGAGTGCACTTGTGGCCGATTTTTGGGATATTGATCTGATGACTCAACAGGTAGTACAGTTACTCACGGATACACAAACGCATCAAACACAGGTAGTTGCCCAACAATCTGAAGTGTCGAGAGCTACTTGGTCTCGCGCTGCAGATCAAGTGAGGCGGGTCTATCGCACTGCTTTTTTGGGAAAATAATGCCCCAGATTTGTTTGTATTTTGAGCTCCACCAACCACTACGTCTGGCGCCAGTTCCGCTCACCACGATTGGGTCAGAAGTGCCGAGCTACTTTCGCCTTACGGAACGAGATGATAACAAAGTCATCTTTTCTAAAGTCGCAAAAAAATCGTATTATCCTATGTTGCGGTTGCTACGGGAGTTATTGGCGACTGAACCAAAATTCACTTTCGCACTTTCACTTTCTGGCGTTTTTTTGGACCAGGCTCAGGCTTATGAACCAGAGCTTATTGTGCTTTTGCAAAGTCTAGTCAAAACTGGTCGGGTTGAGTTGTTATCCGAGACTTATTATCACAGCTTGGCAAGTTTGTACTCCAACACAGAATTTGCGGCGCAAATAGCGCAGCACAAAAAGATGCTCAAAAAACTATTTGGTGTGGTTCCGACTGTTTTTCGTAACACTGAGCTCATTTACTCCAATGCCATTGCGGAGCAAGTGGCAAAGCTCAAATATATCGGCATGCTGACCGAAGCCGTTCCACGCTATCTTGGAGATAGGCCACCGACTCAGGTGTACCAGAGTGCTACAAAATCTCAGCTTCACCTGCTTCTCAAACAAGCACAACTTTCGGATGATATTGCGTTTCGTTTTTCAGATCGTAGTTGGAAGTGGTTTCCCCTTTCAGTCAGACAATACCTTGAGTGGTTTAAAAGCTATGGTCCGAGTGAGTGTGTCAATTTATTTATGGATTTTGAAACGTTTGGAGAGCATCAGTGGGAGGAAACAGGCATTTTTGAGTTTTTTACAGCCTTTGTGTCCGATGCAATTCACAACGAACAATATGTATTTGTAACTCCAAGCACAGCATTACAGACAAAAAGTGCGGGGGTCTATGATGTCCCTAAGCCAATTTCTTGGGCGGATGTTGACAGAGATTTAACTGCCTGGACCGGCAACGCTTTACAGCAAGATACCTTGCGCATCATATATTCGCTCGAGGAAAAAATCATTGCAACCAAGAATGCAGCTCTGCTCGCCGACTGGCGCTTTCTCCAAACCAGTGATCACTTTTACTATATGTGTACTAAGTGGTCAGCAGATGGTGATGTCCATGCTTACTTTAGCCCGTATGATTCTCCGTTTGAAGCATATCGACAGTATGCAGTAGTGTTGGCACATCTGCTCGAACGCCTGGAATAGTTCTTGCCAGGTCCGCAAAGAACTTGCTACACTAAACAGTGCTGAAGCTACTGAAATAATAAAAAGGAGGACTTGTGGCGCGTGCCCTGACACTTGGTAACGGAAAATTTGTGGTTTGTCTCGATAATTACGGGTTTGTACGTGATTTGTACTACCCATACGTTGGGTTGGAGAATCATGTGTTGGGAGAAAAACACCGAATTGGAATTTGGGTAGAAGATAAGTTTTCTTGGTTGGATGACGGCACCTGGGAGATAACTATTGGTTATAAGCCTGAGACAATGGTTGGTTATCTTGTTTGTAAAAATGAAGCTTTGGCGGTCACGCTGGTCATGGAAGACGCGGTCTATAACGAAACGACTGTTTTTGTACGTCAAGTTGACATCTACAATCACTCAGAGCAGAAGCGCGATTTTCGGCTTTTTTTCCATCAAGTCTTTACTATTAGTGAAAGCAAAAAAAGAAATACTGCTTTTTTTGATCCTACACACAACGCGATCGTGCACTACAAAGGCAGGCGCGTATTTATCGTCAATGGTCGCACTGCAGCTGGCACTGCGATTGATGATTACTCTGTTGGCGCGTATGCATTTGAGGGCAAAGAAGGCACCTATAAAGATGCCGAAGATGGTGTTTTGGGAAAAAATGCAGTTGAACATGGTTCGGTAGACTCTGTCATTCGTTTTTCAATGAGCTGTGAGCCAAATGAAAAAGCTCGTTTGTATTACTGGATTTGTGCCGAAGAGTCACTCGATACTGCTTACAAACTCAATGAATTGGTACTTCAAAAAACGCCAGCATCGATAGTTCATTCGACAGAATCTTACTGGACTGCATGGTTAAAAACTCGTCGACACGACCTCACTGGTTTGAACAAAGAGCAGCAGCGCTTGTTTGACACGTCTCTTTTTATTTTGCGTTCTCACATGGACAACCGCGGCAGCATCATTGCTTCGGCCGATAGTGCGATGATGGAGTATGGCAAGGACGACTACACGTACATGTGGCCGAGAGATGCCGCTTTTATTGTTATGACGATGTGCAAAGCGGGATACGCAGAGACGACCAAACCGTTTTTCAAATTTTGTCAGGATGTTTTGCACGAGGATGGGTACTTGCACCACAGATATCGCTCAGACGAAAGCTTGGGTTCTACCTGGCATGCGGCGACTTCCCAAAGCGAGTGGCTCAAAGACAAAATTTTGCAGTTGCCGATTCAAGAGGATGAGAGTGCCAGCGTGCTCGTCGCTCTTTGGAGGTACTACGAAGCAACAAAGGATTTGGAGTTCATAGAGGACTTATATAAGCCACTGATTGAAAAAATCGCAACGTTTCTTGTTCGTTTTCGCAACGAAGTGACAATGCTTCCTCTCCCCTCGTATGATTTGTGGGAAGAAAAAATTGGAGTTTCTACATACACTTGCGCTGCAGTCTATGGCGGTCTGCAAGCTGCTGCCAAGTTTTCCGAATTACTCGACAAACGCAATCATATGCGGGAGTATCGCAAGGCCGCGGAGGAAATTAAAAAAGCTACCGTTGATCATCTCTATAGTGAAAAGCAACAGTCATTTGTTCGTTTAGCCACAATAGTAGATGACCAGATTGTGCTTGATGAAACGATTGACTCAAGTTCTTTGTTTGGACTTTGGTACTTCGGTATGTTTGATCTGAGAGACCCACTTTTGCAAAAGACAGTTGAACAAGTTCAGAAACGATTGATCAGTCCGGGGCAGACAGGCGGTATTATCCGCTATGAACGAGACAATTATTTCAAGACAAAAGATCTCTCAAACCCTTGGTTTATTACCACGCTTTGGGAGATACAGCGAACAATGTTGCATCCTGATACTCGGCTTACCGATCTCGATTCATTGCTCGCAAGTTTGGATTGGGTGGTAGATCACCGCTACAATTCTGGAGTTTTGGCAGAGCAACTCGATCCCTACACTGGTGGGTCTCTGTCCGCTACCCCGCTAGTTTGGAGTCATGCGGTGTTTATCGAAACGGTACTCACTTATCTAGAACGACGGCTCGAGTTGCAAAGTCCCGCTGACCCAAACATTATTCATGAGTTATAAGTACGTGCTGAGGGAGAATATATGTCATATGTACTTGCGATAGACGGAGGTGGAACAAAAACCAATGTGGTGTGTGCGGATAGTACAGGCGCGATCCTTGGTACGGGCTTATCTGGTCCGACCAATCTGACGAGTACTTCGGTTGGGGCTGCGAGCTTCAGTCTGCATGAAGCGATTCGTCAATCGATAGAACATCTCGATGCAAATCAACTGATTTCGCATGCTGCTATGGGACTAGCTGGTATGGATAGTCCAGCAGATTATACTGCCGCCTTGAGTTCGCTCAAGCCAGTGCTCGATCAATTTCATGTCGCCAATTTTATCTTAGTAAATGATGCCGTGATTGCTTTGGAAAATGGCTCGGATGCAGCGCAAGCTGTAGTTTTGATTTCTGGGACTGGTTCAAATTGCTATGGTAAAAACGCACGTGGTGAGACAGCCACTGCGGGCGGGGCAGATTATTTACTTGCCGATCAAGGATCGGGCTATTCTATTGGAAGACAGGTTTTGCGTGAGGCAGTCAAAAGTTTTGATGGTCGTGCGGAGCCTTCAATTTTGCAGCAGTTGGTCTGTCAACATTTCGCTATTCAAAGCATCGCAGACCTCAAGTCAAAAGTTTATTCTCCTCCCCTGCCGAAAAAAGAAATCGCAGATTTATCAAAACTTTGCACACAAGCTTCAGCACAAAATGATGCGGTGGCGTTGCGTATTATCGATAAGACTATTGCAGATTTAGAGAATCATATCGATGCAGTGGTTGCTCGCTTACAACTTGCTGTCGAAGCATTTGAGTGTGTTTTGTCTGGTTCGGTAGTAGAGTTACCAGAAATTAAAGATCCGCTTATCGGTAGATTGCAAGCAAAGTATGCGCACATTCGTATCGTCTTTTCCGAAAAGCCACCGGTTCATGGCGCGCTTAAATTGGCACTGCGTGCTCAGGCTTCTGGCGTGACTTCGAGCTCTTGAAATTGTTTCCTGCGGAATAAAACGGCAATCACGGCATAAACGGCAATATCAATCCAGGTTTCTTCGAGTGACTCATTGGTCGGTGTTTGTTGGCTAACCAATAAATGTTTGGCTCGTTCCACCTTTTCACTCACACGCATGGCAATTCCAAGTTCGCCATTGGCCAAAATGTTTCCCTTCCCGTAGTCTTTGTGTTTCTTGAGAAACATTTCGAGCATTTCTGTGTTTACATCGGAAAATGCATCATCTAGTGTCTGGGGTTTTTTTGAATTTTTCATACCTTGAGAATAGCATACTGGTATAATTCCCGTCCTGATGATTAGAATTGCCCAATTATATGTTTCATTTTTGCTATCACTTATTTTTTGTGCATGCTTTGTTAGTCAAGTTGAAGCGTTTACATTTGATCAAGCGCCAACCAAAATTATTATGGGGCTAGTAAAGTTAAAGCGGATTTTTCCTCAGCCTTTTAAGGATTTCTTGGTACATTTGTTTTCTGTAATTCCAACGGAATTCAGACTCCTT
>JAACWQ010000008.1 GCA_009991965.1 Minisyncoccota bacterium | reverse complement strand
GAGCACTTCGGTAAATCCTTCGACTTGAAAGCCGGCGCCAACGATGCCTAATCGAGTACCAGCGTTGATCTGCACACCCTCGTCGCCACAGGTGATAACATATTCCATAAAAAACTCCTCACTCCAGGCAGAAAGTACTTATTTTTCTGTTCGGGTCATATTGGTAATCGCAGCCAGGTAGGCCTGCATCTCTGACTCAACTTGTTCCCACTTGCCATCCGCTTCGCGGATTGCGTTAAAGAGTAAGTCCATGTCGATGAGAACCTGGTCGTCGGTGACAATCATTCGTTGTTTTGCCATACTATTTTCCTTTGTTTATTTGTATCCCACCGGCAACTCTGTCAGAACCAAACTCAGGCTCATACGACGTTGTTGCGGATCGACACTCTCCACATTTACCGTAATCTTATCACCTCTGTTCAATTGCGTCGCACCATCAAGCTTACTTGAATGAATCAAACCGTCAACACCTGGCTCAACATTAACAAAAACACCAAATGGTTCGGTGCGTGAGACCGTGCCTTCGACACTCATACCGACCTCATAGCGAGTATCTATATCAAGCCATGGGTCATCACTCAGTTGTTTAATAGACAAGTTGAGTTTGTTGGTTTTTTCGTCAACACCAAGCACACGTACCTTGAGTGCGTCGCCAACTTTGTGATAATCCTTTGGATGCGCCACTTTTTCCCAAGAAATCTCAGAAATGTGCACCAAACCTTCTACTTGACCTTTTTTGTCCTTTTCCAGTGGTACCTGGACAGTTACAAACAAGCCGAAGTGCATAACACCTGAGACAACACCGTCGTAAATCACGCCGGTTTTGACCGAAGCGAGTGCCTCTTCTTTTTGCTCTATTTCGCCAGATTCTGAAACGTGACGTTCAGAAAAAATAAGGCGATTTTTGTCTCGGTCGACTTCGATTGCCTTGACCTTGACGGTTGTGCCACGCAGTGAAGCGAAGTTCCCCATGAGGTGCTTGCCAAATTGACTCGAAGGAATAAACCCTCGAATACCTTGGACTACTACTATAAGGCCACCTTTATTGACGTCGATTGCCTGAGCTTCGAGCTCTGTCCCTTTTTCGAGTGCTTCGGTGAAAAAGTCCCAACGCGCGTCTGAAGCCGCTTTCTTGAGCGAAAGCAATACTTGGCCTTGGATATTTTCGAGTGCGACAACAATCGCTTCGATTGAATCGCCGACTTTGAGGTCAGCAATATACTCACTGGCAGATTCAAATTCTTTTTCTGAAACGATGCCTTCTGTCTTGGCTCCGATGTCGATCATGAGGGCACGACGTTGTTTGCCAGTAATTATTCCAGTAACAAGTTCACCTTTTCGAGGAACTTTGATAGTGTGTTTCGTCTGAGCAAGTAGCTCATCCATAGTACTTGGACCGGCGCTTTTCGCCGTAGTTTTTGTTGATTTCGCAGTCATAGCGGGTTTGGGTCTCCTTTCAAAAGAGTGCGCGCAGTATACCACAGAAACTCGAGACAGCGGGATGACTTGTGTTGCGCCAAAAAAGAGATTACGATGCCGCTATGCAGCGACTACGAACGGTGACGAAAAAAGATGTGGCGGGCAAACGTGTTCTTGTGCGCGTGGACTTTAATGTACCGCTCGAGAAATCTGGGGGCGTTGTACAAGTTCGTGACGATCGAAGGTTGCGAGCGGCACTGCCAACCATCAAGTTACTGCAAGAAGCAGGGGCGAAAATCATCCTTATCTCACACTTAGGCAGACCCAAGGGTGCTATTGTGCCAGAGCTAAGCCTGGAGCCAATTGCACAGTACCTGAAGAAAAAACTCAACCTACCGGTAACTTTTTCTACAAATTACGACGAACCGAAGCTCGACACTATAGTACTGCTCGAAAATCTTCGCTTTTACGAAGGCGAGACTACTAATGACGCAGGCTTTGCCAAAAAACTGGCGGGACTAGCCGACGTGTATGTCAATGAAGCCTTCTCCAATTCACATAGAAATCATGCCTCTATGGTCGGCGTTACCAAGTATTTGCCAAGTTTCGCGGGCGTAGCCTTGACCGAAGAGTCAAATATGCTTGCCAGCTTGACTACTGAACCAAAACGGCCATTTGTCGTTGTTCTCGGTGGGGCAAAGATTTCTGATAAAGTCGGGGCACTCACTAACCTAGCAAATATAGCTGACCTGGTGCTGATTGGCGGCGCGATAGCAAATAATTTCCTCTCGGCCGAAGGCTTTGAGATCTATCGCTCTTTTGTCGAAGAAGCGAGTAAAAAAGATGCAGGCGATTATGTTGCTGTGGCTAGACGATTAATTGACGAACATAAAACTGAAAAAGTATTGAAGGATAACTACATTCCCTTGCCAAAATTGCTGTACCCAATCGATGTTGTCGCCGCTCCCAATCTTGATACGACCGATGCTGACGAGCTCAAAACGATAGATCTTTCGCACGATATGGCAGACAAACCAGAGAAAACGAAGTTGCAGTATCTTGATATTGGGCCGAAAACAAAACATCTCTATAGCGAACTCCTGGCTGGTGCTGGCACAATCTTTTGGAATGGTCCCATGGGTGTTTGGGAAAACCCATTATTCTCCGCTGGCACACAGGCGATTGCTCGCGCAATAACCACATCCCGCGCAACAACTGTCCTCGGTGGTGGTGACACAATTGCCGCTGCGCACCATTTTCATGCCGAACACAAATTTTCCTATATTTCTGCTGCTGGGGGTGCTGCCCTCAAGTTCCTTGGTGGAGAAGTACTCCCAGGGCTAAAACCACTCATAATTCCCTCTTGACGCTACTTCCATTTACTCTGTATTCTGAGTGGTACCACATTTTTAGGTGGCAGTTTGTTGTTACGAAAATATATACATGATTAACGCAGTATCACAGCCATCCGCAGGTGCGCCTATGCCACCAAGCACACCGATGCCAGTGGTTACACCTGTTACGCCACCACCAACACCTCCCGACGCTTCTAGCTTACCGCCATTTGAACCACCCACACCGGCTGCGATGAATCAAACACCTCCACCAAAAAAGGGCATGCCCATGAAAGGCGTCATTGGTCTCTTAGTTTTGATCTTAACAGTAGTCGGGGCTGCGGCAGGATTTTATCTCACACAGATGAATCAGGATGTACGCCAACAGGCGAGTGCGCCAGCTTATTCTGCTTGTGATGCTAGTTCGTGGTGTATCGCTGCCTCAATACCTGGGTCAACTCAATGTACCCACCCAGTATCAGGTACGCTAGTTTTTTGTTGTCCTGCTGGACAAACTGGAGGATCTGGATCATGCGCAGCTGGCGGTGGCACTGGTGGTCCAACAGTTCCTGGCTCATGTTCGGGAGCTGTCGAGTGTCGCACATATGATTGTCCCAACGGTATGGATTACAACAATGGTCAAGAGTGCAGATCTAGTAGCGTGATTGTTCAAGCTGGCACTGGTTGCCCTGCTCCAGCTTCGAACTGTGGTCAGGTAGACTACTATGACATTTCTGGTAATTTCGATTCCTATTGTGGACACAATCTATACACTGACGGTTGTTCAACACCACCCGGTGGTGGAACAACTCCTCCGGGCGGCGGCGGTCCAGGAAGTCCAACTCTTGCCTGTGGGACACTTATCATGACGGTCGGTGGTACTCCTGTGTCCACAGCAAAGTATGGAGATACTATCAAGTTTATTTGCCAGTCAACATCAGGCACACCTCCAGCATCTACAACCTACTCTTTTTTCATCACAGAGCCAGGGAAAACAGAGCGGCTTCTGACTACAAGCACATCAACAGGGTATGATTACAACGTAACCTACACAGGACAGTACAAAGCTCGCTGCGACGTAAATTAAGATCATGCTTAACCCACAATCACAACAACCAGCGACCTACAACAAGCACGGTATGACTGCACTTGGTACAACTACCCCACCAATGAAACAAAAGAAGTCATTTGGCATGCGCTCTATCCTGACGGTAGTTGGCCTCTCTCTCTTCTTCATCATCGCTATCTCTGGTGTCTTGATCGCCCAACGCCAAAGTCAAGTAGATGCACCGGTTGCTCCAACTGCACCAGTTTCTCGCCCAAGTGCAGCAGAACCCATAAATGCTTGTCAAATAACTTTTAACGTTGCATTTACGCCAGGACAATCAATATCCAATACCTATACTTGCGATGCTGATTGCACCGATACCAATCAATGCACGGGCGTAAATTCAAACTTTATTTGTTATCGTCCAGATGCTGGCAACGGTGTAGATCAATGGACTCCAAACTGGTTTGATAGCTCAGTGGCTATTCCCGCTAATGTTGGCGCCGGTCTTGCCACTAGCTTTGATGCTCTCATTTTGCCCGACAACACAGTCAAACAATACTTGGTGCGCGGTGGAGAATTATTCGTCCGCACTGCTACCATCGACACCGCTACAAAAGAAGCTGTCGGCTGGACAAGTTGGGTTGGTCCAAATACTGCGGTCACCGCTGAAACAGGAACTGGCACACTTACTAGTTTTGCTGGTTATGTGCAAAAAGATGGTGCAATCAAACAATACGCCGTCAAAGGTGGCGAACTTTGGGTTCGAACTTCTACCGACAATATAAATTGGACACTTTGGGATGGACCAAATGTAGCAGTGCCAGCTACGGTGGGTAAAGGTGCGCTAACTAGTTTCTCTGCCTACGTGATGAATGACACTGCAAAAACAATCAAACAATACGCCGTCAAAGGTGGCGAACTTTGGGTTCGAACTTCTACCGACAATATAAATTGGACACTTTGGGATGGACCAAATGTAGCCGCCAATGGCTTTGGCAGTGGCGAGTTCACGAGCTTCTCTGCGTACGTACAACCAGATGGTGCGACCAAACAATTCTTCATCAAGGGTGGTGCTTTAGCAAAACGAGATAATGCGGGTGGCAAGTGTCGCTTGAGTACGCTGCCAACAGCCAACGACTGCCAAGCTGTTGTTGTTCCTGGCACAGCAACTTGTACTTCCAAAAAAGCCTTCACCGACTTTAGCACCATAACTACTTCTACCGAGCTAACTAGTGCGACGCCACTCAAAAAAGGTCAAGAGTTTGTTTACAGAATTACCGCCAAGGGCGGCACCACTCCTGCAGCAAATGTGACCATTACCGACCAGCTGCCTGCAGAACTCACGTATGTCGGACCTGTCGGTGATAGTGTCATTACACATAGTAATGGTTTGGTTACTGTTACTTACCCAACTGTTGGAGAAGCTCCAAAAGTTGCAGAGTTTAAAGTTAAGGTAGCAGCTACTACTGTGGCTGGCGCAAACGTTATAAACAAAGCTACGATAAAAACTGAGGGAGCGAATCCAAGTGAGTGCTCTGTTACTCTTAAGGTTGAAGCCGCGGCAGCAGACTACAGCTGCAACAAGCCATGTACTACTACAACACAATGCCAAGACACAACAAAAGGTGGCAATGCCCTTTACTCATGTGACACTGTTTCTAATACCTGTCGTTTGACTACAAATCCAACATCAACAACTTGCGAAGCAAAAGTTGCCTATGTTTGCAACAGTGATTGCACAGGCGACACGGCAGAAGCAGACTGCAAAGCCGTCAACAACGACTACACTTGCTCTGCTGCACAAGGTAATAAGTGTCGACTAAGCACCAACCTTGCTTCGAGCGAGTGCAAACCAAAAGAAAATGTATATTCCTGCGGCGTCACCTGTACAACCACAGATCAATGCAAATCTTACAACACAGCCTATGTCTGTCATCCAGTTGGCGGTGCGGCTGGCAGTGTTTGCAGATTGGGTAATGGCAACGAGCAATACAGTAACTGTCAGGCACCAAATACTCCTCCTCCAGCACCGACTGTTGGCTGCAACGTCACTTGTGCAACCACTGCAGACTGCTCTAACTCTGCACACATCTGCTACGATACCGCCCTCATTGGCCAGAGCTATGGCAAGGTATGTCGACTCCCAGACTATGTCTACTCTACGAGTTGCACTACACCAACCGAAACTGTCGCCTACACACCTCCAACAGGTACCAAAGGTGGCCAACCAGCTCTACCTGCAGAATTGCCACAGACTGGCCCAGAAGACTGGTTGAACTGGCTCAAGGCTGGCTTAATCACCCTTGGTGTCGGCGCTGCTCTCTTACTCCTCCTCTAGATCCAGCTCTAAACTAAACAACGCGGTATAATACGCCCATGCAACCTCACTCGATGTGTGCACTAGCTGTAGCCGGATACGTTTGGAATAGACCTGCTCCAATTGATCCAAAATACCAAAGAACAAAGTTTAATAACGTTGAGCTTGAATTTACAGACCACCGGGATAAAACAAGAAAAATATATTACAACCTTGAAATTACAAAAAGAAAAGCCGACGAGAAAGAGCTCGATATCAGAGCAGTAAAATCGTCTGGAGATCTGGCTTGCACACTAGAAATTCGCAGAGCAAGCAATGATGAAGGTTCAAAAGTTACAGTTGTTCACCAAACCCAGCATGTTTCTGGGCTCAAGGAGATTTACAATTTATATAAAGATTACACTACAGACGGACATCACGAAAATAGTACAAAATATGGTAAATTTAAGGCCATATTTGATTCAGGAAATTTGGATAGAACTACTTGCGAAGTTAGAACAGAACTCGTGAGAAAATCAGACGGCTGGTCTCGGGTCGTCAGCTACAAAACAAAAATTCCAACAGCTTAACAAGGGAAATTTTTGGCGAGCCCACAGAGATTCTCTAAAAAGTTTTCTATACCAAGTCTAACCTTATTTGTTTCTGGCATACTAAAAACAAAGCCTGTGCTGATTATATATTTGTGAGCCGGGAGGGACTCGAACCCCCGACCAGTAAGGTATAAGCTTACCGCTCTAACCAACTGAGCTACCGGCTCACGATACTCAGCATTATATACCGCTTGAGTACTGCTGATGGTATGATGTGCAAGTGAAACTTCTGAGAAAAATTAGATCGCAGAAAAAACTGCTGATTGGTCTTGCCATTCTTGTACTTGCACTTATTGGCTTCTTATTCACTCGCGCGAACAAGGCAGAAGTCAAAAAAACCTTTGTCTCCCCCGTCCGTCAAGAAATAGCCGAAACACTCGAAATCTCTGGCACGGTTGATGCGCTGCAAAAAGCACGCCTCAGGTTTATCGCTGGTGGCAAAGTAACTTATTTGAGCGCTCAAGAGGGAGATACTATTAAAAAATGGCAAACAATTGCGAGCATCGATAAAGCCGCCCTCCAAAAAACGCTACAAAAAGATCTCAATTTATATATGCAAGAGCGCTGGGACTGGGAATCACGGATTGACGACACCAAGTATCGCTGGCTCGATGATGCCGAACAGCTAGCAAAAGACAAAGCCCAGTGGGATCTGGAAAATAAGGTAATCGATGTTGAGGTGCAGGATATTACACTGCAAAATACCAATTTGACCGCGCCATTTGCCGGAATTTTGACTCATTCTCCTATTACCAGTACTGGCACGCAATTACTCGGAAGCGACTATTTTGAGCTGGTTGATCCAACTACTCTGGTCTTTGTCGGTCGGGTAGATGAGGCAGATGTAGCAAAAATTTCTGAAGGCTTGGTAGCAAAAATTAGGCTCGATGCCTTTGAAGGCGAAACCTTTACTACCAGTGTGGAGTTTGTTTCTTTTGCTAGTAGCGAAACTGCTGACGGCACCGTGTATAGCGTCAGATTTCCCCTGCAGGCCGTAAGTGATGCTGTGCGCTTTCGCCTTGGCATGAATGGAGACGCGACGATTGAGCTTGCTAAAAGTGAAAATGCGCTCACCTTGCCAATCAATGCCACCCGAATTCGAAATGATAAAACGTACGTTGATGTACTGACGACGAACAACCAGACAGAAGAACGAGAAATTACGACTGACAAACAAACCGACTACTTGGTAGAGATTCTCTCTGGACTGAGCGAAAATGACCAGGTTTTGCTACCAGAATAAACGAGGCACGTACCATGCTACTCTCACTTGAGAATGTTTCGAAACACTACACTTTGGGCGGTGTACGTATCAAAGCACTCGACAATATAACGCTACACATCGATCGTGGAGAATTTGTGGCTATTATGGGACCATCAGGCTCTGGTAAATCAACTTTTTTGCAAGTTGCAAGCACACTGGCATTGCCAACAGGCGGAACCATCAAGCTCAACGATCGCGAGATTAGCTCATACAACGAGGTAGAAAGAGCTCGACTACGCAATAAATATATTGGATTTGTCTTTCAGCAATTTAACTTGCTCGCTCGAACGAGTGCACTTGCCAACGTCGAGTTACCACTTGTCTATGCAAAAGTCGCCTCGGCAGAACGCACTCGTCGCTCAAAAGAAATGCTTGTTCGAGTAGGGTTGGCAGATCGTTTGCAAAATACCCCCGCACAACTTTCTGGAGGCCAGCAACAACGGGTTGCTGTTGCGCGTGCGCTTATCAATGATCCTGATCTCATTTTTGCTGATGAACCGACCGGAAATCTTGATACCAAGTCTGGTGATGACATCAAACGACTACTTACCGAGCTACACGAAGAAGGCAGAACCATCATCATGGTCACTCACGAACATGATGTGGCAGAAATTGCACAACGCCTGATCGTCTTTAGAGACGGTAAGATTTTATCCGACAAAAAACAGAAAAAAACATAATATGGAAGTTTTTAGCGTCGCACTACGAGCAATATTTGTCAACAAAATGCGGTCATTTTTGACGATGCTGGGCGTAATTATTGGCGTTGCCTCTGTTGTACTACTTACGAGCATTGGCAATGGCCTGTCTGCCTTTGTCACCGAGCAATTCAACGAACTTGGTGCCAATACCATTATTATCTTTCCGGGAGATATATTTGGTGATAGTGGAAGCATTAACAGCGAAAGTGCGGCCACAGGAATTGCCAATAGCAAACTGACTCAAAAAGAAGTCAATCGGTTGGAGCAGCTGAGAGAGCACGTGGCTGAGGCCGCCCCTTTTAGCTTGCAATCTGACAGTGTTTCTCTAGGTAATACCAAAAAACGGATTACGGTTCTGGGAACAACTCCAAACTATGAGACCGCATTCAATGCCAAACCAGAAAAAGGTCGCTTCTTTTCTGCAAGCGAAAATGCCAATGCCTCTCGAGTAATTGTGCTCGGGTACGAAATTGCCCAAGAACTTTTTGGCAACGTAGATCCTGTTGGTAAGCAGGTGACCGTTGGCGATCAAACTTTTCAGGTCACTGGAGTAATCGAAAAAAAGGGCGGTGGCTTTGGTGGTCCTTCGTTTGATACCTACGCCTACATGCCACTCAAGACATTTTTTCGTGCCTATGACACCACCAAGATTGTCCGAATTGTAGTGAAAACCAAGACAACAGAGCGGCTCAAAGAACACATGGCTGCTATTCGCAAAGAACTCGAAAAATCACTCAAAGCAGACGAGTTTTCGGTGGTAGATCAGTCGGAGATTTTGGGAACAATCAATCAGATTTTATCGGTCTTAACCGTTGCTTTGGGAGGCATTGCCAGTATTTCGCTCGTAGTTGGTGGCATAGGTATTATGAACATCATGCTTGTTTCTGTAACGGAGCGTACCCGAGAAATTGGCTTGCGGAAAGCGCTTGGCGCTACTCCCAATCTCATCATGCTGCAATTTTTGATCGAAGCGGCGTTCTTGTCTTTTTTTGGTGGCATGATTGGGGTGGGAATAGCTTTTGCTGGTACGTTTGCCCTGCAATCATTCATCCCAGCCAAGGTTACCTTTGATGCGGTGCTGCTTGCTTTCGGTGTTTCGAGCCTGGTTGGCCTCATCTTTGGCGCTGCACCAGCCAGACGCGCAGCACAACTCTCCCCGATTGAAGCTCTTCGCTACGAGTAAGCTATACTAAACTCTATGCGCAAATTGCGAATTTTTATCACTGTCACACTGTTGCTACTGTTGGCAGTCGCCGCCTATGTGATAATTCCCGCTCGCGACACCTTTTCACTCAAAGAGGCAGGAACGCAGTTGACGTCTATATTTAACAACACTATTGCCAACAAAGTCCAAATACCTGATGAACTCGATATCACACTCGAGAATGCTTCCGCACAAGCAAAAGCACTTCAAGAACATGCTACAAGTATTTTGGGCACTACTGACAGAGATAATCCAGAACAACCAATTCAAGAACGAGCCCTCGAGTACAGCAGATATGTATACTGCAATCAGGTGGTCACGGACTACGAAAGTCGAGTTACTCAACCCGAACAATAAGATTTTTGTTACAAATTACTTCGCTGTTGAATCTCGGCTTCAACAATGTCTCTGTCTCTACCGTACTTCAATCTTGAAAGCTCTTTAATCATTTCAGCCTGCTTCGGGTTCATTCTGGCGTTGACTGCTGTCATGTCTTTTGCGAGCGACATACTAAAAGCTGGCACTGGTTCATTATTTACAATTGTCTTGATGTAAACATGGTATTTTTCGATATTGGTCAAGTCACCTTCATTGAAAGTCGGCATAAACTCGTGCTGGAGGAAGTTGGCGTCAGGCACACCAACGCGGAAAGAAACAACAGTACCGACGTTTCCAAACACCGCGTTTTTGACCTCTTCATCAATTTGTCCGACAAACTGATTTGCAACTGTCAAGTTGAGGCGATATTTACGTGCCTCAGAGAGAATAACGGCAAAATCCTCGGTGGCATAATTTTGAAACTCATCAACATACAGGAAAAAATCACTGCGCTGTTCCATCGGGATATCTGCCCGACTCATGGCAGCGGTGAGCACTTTTGGCACTAAAATAAGACCGAGAAACTTCGCGTCTTCCTCGCCCAAAATACCTTTTGAAAGATTGCAAAGAATAATTTTTTTCTCGTCCATGGCCTTGCGGAAATTGAAAGCGCTCGACGGTTGGCCAATGATATTACGCATTGTTTTGTTGGTTACAAATCGACCGAACTTGGACACGATATAGTCCAAGACTTCTGATTTATGAAAGTCCGAAGTCTGGGCAATCTGGTCAGTCCAGTACCGCTTGACCACTGGGTCTTTGACATATGGCATGAGTTCTTCGACATACTTGGCATCGGTCAAACACCGCACGAGCTCTATAAACGTGGTGCCTTTTTTGTACATAATCGTCAACATAGCGTTGCGAATGGCATGCTCAAAGCGAGGTCCTATGATGCCAGTACGATGCGGATCGTACAACTTGTACATAAGACCAATGATCGAACCGACCACAAAATGTCGCTGTTCCTCCGAGTCGGCCTCCATCATATTGAGACCCATCGGCCGCATCAGATCAGACGGATTAAAGTAAATCACGTCGTCTGCTCGCTCTGGCGGCATCAATTGTAGTAGATCCTCGACAAACTCGCCATGCGGATCGATAGCACAGACTCCATGGCCTGCTTCTATATCTTGCAGAATCAATTCTTTGAGAAACTCTGACTTACCGGTACCAGTTTTCCCTATAATGTAGGTATGACGCCTGCGATCATCGAGATTCATAAATACTTTGCGGTTTTCACCTCGATACTTAGAGTTGCCAAGGTACACGCCAGAGTGCGGCATGTTATGTGGCGCTGGCGCGTGCTTGGCGTTGAGCCAATTAATATGTGGCGTTAAGACTGTTTTGTTTGGGAGGTGAAAAATAGTTGCAAGTTCTTCTGTGTTGAGCACACACGTATTGCGATTAAACATCGGCATATAGCGATATATAAAGTCAATCATGAACAAATGCTTGAGATAGATACGGGCGCGCTTAAAACCATTGTAGGCAGAACTATATTGGGCAAAACTACCAGCAATATTGTTGAGGTGAGACTCCGCCAATTGTTCTTGTGGCGAAGAAATAACCACGCGAATAGAAACTCGAAAGCCTGGTTTTTCAGTTTTGACACCAATTGCTTCCATTTCCTTTGGATCGTGCGCGTAGGTCGCTTTTTCTGGATCTGCCTCACGCTTTTTCTGGCTTGAGACATAACTGCGACCTTGCTTATGCCAACGATTACCAATCGGTTGCAATAAAAATTGCACAATCGCACCTTCTCCTTCGCCCATTTTTGCTAGGGCTGAGGTCAAAAGCGATAAACCATCAGTTGGCAAATCTTTGTACATTTTGACGGGAAAGTACATTGATTTGTCGAGCTTAAGCGAAGTAAATGAGACCCGACCTTTTTGATTAAAAATATTAATTTCGTCAACTTCTTTAATATCTGCTTCTGGATACGCACCATGCACCTGTTTTTCGACCAAATCACGGATTTTCTTGGGGCAGCTCACATAAAACGCGATACTCTCCTTGAGTGCAACGATTTCAAATGAGAATGAGTCTTCGACAGTAAAAAATCGTTTAAAGCCAGTTTTTTTTAGCGAGTATAAACCTGCAAACATCTGCTCTGCTGCATCAATTTTTATCTCGTTATCCTTTGGCACACGAATCACCAGTGAGACAAAATCAAGCGCATAGCGTTCTCGATTTCGGTGTTTGAGCCACTGAAAGAGCATGTAGACGAAAACACACAAAATAAGAATGAGCAGCAACGAAACACCGATCGCTGTTGCGGTAGAGATGACGTTGGCAAGTAGTCCTGATGTATCGAATCCCATATTTTACTCCGGTGACCTATACACTACCGAGCCTTGGAACATCTTCATCAAGCGCTCACTCCAACTGACTAACCACTTGATGCTCCAGGTCGGATTTTTGTGACGCGCGACTTTGGTTACTTCTTCTGTAATAGGTAAAACAACAACCTTTTTGGCTGGCAAATTGGAATGATTGGTTGGCAACGTACCATCTGCAATCACCACTTCTTGTGGTTGTTGCTCTGCATAATTTTCTACCGCTTCCAAGTAACCCTCAACCTCTGGGGATAATTCTGGCGAAGGTTCTTGCTCGACTGCTTGCATGTGTCCAGCTAATTCCGGCGCAATATCTGGAGTTGTGGCCGCGGCTAGTTCTGGATTGCGAGCTGACCCAACCGCCTGCGGTACATTGAGCGTATCAGTTGCTTGCTCAATTACCTGCGGCACCACTTGGGCAACATCGGCAAGAATATTTTCGAGAACTGCGAGCTGCTCACTGGTCTTTGATGTAGTTGATCCCCCCAAAAATCGCTGTACGAGCGGATTGTTTGTCGAACGCAACGTGGTAGTGATACGTGATCCAGATGTGGGCAGGGATTGCATGCTTATTTCATCATACCATTCTTGAGAGAAGTGAAGCGAGTGGGGTTTGGGCAAGAAAAGACTATAATTGGGGTGTGAAGAAAAGAAATAATATGAAAAAAAATCAAATAGTTAAGCAAAATAGTTTTACAGAATTTTTGCTTTATAAAACGCCAAATGGCAAGGTGAAAGTAGAGATATTCTTGTGTGGTGAAACTATCTGGCTAACGCAAGCCAAAATAGCTGAGCTCTTTGGGGTTGATAGAAGTGTAGTCACAAAACACTTGCAAAATATCTACACCGAGGGCGAGCTTATCAGAGAAGCAACAAGTGCAAAATAAATTGCACTTCGCCATTTCAGGTAGAACAGCCGCAGAAATTATTAGTAGTCGCGCAAGCAGTGCTAAACCAAATGTGGGTCTGACGAACTGGAAAAATAGCCCACAAGGTGCCATACGTAAATCAGATGTAATAGTGGCTAAAAATTATCTAGATAAAGAAGAACTCGCAGGCCTCATTAATTTTATTAAAGAATGACTATGTCATATTCATCACAATCTCAAATCATCATCTACCAATCAGACGACGGAAAAATATCTGTCGATACGATTGTAAAAGAGGAAAGTCTTTGGCTTTCGCAAAAATCAATGGCTCAGCTTTTTGACTGTAGTGTCGATAATATCGGGCTTCACCTCAAAAATATCTTCAAAACAGAAGAATTAAGTGAAAATTCAGTTGCCGAGGATTTCTCGGTAACTGCCACTGATGGCAAAAACTACCATGTAAAACACTATAATCTAGACGCTATTATTTCCGTCGGCTACCGCGTAAACTCCTTGCGTGGCAGCCAATTTCGCATCTGGGCAACCCAAAGACTCAAAGAATATCTTTTGCAGGGATTTTCACTCAATGAACAAAAATTGAAATCTGGGAAAACTACAGAATATTTTGATAAGCTTCAGGCAAAACTTCGGGAAATTCGCCTTTCGGAACGGGTCTTTTACCAAAAAATAAAAGACATCTACACTACTAGCATTGACTACGACCCAAAAAACGAAGAAACTCTTGAGTTTTTCAAAATTGTTCAAAATAAGCTTTTATGGGCAATCAGCCAAAAAACCGCTGCTGAGCTGGTGTATAGCCGGATAGATTCGGCGAAACCATTTTTAGGAATACAATCTTTTGATAAA
Organism: Minisyncoccota bacterium; assembly: GCA_009991965.1. Lineage (GTDB taxonomy): Bacteria > Patescibacteriota > Microgenomatia > UBA1400 > PJMF01 > UM-FILTER-42-14. The sequence continues at coordinate 24,543 of JAACWQ010000008.1, read as the reverse complement.
AAAACAGAAAAGGAAATTACAAAAAATGATGTGAGTATTGCAAAAAATTATCTTGATGAACCGGAAATAAAAACTTTAGGGCTAATAGTGGAACAATATCTAGCATTTGCTGAAAATATCTCATTCGCTTGCCCTAGCAAAAGCAGAGAAAGAGCATGACATTTTTAAAACCGAACAAAAAAGAATCGACAGGCGAGAAAGCTTAAAAGAATTGGAAAAAGATCTTAAAAACATTAAACTTGTCGTATAGAACACTATGTGATGGTGGCCCAGCTATGGCCCAGTTCGCATAGTTTCAACCAAACTTTTACATCACCAAGCGAAGGAATGCTTTCTTGCACGAATCTCATAGTTATTTCCTTTGCCGTCAGTTTGATTTCACCGCAGGTCAATTTGTCTGCCAAATACTGTTTAAGTTTTGGTATGAATAGTTGTAAATCACCCAATGCTTTGGGATCAGTTATGTAAATATTTACAGTTGGCATATGAGCATTATAGCGAAGGATTCTGCTCAAGCAAAACTGCCGCCGGAACTTCGAGCAACTAGCACACTTGGGCTGACCACCACGCTTACCTGGTTTAATATCGAGCGGGCTCAAGAAGCTAATTTTTGTTACTTCGGTTATACTCACTGTATGCTGAAACTTGCTGCATTTATCTGTAGTACAATCGTCGTCGCCATATTGATTGTGAAGACTGCACTTATTCCAAATGTTTTTGGGCCATATAAAAGCTTCGGAGCAGGCTCTGGCATACAATCCATGCAATCATACTGCCCACTGGGAGGCACTCCATATCGTGCCGAAGGAGGGGTTTTCTGCATTACAGATTGGAAACAATCATTTTGTAAGCGGTTTTGTCCTACGAGTACTCCATTCTGTGGAATTGGGGAAAGTTACCCGGGTGTAATACTGTGCAGCGCAACCATTCAAAACCACGCAGTGACAAGTGGTTGTAGGTCACCCAAAGAAGAAGGTTGTGAGAAATGCCTAGAAAAGAACAGTGATGGAAGGTGCTCAGTTAGTTCCTCTGATGGCGGTTGGTACTACACTGGAAAGAGAATTGCTTCGTGTGACAGCAATCTACCTAAATGTGCCAGCTGCACCACTAGCAAAGAAAATGATTTAAAACAAATACTAGAAATGAAAGAGTTTGAAAGTTGCAATTGTGATCAAACCATAATAGGAATAGAACCTTGTTTTAGTCCCTCGAGCAAGACAGACTGCGCTTGTCTTTGCAGCAAGTATAACTACCTTGCCACTGAATGTGGTATCAAATAATCTGGTTTTATAATCGCACAGCCGCCCCCATCGCCAACTCTAACCGCCGAAAATCTCCTGCTGGCAACTCGAGCACTGCCGTCACTGGTTGCTGAGAACTGATAGTTGGCAGTGAGTCGAGCGACTGCCCAGGACTTGGCGGTTGTACATTTTCTGCCACTCCCACTACCCGATCGCCATCAATCCAAATCATATCGATGGGATACCGCATATCCTTCATCCAAAAACGCGCTTCTTGGCGTTCTGGTAAGAGGAATAACATGCCATCACCTGGCACTTGATCAGTTCCACTCAGTCCTTGTTGCAATTCTTCTGGCGTGCGCATTACTGCAACTTGCAATTTGTGTTCGCCAATTTGAATTGTTTCAAGTGAATGCTGCTGCGCAATCTTTTGCGTGCAACCACTCAAGACTACAAGCGAAAATGCTAAGCAACCAAATAACCAGTGTTTCATGCTGTTACTTTCCGCACTATAAGAATGCTGCTCAAAGTTACAGCAACTAGAGCAACCACAAGCTGATTAACTCCAAACCCAGTAGCCAAAAATGTTTGTTTATCTGGCCGAATAAAATCGAGCAAAAACCGCAACACACAGTAGAACAGAATATATGCGATGGTCACTCGCCCGCTACCAATTTTCCAAACTTTTGGCTGCAGTTTCTCAAGTCGCCAAAGTGCTACTGTAAATAAAAGTAGCAAAATTGCTTCGTAAGCAAACAACGGATGATAGTAGGAAACTCTCGCAAATTCTGGCAACCGGTGTTCTGGCGAGATGTACAATTTCCACGGCAAGTTGGTGGGTAAGCCATAGAGCTCTTGATTACTCCAGTTTCCCAAACGACCAAGTGCCTGGCCTATTGGCAACACAAGAAGAATAGAGTCACTCAGATGGAAAAATGTAATGTTCTCTTGCACTAGCTTGCGCCACTCCCACCACAGGCCGAGCGCTCCGCCCACAATTCCACCAAATATACTCAGGCCGCCTCGCCAAACATACATCGCAGCAAGTAAATCGTGCGAGTAGAGCGACCAATCTGTTGCCACATGCCAGAGGCGAGCGCCTATAAATCCAAAAATAAGCATCGTAGTTGCCAAGCGAGAAAACTGATCACTCGAGATTCCGATTTTTTTTGCTCGCTTTTCAGCAAAAAAGTACGTTACCAGAATGGCTCCCGCAATGAAAATGCCGTACCAATGTAACATGTCAAAAACGAAACACTAACCCAACCAACAAGAGAAAAAACACCCATGCGGCAATCACGAGACTGTTAATATCTTGTTGTGAGTAGCGCTTGTTGACCTGCGCAAGAAATGTCAGGTGAAATAACTCGAGATCAAGTCGCAAATGTGTCATCTCTACCAATAGTGAGCTCGCGATTCCCAATGCCAAACCATTCCCCACAATTGAACCAGAAGAAGTAATCATCCAGATGCTTACCGCGGCGAATGAGAGCAAAAACAACAGTGAACGCGTGATAACAAATTGATGTGTCTCGTCGTTGTAGCGGGGTGCCAACACTACTTTGTCAAACTTGAGCAGACCAACTCCTGCCAGCAAACCAAGTGAAAACTGCGCCAACGGCAACCACAGTAACTTTGCATCGAGAGTGAAAAAGAGAAAGGCTCCCGCAAGTAATCCGAGCAGGATACATTTAACAATTGTTGTTTGTACAGATCGCACAATTTTATTGTAGCAGACGAGTGTCGGTAAGGTCTTTGAGCACCACTGCAATTTCATCCATCGTTACTGGACTACCAAATAGCAAGTAGTCATTGCCTGCCTCCAACGCCCTTTTTGCCGTGTTACTCAAGGTATCGTCTTGCTTGGCTCCACCCATCTCGAGTGCATCGCTCATTATTTTTACCTTAGGAAATGAATCTGTTACTGCAGCAATACACTTTTTTGAAAGCGAGCAAGCTGTATCTGGATCTCTGCTCGCAATGGCGACGTGTCCAACCATAACTGCAAGATCAGGAAATTTGTCGAGCACATCAGAGAAGACCGTAATTTCTTCCAAACTTGGATCGATCACCGGAAGTTCCTTGTGCGTATCGAGATCCGCACCACCAATTCCTGGATAGTGTTTGAGCACAGGCTCAATACCCACTCCGCGAGCCGCGAGAATATAATCGCTCGCTGCCGCAACAACTACTTTGGGATCAGCAGAACAAAGCCTCGTGCCAAGCACTGAATTCTTTTCTCCCAGATCTAGCATCGGTGCCAAGACCATCGTCACTCCTACGTCTCGCAACTCTTGCAAAGAAGTATCGAGCAACTCTCTGCGTTCTGTTTGCGGCAATGCGCAGAGTTCTTGCCAACTCGGCAATTTGGTAAAACCTGCCCCGTTATAACGCTGCACCGTTCCACCTTCATGATCCACCAGTACTTCTGGTTGCCAATCTGGATACTTTCCAAGTTCTGTAGCTACTGCTTTTGCCTCTGCCAGCGAAATTTGTTTACCAAACACGACAATACCGCCCACACGCCAAGCTGCCAGCTGTGCAACTTGCTCCGCCAACAGGTCTGGGTCCTCTATCACTAATGGAACATATAAGTTTTTTGCAACTTGGGCTTGGGCGTACTCTCTCGTGACTATTTCTGCTTGTGGGATAACAATTTCTGTAGGATCAGCTAGTTCTGGAACATCTTGATTTGTAGGAGTGCGAAATCGAGTCGTATACGCCAAAATCCCAGCGGCAAGCGCCAACAGAAAAATAAAAACCTGAGTTCTGAAATACGGACTACGAGACAACTGCATCTTTCGATTGTACCGCAGCCTTTTTATTTTTGAGTTCACGAACCTTCCACATAAACAGCCTGGCTTTGCTCTTGGCATGATGCGCATCGGTTACAAATGAGAGCGCTTCTTGCAGCAAATTTCTATCATTTGATTTTGCCATTTTGATATACAAGCTTTTGTGTTTCATGTCGTCGAGTGCAACAGCCAAACGATAGCCATAATCCTGAAACTCTTTGGTAATATAGCCACCTTTGTCTTCCAGTCCAAATCTGGCCAAGACTGAAGAAATATTTGTGAATCCTGATTTTGTATCCGTCATACTCTGCCCGTATGTCCCGATCGACGGCCATCGCTTACCAGTAAGCTAAACAGCACCCCCATTGCAGCAACGACAAACAATGCCTGCCAACCAGAGGCAAGTAAAATCAAAATAAAAACAATTGACCAAAATGCTACCGCTGCCAAAGATTGAATGACTTCTCTATACACAAAATAAGAAAACACTTGTGAACCCTGACTTTGTCGAATCATAAGCGTCTCAAAAAAGAGCCAGTGAAAGTTTGCGGTCAATTTCTCGAGTGTATCGACGAGCGCAATACTCCAAACTGCAACCACTTGGCTCCTCAATAACCAGAGAATTGACAAAATCCCACCAGTGGTAAAAAAAGGTTTTTTGCTCTTATGTGTATCTATGTATACGCCAATCAAAAATGAAAACATGAGCGCAAGCAACAATGATGCGGTATACAAATACCCAACTTTCTCGACGGAACCAAGAATAAAGTACACATACAGTGGCCACAAAAACAACGTTGCATCGTTAAAATAACGACCTACATACGATAGCGCCAAACGATCAAATCTGCGCTGTTTGAGCCAATTTCTAAACTCCGCCAAACTCACTTTGTCGTGTAGCGCGGCAATATGTAGCTGGAAAATATTAAACATGCTAAGGACTGTCGCTGCCAGCGCGAACAAAAAAAGTGTATCGAAACCAAAGAAGCCTGCGAGCGCGCCTCCGAGAGCTGGCGCAATTGCGGAAACTGCTTGCAGAACTGTCTGTAGAAAGCCAAGATCTTTACCAATATTATGCTTGCTCGCGTACTGACTCAGAATTGTGTAGTAGTTGCTCCAGAACAAGCTTGCGTTCAAGCCGTCAAGAATTGCCGCAATCAATAACAACATAATAGACTGCGACGCGAAATATAAACAAGCAAACATCAGCGCGCGCAATAAGTAGGAAAAAATAAACGCCCGCTGAATACCAACTTTGCTCGTGTAACTCCCAAAGCCGATGCCAGTCAGCAACATCACTGCTCGAACTACCAAAAAGTATCCTGCGATGAACAACAATCCTGCTTGAAAGTCTGCGAGATGGAACTGCGCAAGCAACACCACACCTGACTTATACAAAAAAATAGGCAAAAAGAAAAAAGTCGATTGATTTACTGAATCGCGCAATACCCGCATGAGATACAACGAGCGCAATTGTTTGTTATGATCTACGCGTAAAAATGGCAGATGTAAGTGATGCGAACGATGAATTGGCATGTACGTTCTATCCTAACAGCTTTCGCGCCACTGTTTCTACCACATGGTCAACAGTCTCGCGTTCATTGGGCATAAATTGTTGCAAGACATACTCGCTTCCCGGCATTGTTCGCTGACCAGAGCGACCATCTACGCCAACCCGCACGTGCCAAAATCGGTTTGTTTTGAGGTGTTGGTAGAGCGAAAGCAAGCCGTTGTGGACTTTTGGACCGGTACCAAATTGGATCTTAAACTCTCCCAATGGGATATCTAAATCGTCGTGAATGACAAAGAGCTCTGGTAATTCCTGATCGCGATCCGACGGGTCAAACTTTGCAAAGTAGGCCAGAACGGCTTTCGCAGCTTTACCAGAATCGTTCATATAGGTTTCGGGTTTTACGAGTAAAAAGTCTTTTTTATTACGTCCTACTTGCGAATGAGTTTTCTTTGACATTTCAAATGAAACACCAAGTATTGAAGCTATTTTATCTATAACTACTTGACCAATAGAGTGACGTGTATTTCGGTATTCTGTTCCTGGATTGCCGAGCCCAATAATTGTTATCATGTCCACATTGTAGCAGCCAACAGGTATAATCAATCGTCTGAGTATGAAAAAAACTACCTCAACCTTTTCCATCGTTATCCCGTGTCTCAACGAAGAAAAATACTTGCCGCTCTTGCTCGAAGATCTCAGCAACCAAACTAATCGAGATTTTGAAGTGATTGTGATCGATGGTAATTCCGATGACAAAACAGTCGAAAAAGCAAATTCTTTTTCTGACAAATTTCCCCTCATTGTCAAAGTGGTAAAAAAACGCAATGTATCACTGCAACGAAATACTGGTGGTGCGTTAGCAAAAAATGAGTGGATTATTTTTATGGATGCGGACAATCGGTTGCCAGCAGCGTTCCTGGATGGTATTCGCTATCGCTTGGCAGAGCATCCAGAAACAGATTTGTTCTCAACTTGGACTGCAACAAGTTCCTCAGGCAAAAATGATAAAACATGGGCAAATTTCTTTAACTTAACTCTAGAAATCCAAACTAGATTAAACAAACCTATTGGGGTTGGCGCGCTCATAGGCATTAACAAAAAACATTTCTCTCAGTACCAGTTTCCAGAGGAAGAAAAATTCCTTGAAGATGGCTATCTCGTTCAAAGCGCTGCAAACGATGGTTTATCTTATAAGTTATTTCAGTATCCTCAATTTGTTTTTTCACTTCGCAGGGTGAAAAAATTTGGAAGCGTTAAACTGCTTTTTTCGGTAATACAACATCATGTAAAATTTTGGACAGGTGGATCTCTTTCCGACGATTCTGTGAGCAAAGATTATCCTATGTTGGGTGGTGCCTACTATGATCAACTTCCAAGCCCAGAACGTTCAATGCTTAAAAGAAGTCAGGAATTCATCAGAACTGCTTCAGCAGAACAGCGTATTGAAGTGCGGAAAATTGTTAAACGGTTTTTTGATTCTGAAGAATAATTTCTAGCTTATGTCCACCGTCACTAAGAAAATCAAAAGTTTTGATGGTGAATCACTCTTCGTTTCTGAACACAGCAATAGTTCTTATCCAACCGAAACATATCTACTACTTTCTGGATTGGGCGGCTGCGTTACTAGCTGGCACTGGTTTATTCAATCGCTTCTACAACTAAGACCAAACTCGCACTGTGTGACCGTTGATCTGCGTGGTCATGGTCTGTCGACCCACAATTTCTCTAGCAAGGCAAGCGATCTCATGGATTGTTATGCCAAAGATCTTGAGGTACTTATACAAGCATATGCCACGAATCCCGTAGAACTTGTGTTTGTCGGCCATAGTTTTGGTTGTCTGATTTTACAAGAATACCTAAAAGAACATTCAGGAGATGTATTCAAAAAGATCGTTCTTGTGACTGCGCCAATACAAATTGGAAAATCATGGTTAAAAATACCATTAGCGTATTCTCTGCTCGTAACTTGGTCAAAGCTACACCCGCAAGCAATACGAGATCATTCGCTCAAAGAGCACCTCTACTACAAAAATAGTTTTGACCTTAATTTTCTGCGCGTTCTCAACGATACAAAAATCATGGGCAAGGTCATGTTTGCACTTATATGGGGAGCCCTGCTTGGCTGGAAAAGTACGACTACAAATTCCCTAAACAAGCAAAATATTCACCGCATTTTTGGGACAAAGGATGTTTTTCTTTCCGGTGGGTCACAAAAGAAAATCCAGCAAACATATCCAAACTGTACGTATCACTTTTTACCTACAAACCATAATATGGTTGTCAATGTACCAGAAGCAGTCGCTGACATTGTCGCTAAAAAGAACTGAGCTCTTCTAAACTCGTTGCATCTTCCCACTTTTTGTCATCGCGAAATCGAACTAAACGAGGAAAACGCAAGGCAAGACCAGCTGTGTGTAATGGCGATCTTGTTAATTCATCTGCCGCTATCTCAACAACCAAACCAGGCCGAATCCAAGTATCGGGAAAAAGTTCTTTGGGAACTTGATACTCGGGAGGTTGAGACGCTACGACCAGCGCATCACAACGCGTTTTGAGCTCTCGAAATTGTTCGTCGGTCAGACCGGTGCCGATTTTTGCCAAACTCAAGACTTTTTCACCATCAATCACGCCAACGAGAAATGCGCCAACGCCAAACTGTGTACGCTTGCCTTTGCCCACATAGTACCCAAGCACTAAGCAATCGAGCGTGTCGGCCAGCTTGCCGCGCGTACCTGCCAGCTCTTTGATCTTGACCCAGTACCAACCTTTGCGGCCACTTTGATATGGCGCATCAACCTTCTTGACCACCGCTCCTTCGAGGCCGAGCGCGAGCTGCCCTTCGTGAAATTGCCGAAGCTCATCGGCATCTTCGGTTGTTATATACGGCGTGAACTTGCCGCTTTTGCTATCCGTAATCGTTTGACGCAGTAGCTGTTTGCGTTCGTGCAGCGGCATAGTTATGAGCGAGCGACCATCGATAAACAGTAGATCATAGATGTAAAAAACAATTGGCACACTGCCTGCTTGCTCGGCAATATCGTGCTTACGCTTGCGGGTGATAGTTTCTTGAAATGGGAGTAATTTGCCAGTTTTTGGATCATAGCCAATTGCTTCGGCGTCGAGAATCACTTGCCCCGCGTTAATTTGTGAAAAAAGTTCGATGAGTTCTGGAAACATGTGGGTAGCGTCTTCGAGACTGCGCGTATAGGCAAACGCCTGCTTTTTTTTCGTGTCGATGTGCAGCTGAATCCGTAATCCGTCGTACTTCGGTTCAGCGATAACTTTGCCCAGTTTCGCGATAATTTCTTCGCTAGACTGTAGGCGCTGACAAAGCTGTGGCACGATCGGTGTGCTAAACAACACATCGTACTGTGCGAGCGCTGTTTTGCGGGCTGTTTCGCCTTCTGCAGCCAAGTACGAGCGAGCGAGTTGTCCTACGTCTGCGCGTTTTTGATAGGCTGCTTCGAGCAATTTTGTCTCGTCTTTTGTCTCCGTCTGCGCCCAAGAAAGTGCATCTAAAATCGTCATAGTGGCAAAACCCAAACGAAGTTTACCGGTGATCATGCGCGCAATATACTTGGCCATGAGCGGAGAAACCGATTGCAGCAACTCGGTTGTTTTTTCGAGTTTGCGCTGCTGAGAACCCGACCCAGATTCTTCTGCAATCGAAACCAATTTTTGATGTAGTTCTACAATGCTGATATCTGTGTTGGTTGTTTGGTGCAGACTCAAAATCTGCTCCGCCACCACGCCGATATCGCCAATTTTTTTGTATAGTGCTAGCACCTCAGTAGCATCCAACTCTATCGCACAGCCACAAATTGCCCGCAACAACATCTTGCTTGAAAGTTGGAACTCGAGCGAACGATACTGTGGCACCAGCGAACCCTGTATAAGATAGCTGGCATACTGTCGTTCATCTGGTGAAAAATGCTGGTACAACTCTGCCAGCACCGCGGTCATGTCGAGACGAGAACTGAGGTTATCGAGACGGGCTAAGTACTGGGCGAATTCTGCAGTTTGCATGTCCCTACTCTAACAGACTGTAGGTGACGCCCTTCGTCACCCCTTGTTTCTTAATAATGCCTTTGGTGATGAGATCTTTGAAATCACGCAGGACGGTATCGACAGACACTTGTGGCAAAAGTTTTTGGGCATCGTCGGAAGAAATTGATTCCTGTTGTTGGAATAACTCGAGTAAAATAATTTGTCGCTCCGAGAGTGCAACTTGGCGGCCCAATTGTTTTTTGAGCTTCAGATCTCGCGAAAGTCGCTGTACTTGCTCACGAATTTTTTCGAGTTCAATCGCCACCCCATAACAAAAGTACTCGAGCCAATAGGTCAAATCTTGCCCGGGATTTTGTTGGACTGAAAGCAACGCTTGGTAGTAGGCGTCAACGTTGCTGTCAAAGTACTGTTCGAGCGAGAAGAATCGTTTGAAATCATACTGCAGGGTGTACAGCATGAGTGACGCAAACGCGCGGGCGGTGCGACCATTTCCCTCGATAAATGGATGGATATATACCAATTGGTAGTGGGTGATGGCGGCACGCAAAAGCGGATGAACTGCTTGGGCAGCAGGCAAATGCACCCAGGCAAAAAAATCGTTCATAAGGTAGGGGATCTCGACTGCCACTGGTGGGCGAAAAATAACGCCACTACTCGCTGCACTGCGAACCACTACTTGTTTGTCTCGAAACCTGCCCGTGTATCCCTCTTCAATTAACTTAAAAACAGTCAGACGGTGCAGTGTTTTGAGCGTTTTCTCAGTGATCAGCTCGTTATACTTTGGCGATCGTTGTTTATCGATCCAATCGATCACATTGCGATAGTTGATGACTTCTTGAATATCCCGCTCGCGAGCCAACATGCCAGTACGTTTGGCAACATCCTCAGAGTCCACATAGTCCTCGAGACGAACGACTTGTTGCGCCTGTTCTTGCGTTAAATCGTTGCCTTCAATTTTCGTACCGTAATGAACCGTGCGGGTAAAGGCATCGTCGCGAAATTTTGCCTCCCAGCTCGGAACGAGTGCCGCGTGATCGATCAACGCCTTGGCCGACTCAATCCGCGAGATATAGGTCAAAATGTTACTGGAAATACTAAATTGTGGATCAAACATACTCAACAAGTACATTTATTATTGCACAGAATGCGAAAATAAATAGGTTTAAACTGCGGTAACTTCGCGCAACACCCGCCAAAAAACCTCTGGAATCGCTCCCGCCAAATCACTCGAATTAAAAAATGGCCCGACTTTTTCTGCTAAGTACTCGCCAGTCTGCTTGTTGATAAAACTACCAACAACCGCGGCCGTCTCCGCTTCTTGTTTGCAGTAGAGAGCTGCAACTAATCCCGCCAAAACGTCTCCTGTGCCACCTTTTGTCATACCCGGATTGCCGCCAGTTATTGTGGTGACTGCGGCCCGATGATAGACATAATCACTCGGTCCCTTGAGGAGAACGGTAATGCCACGTGCGAGCAAATTGTCCATTGAGCCTCCGAGCAGGTTGAAAATACGATCATACTCACCTTGGTGCGGCGTCAAAATACTGCCATCAGGAAACTGCGTTGGCTCGATTGTTTGCAATGCACCAGCATCGATCACCCATCGCCTATCGGGAAAATCAGCAACCAGCTTCGTCACCAACTCTTTGGTTTCAGCACTTCTATCCATGCCGGGACCAATCAAAATACAATCTGCTTCCGTAATATAATTTGGAATTTCATCACGTTCGAGCACGATGCCATTCCAAAATGCACCTTTTGCCTCGCGCACCAATTCGTTGTTGCTCGGCACTGAAGCATAAAACACCATATCAACAAACTTGCTCGCAATATCGAGACTCCATTTGCTGGCTGCGTGAAAAAGTTCGCTACCGCCGATCACGAGCAACTTGCCATTCTGCCCTTTGTGCGAGTTTCCGTCTGGTAAAGTGATTTTTTGCAGATGTTGGGAAATGCTGGGAGAAAGTGTCATTGTCTGTATTCTACACAAGCGAAATGATCTGTGTGCGATTGGGATATTTTTGTCGCAGTTCTTCTGCCAATTCTAAATGGGTAGTAGTGATAATTGCTTGCTGCTCTGGCAGAATTTGCTCGACTAATGCGCGACTATTATCATCGAGCTCTGACCAAATATCGTCGAGTAGCAAAAGTGGCATGGTTGTACGTTTTGCTTGTAAATACGAACGCTCGCACAACTTGAGCCATAAAACTGCCAAACGCTGTTGCCCGCGCGATCCATACGCAGCGATATCCCGCTGCTCTGACTGCAACTCTATCTCCACACGAAAATCATCTTTATGTGGACCTATTAACGTGTGACCTGCCGCAATTTCCCGCTCCGCATACTCTTGCTGTCGCTCTGGAGAAATAATTGATGGCACATATACCGCCTGCAGATCTAGGGGAAACGATACCACCGCGGTATGGCTAAAAAATTGTCTCCGCGCTTCCTGCAAAACTACCCCTTGTTTGAGCAACGTTTGTGTCCAATAATTGAGACTTGTGCGTGGTTGTTCGCCTGCGCGTACTTGGACTAGTAATTTATTGCGCCGACGCAGCGCTTGCTCATAGGCGCGAACAGCACGCTCATACTCTTGACTGACTTGGTTTAAAACAGCATCTAAAAAACCTCTCCGACGAGCTGGCGATCCTTCAACAAGTCGCATATCTTCTGGTCGGAAAAGCACACTCGAAATATAACTGGTAAGACGGCGGCGTTGCCGTTTGACATCATTGACAAAAAATGTGCGCGAACTAACTTTTTTGCCTTGTAGTTCGCCACGGGTGAGGAGGATTTGCAACTGAGTTTGTTCTTCTTCTGAGTCAGTTATGTTTGCGGCCACTCGCGCGAACTCTCTGTTAAATGAGATCAGCTCGCCTGTGACTTTGGCGCGAAAACTACTGCCAGTGCTTAATAGGCATATTGCCTCGAGGACAGCCGTTTTCCCACTCGCGTTATCGCCAACTAAAATAGTCGTTGGAGTAGAAAACTCCATTGTGCGACTGGTGTGCAACCGAAAATCTATACATGAAAGTGAGGTTAGCTGCATTAGGTGAACGAAATTTTGAGTTTGCTGTCCAGACCTTCCGCGACGCGTTTGAGAAATTTGAACGAGGGGTTGCCTTCGCCTGATTCGAGGCGAGAAATTGCTGATTGCTTGGTGCCAACCTTTTCTGCAAGCTGTTTTTGGCTCAAGCCTCTTTGTAATCGTTTTCCAATCAATTCACTGATCAACTCGTATTCCGCCTCAAGTTTATCGTATTCAGCCTTGCACTCAGGATCAGAAAGGAATTCATTTTTAAGTTCTTCCCAAGGACGAAAATACTGTTTTTCCTTACTAGTTTTAGGCATACTGTTTTATAACATATATGCTATATTTTTTCAATCTAGTCTTTGCCAGTTGTAGTTCTTTGAGTGGTATTTTTTGGGTTTTCTTTTTAAACCCATGCAACATAACTGCAACGTCTTTCCTTACCGCGAACAAAAATCGTATCTCAACCGAGCCTCGAATACGCAACTCAAACAACTCGCTGTCAATCTTTTTCACAAACGGCATGCCCGTATCTGATCCATACTGTTCTACTAAATCTAAACACCTGTAAATCTTAGCCCGAACATATTTTTGTTGTTTTGCAATAAAGTCTTGAATTGGACTTCTATTGGCTGGTTGGAAATAGATAATTTTATACTTTTTCTCTTTCACGACCACAGCGTACATTCGCTTGATTGCGCGAACTGTAGGGCAAAACCTATACTACTTCCGCTCAATATTAAAAAAGGCAAAACCTTTTTGCGGAATCGACAATCTTCCAGGTGCACGAACGTTAAAGGCAGTTTTAAACTCAGAACCAGAGAGACGAATCTCACCAATATCTGTCTGAAAGACCACTTCGTTGGTTGTTCCATTGCCCTGGATCACTGAAACGCCAGTAACTCGAGAAGGCCCATTGGCTTTTTGGCGCAGCTCCTCATGTGAATACGGATTGCCACCCCAACAAGAGGTTGTGACTGGAGTCACCCGATCATCGCGATAGCGCGCTGCGTTGATAATATCTGCCAATTCTTCTGGCGAAAGCCAAGGATTGCCGCGACCACACTTATCGCTGCTAGAACTATAACCTTCGGTGTACCAAGCCTTGTACAGCCAAGGCGAACCACCAAGCTTTTCGAATGACTTGTCGACAAAATTTCCTCCACCCGACCTATCGGTTGTATCCCAACCTGCAGTAGTGGTGAATGCACCATGAGTAGACGCATAAAACGTCACGACATCCTCAAGCACCTGACCGCGAGTATCTGCCACAGCTTGTTTCCAGGCTTCTGGCGGATTGTTCGATTTTGATTTGGAAAAAACCTGACAAGCTTCGGTTGTGCAGATTTCCTTGCCCTCTACTTTGTAACGATAGGCATACGTTCTTGCCGCCACAGCCTGGGCCTTGAGTGCTTCTGCGTGCCAAGTCGACGGCATCTCAGCAATCCCCCAGAGGTATTGCTCTTCAAAGTTCAACTCACCTTGCCCACTTACTCGAATATTTCCGCCTGTGTCTTTTTCCACTGGCTCTTTGCCGTAGTACGCTTGCAAAATTTGCTTATAATTTTGTCCATTTTGTGCCCTGCCTCTGGCGCCATACTGACTCATGCCCTTGCGATGAGTGTACGCTCCAAAGGAGAAAACACCAAAGTAGCCCGATGGCGCAGATTCACGAAACCCCTTGATAGATGCGTTGAAATCATCTGCCAATTCACTGTCTCCAATACTCGCCGTAAAACTCCCTGATCTAGAACTCAAGATGGCTTGCTGTTTCGCCGAAAGATCTGCAATCTTGCCACTGAGTTCTTTTTGATAATCTTTTGCTTTCAAAATTTCTCCGCGAAAAAACGCTGCTTGTTCATCGAGTTGTGCTTCGAGCGCAGCGAGCTGCGTTTGTTTTTTCTCTAAAGTAATCGTGTCTGCTTCGAGACTCGAGATCACTGTCTCAAGTCCTTGGATTAATTTGTCATCTCTCGCTTTGACCGACGATTGATACGCCAAATCCTTCGTCACACTGGCTGCGTCTTTGCCTGCTAGATAAATCAGAAGTGGATTGAGTGCGCGCGATTTTTTGTACTGCGAGCGTACACGCTCGAGGAAAATCTCATACTGAAGCGCTAGCTCTACCTCACGGTCACTAATGTCGGTCTCAAGATCTGACACCTCTTGCTTTGCCCGTACAATCCCAGCTCGGGCCGCAGCAATTCTGCTGTCAAGATTCTTTACTTCACTCTCAAGCGGCGTGGTTGCATCTTGAGAAAGCTGCAAATCCCTCTTGATCTCATTTATTTGCTGCTCCAGTTCCTGATATTCATCCGCTTGCACCAACGAACCACGCGAAACCACAAATACGGCAAAAGCACACAAAATACTAGCAAGCACGGCAAAACGGATATACGAGGACATTAGCTAGTAGTGTAGCAAATGCGTTCTGCCTTGGGATGGGGTACAATAATGAGATCAATGCGATTTTCTAAAATTCTGCTCACAAGTTTCGTGTTTTTTGTTGTTTTTGGTCTGGCGCCGAAGGGGGTTTGGGCGTTGGATGCAACAGATGTTGCAGACAGCTGTTCTGATTGGACTACAATGTCCGGCTCACTAAAACATGAGTTTGTTCTAGGTGATACCAATACATTTGATTTCATCCTCAATGGCTTAGTGCCAAACTCAACATACAAAATACTTTTCCGCGAGCAACAAGGCAATTATTGGGGCCTCAAGTTACTCGCAGAAGAACAAACCAACTCGGCTGGGAGCGTGCATTTTGTAATAAACGATTCAACTATTTTTCCAGAAACTCCTGGGAATAAAAAACATGAGCTCATCCTCAATGGAGACTTTAGGACCTTAAAAAAACACTGTGTTCTCTGGAATTATTCAGTTACAGCAAAAGGAAACTGTGAAATCACAACTATCAAACAAGAAAGAAATGGACAGGCATGTTTTTATAACAACGTTGCCGATAGCAATAGTTGTATCGATAGAGCTAAAAGTTCTAGTGATGACATGACTGTAATTGTAAAAAATATTCGCAAGGGCAACCAACTTTACACAAACGAAAAAGTTACCATAAGAATCGATGGTCGCGGAGATGATGAGGTGACGACAACAGATGGCGCTGGGTCAGCCTCAACTACACACAAGGTGTCGAGCTCGGGAACCCATACTATTCGTGTGTATCCAGGCAACAGCGTTACGTCAATTGGAAAACCAGTAATGTGTGAAAAATCATTTCGTGTCTCTCTTGACTGTGACAATACTTGCCTAATTGATGAACCAGAAGCATCTCCTCGCTCTGATGAGGTTGTAGGAGCAATGTTTGAACTCTGTACTCAGATCACAGACAAAGATTTACAAGCAGAATGCAACACATGCGCAAGTGAGGGTGAGGGTGGTGACGAAAACCAAGCCGGCATCTGGACCGCCATAGGCTGTATTAAGCGCAGCCCAACCGCTATTATTCAGCGACTAGTAACCCTGGGTCTTGGCATTGGGGGGGGAGTTTCTCTCATCATGACGCTGGCCGGTGGCTTTATCCTAACCACCTCACAAGGCGATCCTAAGCGCACTGGTCAAGCCAAAGAAATGATCACCAATGCTATCATTGGTCTGATTTTTGTGATTTTCTCAGTCACCATTTTGCAATTTATGGGCTACACCGTGCTCAGAATACCAGGGTTTGGAACGCCATGAAAAAACTAATCAGAGCATCGCTCACCGTATTTCTGTTGATGTTTTTATTGGTCACACAGCTTACTCCAGTATTTGCACAGCAAACTATCGCAGACTGTGGCGCAGGAGTTTCTAACCTTTCTATTAATGGACTTAATCAAAGTCTCAATTTTGGTGCTACATCTCATCAAATTTCGATTACTTTTGATTCCAAAAATCCATACTCTGCATACTATCTTGGACTGGCTACTGAGGGCAAAAGCACTATTTATACTGATGAAATTGTAGCGAGCAGAATTGGCTCTACTCAAAGATATACGGCCACATTTATTATCAATGATCCGAATGCTCTATCTGCCTTTTCAGCCACCGACCCACGTACATTCGACGCGACTTTTTTTGCTAAAAGAACAGCATGGTTCGACAAACTTTGCGACATTGGATCATATTCGGTCCAAGCTGAAACAGTTGATCAAAATAATCCAGAGCATTACTGTGGAAATTACGACGATAGGACATCTGAGTGTGTTTCGATTGACGGCACAAGGTATTCAAGCACTCAACTTGATCTCTGTGATGGTTCGGCAAATGCGAATAGTCAATATGATTGTTGTGCTAAAAATTTTCTCAGCGTAACAAACAATGTTTGTCCGTCAGCGCCAATTTCTGGTTGTGGCACATGGCAAGGTACGGCTTGCCGAGATGAGGTTGGCAAATATATTACTAACCCAGAAGCTTGTGCTACAAATAGCACAACGTGTTGCAGCGCCGATGCTTTGCCAAGCTCTTGCACTCTAACCACACCTACTCCGACACCAACGCCTACTCCAGTGCTTACACCTGTATCAAACTGTGGGACAACTCAAGCAATAGGTTCAAATACAGTTTGTAAAATTGGTACCGAACTTCTCTCGAGCGGTCAATATAGCTCATGCCCACTAGTCCAAGGTGAATGCTGTAGAACTAGTGCTCAGTGCACCGCGCCAGTACCTATTGCAGACAAATGTGGAGATGTAGTATTTTCCAACGGACAAAGTCTATGCAAAGTGGGTACTACCAACAACACAAATTTCCAAATTTGCAGCAATAATGCGCTCAAATGTTGTTTACAACCCGGAGGAACTACTTCTTGCAATGCACTATACCCCCCAACTACTGGCGGAGGTGACAACCAAGGAGGTGGAGACGAGGGTGGTGGAAATGACTCCAATCTAGATGGCGGCCTCACACAAGGACCAACCGTCGCAGACTTTGAAGCACTCAATCCTCTCAAGGGCAGCTCGCAAGCAGTTCGTCTTTCCACTCCTGGCGGGATTGTGACCAGATTTTTGCAGTTCGCCTTTCCTATTGCCGGGCTCATCCTATTTGCCATGCTTTCTTGGGCTGGTTTCGAAATCCTCACCGGCGCCACCAACCAAAAATCACTCGATGCTGGCAAGCAACGCGCGACCGCGGCAATCGTCGGTTTTTTACTGCTGTTTGCCTCGTACTGGCTCATGCAAATTGTCGAAGTAATTTTTGGAATCTCGGTACTCTAAAAGCGCGAGTTATTTACCACCAAATCGGCGATCTCTCTTGGCAAAATCTGCTAGAACCTCAGCAAGTTTTTCTGGCGTAAATTCGGGAAAACTAAATTCTGGGAAACTAAACTCCGCATAATTACTCTGCCACGACATAAAGCCGGACAAACGCTGCTCCCCACTCGTACGGACAATCAGATCGGGCTCTGGCATACCTGCGGTATCCAGATGTTCGGCAATAACTTTTTTGGTAATTTGCTCTGGCTTGAGCTTGCCTGCTATTACCTTCTCAGCAATTTTTTGTATCGCGCGCTCAAGCTCATCCTGGCCACCATAATTCATGGCAAATGTCAGCGTTAGCCCCGTATTCGCCTTGGTCAGTTCTACCCCATCGATGATTCGTTTTTGGATATCTTCTGGCAGTCCAGCCAGATTGCCAATGTGCTTAATGCGATAATTTTTTTCGTGTAGGCGTGGCACTTTTTCGTCAAAAACTTTGCGAAACAAGTTCATCAGCGCCGCGATCTCACGCTTTTCTCGATCCCAATTTTCGGTACTAAATACCCAAAAAGTAATGTAACCAATCCCCAGCTTGGCCGCATGATCTGCGAGTGGCTCAAATACCTCGTCGATAGCATACTTGTGCCCCTTGAGCACATCCCAACCGTGGCTCTTGGCCCATCGGCGGTTGCCGTCGCAAATAATTGCTAGGTGGGTAGGAGGAGGATTTGCCATACTTATCAATTAATAGATTTTTGTTCCAATTGCTATGTCTGATATCAGTGCTTGCTGAAGAACACCAGACTTCATTCCAGATATTATTTGAGAAGTAATACCCTGCTTTGCCAATTCTAAAGATTCCTCAATCTTGTGCCACATACCACCAGAAACATCAAAACCTCTAGTATTTGTAATAAGAGAGCGAATACTTTCTTTATTTTGTTGAGAGATTTCTGAAATAATTTTTTTATCTCCATCAAGAACACCAGCAACTTCTCCAACATGAATGATACGAATATGCTCATATGTTTTTTTCTCTAGAAAATGAAGAGCTATGTATCCCAAAACTTTTTCTGTTGACCAGATATTACAACCAAGTTCCGTATCGCTAATTACGTCTCCGGCGGTTACCGGCAACAATCCAGACTTTAAATATTGCTCCAAAACTGCAAGAGAGTTGGAGATGCATTCTCGATTCTTTGTAACTAAGGTACTTGCAAAACGAAAGCTAACTACAGGTAATTCAAATGCTAATAACGCGTCGACAACATGCGAATTAAGCTTGCTTACCAGGTTTTGTGTCAAAGCCATACCAAATTTTCCGGACTGTTGGTTCGAACCAAACCCATCCATCGTGCCATATTTTTTTGCTGGGACGTGCCCAAAGCTACCGTTGCCTTGTCCAATAATAATATCTGTGTATGGCAGTTGCTTGCTGGAATCAAAAATCTCTTTTGCCAAACGATCGAGCATACTCTTTCTCAGTTTCATTGGCACTGCCTTATCGGTCAATATTGAACCACCGAGTTTGATGAGAATGAGGGATTTTTTCATAAAACTTACGAAATCTGCCTTGATAATATGTGTCCGAGTGCAATTGTTGATGGCCTGAGCAAACTTGGTTCTGTCTCGACTAAACGAACAAGTTCTGCAAGTGTCATAAGGCGTACTGAAACACCTTCCTCCACGTGAGTACACATTGTCTCAAACATTCTGTCTGAAACAGAAAATGCCGCCATGTGAGCTCCAACAATTGTCAGCTGTTTACTAGAACCATTTGTTCCTCTGAGTTGAGAAGTAATGGTAGGATCCTCGAGTGTTTGCACTCTCAATGCATCTGGGCCCCCGTCTGAAACACGTACTCCCAATTCTTCCCAAAGCTCTCTATGTGCTGAAGCCTTCGGGTCATCATCGACCACCCCGCTTGGAATCGCAAGCATACATGGTTTAACTGGCAACATTTTCCCATTAAAATAGACCGATTCTGCTTTTCCACCCGCAGATTGCAAATCTGCTACTTGAGGAACAGTCGAAAGGATCACCTTCGTAGCACTAGATAATGGTCTGTGAAAATCTGTTTCAGGGATTGCAGCAAGCCAGACTCCAGAAACTACCTCAGGATTATCTCTCATTTACTGCCTCAGAAATACTATCTAGCACTTCTTTTTTTTCTAGCATAATCACAAACCAAGGTGTCCAATTATATTCGAGGTCGATAAACCTTCCTCTTTGGAGTGATTGCCAGGAAACCCAAGTGGTAGTGGCAACTTCTTCTGGATTTGGCAATACCTCACCGTTGTACCAACCAACGAAAATCTGATCTATTTCATGTTCGCTAAACTCTGCGTTACATGCAACTTGATATTGAAACTTGGCTCCAGGCTGCAATGCAAGTTCTGGATCAACGATGCCCAATTCTTCTCGCAATCGACGGCTCGCGCACTCGAGATAGTTCTCCGTCGGTCGCACATTACCGCAAACCGTGTTTGCCCACTGGCCTGCACCAACAATTTTTTTGGCGCTACGCTTTTGGATGAGCAACTCCATTTTGTCTTCGAATTTGCGAAACAAGAAAACAGAAATAGCTCTATGTAACATGCCTCCATTGCGATGCGCCTCGAGCTTATCCATTGCGCCCAACACATTATCATCTTTGTCTACCAGCGTCACTTGATCGAGACTCTGTTGGTTTTGAATGTCTGCTGTCATCATTTTTTAGTTCTGCCAAAAATTTTAGCACCCCATTCGGTGCACTACTTTGCTCACTCACTCGCAATCCCAAGTTCCACCCTCTCACCCTATATTGGCGAGCGGAGCTTTCATGAGATGACACACTTACTTAGTCGCAAAAACACCCCAAAGTCACGCAAAAAACCTAGTCGCGAAAAGAAATAAAAAAGCGTAGAGCAAGATACATCAACAAAATTTGCCAATAGACACAAAAAAGAACCAACCAATTAGCAAACAGCGGAATAAGTGCGCAACCAAAAAAACTACTTATATGGCAAGAAAATACATATCTCACCAGAGGTACAAGGATAAAAAACCAAATGACTTTTGCCAAAACAAAGACAGCAGATGGCAAAAATGTTAACCATAAGAAAGCCTTTTCTTGTATCAAAGACTGCATGGTCTGGTATGGATGCAACAACAACCCAAGTGTAATTTTCCCACACGAATACAAAAAGGAAGTAATAAATTGCCAGGAAGTCACTTGCCGCCTCCTATCCAGATTTTTGCCAACTCAAGCGAAATTGCAGTGACACACGATGTGCTAGCCAACACTTGCCAAGTGTGTCTGCCGATAAAAGCGGTGATGTCATCAAGTTGGCTGGGCAAGATTTTCTTTGTCTCGAGTTTGGCCTGTAGCGCCGCCTCTCTTTCTAATAATTGCAAAAACTCTTGCTGACTTTTCATACAGTTGTTTCTATTTCTATTTCCACTTCTGCATATGCTGCGCGAAACTCATTTCTGGCCCGAAAAAGCTCTGACTCCATCGCCTTACCAGATTTTCCCAAGCGCTGGGCCATATCTTTTATTTGCAATTTGTCTACATATTTTAGGTGCAAAAGCTCTACCGAGCGGGAGCTCATCCTGGCGAGACACTCTGCAACTTGCTGTGAGACGTGCTCGGTACTTTCTGTTGGGTAAGTCAAGAAAAGCTCGCCAAGTGGCACTGTTTGGAGAGCTTTTTTGGCATATTTTTTTCGATAATAGTCGGCAATTTCATGTCTGGCAATCGCTACTAACCAAGTCCAGAGGGTCGATGAGCCACGAAAAAGCGGCAATTGTTTGA
Source organism: Minisyncoccota bacterium (assembly GCA_009991965.1). Lineage (GTDB taxonomy): Bacteria > Patescibacteriota > Microgenomatia > UBA1400 > PJMF01 > UM-FILTER-42-14. The sequence goes on along the minus strand of JAACWQ010000008.1, from coordinate 2,966 downwards.
GCGCATGGATGAAGGTTTCTTGCACCAATTCTTCGGCATCTTCTTGCATTTCCAGGCGTGCGATAACAAAACGCAACAACCGATCATGATATGTTTGGAACCACTCGCGCACCGCAGCAGGCTCACCGCGACGGAGTTGATCGATCAAGTGCTTCTCACTAGACATGGGTATATCGTATACTATCTGTATATATGCTTGATTGGTTAGTCACCAAAGTTTACGCAGTAACCGATTGTATCCCTGGTGCAGGTACCGAAGGGATTGATCTGGGCAACTGTCTGCGCCTCAGCAATGATAGTGCGATCAAAGATGTCTACTCCGAGCCAGCTTTTTTGGTCAACTTGATTGTCAAAAATTTGTTTGTTGTGAGCGGCGTTATTTTATTCGTCATGCTTTTTTTCGCCGGCTTCAAATTTGTATCGGCAGGCAAAAAAGGCGTAGAAGATGGCAAAAAAATCTTTACCTCAGTACTCGTTGGTCTCGCGCTTCTTTTTAGCGCCTATTGGATTGTACAAATCGTCCAGCTTTTGACTGGCGTGGACGTAGGACTGTAACGTATGGCAAATGATCTTGGCATCGGCACTATCGAAATTCCTCCTGGGGTAGACAAATATCAGGCCGCTTCTGGCGCTGATATCGGCATTATCTTTTTTATCTCTGTAATGGTAAAACTTGCCCTCATTGCCGCTGGGGTTTGGGCTATGATCAATATTTTCTTGGCTGCGTTCTCTTACTTCTCTAGCAAAGGTGATCCGGGCACCTACCAAAAAACAGCTCAATCTTTGACCAACACAGTCATTGGTTTGGTTTTACTCATCAGTCTGTACACAATAGTAGCAATTGTTGGCTTGGTGTTTTTTGGCGATGCAGGGTATATTTTAAATCCAACGTTGCAACCAGTACCAGGATTATGATGAAGTCATTGCTATATATCTGCGGTATTTTTGGATTTTTATTTCTTGTCTCTGTTCAAAGAGTCTCGGCTGCTGCTTGCACCACTGTTGGTGAATGTGTTGATGGTAGGGTTTGTGTCAAAGACACACAGTCGAATCTGATTTATAAAAGCAGTGAATCATGTGGCGATGCTGTTGGCCAATCTGTAATAGGCGGCGTAACTCCACCAAAATCAATTACAAACCTAAACAATCTTGCCAGAATTAGAGATGGTGAATCTGTCGGCATCGGCCTGGTTATTTTTCTCTCGCGCATTATTCGCCTGATTACCATCGTGGCCGGACTCTTTGTTATTTTTAACATTGTCACCACGGCCTACATGTACATCAGTGAATCTGGTAGTTCCGACGTCATGCAAAAAGCAAAAGACAAATTTACTATGATCATTATTGGGCTAGCAATCATAGTTGGCTCCTATGCACTGGCGGCAATCATCGGCCTGCTTTTCTTTGGTGATGCTGGCTTTATTCTCTCGCCCGATCTTTACTCAGCCCTGAGCATGTAATAAAAGATGTATAATAATTTTGCCATGCTATCCACATTTACCAGACTCGCACAATTTGGTTCATTCGAAGCTCCAGTTGCTAACAAATTTACTACTGGTGCCAACACGCAAGCTGGCGCACTCAATAGCCTAGAACTACTGATATCTCATGCGTTTGGGGTCATGACTGTTTTTGGCGGCCTGTTTTTTATCGTTATTTTTCTCATTGCCGGTATCAACTGGGTAACTGCAGGCGGTGACAAAGGCAAAATCGAAAAAGCTCGCACCAGCATGATTCAAGGCGTGCTCGGTTTGGTAGTCCTCATTGCTGCTTATGCCATCATCGGTGTGGTTGGCTCGATTGTTGGACTTGATCTGCTCAATCCAGCACAAAGCCTGAGCGTGCTTATAAACAACATCAAATAATGAAAAAACTACTCACAGCACTCGTTCTTTTCTCTGCCTCTGCTACCCAGACTTTTGCTGCAGTAACCAATCCTGCTGTTGGTAAACTTGGCGCAGACGCTACCGCAGCCAACAGTGGCGCAACTTTTGCCGTATATTTTGTCATTCTCTGGAGAGCTATCATTATGATCGGTGGCCTAGCAGTGATTATTATGTTTTTGCAAGGTGGGATTGAGTGGGTTACTTCTGGTGGAGATAAGGGCAAGCTTGAATCAGCCAGAAATCGCATGACCCAATCTGCCATCGGTTTGTTTGTTCTCGTCAGCTCTTTTACCTTGATTGCCTACATCAGCAAGCTGTTTTTTGGCGCAGAGTTTCAGTTGCTCCAATTGGTATTTCCATCGGCCACAAAGTAATCATATGCTACACAAACTCTCCACTAGACTCGCCCAAGCAAATATCGACCTGTTTAACCAAGCAAAAACACAGCAACTGCCTGGTAGAAACGAGATCAGTAATATTTTGCAGCCAGAAGTTGGCCTGGGAAATCTTGTGGCGCACATTTTGAATATCATGATGACTGTTGCTGCGCTAGCCGTATTTATTTATTTCCTCTGGGGCGCCATTGGTTGGGTTACCGCTGGCGGAGATAAGGGCAAACTCGAAGAAGCTCGCAATCGCATTACTACCTCAATCATCGGTATCATTGTTTTGGCGTCAATTGTAGCTATTTTCAAAGTCCTCCAACTTGTTCTTGGTATTGAAGTATTAACGTTTGTTTAATAGACTGGTAATTGCATCAAAAAATGCAGGAGTGCTATAATCTTCTGATAGAGGTAAAAGCACGTACTACATAGTAGTAAAAGGAACATCATGACGAATTCATTTTCAAAAATTGCAACCAAGGTAGGTGCTGCAAGTACAATCGCGTATGTTTCTGCTTTTGGAATGGTAAGTAGTGTGTTTGCACAAAAAGTTAGTAACGAGGCTCCAGCTGTTACCGGGGTTGATACAAACGTCAAACTTGGCAAAGGTATTGCTCCCGACATCGGCACGCTTATCACCTCAGTTCTGACTTTCGTTATGTTGATTGCGGCTCTGTTGATTCTCATGTATCTCATT
>JAACWQ010000024.1 GCA_009991965.1 Minisyncoccota bacterium | reverse complement strand
ATCTTGCCAAGTGGAAGGGCATGTATTCCAAAGAATGGAATGAATGGGTGATAAAGCCAGGAACTGTTTCTTCTAGCGCACCAATTGATTTTTGGCGTGAAGATTTGTACGATCTAGTGATAGATACCTATACCACCAACCAACAGGAATCGTTGGAGCAAGTCATTCATGCCGTCACCAGCTCGAAGTAGCAGTAAAAAGAGAGTCGCGTCTAAAAGACGATCGGATCTTAAAGCATCTCACATCGCTTTTTTTCCAGTTTTGGTTTTAATTTTTATAATGTGGATGTTGTATCGTTCGATATTCACATTTCCGGTTTGGTTCGATGAGTCATTTGGAAAGCTTTTATTTTTTGCTGTGCCAATTTGGCTTTTTGTCACCATGACCGGCCACAAAGGGGTGGTAGAAAGTTTTGCTCCAACTAAAGCTAAAAGAGGTTTGCTTTTGGGAATCGCCGTCGGTGGTTTGTTTGGTTTTGTGGCCTCAATTCTGTCGTTTGTCAGCACGGGAGCGATGATCGAAGCTGTGCCAATTTTTACAGCCCCTAACTTTTGGGGTGAGTTCTTGTTGGCGATGATGACTGGGTTTTTTGAAACTCTTTTGTTTTACAGCTTCGCCATGACGTTAATCTTAGAAAAATATCCTCGTTGGTCTCTTTTCCGTCAATCGTTGACAATTGCAGCAATTTTTCTCTTATTTCATATTCCAAATGCCTTATTAAGGTTCGAGCTACCAAGTATGAGCGGTGTCTTTTTATTGTTATTTCTTTTTGCCCTTGGTCAGGCTTACCTTTTCGCCGCCAGGAAAAATGCCTACGCCATTGTTCTTACCCACGCCATTTGGGGCATGGTCCTCTTGGTCTATGGCTGGTAGCCATTTTTTAGCATGGTAGAATACCAGCTTCAACCTTAGTATTATGAGACCATTCCAAGTCAAGTTGCTTGCTGCAGCATTATCCATTCTTTTTGGATTGGGTATTATTTCCGCATCTTTATTTTCGGCAAGTCAGCCCTTTGTTACTAACCTTCCTTCAGCTACCAAAACGTCATTTTATTTTGGTTCCCGCATTTTGCCTGATCATATTTTATATCCAGTTGTGATGGTTTTTGACCGTCTTTATTTACTGAGCTTGCCAAAAAATAAGCGCACTCCGATGGAAGTTCAGTATGCTTTTGACCGCATGCGATCGGCAGAGGAGCTTTTAGATGGTAAAAATAATCCAGAATTAGCCCTGGCGACTTTGAAAAAATCACAGCGCTATTTATTGCTCGCTGGGAATCAAACTTTAGAAAATCCGAAAGACAACGTCGAAACCTGCGAGTACATGCGTTGGGCGATGAGAGCTCACATTAAGGATACTTCCAGACTAATCGAAAAATTTCCCCCTCAGTACCAATCCGCAGTTTCAGAGCTCTTGAATGAAAGCAGAATAATGTACAAGCAGCTCACTGACTCAAGTA
>JAACWQ010000011.1 GCA_009991965.1 Minisyncoccota bacterium | reverse complement strand
GGTGAAGGGGAAACTCAGTTTCCCCTTTCATCCCCTTCGAGAAGGCGACCCACGACGCAGAGCGTCGGGGAATACGGGATTTAGAATCGAGGTATGGAGGTGATCGTTTCCAATTCTCAGGTTCATTCAGCTCAGCTTTTACAGAAACTACAGCACTTTCTATGTTGCGTTCGGTACGTGTTGAGGATGAGCTGGATAAAATAGTACATCCAGAGCTTGTTGGCCAAGGTGCTTGGTCAAAATATACAAGTACTGATAAGAATTTTTCCATTTTATATCCTCCAAATTGGAAGCTTATTGGAGAGAATTCTTCGGAGGCTGAGTACATCTATTTTTCACTTAAGAATTCATCAATTGAGCACAGTGATAGCTTGCAAATTGGGATAACTATTATACCGAATGACTCAGGAAAAAATGTGTACGATTGGTATAAAGATATGCTCAAAATGACTGAAAGTCAGTTGCATCCAGCATTCCTGAGAGCATTAGATTCAGTTGGTGGTGAAGACGCTCGGGAAGTTGAGGGAATCGTTGAGTTTCAGAGAAGCAATCAAGCAGCAGTAATGTTTCAAGGTAAAAAATACTATTTTTGGGTGCAGCCTTTTGAAAATGAGGGGCGTTGGTCTGTGTTCAAATCTGACTTAGATATTATTTTTCATCAAATGCTATTCTCAGTTCAGTTTGAAAAATAATAGTTTACAAAAACCCCCACATTGCTGCAGGGGTTTTGTTCTGTCCAATTTGCTAGCTAGCTTACTTTTTCTTGATTGTTAGCTTCTTTGGCTTAGAGGCTTCGGCTTTTTTGAAAGTGATGATAGCAACACCATCTTCAATTTCTGCCTGCGGCTCGGCCGTATAGTCGATCATGCCTGGGACAGCTACTCTATATGAGTAGCTCCAGCTGGATTTGCTGTAGTGTTTTTTTTCACTGTCCTGGCTTGTCTCTTCTTTTTCGGCTTTGATCCACAAAACGCCTTTTTCGAAGGTCATTTCGACTTTGTCTGCTGGTACTCCAGCAACATTGGCTCGAACGACTACTTCATCGGCTGTCTCATAGACATCCAGATTATTGTTTGACGAGGAAAATGGAGCCAGTTCATCGTCATCCCAGACTGATGGCCAACGGCTCAACATGCTCGCAAGTGGACTGTATCGTACAAGTGACATATTACTCCTTTCTGCAGTTAGTATGCCAAAATTAGCAGTCAATGTCAAGTATTGCTAATAGGAGGTGGTAGCTCAATATAGTCTGATTCATCAAGCATTTCCAGGGTGTATTGACCGAACTTTATACGAACAAGCTTCTGCACCTCGTATCCGATACGTCGCATCATGCGGCGGATTTCGTGCTTTTTCCCCTCGGCTAGGGTAATTTCGAGAGTGGTAGTGTGCTCTGAGTTGTCAAGAATGATGGCTGCGGCAGGAGCCACATACCCTTCTTTAAGCTTCACGCCTCTGCGCAAATGTTCGAGAGCTTTGTCACTTACTTGTCCGATCACGGTTACCTCATACGTTTTTTCGACGCCAAAGGATGGATGCAAAAGTGTATTGGCATACTCGCCATCGTTGGTGAGTAAGAGTAAGCCCTCGCTGTCTTTGTCCAATCTTCCCACGGGGAAGAGCCGCTCACCGACTTCTTTTGGTAAAAGTGAGAGCACTGTTTCTCTGCCCTGTTCATCAGAGGTAGTTGAGACAAGTCCGGCTGGTTTGTAAACCAGAAAGTAGCGTTTTGTCTCTGGTTGGACGATAGTTTGCTGATCGAACTCAATTTTGTCTGTGGCAACATCGACACGCTGGCCGATGTGTGCAAGCTCACCATTGACCCGAACTCGCTTGGCCAAGATCATTTCTTCTGCCTTACGTCTTGAGGCCACACCTGCCTGAGCGAGTGCTTGTTGTAATTTTATGGTATCCATAGCGGTAGTATACCTCAGGTGATACAATCTCAGGCGTATGACAATCAAAGCAGGCAATATTCGCAAGGGCATGTATATTCTTTTTAAGAATGCGCCGCATCAGGTGACGAAAGCTGATTTTATGAGTCCGGGCAAGGGCTCTGCATTGATGCGCGTGAAGCTCAGGAGTGTTCTTTCGACGGGCACAACTGACTTTACGTATAAATCTCAAGAGAATGTTGAGGAAGTTGAGGTTTCTAGTAAGCAGATGCAGTATCTCTACAAAGACGGTGATGAGTTAGTTTTTATGGATGGTACGACGTATGAACAAATGAGCGTGCCGCTCGATTTGGTTGGAGAACAACACAAATTGCTCAAAGAAGCGCTTGAGGTGTATTTACTCATGTACGATGAAAAGCCCATCGGAGTTCGCCTGCCAGATAAAGTAACGCTGCAGGTTGCACACGCCGAAGATGCCGATGGTGGTAATACCGTTGGTCAGGCACGAAAAATGGTCGAGCTTGAGACAGGCTATGAACTACTCGCACCACTGTTTGTAAAAACAGGTGATTCGCTGATTATTGACACGGCTTCGATGAGTTATTTATCTCGCGCTTAAGCGTGCGCTTCTTGTTCTATTTGTAGTAATCTGTTGTATTTCGAAACTCGCTCACCGCGCGTAGGTCCGACTTTTATGTACTGCGCACCAACGGCAACGGCTACATCGACCATACTGGTATCGTTGGTTTCTCCGCCGCCTCGGTGCGATGGCACAATCCAAAGTTTGTGCTGCTGTGCCAGTTTGCAACACTCTATAGTTTCACTAAGTGAGCCGATTTGATTTAATTTTATTAAAATCCCTGAGATAGCCGAGAGATCAATAGCTTTTTTAAGCCGTTTGGTATTGGTGACCGTTAGATCGTCGCCAATCAGCGGCACGTTAAACTCCGCACAGAGCTTTTGCATACTTGGCCAATTATCCCAGTCATCTTCGTCCAACATATCTTCAAAACTAACGATTGGATATTTTTCTAGCCATGGTTTGTAATACTCCACCATTTGCTTGGAATCGTAGCCCGTTTTCTCCAGCTTGAGGTGATAGGAATTTTCTGTGTAGAATTCGCTCGCTGCTGCATCTATTGAAATGCCGATGTCCTTGCCTGGTTCGTAGCCAGCTTGAGCAATGGCTTCGGTAAGGATGGCGAGCGGCTGTTCATTTGAAGTCATGCCGCTGGGAGCAAATGCGCCCTCATTGCCGACATTGGTTGACAATCCAGCCTTTTGTAGAATTTTTTTTACTTGGTGATAAGCTTCGAGCGTTGCCCGCACTTGTTCTTTTGCAGATTTTGTACCCATGGCTGAAAGACAAAATTCTTGTAAATCAGTCGAGTTATCTGCGTGTTTACCACCTTCGATCGTGACCATCATCGGTTTTGGCAAACTGCGAACGTTCGGTAATTCAAATTCTTCCAAAATATAGGCATAGAGCGGTTGTTTGCGACTACTGGCCATTGCTTTGGCATACGCGAGAGAAACTGCCAAAATAGTATTGCCACCAAGATTTTTTTTATTTGCTGTGCCGTCTATTCCAATCATTGTTTTGTCGAGATTTGCTTGGTTTGTGAATGTATGTTTGGTTAAAACGGGCGTGAGGATTTCGTTGATGTGTTCGATGGCAGTCAACATGCCGTTGCCGTTGTAGCGCTTTTTGTCGCCATCAATAAGAACGGTTGCTTCGTGTGAGCCAGCCGAGGCACCATACGGTACAGACGCAACACCTGTGCTTCCATCAGAAAGTTCGAGCTTCACTTCAATAGTTGGATAGCCACCGGAGGCGATTATTTCGTAGGCGGCAATGTGTGAAATATGCATGCAACTAGCATAACAGGTCGAGCAGTTCCTGGTGAAGTAGGCCGTTGGTAGCAAGGACTTTTGTGCTATCAAAATTTACTGGAGAGCTGTCCAAATTGGTGACGGAACCACCGGCTTCTGAAATAATAATTGTGTGTGCAGCAACGTCCCAGAGTCTAATGCGTGCTTCGATCATGGCGTCAAGCTTGCCCTGAGCAACTTGTTGAAAACTCCATGAGTCACCAAACCCGCGGATAGCATGAGCAGTTTTGGAAATTGTTACCAGGTTGTCAAGAATATTGTTGTTGGCAAAATGTTTGATACCACCGTGGCTGACGTATCCGTTGGCAAGTTTTGCAACTTTACTGACATGAATTTGTTTGTCATTGGCAAAGGCACTCTGTCCAAGCACTGCAGATAGTCGAGATTTTAGTAGTGGTGCGTTGGAAATACCGAGGACTACTTTGCCTTCGTGCAAAAGTGCGAGCTCAGTCGAAAAAAACGGTAGACCGCGGATAAAGTTTTTGGTGCCATCAATAGGATCTATACTCCAGACAAATTCCACATCTTTGCTGTCTGCCCCCTCTTCTTCTCCAAAAAAACCATGATTTGGGAAAGCTTTGTGCAGTCTAGTTTTTATGAGTGATTCGACTGTTTTGTCCGCGATAGTTACTGGAGAGTCGTCTGCTTTTATTTCGATAGTAAAGTTTTGGTTGTGAAAATAATCAAGAATTATCTGCTCCGCTTCTATTATTGCCAAAAGTGCGGCAGAAAAAAATTCACTGTAAGCAGACTCACGCATAACGTTAGTATATATTGTAGACCACCTCGTAATCTGCCACAATGACACTATGTCCTACTCTTTTGATCCAAAACTTTTGAAAGCCGCAGTTTATGGAGCCAATGATGGTATCGTGACAACTTTTGCGGTGGTAGCCGGGGTCGCCGGAGCGCATTTAGCAACCAATGTGGTCATTATTCTTGGTATCGCAAATCGTTTGTATTAGCTGGATCTATGCCACTTGTGCCTTATTTTTTAGAAACAATGGGAGTTTGATTATTTCAACCGCGTCGGCACTTTTTTTGGTAGGCTCGCTGAGAACCAAGTTTTCCGATACAAATTGGTTTTTGGGTGGTTTACAGATGCTTGGTATTGGGGCGATTGCCGCTATTGCCGCGTACCTATTGGGAGCTTGGTTGGAGCCAGTTATTCGTTAAAGTTCTTGTAAACCAGATACTACTACTTTTAGTGGGATTACACAGTGAACGTCGATGCATCTCGAATTTGGATAGCTCAGAACAATCAGCGTATTAACAGCTATTGAGATACACAAAACTACTATTACAGTAAAATTTATTAACTTCTTTAAATATGGTTTTTGCCATATTTCATATAGAAGCGAAGGGGTAAGAAGTAGAACCAATATAGTTTTTACTGGCAATGCCGACCGAAGGCTTGCAAAATTTTGACCTAAAATTTCTATATTCCCCAACATGAAAAATAGAAACAAAACAAAAGTAGAAATTCTCGGACGTCGTAACATGTCCCAAACAAGCCAGCCACTCGCTAAAGAAATAAACGGAAGCAAGGGATAGCGATACCAAGGGAAGTTGTTGTATAGGCCAGTGGTGAATAAGACAGAAAGGAGAATTAGAATAGCATTCACTGAAATAAATCTATGATTAAAGTCTTTGCTACTAAAGCCAAAAATAAAGAGTGACAAAAATCCAAAGAAATACCAGCCATCGGCAAATGGCTCGTAAAAGTGTGGGTCTGAAATAATTTTCCACAATGAACCTAAATACATACTTCTCCCCTGTTGTGTTTGTAACTGCAAAACCTGAATAAATTGAGTCATGTCAATTTTTGCGTAGTACAAAAGTAAGATTGCTATGCTGGCGAGCAGTGATGAAAAAATTACTAGTGCTGCTTTAAATCTTTTTTCTTTGATAAGCCAGAAACAAATTAATACCGGCACGATTAGCCCAATTAGTTTTATAAATCCTGCGATCATGCAAATAAATGATAAAAAGAACAATGTCCGATTATTTTTATTTTTAATAAATTGTAAAAGTAAGAGGAGTGCCAACAGATACACAGGTGTTAGAAAGCTCTCTAGTTGTGCCTGACGATGCGCGAAAATAACGTAGGGCGAGAATGAATAAAAGACTACTGCGAGGATTGCTTCGTACTTGTTGAGCAACTTATCTGCAAGTAAAAACACTAAGTACATGCTGGCTATTCCGGCAAGTAGTGCTGGGATTGCTACCAACGTTTGTGGTAATGGTTGAAAATGATCATATCCAAAGAATTTTGGTAACAGTCCAACAATAGTTATTGCCAGCGTCGGTTGATCTACATATGGTTCAGAAAGTCGAAAATCGTATCGACGAACTGTGTCGTAGTAGTCAACATGCGAAAACCAAAACAAAGAGGGATTGTCCGAGATAAATAATGTTGTGCCCGCTGGCACATGGTCATTTGAGAGTATCGACGCCCCCACCATCGCATGTGTTTGGTCGTCTCCGTTATATTGCAAAGGATACTTATCAATCTGGTATGCACGCAATCCTATTCCAGCTATAATTGCGAGAGAAATGATGAGATATCTGAACCGAAGAATTGTTTCCATAAGTACTATCGTCGCAACGTTGCTTGTGATTATGGTAACTATTTATACTTCTTTTGTCGATGAGAGCTATCAGAGAATTTCACTGCGTAATTTTTTCTCAACCAACACTTTAGGAGCCATAAAACAACAAATATTTTTAAGAAAAGATTTGTTTGAGTCTTGTTCTGAGCGACCAATTTTTTCTTTGACAGAGCAGGAAAATACTCCTTGGAGTATTGCTGTCAATTGCGATAGCTCTTGTAGTTTTGTTGCCAAAAATAGTGAGCTAAATGTTTCCAACACAATTAAAATTGTGACAGATGCGAGTCAGAAAAATGATGCAGATGCCAAGGACATTAAAATACTCTTTTCAGATATTCCTCATGGTTGGATTCTTTTTTCTGTCGGATCGTATAAAAAAGCCTACATTGTTTTTCTCAACGAAAAGATGCTTTTGGAAGAAGAAGTGGTAATCCCGTATCTAAAACACGATATACAACTGGAGCCATTTCCTGGAAACAGTATCGAATATATCGGTACTACCACTGACAGACAAGGCAGTCAGTATGTTGCATTTGCTAGCGAAACAAGATCGGAGCTTTATATATATTCAGTGCAGCGGCCGTTCTTGCTTAAACACGTTGTTCCGACAAACCTAAACTTTGACACTTCCCAGCAAATATTTACTGGTGGGTGTTTTAAGATGTTTGATGAACAGCAGAAAGAGTATCTGCTTGATTTTGAAAGTAGCAACGGTGGTTAAAATTATATTTTAAGCTGGTACATTTTAGTTTCTCCATTCTCAAATACAAGATTGAGGAATGGGTATACAAGAACGAAACCTTTCTCTTCCCTACCATAATAGACATACTCGATATTATTTGTTTGTAGAAATTCTAGTGCCTGGCTGTCACTCAATTTGCCACCATAGAATTCTGCAATTTGCTTTTGTCGTTCTATCGCGTTTGGAGTTTGTAATAAGTGGCCAAAAAAGACCCGACTGTCGGTGTGCGCAGGAATTTGATTTCCCATGTAGTATTTGCTCAGCACAGTAGCATCTGCCGGCAATTTATCGCGGATGAAATCGAGCGTGGAGCGTTCTGCTGGAGTCATGTAGTACCAGGGGTTGGTTTGCGATATGGCCTCGATTCTTTCAACAAGAATTTGCATGCTGGTGAGAGAAGTAACGAGTAGCGTATTTATGAGCAGAAAGTTGCGAGCAACAGTTTGCTGTTGGGAAAAATAACGCTGACTGAGATACTGAATCCCGTATTCCCCGACGCTCTGCGTCGTGGGTCGCCTTCTCGAAGGGGATGAAAGGGGAAACTG
>JAACWQ010000005.1 GCA_009991965.1 Minisyncoccota bacterium | reverse complement strand
GAGTCTGAATTCCGTTGGAATTACAGAAAACAAATGTACCAAGAAATCCTTAAAAGGCTGAGGAAAAATCCGCTTTAACTTTACTAGCCCCTCACGAATTAGATTGATAGATTGTTCCGGATTGCTGTTTTAACAGGTCGAGCAATATTATGTTTGGATGAAGAAACATCCTAGGTGCTCAGGTTTGAAATTGCTCAAAAACCCAGACGAGAACTATTCTTAAAGGTTTTGAATCATTTAAACATGCAGATCTGTGGTTGAATCCTTACTTTCTGAGAAGAAGAACAAAGAAATTCACTGATTGCAGTGGAAGATTCAGACGTCTAAATGGCATAACGTCACTGGAAATTGTTAAAAAACCAGGGATTGAATTACCAATGTTTTTCTAACAAAAACGCGCCCGTTTTGGAACGGTGTCCCTTGTGACCCTAATGCATCTTGTTTCGAACTATTTTTCCCTTGGATTTACAAAATAATGCTGGCATATTAATTGAACGCATGACAGTTTTAAATTAGTTTACTAAATATCAGGTATAACTTTGATATAATGAAGGAGATTATGAAGCTTAAAAAATCTCTTGAAGCTATTGCCCCAAAAAGTTTATTGGATTATTTCTTTGCAGTTATACTTATTTGGGGAATAGGCATATTTGCTTTTGATGCATTTCAAGAGATATTTGGTCTCGAAATTTCTGATTGGCTTTATTCTTTATATCTTCCTTTAACTTGGCTTATCCCAGAAGATGCGGGAATTGGAGCTGGTATATTTATTCAATTTTTTATATTTTTTGTCATTCTAGGTACTAATGTACTCGCATGGATTTTAAAAATTTTATTCAAGAAAGGTAACCCACTTTTCGTAACTACGGTAACAATAACTATATTAGTTTTAGTCGCCTTAGCTAGTTTTGTGGGGAATACCATAGAATCAGCTAGATATAAAAATGAGTCAATTCAAAGGAATGAACGAGCAAGGCTAATTGACTTAGCTGTAACTGAGTGTAAAAAGATCGAAGATCCAGATTACTACAAATTTGAGTGCAATATAATTGTGAGCAACGCACCTAACTCAAGCGATCCTCTTTTAACAGTATACTTAGAAGATAGTGGCGGAGACAAAGATCAAAGCGGAACCATTACGCTTACACCCAATTCTAAAGGTTCATATAGTGGTCAGATTAAAACTTATGCAAGCAACGATGTACTGCCAATATACATTTATGGCTTTACTTTTTACGACAACTTTGACAGATACGAAAGATTTGATTTAAAGATTGCAATAAATTTACCTAAATAGCAGCAATGAAAAATAAAATAATTAAAATTGTTCTTGATGAGCACTGGCAGAATGAAGATTTGAGTACAGATCAGCCCTGATTTTTCAGAGCCTTTTTACCACAAGATGCTTTTATAATTAAAGCATCAGTTTCTATGCAACCAGACCAAGGTATTGTAAGTGTTCGACTGAGAACCGCAGATAATTGCTTATATGATTGTGCAAAATAAAGTGGAAAGAAAAGATAGGAATCTTAAGAGCTAAAAAATTCAGCATATCCCTGTCAGGGTTTTACGGTGTCTAGTATTTCTTTACAGTTTAATTCTGGATTCTGAGTTTTGAAATTACAAAAAGGATCAGAAGATGTGGTTGTACAAAATTTTTCACAACTGTCAACTAACCTTTCAACTTCAACTTTATATTTACTCTCTTTATTTAGCGAATTTAGAGCATCATTTTTTGAACAACTAGTGGTGTAAAGAAATTTTGGGCGTTCCCGAATAGGATCGGCAGTACAAGTGTATGTATAACTACAACTACCAGTGATTTTGTTTTTAATAAATGAAACTCGGTAACTTGAATCTATGCAAGATAGGGAAGGAAATAGAACAAAAAATAAGTAAAAGAATATTACAAATATTAAGACTAGTATAGAAAAGATTATATTTTTAATAAATTTTTTCATTGGTGCAGCTTTATTTTGTTACTTTCCATACTATTGATTCTACCATTCCGAACTTGATAACGAACCTCTTTTTGCCAGTTTGAAAATGCTTATATCCCTATTGGTGACCCCATCCAGAATCGAACTGGAGTTACCAGGATGAGAACCTGGTGTCCTAACCGCTGGACGATGGGGCCTCTTGTGCCTGCAGATTATATGGTATAGTCAAGTGCCATGCAACTTATCAAACGAGTTACCAAGTTTATTCTCAAAGTTTGGGCAGCGACTACCATTGGTACGATCGTATTTTTTGTGATGACGATTGGATCTTTGGTCGCGATTGGTGCTCTGGCAGCTGTGGCTTCTGGCTCCAAGCTCGAAGAACAAAAAGTGGTGTATGGCGAAGAATTAGCCGAGCATAAGTTTGTCAGTATTCCGATAAATGGTGTGATTATGGGCGATCGCTCGAGTACGTCGGATTGGTTGGAATTGTTGTCTGAGTCTGGCGTGGTTTACGGCTACGAGGTCAAAGATCAATTGCGCAAGCTGGCTGAGGATGACGATGTTGCTGGGGTTATTTTGGAAATTAATTCTCCCGGTGGGACGATTTTTGGATCGCAGGCGATTGCCGATGGGGTCGAGTACTATCGACAAAAGACCAAGAAGCCGGTGGTGGCGTTTGTCAGTAATATGGCTGCATCGGGCGGATATTGGTCGGCTGTTAGTGCCGATTATATTGTGGCCGATGCCGGGACGATGGTCGGTAGCATTGGGGTGATTTTTGGTCCCATCAAATACTACGATGGGGTGCTCAGCGAAGATGGCGGGGCATTTGTTGGTGGGGTACAGACGACGGGTGGCATTGAGACTGAGTACATTACAGCGGGCAATTCAAAAGACTTGGGCAATCCATACAGGAGGTTGACGACAGAAGAGCGCGCGCATTTACAAAAAATGGTCGATGGTTCGTACGAGCAATTTGTTGGGTACGTAGCAGATCGCAGAAACTTGGAGCCGTCACAGATTAAGCAGAGCGTTGGCGCACTCGTTTACGACGAGCTGCAGGCCAAAGAAATTGGTTTGATCGATTGGAGAGGTAGCAAAGAATCTGCCTACGATTTACTTGCGAGCAAGGCAGAGGTGGCTCCAGACGACTACAAAATCATTCGTGAGCTGTCACCAAATGATGTACTGGGGAATCTGTTTGCCAAACTGGGATTTGTTTCTGGCCGAACGGTGAGCAGTCCGCTGTGTTCCCTGCAGAGTAGCGTCTTGGCATTTTACGGCACTACCACTGTCCAGTGTGGACAATAGTTCAAAAATATTCATATAATGGTGAGTAATGAGTTTATTGCGCACGCTCACCCATCTTTTTCATCCGCAGCGATCCAATAATCACCGCGCGAGAATTCTGCATCCGCATTCGTTATTTCAACTCTCTGGCCTAGCGGTTATATTTGTCTTTTTGTTGCAGGTGCTTGGTAAGAGCCAGACGCCAATGGGATTGGTATTGGGGTATGCGACGAATATCTCGGCCGAGGAGGTGGTGCAACTTACCAATGTAGAGCGAGAACGACAAGGCTTATCACCGTTAACCATCAACTCTACCCTGTCGCAGGCGGCGTTATCCAAAGCGCAGAATATGTTTACCGAGCAGTACTGGGCGCACGTTTCTCCTAGTGGTAATGAGCCTTGGGATTTTATTCGTAATTCTGGTTACGCCTATACTGTGGCGGGTGAAAATTTGGCTCGGGACTTTATGGAGACCAACGACATGATATCTGCTTGGATGGCATCGCCGACGCACCGAGCAAATATTGTGAGTGGTGAGTACGAAGAAACAGGCATTGCCGTAGTAAATGGGGAACTCAAAGGGACAGAGACCACCTTGGTTGTGCAGCTCTTTGGCAAACCAAAAGAAGAGGCAAAAGCAAATGGCGGACTGATTGGTCAAGCGCAGGCAGCAGTGGGGACTGGCATGTTGCCAGCAAATGAGAAGATGGCCAAGGCGACATTTACGAGTGAGCAGAGTGGTCTAAGTCCGCTTGATCTCACCAAAGCCGTGTTTATTTCACTCTTGGTTGTTTTGTTGGCAGCCTTGGTGTACGACAAGCTCATCATAAGCAAAAAGAAAGTTGTACGATCAGTCGGAAAAAACTTTGGCCACATCATGCTGTATTTGGTGGTGGCTGCGTTAATACTCTTCTTTAAGGGTGGAATAATAGGATAAGTATGAAAACAGAACTACAACTACATTTTCGATCATACATAGTCATCGGTTGTATTCTGTTGTTATTTACTGCGCTGTTTCTGAGGGCTTGGCCAAATAGAGATCTACAACGAATGCTGATAGGTTGTTTGATGCTCGCATACTTTATCTGGGGTCTAGTGACCCACACCAAGAGTAATGTGTTGACACTCCATCTGGTTTTTGAATATCTCGGTGTGTCTCTGTTAGCAGGAATTCTATTGGTCTTGGTGACGATCTAAGTTACCAGTGCTACACTATGTGCATATGAAAGGCATCATTCTTGCTGGAGGTTCAGGTACACGTCTACGACCGTTGACTTCGATCACGAGCAAACAGCTCCTTCCGATTTATAACAAGCCGATGATTTTCTTTCCGCTCCAGACGTTACTCAACGCTGGCATCAGAGATGTGCTCATTATCGTTGCGCCAAGTAATGCAGGTGACTTTCTTAAGTTACTTGGCAGTGGTAAAGAATTTGGTTGCAATTTTTCCTATGAAATCCAAGATAAACCAGAGGGTCTAGCACAGGCATTTTTAATCGGTGAAAATTTCTTGGGTGGTGACGCCGCCACACTCGTACTGGGAGATAATATTTTTGAAGATAACTTTAGTGAAGCTATTACTACTTTTAAGTCTGGTGGTCGTGTATTTGCCAAAGAAGTTCCTGACCCAGAGCGCTTCGGTGTTGTGACGTTTGACGAAAACAAGCGGGCTATTTCGATAGAGGAGAAGCCTGAGCATCCAAAGAGCAACTATGCTGTTACTGGTTTGTACATCTACGACAATACAGTGGTAGAAAAAGTGAAGACGCTACAACCTTCGTCTCGGGGCGAACTAGAAATTACCGATCTCAACAACGTATATCTGCGCGAAGGAACGCTCGATGTGGCCTTTGTGGCAGGCAAGTGGTTTGATACTGGGACATTTGAGTCATTGTACGAAGCCACTCAATTTGTGAGAGAGCGTGAACTTGCGAAAACGTAATTTATTCCTAGTTGTTTTTGGATGCATCGCAGTCGCACTGGCGGTTACCGGTAAGTCCGTTACAGCCCAAGGGACTTCGGCTGCTGGTGGTCTGTCTGCAGAGACGATATTTCTCAAGCGTTTTAGTAGTGAAGAATCCAAGAAACTGATTCGACTGTACCAGGATCAATACGAAGTGTATCGACAAACAGAGCGTGATTTTACTACTTTGCAGGCACAGTATTTACAGCTTGGTACGCTGGCATCACTCGAAAGCGCGGTAGTTTCCAGCCGAGCGATAATGCTCGTGCGCACAGACGTTTTGATTACCTATCATGAGTTGCTCGCCGCAACATTAGTCGAGTCAATTGGTGTTGAGCTTGAGTTGAAACAGGATACGCTTGGTCAGTTACAGCAATCGATTGAGGATCTCAAAAACATTCGGGTTGAGATTGCAGCTAGCAACGATCGCTTTGCTATCGGCGCAGTTAACAGTACATTTGAAGAAGAGTTAGTGCCACAGCTCTATTCTGTTGCCTACAAAACACTTTCGCAGCTCGTAGTCTCGGATTTACAAAATGTGTTCGACAAAACAAAGCAGGTATACGCAGAGCTTAAGACTGAGCTGACAGCAAAAGAAGTCACCAAACTACAGCTCGAAGAACGGGCACGGGCATACACAGAGGTTGATGCGGCGATAGCAGCAGTAGAAGTGCAGCTCGCAGCGATTACCGCAGAGGTAAAAACAGAAGAAAAATTTGATGAAAGGTTTTATCAGCAATTGGTTGATAAACTACAAAAAGTCTATGGTGGGTTGAGTCAAATAATGACGTATATAGAAGAGTTGGAGCGCACGAGCCATGAATAGACGAGATGACGGTGACCAATCACGCTTTGCGTTAGAAGAGCCGCTGTTTGAATCGAACAAGCCGATGGTGGAGGAAGTTCCAGTTCTTGAGTTGACCGAAGCGCAGCTGTCAGCCAAAAAGAAAAAGAAAGTGCTCAAACTAGCAGGGCTCGTGTTTGGTGTCGCAATTCTACTGCTTATAGCAATTTCCGCCTTGGCACCAAAGAAAAATGAGATTCCCAATGTTGGCACAGAACCAGAAAAAGCGCCGTTGGTAGAGAAGACTCAGCTGCAGTTGCGAATCGACGATCTTCGTACCGATTTGCGTCAAGCTGATCCAAACAAGCAACCATTATTATTTCCACCGCTCAACTATAAGTTAGGCATTACTACCAATGAGTAGCACCCTCTTTTTTCTTGCCATTGTTTTGATTTTAAGTTTGCTATTCTTGATGGCGATCAAGCGCGTGCGCGATGGCTCGTTTTATGGTGATACATTTTGGTTGCTGCCGCTGGGAGTCTACGTGTGGGGCGACGCACTTATTTTGCTCCCGTTTTGGATTTTGGTGAGTGCAGTCTGCTTATTATCCGGCGTTTCTGGTTTGGTACTGACACGACTGTATCTAATTTTCATCGCTGTGCGCTCTGCATACGAAGTAGTGTATTGGTTGCTCCATCAGGCTACGAAGGACACATACCGACCACCACTGATTCATAAATTTACGAGCTTGCCACCAAGAGAAGGTGCAATTTTATATCAACTCGCTCATATGTGCATGTTAGCTTTGACTATTTGGTTGCTTCTGCTGCTGTAGTAGTACGACGACGAGTAATACCCAAAAACTGAGCGAAAGCATAGAAAAGGTTGCTTGTGGCAAGACGATTTGTGACCATTGGTTGATGAGTTCTGCGAGTACGAGGATATGTAGAGTCAGTTTGGTGAGTTGCACAAATTTTTGTGGTTGGTGAAAGATTTTTAAAACAAAATATAAGAGTGTCGTTTCGAGCAGTAAGAAAATAGTACGAGAAATCATCAGGCTAATAAAAAATAAGAATGGCAAAACAGTTTGCACTGATGCCAATAATTCTTTGTCATTTTCTGCAGCCTGCTGGATAGCTACAACAAACGATTGGAACTCTGATGCGTTTTGATTTGAAAAAAACATTGTTTGAGCGAAGAAAAATAAGATATACGACACCAGAGCAAACCCAATTGCACTTTTTAGCGGCCGTTGTGGTAATTCACGAAAAAAAGAAAGTCGGGTGACACTTGCGATCCAGGTAGTAGCGTACCAGTCGAGAAGATTTTTTACTTGCATTTAGTTGGTAGTATACCTTGCCAAGTCTTTGATACAATGCAGGGTATATGGCATTCTCATTTTCCAATTTTGACGAGCGACTGCAAGCAAATATTGCGCATACGCAGGGAGAAATTAAAAAACTACGCACCGGACGAGCGACCGTGAGCTTGCTGGACGATGTGTTTGTTGAGGCTTACGGCTCTCGAATGCGGGTGGCCGAGGTTGCAGGATTATCTGCTCCCGACGCAACGTTACTTGTCATTTCACCTTGGGACAAATCACTGCTTGGAGCAATTGAGAAGGGAATCCAATCTGCTGATCTGAACCTGCATCCTGTAGTTGCTGGCGACATCGTCCGTATTGCCGTTCCTTCATTAACGCAAGAAAATCGTGAAGCACTGGTCAAGAAACTACATCAAGCGGTCGAAGCAGGCCGTGTTGCAATCCGTACCGCTCGAAGTGAAACAAAGAAGCAGATCGAAGAGCAAAAAGGTGACTCTGGCGTGAGTGAAGACGACATAACGTCATCGGTTGATGAGTTAGAAATAAGAGTAAAAAAAGCGCTCGACGATCTCGAAAAAGTACTACAACAGAAAGAAAAAGAGTTGCTCACTCTTTAATCGCATTTTATGACGATTGTGCTGATCATCTTAGCTCTGTCTGTGCTCATTATCATTCATGAGTTGGGTCACTTTTTTGCTGCACGCTGGAGGGGAATTAAAGTAGAAGAGTTTGGTCTCGGCTACCCACCGTTGGCAATGAAGCTGTTTACTTGGAAGGGGACAGTTTTTTCACTCAACTGGATTCCGTTCGGTGGTTTTGTTCGTATGGCTGGCGAAAATGACTTACTGCTAACCACCAAAAAGCAAAGTAAGGATTCGTATTATGCGGCTTCTATTCCGTCTCGCTTGATTGTGCTTCTGGCTGGCGTGACCTGCAATTTTGTATTTGGCGCCTTGGCATTTGCAATTATTTTTACCCGTTTTGGCATTCCACAAGAAATCACCGATGCTCGCATCGGTTGGGTGATGCCAGATTCTCCGGCAGCGACGGTAGGCTTGTCAGAAGACAGTAGTATTGTTGCTCTTGCTACTGCTACAGAAGAGCGAATTGAAATCTCAGATTCGACAACAGTTATAACATTCATTCAAGAACATCGAGGTCAAGAAGTCATGCTTTTCACGCGCGGCGAGTGTGATCTCACTTGCTCTGGTCCAGAGCAAGAGTATCAGGTACGACCGAGAACGGAAGCAGAAACACCAGCGGGCGAAGGCTCACTCGGCATCGTATTCAAAACTTCGACACCAGTGTTTTACCCGACTTGGCAGATGCCATTCCGCGGTATTGTGTATGGCACAGAACAAGCAATTGGTATGGGTGGTAGTATTTTAGACGCACTTGGTGGTTTAGTCACAACCTTGGTTCATGAGGGCAAACTCGAAAAAGATCTCTCGGGTCCAGTCGGTATAGTTTCGCAAGCGAGCAAAGCAGGGGTGTTTGCACAAGGGTTTTTTGTCGCTCTGTCTTTTGTCGGTATGTTGTCGATTAATCTTGCCATCATGAACTTGTTGCCGATCCCTCCGCTCGATGGAGGAAAAGCGGTTTTAACTGCACTCGAGAGTATTATCAACAAAAAAGTTGTACAAAAAATTGAGTTTTTCCTCAGTTACGGTGGCTATGCCATTTTGCTAGGATTGATTGTCTTGATTACAATTCGCGATGTGACACAATTACTTTAGAGTATGAAAAAACGACGAACAAAAGAACAAAAATTGCGCGTGCGAACTTTGTCACTTGAGAAGCTCACGCCTGAACCTACTGCGAGCCTTGCAAAATCGCCAATTTTGCAAGACATTCCTGTCATACAACGGGATTTACGCAAAACTATGATTATTTCATTTTGTTTAGTACTCATGTTGATTGGCATTTTCTTGTATTTACGCTAGAATGGACTTCGTTATCTCAAGAAGGAAAATTACATGCATAAGAAATTGCTTTTGTTCGTATTGGGTCTGTACTTGGTGTCAGCCGTAGGATCTTTTACCGCATTTTCGTATTTTTCACCCACAACAAAAATGAGTGTTGGCTCTGGTGTGCCGTCGGATGAGGAAGAAAGTGGCCAAACTTTGTTGGGCTCACTTCTCACCATTGTACCGACTGATCCACGCGATCAAGAGTGTCCACTGAGTGGAGCCATGTATACAAAGCAGGAACGAGAGGCCTGGGAAAAACACCGACCACTCGCAGTCATGATAGAAAACTCTCCAGACGCACGACCACAATCGGGTATGTCCAAAGCAGATGTGGTGTTTGAGGCAATGGCTGAAGGTGGTGTGACACGATTTATGGGCATGTTTTACTGTGCTGTGCAAGCAAATGATACGACGCTTGCGCCAGTTCGCTCGGCTCGCACATATTTTGTTGACTATGCGTCTGGCTTTAATTTGCCGTTATACGTACACGTTGGTGGCGCAAACTTGGATGGTCCAGCAGACGCGTTGGGACAAATTTCAAAATATGGCTGGGCGTTAGAAAATGATCTCAACCAATTTTCCATCGGGTACCCAACATTTGTGCGCAATAATGATCGAATCAAAGGCAAAGATGTTGCAACTGAGCATACTATGGAAACGACAACAGAGCTTCTGTGGGCAGTTGGAGACAAACGAGAATGGACCAATCTCTCACCGGAACGGAAAATTGGCCGCACAGTTGTTGCCCCAGAAGAATGGTCTGCCGGATTTAAACCATGGACATTTAGCGATGAGACAACAAGCGCGAGTGATGCAACCAAAATCTCTTACGAATTTTGGACAGGGTTCGAGCAATTCGGCGTTGAGTGGCAGTACGATGCAACAACGAGAATGTACAAACGCGTGATGGCTGGTCAGCCCCATATTGATCTCGATACAGGTGAGCAAATTGCCGCTGCAAACGTAGTAGTATTGCTCACTGTAGAGAAGGGCCCAATCGATGAGCTCAAGCACATGCTTTATACCACGACCGGAACGGGTAAGGCGCTTATCTTTCACAACGGCGAGGCTATCACCGCTAAGTGGACCAAAAAGACACGCGAGTCAGAGCTTCGTTTCACCGATTCTGCAGGCAAAGATATTCCAATGGCTCGCGGCCTAACCTGGATCTCAATTGTCGATACTTCGACAGAAGTGGTTTACTAATCGTATGACAACACTTCAAGATTTTATGATTTCTCGGGTACGCGCCCAGATTTTGGAGTTGTTCTTTTCGAATGTGGAGGAAATGTATTATGTCCGTGAGATTACGCGTCGCACTAAAGAAGAGATAAACGCTGTCCGCCGAGAGCTTGAGCGTTTGCTTGGTTGCGGTATTCTAAGGAGTGAGGAGCGGGGCAATCGGTTGTACTACTCACTCAATAAACGGTACGCTTTCTTCCAAGAATTTGAAAATATGGTGGTAAAGAGCACTGGCTTGGGACTCAAGATACGCAAACTGCAGCGAAAACTGGGTGAGCTAAGTTTTGTTATGTTTTCTGGCCGATTCGTTCGCGGATTACAAGTGCGCCAAGGGGATGTTGATATGCTAGTTGTCGGTACAGTGGTGTTGCCAGAACTCGATGTGTTAGTGAAGGAAGCAGAAAAAAAATTGGAACGGGAAATTAATTATACCGTTTTGACTGATGAAGAATTTGAGTTTCGCAAGACTCGCCGAGACCCCTTTATTATGGATGTCCTCTACGGCACCAGAATCATGGTAATCGGTAGCGAAGATGCATTTGTCGAACGCAAAGTGCCTGGATTATAGGTATACTACTGCCACAAAACATGTCTTCTGTACAAAAACGCTATCTCATTATTTTATTACTCACCATTGTCGCTGGCGTTATCGCCTTGCCAGAAAAGCTGCAACTACAAATCCCGTTTATAAATAGAGAAATTACGATTGGTTCTCCTCATATTCAAACGACGCTGTCTGGTAAGCCAGTGGATATCACCTTTTCATTCAAACAAGGACTTGATATTCGGGGTGGCATGCAAGTAGTGCTTGAGGCGGATATGTCGAGTATCGCAAATGAAGATCGACAAGCTGCGCTCGAATCTGTTCGTGAAGTGTTATTGCGACGGGTTGATTTATATGGCATTAGTGAGCCAGTGGTGCAAACAGCAATTAATGGTGAGAGCTACCGAATTGTTATTGAGTTGCCTGGAGTTACAGATGAAAGCGAGGCACTTGCATTGGTTGGCAAAACAGCTGAGTTGTCTTTTCAGTTGATAGATGAAAAACCAATCGAAATACCCGCAAACGCGTCGCTCGCGGCAGAGCTTGATCTCTCGCAATTTATGACATTGGTACCAACGGGTTTAACTGGGGCGCAGCTGAAGCGAGCGACTGTGCAGTTTGATCAAACTACCGGAGAGCCACAGGTTGGTTTGCAGTTTGACGAGGAGGGCAGCCGATTGTTTGCAGATGTAACGAGTGAGCACACTGGTGAGCGTTTGGCAATTGTGCTCGACGGCAGTATTGTGATGGCGCCCAATTTGAATGAGCCAATCTTTGGTGGGCAGGCGCAAATCTCAGGCGGTTTTACGCTCGATGAAGCAAAACAACTGAGTATCCAATTGAACGCCGGAGCGCTGCCGGTCCCAATCAGTGTACTCGAGCAGCGGACAATTGGCGCGAGTCTCGGGAGCGAATCAGTTCGTGCCAGTTTGCAAGCTGGACTGCTTGGTCTTTTACTCGTGATGCTGTTTATGATTCTGTACTACGGTTGGAGTGGTGTTTTAGCGAGTGTAGCATTGATAATCTACGCGTTATTGACGGTCGCGTTGTACAAAATTTTTAATGTCACTATTACGGTCCCTGGGTTGGCAGGCTTGTTGCTTTCGGTTGGTATGGCTGTCGACGCCAACATTCTTATTTTTGAACGTATGAAGGAAGAACTTAGAATGGGTCGTCCATTTATTCGCGCAATGGAGCTCGGATTTGGTCGGGCTTGGGATAGTATCAAAGATGCTAACTTGGCGACAATTATGACTGCGCTTATTTTGATCAATCCGCTCAACTTGCCATTTCTCAATAGTAGCGGTTTGGTGCGCGGCTTTGGCATTACCTTACTGCTCGGTGTTTTGCTCGGATTGTTTACTGGTGTATTTGTAACCAGGACGCTTGTTCGCTTGTATCTGCGGGAGAAAAAATAATATGCACTTTCTTCGTTATAGCAAATGGTTCTTTCTTCTTTCACTCCTGGTGATTTTACCCGGCGTGTATTCACTCATTCGCTATGGTTTGCGACCGAGTGTCGATTTCACTGGCGGCTCATTGCTGGAAGTTCGCTTGCCAGAGGGTTCAGAGCTTACTCAAGCGGCTATCGAGCCACTTTTGCCTGCAGATTTCCAACTGGCTACCTTGCAGCAATCGGGTATATCGCAGTATCAACTCAAAGGAAGCGAGCTTTCCAACGATGCACGACAAAGTTTATTACTGAGTCTAGAAGAAAAATTTACCTCTGTCGAAGTTCTTCGTTCAGAAACAATTGGTCCCACTCTAAGTGCAGAGCTGCTGCGAAAAACACTCAATGCGGTGATTTTGGCGGCAACGCTTATTACCTGTTATGTTTGGTATCGATTTCGTGATCTGAAGTACGGTGTTTGCGCCACGCTTGCTATGTTCCACGACACGCTGGTACTTTTGGGTAGTTTTAGTTTGCTCGGTCACTTTTTTGGGGTTGAGGCGGACGTACTGTTTGTTACCGCGCTTCTCACTACTTTGTCATTCTCTGTGCATGACACCATCGTGGTATATGACCGCATTCGCGAACTGCGAAAGAAATATGTCAAACATTCCTACCGAGAAATTCTCGATGCAGCTGTAACCGAAACACTCGCTCGCTCGATCAATAACTCGGTTACGATTATTTTGATGTTGTTATCTCTGTCGCTTTTGGGTGGAGCGACAATTCGCTGGTTTTCGATTGCGCTGTTGATTGGTGCGGTGACCGGAACGTATTCGTCGCCATTTACCGCGGTGCCGTTACTTGGTTTGTGGGACAATTGGCAAAGACGGAAGCAGCTCTCTGGCAAGTCCAAGTAGGACAGTTTTTTCATTTTTCTCTGGATTTTCAAGCACGACTTCAAATAAGGTTTGCAGCAGGTGACCGATTTTTGGGCCGGGTTGCAAATCAAGCTCACGCATCAGGTCGCTTCCGTCGATCGCGAGGTCGGTTATCGCAAAGGGTTGGTGCAACTCTGCAATCATGCGCTGCTTAAACTCTTCGAGGCGCCAACTTGTTTTTCGTGCCCCACTACCAAGTCGATCGCCTTCTCGCACATCGAGGATATCGTCAATATTCGCCAGGCCAACCTTTCGCATAAACCGCCGTACGGCCGCGTCACTCATCTCTGGTTGATAGTGGAACATATGGTAGCGAACCAAAATAAACATGCGATCAATATCTTTTTTTGAGAGTTTGAGTCTTTGCGCAATTGCTTTTGCCGTGCGGGCACCGACTACTTCGTGGTTGTAAAAAGTTGGGGATCCAGTGCTGATATCGAAAGTCTGCGGCTTGCCGATATCGTGTAGCAGCACAGCAAGTTTTACTACTGGATCACGAGAAGGACACTCCGCCAATGCGTCGAGGCTATGTGTCCAAACGTCAGTTGTGTGGTGACCGCCTTGCAACACGCCGTTCATCGCGAGGATCTCAGGCAAAATGTGGGAGAGCAAACCAGTTGCGGCAAGTAATTCAATTCCTTCTTTGGCGTAGGGACTGAGGAAAATTTTAAAGAGTTCTTCACGAATACGTTCTTGGCTAATATTTTGCAGTAATTCCGAGGCACGAGTGATTGCCTGGAGTGTTTCATCTTCAATTGCAAAGTTGAGCTGTACCGAAAATCGAACTGCACGCAAGAGTCGCAGTGCGTCTTCGGCAAATCGTTTATTTGGGTCGCCGACTGTTCGGATTCGCTGTTCTTCTAGATCAGCCAGCCCTTGCCAAGGATCAATAAGTTTGTAGTCTTGGCTTTTGAGACGGATGACACGAGTCGATGTATCTGTGCAAACTCTCGCTAAAAAATCTGCTTGAAATGTCAGCGCCAAGGCATTAATAGTAAAGTCACGGCGAGCTAAATCTTCTTCGAGTGAATTGCCCCAAGTAACACTTTCTGGTCTCCGGTTGTCGCTATAGAGGCCATCGGCCCGGTAGGTCGTGATTTCATAAGGTGGCAAATGATGTTCTTTTATTTCCTCTTTTGCTATGGCATCGAGCAGCGACGGGTGCAACTTAGTAGCGCGAGCAACGTCGATGACGCGATCGGTGGTTGCGGTGGGAGTCTGCACGATCTGTTCATTCAAACCAAGTTGTTTGGCCAATTCTTCTGGAGTGATACTGACGGTGCCAAAGTTGTTTTCATAAAAACTCTCTGGAAATAGAGCTGTAATTTGTTCTGGAGTGGCGTTGGTGGTGCAGTCAAAATCGGTAATTTGTGTCTCGCCTCGCAAGACATCGCGCACGGCACCACCCACCAGTGCGACCTCAAAACCGGCGCCCATCAGTGTGTGGAGGATGCATAATGGTTCGATTGGAAGGAGGATTTCGTCTGGAATCGGCATTTCAGTCATTGTACACCACTTGAGTAAACGATAGAGTGTGCAGCATGAAATGGGAAGTACTTTCGACAACAATACCTCAGAATTTTTCAGAGCTTGAAAAGATTCTCTTAGAAAATAGAGATATTACAGACGCACAAGCATTTTTTGATCCGCCACATCCGAGCGAGCTTTCTCTGACCGCCGTAGGTATCGATGCAGCAGCAATGCAACTGGCCGTGAGAAGAATACGTAAAGCCATAACAGCAAAAGAAAAAGTTGTTGTGTTTGGAGACTATGACGCGGATGGTATTTGCGCGACGACAGTTCTGTGGCAAACGCTCGTGGCAGAGGGAGTACAGGCGTTGCCATTTTTGCCAAATAGATTGGAGCACGGGTATGGTTTGAGTGTGGCTGCGCTTGATGACTTGTGTGCAGAGGAAAAACCTGCGCTCATTATCACCGTAGACAACGGCATTGTCGCGCACGAAGCGGCTCAGGCTGCAAAGGAACGCGGTATTGATCTCATCATCACCGACCATCATATGCCAGAGTCTGGCTTGGACAATCTTCCACCGGCACTCGCGATTGTGCATACGACAAAATTATGTGGCACAACTGTCGCGTGGTTTCTCGCTCGAGAGCTCGCCCCAGAACAGGCCGCTGATCAACTTGATTTATGTGCCATTGCTACAGTGGCCGATCAAGTTCCGCTCACAGAGTTTAATCGCAGTTTTGCCTACCATGGACTTGTGGCGCTTCGCGAGACAACAAGACCAGGGCTACTTGCTCTTGTTGCAGCGAGCACTACAGAACAAGCTGCTATCACGAGTAGTTCAATTGGTTTTCAGATCGCACCACTCATCAACGCCGCGGGTAGAGTGGGAGATGGTTACACAGCGCTTCGTCTCTTGTGTACGACCAAGGAACGCGCAGCTCGAGCTTTGGCTCAAGAATTGACAGCGGTCAACACAGAGCGAAAAGAACTTACCCATGGCTCAGTTGTAGAAGCAGAGCTACAAGTAGCGACGCAACTAGATCAGTCGCTCATCATCGTTTCGTCTACTGAGTATCACGAAGGTGTCATCGGCCTAGTAGCTGGTCGTTTGTCAGAACAATACCACCGCCCAGCAATTGCAATTGCCATCGGTGAAGACCAGGCAAAAGGCTCTGCGCGCTCGGTACGAGGTATCAACATTGTCGAGATTATTCGTGAGGTCCGAGAAGATTTGCTTAGTGTCGGTGGACATCCATTGGCAGCTGGTTTTTCTCTTACCACGGTGAATTTAGAGTTGGTCACCAAACGTTTGCTGGCGGTAGCACAAGAAAAAATTGACGCACACTTGCTGATCGAAACTAAGCGCGTGGAGTGTGAATTGCCACACGACTTGGTCACATTGGATACTGTAGATGCACTGACAAAGTTTGAACCCTTTGGTATGAGGAATAACCGGCCGCGTTTTTTGCTGAAAAATGTTACGGTCCTTGATATTCGCTCCATTGGCAAAGCGGGTAAGCATTGCAAACTTCGAGTTGAGTTGGAAACGGGTGAACAGTTGCCAGTGCTGTGGTGGAACTGTGGCGACACTGATCAAGCAGAATTAGAGGCTATAACTGAGTTGGCGGTGAAGCTGGATGTCAACGAATGGCGGGGAAAGCGGAGTTTGCAGTTGGTGGTCTAGCGCCCGCGAAAAGCATAAGAAGAAGTTGGCTGGTAATTACTCGATTAGCAAACATAACAAGTGGCGATTATAGCTGTATAATATCTGGTATGCAAACACGCACTCTCATCCAAGATATTTCTAAACTCGTGGGCAAGACCGTCACCCTGCAAGGCTGGGTTGACACCAAGCGAGATCACGGCAAACTTACCTTTATAGATTTGCGCGACAGAACAGGCAAATTACAGTGTGTTGGTTTCCAAAAAATGGGTGAGCTCACCACGGAATCAGTCGTCGCATTGACTGGTGAAATCAAAGAACGCCCCGAGCGATTGGTCAACAAAGAACTCGCATCGGGAGCATTTGAACTAGAAGTGCAGGAGTACGAAGTGCTCAATGTAGCCAAAGAATTGCCAATTCCGATTGACGACGATGGTCTCGCCATTGCCGAAGAAGCGCGCTTGAAGTATCGGTACCTAGATTTACGCCGAGAGCGATTGCAAAAGATTCTCCGCCTGCGCTCCAAGTTTACCCGAGCCATCCGCGAAGCGCTCTACTCCGAAGATTTTGTCGAGGTAGAAACCCCAATGTTGACCAAATCCACCAAAGAAGGTGCTCGAGATTTTGTGGTCCCGTCTCGTTTTCATAAGGGTTCGTTTTATGCACTGCCACAAAGTCCACAGCAGTATAAGCAGTTGCTCATGACCGCTGGGGTCGAGCGATATTTTCAAGTTGCAAAGTGTATTCGTGACGAAGATCTGCGAGCTGATCGTGGGTTTGAGTTTACCCAAGTTGACCTCGAGATGAGTTTTGTCGAGCAGTCCGACGTGATGTCGCTTGTCGAAATGACGGTTAAACAAGCAGTCAAAGCAGTTGATGGCAAGCTGAAAGACGAAACTTTCCCAGTAGTGAATTATCAAGATGCGATTGCCAAGTATGGCGAAGATCGCTTTGATCTCAGATCAAAAGAGGAAACAGAAGCTGGTGTACTCGCGTTTGCCTGGGTCATCAAGTTCCCCTTTTTCAAACAAGTGGATAAAAAAGATGCGGCTGAAGTCGCCGACGGCAAGAGCGGTTGGACCTTTACCCATAATCCGTTTAGCATGCCGCTGGCAGAGTTTGTTGAGCAGCATCTAGCCGGTGAGAATATTGGTGAGATTTTGACTACTCAATATGATCTAGTCTGTAATGGTTACGAAGTTGGTGGCGGAAGTATTCGCGCACACAAGCCAGAACTACTGCGAGCAACTTTCAAAACAATGGGCTATTCTGATGCAGAAATTGAGGAGAGTATCGGACATATGCTCGAGGCGTTCCAAGTTGGGACACCGCCACATGGCGGTATTGCTCTTGGTTTAGATCGTTTGATTATGTTGTTGGCTGGCGAGACTTCGCTTAAAGAAGTGATTGCCTTCCCGATGACTTCGTCTGGCAAAACAGCGGTCATGACTGGACCAAATCCTATCGAGGCAAAACAGCTCAAAGAGCTTGGATTGCAGGTCTCGGTCTAGCGCTACTACCTGTTTTCACAGTAAAATGGTTGGGTGACGCAAAAACGACGACGAATTCTTGGCCTATTTGGAACCACACTTTTTATCTTGGGGTTGCTGGGGTACACTGAACTATATCTTGAGTCACAAGAGATTGAAGCCTCTCGTATTACTCTTCCCTTTATTGCACTATCTGATGTGCCGGTTCAGGCCAGTGAGGTACCAGTGCCTGAACTTTCAGCATCTGCCGCCATTGCAATTGATTATGATTCTGGCAGTGTTCTCTTCAAAAAAAATGCGACGACCTATTATCCACCTGCCTCCACTACAAAGTTGGTTACAGCCTTGGTGGTACTTGATTATTTTTCGCCCCAAAATGAGTTGACGATTGGCCGTTTGCCGCCAGTATCAGGAAGCGTTTTGGGATTGCGCTATGGCCAGACATATACCGTCGAAGACTTACTTTCTGCCATGCTGATTACTTCTGCCAATGACGTTGCGCTCGAATTTGCTGCGGCATATCCTGGCGGGAGTGTAGCGTTTGTGCAAAAAATGAATGAAAAAGCGAGTGAGCTCGAGCTACAGAATACTGTCTTTAGCAATCCAGCTGGTTTTGATTTTGGTCAACATCATACAACTGCGAGTGATTTAGCAAAGATAGTACGAGTGGCCTGGGGCAAGCAAAATATCCGTACCGCAATGGGCACAAAGCATACGACCATTACTGACACAACGGGTGTGGTGCGTCACGAGCTGATCGCGACCAATCAGTTGTTGCATGATGACGACACCGTGCTCGGTGGCAAGACTGGTACGACAGAGAAAGCGGGGGAGGTCCTGATAGAAGTAGAGCGAAGGGATGAACGGACGATACTTACCGTTGTGCTCGGCAGTACTGATCGGTATAGTGACACAATTGCGCTCACAAATTGGATTTATGAAAATTACACTTGGCAAAAAGTATCTCCGCCCCACGTCCCCAAACAGGAGTGATATACTCAAGACCAGATGAAAATTGCAGTTATAGGAACAGGCTTTGTAGGAGTAGTCACCGCAGCGGTATATGCCTCATTTGGTAATGAAGTTGTAGGTTTAGACATTGATCAATCAAAGGTAGATTCATTGAGTTCTGGCAAGGTGCCGTTTCATGAACCTGGGCTTGCAGAGTTGCTGGCCGCTGTGCTTGAGACGGGCAAATTACACTTTACTACTTCCTATCAAGAAGCCATTTCTACAGCAGATGTTATCGTTATAGCTGTGGGAACGCCGTCAAAACCAGATGGCAGTGCCGATCTTAGCTATGTATTAGCGGCAGCCCGCTCACTCTCACCATTTTTGCAAACAGGCGCAGTCGTAGTGGTTAAATCGACCGTTCCACCTGGTACGCTGATCACGGTGGCAGAAGAAATTCGCAAAGAAACGACCACACAGTTCGAACTCGCTTCGGTA
Organism: Minisyncoccota bacterium; assembly: GCA_009991965.1. Classification (GTDB taxonomy): domain Bacteria; phylum Patescibacteriota; class Microgenomatia; order UBA1400; family PJMF01; genus UM-FILTER-42-14. The sequence goes on along the minus strand of JAACWQ010000005.1, from coordinate 84,141 downwards.
CCAGAGTTTCTCAAAGAAGGCACGGCGGTAGAAGATACCTTGCACCCAGATCGAGTAGTTATTGGCGCCGATGCTCCTGAGGCGATCAAACGTTTGCGCGAACTGCATGCTCCACTACAAGCTCCGGTGATTGTTGTTTCTGCAAACTCTGCGCAGATGTCGAAGTATGCGGCCAATGCCTACCTGGCGACCAGAATTACCTTTATCAATCAAATTGCAAATCTTTGTGAACACGCAGGCGCAGATATCCAAGAAGTCATTGCAGCCATGGGCGTAGACAAGCGAATTGGCAAACATTACTGGTATCCAGGCTTGGGGTACGGCGGCTCCTGTTTCCCCAAAGATGTTCGCGAGCTGGCACATTTTGCCGAGACGCAGCATGAGGTTCCTAACATTTTTTCGCTTTTATCTGAGCTCAACGAATCGAGAGTCGAGCACGTGTTTGCTCATTGGACAGAAACAGTCGGTGCGTGGAGTGACAAAAAGGTCGCTGTTCTTGGTTTGTCGTTTAAGCCCAATACCGATGACACGCGTGATGCGCCAAGTTTACAAGTGATCCCGTGGCTGCTCAAACAGGGAGCACAAGTAACGGGCTATGATCCAAAGGCAACGTCACAGATAGCAAAAATATTTGGTGAACAGTCTGGTTTGCAGTTTGCCGAAAATCTAGAGTCGGCTCTAGAACAAGCCGATGTGATTTTAGCACTCATTGAATGGCCAGAGTTTTTAACATTTGATTTTGGCAAAACAAAGCTTGAAAAAACACAGTATTTTCTTGACGCACGCAATCAGTTTGATCCCAAGCAAATTACTTCACACGGTTATGTGTATGCAGGTATCGCGCGGAGACAGTCGTAGTGTCAGGTTCCAAACAGATTCTCATCACTGGTGGTACTGGTTTTGCCGGCTCTCACCTTGCCGAGTATCTACTCGAAACTGAGCCAGATGCGACAATTCACCTCACCACACTTCACCAGGGGGCAGAGCGTTTGCCGGATACGCTAGGTAAGGCAACGATCCACGAGCTCGATCTTGCGAATCTCGAACAGACACAAGCATTATTTACCGAAGTCCAACCAAATGAGATTTATCACCTTGCCGCGATGGCAGAGGTTGGGAGTAGTTTTGAGCAAGCAGCCAAGATCACCTCGGTGAACATGCAACTGCAGCTCTCTGTTTTAACTGCATTACAAACTATTACTCCTTTGGCCAGAATACTAATAATTGGTTCCGCTCTCGAGTATGGCAAAGTTGAGCCAAGTGAGTTGCCAATCACCGAAGATCAGCCATTTCGCCCGCTCAACCCCTATGCAGTTTCCAAAGTAGCCCAAGATCTACTTGCTTATGCCTACGCCCAAAGTTATGGATTACAAATACTGCGCGTGCGGCCGTTTAATCATACGGGTGAGCGCCAGACAACTGCGTTCGCGATTCCTGCGTTTGCAGAACAAATTGTCAAAGTAGAACGTGGCGAACAGACTACGCTGCGTGTCGGCAACTTGGCTGCAATTCGAGACATTCTCGATGTCAAAGATGTGGTTCGAGCCTATACAGTTGTAATGCAACGGGGTGTTGTCGGTGAGGTCTATAACATTGGTTCTGGGGTTGGTGTTTCGATGCAGACTATTGTTGATGGATTGATCCAATTAGCACAGGTGCCCATTACTATTGCAGTCGATGAAGCAAGACTGCGTCCTGCTGATATTCCAGAACTACGGGCCGATATTCAAAAAATTTCCGCTCTCGGCTGGCAACCAGAAATTTCCCTAACGGACACTTTACAACGTATAATAGAATTTTGGAGATCTATCACATGAAAAAAGCTTTTATAACAGGTATCACTGGTCAAGACGGCTCGTATCTTGCGGAGTTCTTGCTCGAAAAAGGCTACAAAGTCTACGGTTTGACCCGTCGAACGAGCACACAAAATTATGCGCGCATCGCCCATCTGATACATAACGAAAATCTTGAGTTGGTTAGTGGCGATTTGATTGATCAAAACTCTCTTACCTATCCACTGCAAAAAATTCAACCAGATGAAGTTTACAATTTAGCTGCTCAGTCTTTTGTGCAGACAAGTTGGGAGCAACCAGTTTTGACAGGTGAGTTCACCGCTATTGGCGTTGTCCGTGTGCTCGAGGCAGTTCGGTTGGCATGTCCACAAGCCAAGTTTTATCAAGCAAGTTCGAGCGAGATGTTTGGCAAGGTTCAGAGTGTGCCTCAGACAGAAAATACGGCATTTTATCCTCGCTCTCCGTATGGTGTTGCCAAGGTGTATGGTCACTGGATCACGGTTAATTATCGTGAATCATACGATCTATTTGCTTGTTCTGGAATTTTGTTTAACCACGAATCACCGCGCAGAGGATTGGAGTTTGTTACCAGGAAAATTGCAAACGGCGTAGCTCGGGTCAAACTCGGCAAGCAAGAATATGTAGAACTCGGCAATCTCGACGCCAAACGAGACTGGGGATATGCCAAAGATTATGTCGAAGCAATGTGGCTGATGTTACAACATGACATTGCAGAAGATTTCGTTATCTCAACAGGTGAGACGCACTCAGTACAAGATTTTCTTATAGCTGCCTGCGCTGAGGCAGGATTACCAGATTGGCAGGCAGTGTACAAATACAACCCAGCGTATGATCGGCCTGCAGAAGTTGATCTCCTGATTGGAGATTCGACCAAGGCAAAAGAAAAACTTGGTTGGGAACCAAAAGTTCGATTTGAAGAATTGGTGAGCATTATGGTGCAAGCGGAGCTGGAAAAGGAAAGTGAGCAGTAATTTATGGCGCAAACGGCAGTTGTTATAATCCCTACCTATAATGAGCGCGAAAACATTGAGCGAACGACTCTGGCTGTGCTCGACGTGTTTCGCGACATCTCTGGTTGGAAACTGAGTATTCTGGTAGTGGATGACACTTCGCCCGATAAGACCTACGAAGTAGTTCGCAAACTTCACGAGAAGTACTCCAATGTTCATTTGTTGCTGAATAAAAAGAAGAGCGGTCTTGGCGGAGCCTATCTGGCTGGTATGGCACATGCATTTGGAAAAATGGGTGCCGATGTTGTTTTTGAATTTGACGCTGATCTTTCGCACGATCCAAAGAAGATTCCATTGTTCCTCAAAAGCATCGAGGCTGGAAGTGAGATGGTTCTCGGATCGCGCTACATTCCAGGTGGTAGCATGCCCGAAAATTGGGGTCTGCACCGTAAGTTTATAAGTGTAGCCGCAAATTTGCTGATTTCACTGGTTTTTGCAAATTTTAAAATACGAGACTGGACCTCTGGCTATCGTGCTATTACCAAAAATGTCTATGAAGCAGTGCACCCACTTTTACATTCTGGGTTATTTTCTGGCTATACGTTCCAGATAGGTTCTCTCTATTATGCTTTGCGCAAAAATTTTGTAATTGATCCAAATATCGCGTATCACTTTATTGACCGTACAGTCGGCGAGTCAAAGATGGGGCCAGAATATCTGGTTAAACCGCTTATGTTTATCTTTAAAATGAGGCTACGAGAGATTATGGCCATGCGTGTCTTTAAGTTTTTGGTTGTCGGTGCTACTGGGGCAGCGGTGCAGTTGACCACGCTTATGCTCTATCGATTTTTACTCCCGACATTTGAATCTGGGTTTTTTACAACATTCTTTGTAGCTTCATTCTTGAGTATCGAGAGTGCAATCATTGTCAACTTTATTCTCAATAACGGTTGGACGTTTGCCGATCGCAAACTAGAACAGGGAAAAAAACTTGTCAAATTTTTGCAGTTCAATCTGACTTCAGTTGGTTCGATCTTGATTCAACTAGGATTAGCTGCGGTGGGTGAGGCAACAATTGGCTTGCGACCACTTTTTACGCTGCCAATTATCAATTTCACGATCGAATCTGGCTTGGTATTTGCCGTTACTGGAATTTTGCTCGGCATGGGCTGGAACTTCTTTGCGTACAACAAATTTATCTGGAAAAAAAAGTAATCCGGGTCTCGTATGCGTATTTCGCCTGCAAAAATCCTCTTTGTAGTGTTGCTGTTTGCTGCCATTGCGGTTCGTTTTTATAACCTTTCTGGTACGCTCATGTTTCTCGGCGATCAGGGGAGAGACGCGCTTTTAGTCTCCAAAATATTTTTAGAACACGATCTGGCATTTATCGGTCCGGTCACAAGTGTCGGCAATTTATACCTTGGTCCGTTTTACTACTATTTCATGTTACCGTGGTTGTTTTTGAGTTATCCCAGCCCAATCGGACCGGCTGTAGCTGTTGCTGTGGTGAGCGTTGTGGCTATTATTTTGTTGTATAGAGAGATGCGGGTGGTGTTTGGATCAACAACTGCATTGTTGAGTAGCATATTTTTTGCATTTTCTAGCTCAGTAGTCGCGTACTCACGATTTAGCTGGAATCCAAATCTTGAGCCGTTCTTTAGTATTTTGTTGCTGTTTGCGCTTCTGAAGTTTTGGCAAGATCGCTCTCACCGACAACTTGTTTGGATTGCAATTGCGGTTGCTGTATTATTACAGCTGCATTACATCACGCTGCTTGTCTTGCCGGTGGTCGGTCTAGTTTGGTTTGTTGCACTGGTAAAAAGTTGGCAGAAAAAAACCACAAGAAAATCATTTATTACCTGGTCAGCCGTTGCTTTTGGCATTGTGTTGTTGAGTTTAGTGCCATTGGTTTTATTTGATATCAAACACGCAGGATTGAACATGAAAGGTGCAGCAGACTTATTTCAAAGCGATAGTTTCAATGAAGTTGCACCTTGGTGGGAGCGTGTACAGCGGATTGCGATGGAGACCCACGGTAGAGCAATGCATATATTTTTCGAAGTACAGATTGGTAAGAACAGAGTGCTCAATACGTGGCTTCTTGGTGTGATGGTGGCAGTACTTGGTTGGTTGTTGCTAAAATTGCGTGGGCGAGAGAGAGCATTACTACAACTCGTTGTATTATTTTTGGGTGTCTCCATTGTCGGTCTCAGTTTTTATACGAGTTCTGTGTTTGACCACTATATTTTGTTTGCAGTACCGTTTGCCTGCATAGTTTTTGGAATTATTTTGGGCAAAGTATGGGAGACAAAATTTTTTGTCGCAAAGACAGCGGTTGTAGTTGTGGTACTGGCATTTCTTGCTTATAGCTGGACTCAGTACTCTTTCGCTACCGCTGGTTTAAATATTGCTTTCTTTCGTCAGACTGCAGATGAGATTCACAAAATCGTTGCGCCCGGTGAAAAATACAATATTCTCTTGCTTTCAGCCACAAGAGATAGCTATGGTCAAAATTATCGGTACTTTTTGAGTACTGATCCTGAGAAATCACCGGTTGAACCTGAGTCCCACCATACTGCTGATACACTCATTATCATTAATGAAGAGCGGGTGGCCGCCGATCCGCTCTCTCTTCCGATATATGAACTAGTTGTGTTTCCAAACAAAACGCCGAGTGAGATCATCAATTTACCAAATGGCACGCAGCTCTTTGTGTTGCGCACAACTCCCTCAAGTGTATGATAAAGACTATGCAGCCCTTTCTCTCGGTCATTATCCCTTCGTATAACGAGAAGAAAAATTTTGCTTCCGGTGTCTTGTCTCGAGTCGTATCGTATTTGCTGCAGCAAGACTATACCTGGGAAGTGCTTTTGAGCGACGATGGATCGACCGATGGTACGGTTGGGCTACTACAGCAGTTTGCGAGCAAAAATCCTGGTGTGCGCGTCATAGAAAATAGACACTCAGGCAAAGCCCCGACGGTAACAGCTGGTATGTTAGCCGCCACTGGATCATGGAGATTATTTACTGATTTTGATCAATCAACGCCCCTGAGTGAGGTTGAAAAACTACTCGCAATTACGGAAGATAGATATGACGTAATCATCGGATCTCGAGAAATTGCTGGAGCAAAACGAGATGACGAGCCATTTTATCGACATATCATGGGACGAGTATTCAATTTAGTGGTACAAATACTGGCGGTTCCAGGCGTGTATGACACCCAGTGCGGCTTTAAATTATTTTCAGCACGAGCGACCGAAGAGCTGTTCTCTCGCTTGTCAGTCTATGGTAATTTAGCAGAACGCCTCGATGCCTATACGGGTGCGTTTGACGTTGAACTTTTGTTCATAGCCCGCAAACTGAAGTATAAAATTGCGGAGGTACCCATTCACTGGGAGCACCGAGAGACCGACAGAGTAAGTCCTATTAAAGATTCGCTGCGTATGTTTATTGATATTTTTCGTATTCGCTTAGCAGCACTGCTCGGTAGGTACGCATAGTATGCGGTATGTTGTTTCATTCTGGTTTTGTTTACTTGGGTTTACTGTCTGGAGTTATGGCCTGGCCGATCCGAACATAGTTTTTACTTCTTGGCAACCATATTGGGTGTTTCAAAATTGGATTTGGTCGCTCGCTCGCACGTTTCCGGAGTGGTACACCGCCGTGTATGTTTTATTGATTGGAAGTTTGTTTTGGCTGTCACTACAGCTAAAAAATTGGTTGCAAAAATTTTCCAAAATTTCGCTCACCCAGACTGTTTTATGGTTTTTGCTGCTCATTTCTCCTTTGTTATTTTCATATAATGCGCTCTCGCACGATGTGTTCAATTACCTTTTTAACGCTAAGATGGTGATGGTTTACCACGCCAATCCACATGTACAAACAGCGCTCGAATTTGCTACCGATGACTGGACTCGATTTATGCACAATACGCATACGCCAGCACCCTATGGGTACGGCTGGACAGGATTGTCTCTGGTGCCGTATTTGCTCGGGTTTGGGAAATTTACTTGGTCTTGGTTAGTATTTCGTTTGTTCTCAGTAGCTAGTTTGGTACTCGTTTTTGTTGCCCTACAACAGCTTGCAAGGCGCATGGGTAAAAAAGTATCGCTTAGTGATGCGGCAGTATTTTTCCTAAATCCACTTGTGCTTATTGAAGTTGTGGCAAATAGTCATAACGATTTGTGGATGCTCGCGCCTGCGTTGTTTGGACTGAGTTTTCTGTTAGCTCGCAAGCGATTCTCGCTCGGTTGGCGAGTTGGTATCTCGCTCCTTTTATTAGCTTTTTCGATTTCTATTAAGTACGCAACGGTAACACTCTTGCCAGTTTGGCTTACGATACTGGCGCTCGAGCGATTTGAAGCAGGGAGTTTTGGGCGATTACAGGCTCGTTTGCACATTCCAAAACGATTTCTGATCGTTTTGACAAAAGGTATTTGGGAACGTGTTTTCCGCTCACTGCCGTACGTTGCTGCAGTGTCGTTACTTCTGCCTCTCTTTACTAATCAATCTCAACAGTACTTGCCGTGGTATCTGACTTGGTCGCTCGTATGGTTGCCGCTTATTTCTGCACGGAAATGGCGACGCTTCTGGCTTGTTTGTTCAATCGCCGCACTCCTTCGGTATGTTCCTTGGCTGTATGTGGGTGGTTACGAGGAGCAGACTGTGCAGTGGCAGAAATATATTTCTTGGGGAATTCCAGCAGTGTGGCTCGCCTGGCAATCTATGGGGATAAAAACAAAAACTGAAAATAGTAGTGTGCTCATAGGAAAGACCATCGATGTTTAAGCGCTCCCTCATCGCAATTGTTGGTTTGTATCTAGTTATTCACCTATGGAATTTACTTAACTTGCCAGTTTTTGCCGACGAATCGATCTACATACGCTGGGCGCAGTTAATAATTGATGACTGGCAACGCTACTTATTTTTCCCACTCAACGATGGCAAAACTCCTTTGTTTATGTGGATGCTCGTGCCGTTTCAATTTGTATTTTCTGATCAGTTGTATGCCGCACGCCTTGTTTCAGTCCTTGTTGGACTCGGGCAAATTGGAGCGATAATTTGGACCATTCGTTTGCTTGGTGGTTCAAAACTTGCAAGAATACTCGGTGCTTTGTTTGTGACAATACTGCCATTTTGGTTTTTTCATCACCGTATGGCGATGATCGATGCGACACTGACCTTATTTCTCACCTTGAGTCTCGCGAGCTTTTTAGAAGTTTCTACGCGGTCATTCACGCTTCAAAATAGAAAAGTGCTCAAAGAGCCGTGGTTGCTCCTAGCAGGTTTGTTTTTTGGTTTGGCACTCTGGACGAAAGTGCCTGCAATTTTATTTGCACCAACCTTTGTACTGTTTGCGTTTTTACCAAAAAATAAATCACTCGTCGAACGAGTTCCATTATTTTTTCAGGCTGGCACAGTTGTTGCTATCGGATTAGTCTTTTTTGCGCTCTTAAAATCGCAACCAGTTTTTTCGCAATTATTTAGCCGAGGTAGTGATTTTTTGTATCCTTGGCGCGAAGTACTGCTTGAAGGTAAATGGCGCGAGACAATAATTAGCATTCCTACGTATACCTGGTATTTTTTGCAGTATCTGACACCTGCAGTTGTTGTACTTTCACTCATCGGCTTGTTTTTGCGAAAACAGCGTAGAACTGTGGCAGTCTTGTTGCTTGCTGCTGTTAGCTTCATTGGTCCAATTGCGCTCCTCGGTAAAGTTGTGTATCCAAGATACTTTGTGCCGGCGATCATTCCGCTCACAATTGCCGCGAGTTTGGTACTAAGCGAGTTGTTTAAGCGGTCGAGAGATGCAAAAAGCTCACTGCAGAAGCGGGTATTTTTCGCTATAGCGGCAGTGTTACTTTTGGCAAACACAGTCTCTGCTTCTGTGTTATTTATTATTCCATCACTTACCAACTCAGATACAACGCCATTTGTGGCAGCCGATGTCACGCAATATTTGACTGAGTGGTCATCTGGTCATGGCATCAAGCAAACAGTTGAATTAATTCAAAAACAATCTAAGCACGGTACGATAGCGGTAGCCACAGAAGGCTTTTTTGGCACACTGCCTGACGGAATCCTGTTGTACCTACACCGCAGAGATGTGTCGAATATCATGGTGCAGGGGATTGGTCAGCCTATTCGTGGTATTCCAGATGCATTTCTCGAGCAGGCCGCTGCTTACCAAACTGTTTGGCTGGTGGTAAATAGTCATCGGATGTTTATGGATACTACGGATCTAAAGCTTGTTGCTGAGTTTTGTCGGCCGTATGACGCACCGTGTTTGCAGGTATGGGATATTACGCCAAAACAATTATAGATTTTAACTATTTTTATTCTTTAGCAATATATCCAATTCCTCTGATCGTTTGCAGAATGGCTCCAGAATTTCTCAGCTGCATGCGCAAGCGACGGACATAGACATCAACAGTGGTAAATGAGGGAAGTTCTTCGCAAAAGCCCCAAATGCTATCTATGAGCTTACCTCTCGTAATTATTTGATTCTTATGACGAAAAAAGAAGGCTAGTATTTCTGCCTCTCGCTTTCGTAATTGCTGCTGATGTGAGCCGATGCAGAGATGTGCCGTTTCTGGTTGCAAAGACGCTTCTGCGAGGTGTAAGAGTGTGCCAGCCCTGTATTTATTAAGGTTCAGTAGCTTATTACAGTACAGTTCGAGACTGCGGCGAGAGAACGGGAGACTTAAATATAGATCTGCTCCCGAGCTCAAATAGGTTTCTTGGAGCTGGTGCGAATTGTGTTCTGCAACTATAACTATTTTTGTGGTGTATGAGATGTCTGCAACATACGACACAAAGTCATACAACAGATCACTTTGTTCAGATGTTTCTATAATGAGCAAGTCAATATGATTGCTTTCAATTAATCTATGTGCGACTGAAATACTCTTAGTAGTGTGGCAAACACTTGCCGAAAGCACCTGGTTTGTGTGGTATTTTGTGCTTACCACGTCGGACTGTACTAGAGCAACAATCTTTTTTATCATTTTTTGGTATACTATGTGTCTTCGCTCCCGAGTAGTGAAGTGGCATCACAACAGGTTCTGATCCTGTTATCCTAGGTCCGAATCCTAGCTCGGGATCATTCTTTGTCGCAATGAATTAAACTGATTCATTTATTTTCTACTTTGTGTTTCGTAAGCTTCTTACATAGTAAAGGAGCCGTCTATGATCGAAACACTAGAGTATTATCCTCACGCTGAACTCATGGGTCTGAAGGCTGGTATGGAGCCTATTCCAGAAATAGCTTCTATTGAAGGCTGGCAAAATGTTCCCATTGTGGAGAACAGGGAGCCGCTTGTGGCGCTACAAAAATATCAAGGAAGGCGATTAGCGATTTCTCCGCAGTACTTTATTCATGGGTTTAGAAACGCGAGCTTTGAACAGGAGATTCGCGCTGGGGTCTTTGAGCGATTATTACTAGCTGCCGAAGCTCTTCCAGCAGATTATCGTTTGGTAATTTGGGATGCTTGGCGGTCTGCAGAGTTACAAAAAGAAATCTATGATCGATATTATGCTCAGTTGTATGCCCAATTTGGAGCACTTGGACCCGATCAACTCGGACAGCTTTGTCAGCAGTTTGTTGCATTGCCATCTGTTGATCCAACGAAACCTTCGCATCATCTAACTGGTGGAGCAGTCGACGTCACCATTATGGACGACTTTGGTCAGGAGCTTTGGATGGGCACGGGTTTCGATGATTTTTCCGAAAAATCTCACACAAGATATTTTGAAAATGAGGAAAATTGTATCTCAGAACGAGACGACGAAGCGCGAAGAAACAGGAGGATTCTCAATGATGCTATGTGTGCTGTAGGAATGTTCACAGGGCTTGCTACCGAGTGGTGGCATTTTCAACTTGGGACGCAAGCGCATGGAATTACAACAAATCAGAATGCCGAATACGGAATTCCAAAAAATAAACGAAGAGGAGGTGATGTATGAGTACTAAAAAAACTTTAGTAATTCTTTTTGGTGGGGTCTCATCAGAACACGATGCTTCAAAAAAGTCGTTTGAATATGTGCTTTCTCGTTTGACACAAAAAAAGATCACAGCACATTTTCATGACATTCAAGTAGCATATATCGCCAGAGATGGAGCGGTTCTATTTAGTAACTTTGTAGTTGGTCAAACGGCGGCGCAGTATTCTCGGGGGGCAGAGAAAATTTCTCGATCAGAGTTACTTTTTAGGCTTACCAACCCAGATATATTTGCATTTTCTCTCCTCCATGGTCAACATGGTGAAGACGGTTGCGTACAGGGTGCTGCAGAGTTTTTGGAGATAGCTGGGTCATTTGGAACGGTGCTTTCCGCATCGCTTGCTATGAGTAAATCGCACTGTAACACGTTTGTGTCTGGTCTTAGCTCAGAAGCAACTATTCCACGGTCGCAAGTAGTTCAGTCAGAACAAGAGATTGTAGAGGCGATTGCTGCGTGGCACCCAGAAGAAAAAATCGTCATAAAACCCAACTCGCTTGGCGCAAGTATTTTAACTGAACTACATACAGTTGGGAAAAACGATACGAAGATAGCTCAGTTGCTCAAAGATATTCTGGCTTTCGACTCAGTAGCTCTGATGCAAGAGTTTATAGAGGGCGACGAATATTCCTGTGGTTGTTTAGAAGAAAACGGGGTTGTTACTGCCCTGCCTGTGGTCAAAGTGATCACTGAACAGCATTTTTTTGGTCATAGTGAAAAACATACACTGGGAAAAAATGAGGAGCGAATTATTGCTCCAGAAAATGAAAATAGGGTAGAAAATAAAATTCGTCGACTCTCAGAACAATTATTTCGGCAAGTTGGCGTTCGACACATGGCTCGATTTGACTTCAGAGTAACACCAGAAGGCAAGCTGTACTTCTTAGAGATAAACCCACTACCTGGCATGATGGAAAATAGCCTGTTCCCCAAAATGCTACGTGCTGCAAGTAAAAACATTGAAGATGTTATTTTGCTCAGCTATAAAAATCAACAAAGTACCGGAAAAAAAACCATAGAGTTTCGTTATCACATTGATTGATGAAAAAAAGAAGTAAATTGATCGGTTTGGTAGGCGGAGTGAGTTGGACTTCAACTCTCGAGTATTATAAGCGGTTTAATGAACAGGTGTATTTGGCTCAAGGTGGATACGAGAGCGCACGATTGTTACTCACCAGCGTTAACTTTGCTGAAATTCTGGCATTTCAGCAATCTGGCCAGAGTGATTTAGAGTCAGAGTTTTTAGCACAAGAGTTGCTGCGTTTGGAGCATGGTGGAGCTGATTGCGCACTGATTTGTTCAAACACGACCAATAAAACAGTCGAAACACTGCGACAATCAGTTTCAATACCGATTATATCTTTGCCTGAGTCAGTCGCGCTTGATGTAAATAAGAGAGGACTGCAAAAAGTTGGGCTGCTTGGTACCACATACACAATGTATGGGGATTTCTATCGAAAGTGTTTGGAGGAGCATGGTATAGCAGTATCTGTACCAAAACGGGAAACGGGAATACAAGTGCATAATATTATTTATGAAGAGCTTGTAAAGGGCGCAGTGTTGCAGCGTTCTGCTACAATTCTCGACGAAGTTTGCAGTGAGCTCAAATCATCAGGAGCGGAAGCAATTATTTTGGGGTGTACAGAATTACCGTTGCTGCGAAAAAAAATGTATGGGCAGCATACACTTTTAGATACTATTGATATTCATATTGCTCGTGCGTTGCAATTTGCATTTGCACAGCAAGATACCGGTTAATCAAATTCTCAAGAGGACAGTAGTGTGCTGAAGCTACTGTCCACCTGAAAACTTGATTGGGAATCGATTATAGACATACACATTGAGTATGTAAAGGGCTTTTTCCTTGATTTACGAATCTTTTGTTTTGAAAGAGATTGTTCTTGTAGTGATATTAAGTATATAAAAAGGTCTCAATTCTGTGCAATTCTAGCTCTCTGCGCTTATTGAACGCAGAAAGTGAGTAGCCAAAATGGGATAAAATGCGCTGAATATGATCGGCACCGACAGCGTGAGACCACACCACATAAGTAGCTCCAGCATCATAGAGTCGAAGAGCATCTTGTGCTGAATGAGCTGAGACAACAACATGAATATCTTTGTAATTACCAGTGATAAATTTAAGTAGCATCTGATTCGTCTCTAGATCAGGGATGTTAGAGATAATGAGTTTTGTTGCGTGCAGGGGCAATTCTTGCAAAAACTCAATATTACTGGCATCGCCAAAAAAGTGAGGATGCTGTTGCTCTTTTAATTTAGCGATTACTTCTGGGTCATAATCTACAATTGCAAATGATTTTGCAGCTCGCACAAAGTGGGGGATAAGTTGCGAGCCGAGGTCGTCGCAACCGAGCAAGAGGATGTCGTACAGTTCTTGTTTCTTGCCTGATTTTTTATGCTGTTTTCGCCATTCAAGTAAAGCTAGTAAGGGACCAATGCGTGGGAAAATCTGATCAGCATAGAGGAATAAGTAGGTTGAACCAGCGATGGTGATAAGACCTACGAGCGTAGTTATTGTCAAAACTGACGAAGATACGTGCCCAAGCTTGGCCCCAAACGCAATGAGAATGAGAGAAAACTCGCTAATTTGTGCAACTGTTAGCCCCGTCATAAATCCAGTTCGACGTTCGTATCCGAGCAAGTTCATAATGATTATTACAACGAGAGGGTTGCCGATGAGCACAAATAGGGAAAGTATGAGCACGGGAGTAAGCAACGCAAGTGATCCACTCAAAACTAGTTGAGAACCAAGAAGGATAAAAAAGAGCGTGATAAAAAAGTCACGGAGCGGTCTCATTCGAGCACTAATCTCTTCGGTGTAATCTGAGCTTGCTAATGCAACGCCTGCAGCTAAGGCCCCAATTTCTGTTGAGAAACCAAGTAGGGCAAACAATGCAGCCACACCAAGTCCCCAGCTCAGTGAAAAGAGAAAGAGTAGCTCACTACTTTTACTTGCAACAGCGGTTATTTTTGGTAATATGTACTTCGAAATAATGATCATGAGTAAAATAAGTCCCACGCCTTTGAGAAGTGTATCGGTCAGTGAGGCAGCGAGTCCTCCAGCAGAAGTATGCGTAAATGCCGTAATAACGATGAGGATGATGGCTGCAATTACGTCTTGAATGAGAAGCACTCCGATTGCAATTTTTCCATAGAGTGTTTGTAGATCCCCTCTGTCGCTCAGGAGTTTGAGCACAATAATAGTGCTACTGAGTGTGAGCGCAAGGCTGAGATATACAGATTCAAGTACAGAAAACTTAAGCAGCAGAAGGATGCCGAAGCCAAGTACAGAAGTAAAGATTACTTGTCCAATACCTGCAATACTTGAGACTTTACCGACTTCTTTGATAATGTTCGGGCTGAGGTGTAGTCCGACTATGAAAAGTAGAATGGTGATACCAAATTCTGAAAATACCTCGAGAAAATCATATGCCTCTATGAGGTTGAGTGCTGAGGGTCCAACTAAGATACCAGTGAGGATGTAGGCAATGATCAGTGGTTGCTTGAGCGACCGAAGTACGAAAGAAAGTATGACTGCGATTCCAAGAACGAGGGCGAGTTCAAAAAAGACTGGCATTATTGGTATAACATTGCTTGATACTCTCGTAACATACGCTTGGCGCTGAAATATTCGGCAGCAGGGATTGATCGTTGCATCATGCTAACCCACTCGGCAGGATACTCAGTATTTTCTCGATTATAAAAGAGTGGGATAATTTTTTGTTCCAGAGTTGTATACACTTCCTTAGAAATATTGTCACTTTGGAGTGTCCAACCGAGCCCGTTCCAATCTAGTTCTGCTGCCCAGCCGTCTGGCACCGTACACTGTAAAACGCCGTTTGAAAGTGCTTTCATTCCAGAAGTACCGCAAGCCTCTTTTCCCATTTCTGGTGTATTAAGCCAAACATCTGAGCCACGAGTGAGGCGTTGTGCAAGCGCTATGTTGTAGTTCGGTACAAATAGCGCATGACCAGCGAGCTCAGTTTGCATGTGACCAATTATTTTCTGTAACATGTCTTTGCCAAACTCATCTTGCGTATGTGCTTTACCGGCAATGAGCAAAAGTACTGGTTGATCCGCTTGGAACAGAATAGTTTTTAGTCGTTGGATATCAGCAAACAATGCATCCACACGTTTGTATCCAGCCATGCGACGAGCCCAACTTACAACCAGCCAGTTGGTATCATACGAATAGCCAGTTCGTTCTTGGACGATAGCACGCAATTGTTCTTTTTCTTGTAGATGAGCTTGCCACAGTTGTGCAGGATCATTTTGTACTGCTGCGATAGCAGTAGATTGCCAGGTACCAAAGTGCACACCGTTGGTGATAGATGTCCAGTGATACTCTGGCCACATTTGTTGTGCGAGGACAGTGTGATTTTTGCTCACACCAGATGCTCTAACCGAGGAATTGAGTGAAAAAATTGTATTTGAAAAGTAATCTCCCTGATTTGAGAGGCCAGAGAAGAGGAGTAATTCAACATTGCCATTGGCGAGTTTCCCATACGGTTTTGCAAAGGCTTTAATCAGGTGCGGTGAGTATGCATTGTTGCCTGCAGCAACAAGTGTGTGATTGGTATACACAACTTTTTCTCGGGCTAACCTCCAGGCAGCATGAAACGTAAGTCCTTGTCGTTCCTCCAGCTGTCGAATGAGCTCCCAAATCAGGAAGCTTGGCCTGCCTTCGTTGAGGTGAAAAAACTGTGGAGTGATCCCAATTGTATCGAGTAATCTGGCACCACCAATGCCAAGTAGCAACTGTTGTTTCAATTGCGATTCATGGCTGCCGGCGTAGAGCTCATGCGTAATACTTCGTTCGTGCAGCTGATTTTGCTCTGTTTCGGTATCAAGTAGATAGAGGGTGACAGTAGTCGAGAGTACTTTTTTCCAGCAACGCAGCCAAATTGTCGTATCTGCAATTTCAACCGCAATAAATAATGGTTGGTCTTCATGATATACATGTTCAAGACCTGCTGAGACGGGATCAAAATCTGCATTAGAATCAATCTGGCGACCTTCGGGAGATATTTTTTGAATGCTGCCTCTGCCTCTGTAGAGCAGTCCTACACCAACCATGTGAACTTGATCATCAGCTGCTTGTTTGAGAGTATCACCCGCAAGTATCCCCAAACCACCCGCATAAAAAGGAAGATCTGATTCTATGCCGAACTCGGCACAAAAATAGGCAATTGGATGGGCAGCGGTATTGGTCAGGGCAGACATAGTACAACTACATACTATACATACCATTTTGGTAGAGGGGAATACGTTCTCCAGATGTTAGGGTGGCAATTACTATGCGGTCTGTGGTCGAAACTATATCAGTATGCTCAGCCGAGTCATTATAGCCTCGTTTTGCCCATTCTGCTTTTGTAACGGAACCCGGGCTGTCCCTAAAACAATCTTTATAAGCCATACCGATTGCAATGTGCATATTGCCAAAAGGGCCACCAACATTTTCATCGTAGAGTGTTTCTGCCATTGGGTGAGTGATGCGCGAGAGTCGTTTGTCGGTCAGGGAAAACTCTCCAACTTTATTGGCATTTTTTGCTTTGAGCATTTCATGTAGAAATATTTGTCCAGTTTTTGCCCGAGCCTGAGTGACCAAGCCATTTTTGAACTCAAGCTCAATCCCGGTAATTACGTGGCTGTAGCGATAGAGTGGTTGGTTGAATCGAATCCAACCATTTGTGCCACGCCAATTGGGTGAAGTAAATAACTCGAAACTCGGAATATTTCGATCTGCGCCACCTTTCCAAATGCGATCAGGGCCAAGTTTAACATGCAGATCGACGTCTTCGCCAGTAATGTGTAGCGACTCAATTGAAAGATTGTTGAGAGCGGTGCGTGTTGTTTTTTGTTGGGCTTTAACTTTCCTCCATTCTGCAATAGGATCAGTTGCGTCAAGGAAACAAGCATGAATTATTTGTTTCCAATACTCTTCGAGTGAGAGACCAACGATTTTTGCTTTTGCCTCGACACCCCAAAGTCCGATCGTCCAGGTGTGTCTTCCCCTGTATTCTTTTGTGAACAGAAGATCCCGATATGGTTTTCGAGCATCGCGAGCCGCGAGTAGTTTGCTGGGATCTATATCTTCGAGTTCAAGGGGATCTACGTCTGCAATAATTGCAATAGTGTGGTCGATTAAATCAGCTTTTGCCTTGAGGTATTTGGCAGGAAAAAAGGTTAGTTGTTCCTTTGATGCAAAGGAAAAGAAGTCTTTTTTAAAACCAGTGGGAACAAGGCGCATCAAAACATGTCCGCCAGCACGTAATATTTCATTTTGCAAAGCGAGGGCGAGTGGCTTGGCCGCATCTGGGACGATGCACTCAACAACCTCTCCTTGAGCAATGCCTTCTTCACTACCGAGTGCGAAGTTGACGAGGACTTTCGCGTAGTTTTCTAAAATTTTTGCTGAAGGTACGTAGTTTCGTTTCATACTATTGTTTCTAAATAAGTTCGTACTTTCATAAAGGCTACTGCGCGGTGCGAGATGTTATTTTTTACAAGAACTCCGAGTTCGGCGAGTGACTTTGTATCTCCACTTGGTACAAAAATTGGATCGTAACCAAATCCAGCACTACCAGCCATTTGTAACGAAATTGCTCCGTTCATCTCTCCGACAAATAATCTGCTCATATTTGTCTCAGGATCAAAGATGCAGGCTGTGGTTACGAACTTTGCCGTTCTGTTTTGCTCTTTTTGTAGTCTCTCGAGCAGCGCCATATTTCGATCCGTATCACTCACTTCATGCCAACGCTTACTCGCGACACCTGGTTCGCCCTGTAGTGCTTCTACCTGTAATCCGGAGTCTTCCGCCACGGTAAGGAGTCCACTTCGCAGCGCAAATGCACGCGCCTTAAGTTCTGCGTTTTCAGCAAATGTTGTGCCATTTTCGTGAACATCGAGGTCAACAACTGCTGCTACTTGCTGCGGAAATAACAACTCGAGATCCTCAAGAGCGAGGAGCTCTGAAATTTCTTGCTGTTTTCCTTTGTTTTGAGTCGCTACCAACAGCTGCATTAGTTTCCGCCACCTCCCAACATGCTGCCAAGTCCGCCAGTCATACTCGAAAGTTTCTTTGCTGCCAATTGCTGTGATTGCTTAATCGAGTCATTGAGAACATCGATAGCTTCATTGCTAGTTATACCTTGGACTGAAAATTGTTTAATTTTTTGATCGCCAGAGATGACAACAACGACGTCACCCTTCTCAACACGAATTTCTTCGCCTGCAAGCTCTTCCTGCATTTGCTTTGCTTGTTGTCGTAATTTGTTTATGTCACCGAGGGCTTTGAATGGATTCGCCATGATACCTTTCTTGTATTTCGGCAATTCTACTACATCAGGGCGTCAACAGCTAGTTGTTTGAGCGGCGTTTGACCAACCTCCAGCAATTCTGCATCGTTTGGGACGGTAGTTGTTGTGACGGAAAGCAGCAAACTGCCGCCAGATATTTGTTCGATAACCTCGCAAAGCACTGTATAAAACTTTGGTAATAAAAGTTGCTCTCGGTGAAAATCATAATAAACTTGAATTTCAAGTGCGCTTTCTGCTGGCGCAATCGCTTTTGCTGACCGCAACAGTGTCGCAAGGCCAAAGTTGCGTTCGGTACAAGCCACGAGAATATCCTCCCACTTTTCACACACTTTTTTTGCATTTCCGGTGTGATTACTGATTGTTGCTGCTTGGAATTGTGGTGGCTTACTTTTTTTTGGAGTCACGGGTGGTGTACCTTCGCGTTGTGTGCTAGATTTTGCAATCATATTGAGTAAGGCAAGCTCAAGCGCGAGATGGGGAAGTGGTGAGTGTGCTCCGATTGCAATCAGTTGCAACTGGGTGAGTAGGTAGCGTAAAATTGTTTGGCTGGCGACAGCTTTTGTCTCATGTGTATAGCTGAGTACAAGTTGATCGTGAAGAAAACCCAGAAAACCTTTTAAAAATGCTTGTTCATCTGTAGTATTTGCACGCAGCTCATCAAAGAATTGTAAAATATCTTGTGGCACTTTTGCGATAATTAATGCAAGTAATTTTGTGTAATCAGCGGTAGTTTGTTTGCCGAGAATATCTGCCACGTGAGACAGATCCTGATTCTCTTGTGCGGCAATTTGTTCGAGTAATTTGATACCGTCGCGAAAGCTCCCGCCAGCAGCGTCTGCAATCTGCTCAATAACTGGTTTTTGTAGTGACAACTTTTCACTCGCTACTACTTTGCCAAGTGCTGCTGCAATTTCACTCGTACTTGCTTGAGAGAAAAAGACCTCACGACAACGTGAGCGGATAGTGCCTGGTATTTTTTGTAACTCAGTGGTCGCCAAAATAAATACGGCATGTTCGGGTGGTTCTTCCAGAAGCTTTAACAATGCATTCCAGGCTTCAGTTGTCAGCATGTGCGCCTCATCGAGAATATAGACACTTTTCTCGCCAATTGGCGGTGGGGTAAAGGCAGCTTCCTTCAGTTGGCGAATATCATCGATACCACGGTTGCTGGCTGCGTCAAGTTCTCGTACTAAAAATGAGTTACCAGCTAAAATCTTTGCCTGCTCTGCGCTTATCTCAGTAATGTCAGACAATTCTTTATCACCATTTAGAACAGCAGCTAAAATTCTCGCAGCGGTCGTTTTGCCTGTACCCTTTGGTCCGGCAAATAGGAGTGCCTGTGGAATTGAGCCGGAGTGCAACATTGTCAGCAATTCGTTGCGCACAGATACCAAATGTAAATCAGCGACTCGAGCAGGACGGTACTTACGATTCCAGTTCATAGATTATTCATGATGATAGCCGAGCAAGTGCATTATGCTGTGTTCAAGATAGAAACAAAGCTGCTCATCGACCAGCTTACCATATCTACGAGCGGTGCGAACAGCTTCTGGAAAACTGATTACAACATCGCCAACGTGTGGTGGCATACCACTTGGCAAGGGAAAATCATTGAGCTGTTGTTTTTCATGTTGGGGAAATGACAGCACATCTGTAGTACCATCATGTTGCAGTTTTGACTCATTGAGTTCTTGAATTTTGCGTTTGCCAACGATTGATATATCTATCTGCGCGTGTTCGACTCCGTGGCTTTTTAGGAAAGTCGCCGCTCGTTGTCGAATCTTTTTTCGATCAATTGGATAGCGAGAGCCGACAAATAAATTGACTTGAATCATACTTGTAGTTGTGCTTGAATTTGTAGTATTGTTCGATCGAGCCGTTCACGCAAAGAGTCAGTGATAGAAAGAGGTTGATTGCTGAGCCAATCTGTTATTTCTGCTGCATCTTTGGAACTCAGCAGCTCCGCGACTTCTGCCAGGTATTCATCTTCCGTTTCTACAAGTAAGATTTCACGAGCAGCTAGCTCTAGTATCATCAGCAGTTTTTCGCTTGCGACCATTTGTTCGTCCGCTGCAAAACCATCTATGACAGAGTTGTATAGAGCATCAGATGCATATTGTTCAAACCAAAGTGTCGTCATAATTTGAGTACTCCCGGCTTACTATTGACCGCATCAGGGATAAAAAAGACACAAACAAGACCCTGTGCTTCTGGTGACCAGGCCTGAGAAGCTCGAATGAGATCGGGAGAACCGCCAAACTGGAACTGCATTGGGTTGGGCAAAGTATATGAAGCGAGCTCTACAACCACTGCAATTCGGTTGAAAGGATTGATTAGTAGCAACTTACGCCATTTATACCAGTTCTTATAATGAGCGTATTTTTGATGCCAATCTTCAAGCAGAACTAAATGGTTAGCCAAAAGGTACTGCTTTTCATTTTTGTCTAGGAATTGTTTATCCCAACCCAGTGACGGTCTGCCGCGCTTGATCGCTGCACCACGGACGCTGGCTACTGTTTCAAATTGGGTTGGTTGTAGTGTAAATTCGTCGAGCGCCTGCATTTTGCCGAACGAATGTGTTAGGCGTTGTCCATCGAGAGAGCTTGAAATTTCAAAACCAAGTAGGTCTGAAACTTGCTGTTCCAGATACAGCAATTCTTTTTCGGGCATGATACTGAGCGACGCTGCAGCTGCTTCGAGTTTTGCAAAAATTTCATCTCGCTCTGGTTCTGGTGTCGGTCGTGGATCTCGGATAGGCGTCGTTGGAGCAACTTTATCAAATTTGAGCGCAAATTCCTGCTGTTTCTTTTGGTAGATTTCTTCGAGTAGCTGGAGAGAAAAAGTTTTAGAAGCTGAGGGGGAGGGCATGGCTCAATCTTTCAAGAGTAACTGATTTTCCCAGAGTTTCGATCATGGTAAAAAGTGGCGGTGTTGCAGCTTCGCCACTAACCGCAAGACGCAGGAGCATGAAGTATTGCCGTCGTTTCCAGTCATTTTTTTCCTGTAATTCTCGGATTGCTGTTTCAAGACTTGCTTCATCCCAAGCTGGTATGTTTTCAAGGGCAGCTATGGTCTTTGCGAGTTGCTCGTGCACGAGTTCTGGTGTGGCTTTTTTGACTAGAGCGGCGGGGTCTACTGTGATGTCGCGATAAAAGAACGAACTCAGTATTTCAAATTCACTTAAAATAGCCAGGCGTTCGTGGATGAGAGGGATAATTCTTTTGGCCAGCTCTGGCGAACAATCAGACGGGATGAACGGTTTGAGCTTTTCAAATAATGCTGATTCAGAGAGCGTTCGGATATACACTCCATTAAGCCACTGCAATTTGACTAAATCAAATACAACCGACTTGGAGCTGATATCTGCGGGGTCGAAGTACTTGCAGTACTCGTCGAGCGAAAACACTTCTTTTTGTTCTGGATGACCCCAGCCAAGTAACATAAAAAAGTTCAGCATTGCCTCTGGTAGATAACCGTTATCTAAAAATGATTGTGCCGAGACCTCGCCCTTTCGCTTACTCATTTTCCCTTTACCATCTGGGTTTAAGAAAATTGGAACGTGGGCAAAAATAGGTGGTTGCCAGCCAAATGCTTTGTACAGCAGTACGTGTTTTGGAGTTGAGCTAATCCATTCTTCTCCGCGTAAAATATGACTAATCTGCATTGCATTATCGTCAACTACGACTGCTAGGTGGTAGGTTGGGAAACCATCAGTCTTTAGTAACACTTGGTCGTCAATGTCCTTGCCAGAGACAGAAATTTCCCCACGAATTAAATCGGTGAAGTTGATCTGTTCATTTTTTGGTACCTTGAGGCGAATAACAGCTGGTTCGTTTTTTGCCAATCGGTCCGTGACTTCTGCGGGGTCAAGAGCTCGGCAACGACCATCGTACTTTGGTTGTTGCTTGTTTGCCATTTGCTCCTCACGCAATTTTTCCAATCGTTCTCTGGTACAAAAACAGTAATAGGCTTGGCCTTGTTCTACTAGTTGCTCGGCACGTTGCTTATAGAGCGGCAAGCGTTCAGACTGCGTATAGGGAGCGTATGGGCCACCGATATCAGGACCTTCGTCCCAAGTGAGGCCATATGCCTTCACTACACGTAAAATGCGTTCTACAGCACCAGGCACTTCTCTGGTTTGGTCAGTGTCTTCAATTCGCAAAATGAATTTACCACCATGTTTTTTGGCAAAGGCGTAATTTTTGAGTAACATCGCCATACTGCCGACGTGAATTTCACCGGTTGGACTTGGAGCCATGCGTGTTCGAACCATTGAGTGAGTGCTCATTATTGCGGCCTCAAAATAAATTCAGCACTCACGGCAGGAACGTAGCCAATAAACGAATCATCACCCTCAAAAACGTAGATTGGTTGTAAGTATGGTTGGAATGAAAAGTCATCAAAATAACCAAGATTCACGCTACGAATAACTGCTTTTTGTCCAGTAAACTCTGGTGCGACGTAACCCTCGCCTGCCTGCAAAATCTCCCAAGCAGATTGGATAGAGCGCAACGGATAGGTGTGGATGAGACCAGGAAAGGTGGGGAAGTAGTTATATTCGAGCTGAACGATCGAGTCTGCGCCCGAGAGGCCGCCAGTAATAATCGCGTGGATAATTCCTCTGCCATTGTATGGCGTGTACATTGGGTAGACATTATCGATAGGCGCTCGGTTGATGTCGACCTCGATGAATTCTGCATCCGAGACAGACACTGCAGTTTTAAGCTCTCTACCGATCAGTTTTTGATATACGATGTCGCCAGAGCTAGTAGCTACGTCTGCTGGCAATAAGCCAGTGCTACTCAGAAATTGTTTGACCACTTGTACCGCTTGGAATCCGTCTGGCAGGTTTGGCTTTGCAAGTAATTCTGGACGATTCATAAAGTCTGTGTCGAGCTGGAATTGATGCGTATTAATATCCATCTCAAAAGTACTAATCAGCGGCAGAGACTTAGTCCAGCGGTAGACATCGTCACTCACTATCTCTGGTGCAAAAACAAAGTCATATTTATTTGCAATTACCTTTGCTTCTTGGTCAGCTAAGAGACTCGGTGAGGCCTGCAAGTAGAGAAAGACTTTTGCGCGGTCTGGAAAAGCTGGGAACTTACCTGTGGGGAGTTCGAGCGAGTAGCTGGCTGGTGATTTAGAAAACGCTTTATCGAATACAATGTTCGGCAGCACGCCAAAACCGACGGTTGGGGGTTCAGGCTTCGGCGGATTCATTGCTTTCCAAAAGGCAACCAATGACGTAACTAGGACGCGTCCAACAATCATAACCACGAGCGAGATGATTCCCCACTTGACGACCGCTCGGCCAATCATGGTGGCTCTCGACAAGCTAGAAGAATTTTGCGTTACCGGCATATAACTATCGTATCAAGTATACTATCGATTATGCACTTGAAACTACTCTCACTCTTTCCTGAGTATTTTACCTCAGGTTTGGCAACCTCGCTGCTGCAGAGAGCGATAACGGTTGAGAAGGTGAAAATCACCAATACAAATATTCGCGACTATGCGACCGACAAACATCGCGTGACGGACGATCGACCCTATGGTGGGGGCGCGGGCATGGTGCTCAAAGTAGAACCAATTGCCCGAGCACTCCAGGCTTTCGGCGCAAAGCCAGGGCAAAAAAAGCGCAAGATTGTGTTGTTGTCTGCTCAAGGTTCGCCCTATACCCAGGCAGATGCACAGCGCTACGCAGCACTTGATGAACTGATTCTCATTTGCGGACACTACGAAGGAGTCGATGAGCGAGTGGTCGACCACTATATTGATGAAGAGAAGCGCATCGGTGATTATGTTCTGATGGGCGGTGAAGTTGCAGCAATGGTAATTGTTGAGAGTGTGGTCCGTTTGTTGCCAGGGGTGCTTGGTAATCCGGAGAGCAATCAGGGTGAGTCGCACAGTCAGCCAGGAGTCCTCGGCTATCCCCAGTATACGAGACCAGAAGAATTCGAAGGACACAAAGTGCCCGAGGTGTTACTAAGTGGCAACCACAAAGATATTGAGGAGTGGCGAGTCCACCAACCCAAGTGCTTCAACAATAGATTTCTGCTCAAACGGCAAAATATTTTTTAGCTTTTCAATTGAGAGTGCAGTATTTGTCTGATATGGTCGCACTTGCTGTTTTTGGTACGCCACTAAATCACTTCGCTCAATTGTTCCAGATAATTCGAGTGCTTTCTGCAATGCTACGCCAAAGTCATAATCACTCCATTTTTCACCGCTGGTAGCGTGATAGATACCAGTAGTTTTGCTCTGGATTAAGAAGTCCAAAACGCGGACGAAGTCATCGATAAAGGTTGGGCCAAAGTAGTGGTTGTCAAATAATTTGGCAGTGCCTTCGGTAATTTTTTGGGCAAATTTATGTGCAACGTCCAGCTTAGCAAACGGATCGGAGCGAAATGGCTGATCGATGCGCGCAATAGTCCAAGGGTGATCCGCTGCGGTTATAACGTCTTCCGAATACGCCTTAGTCTGTCCGTACCATTCGATAGGATTTACTGAGTCATTCTCTGTGTAAAGTGAATCTTTTTTGCCGTCAAACACATAGGCGGTAGAGACTAGAATGAGATGCTTACCAAATGTACTTGCGGCCCGCGAGAGCACTTTGGTCCCAATGACATTGATTTTGTACACCAGACCATTTGTATCTCCTCGTTGTTCCCAGGCAACAGTCACATCGGTGAACGCCGCGAGGTGTACACAGGCTTGAGCCGATGATTTTTCGAAAAAAGAAAAAACTGCTTGTTCGTCGGTGATATCAATTGGTTGAACAGGATCAGAAATATCGAGCGTCTCGAGCTCGTACTTGTTTGCGTACACTTGAGCAAACTTTGAGCCGATCAAGCCACTACTGCCAGTAATGAGTAGTGGAGTTTTCTCTTCCATAGTATTGCTTAACCCTTGGTAACTTCCCACACATCTGCGCCAAAGTTGTCCCAGGGCAATCGATGTTCATCTGGATTCTCTTTGTTAAACTGCTCACTTGTGTAGTAAATCAGATTTGCCGCGACTGGCGTAAGATTTGCAATACCATGTGCTACGCCTGGTGGAATAGCCAGCAGTTTTGTATTTGAGCCTCCCATGACAAACCGCATGTGCGTGTTATAAGTTGCCGAGTCTGAGCGAACATCATGTAAGTTTACGATCATAGAAAACTGTGGTGGTACAAACCAGACATCAGTTTGCAGTTTGTGTAGATGATACGCTTTAATAGTACCTGGTTGTAGTTGGGAGAGACTAATTTGTTTGACAGAGATTGGAGTAGAGAAAGCTGTAAGATTGCCTGCATCAAGACGAGCTAATTCGGCAAAGTAGCCGCCGTCATCCTGCATAACTGCTAGGGAAACAAGCTCAACCCCATCAATTTTTGGTTTTTTTTCATAACTTTGTCGAGTCACTTTTGGCGCTATATCACTATGAATTTCCATTACTTCTCCTTTGTTTACTTCCTATCCTGATACTGTGCTGTGAAATACGCTTTATTTTGTTCTTTGAGTGGGCGCCACCAAGCTTCATTGGCTCGGTACCACTCGATAGTTTTAGTCAAGCCTTCTTGGAGTGTGACGCTCGGTTTCCAGCCAAGTGTTTTGTTGATATGCGACCAGTCGACACTATACTTGCGGTCGTGTCCAGGTCGATCAGAAATGTACTCAATATTACTTTCTGGAAGGTCCATTGATTTCAAAACATACTTGATGACCTCAAGATTGGTTGTTTCCTCTGTCTCGCCGCCAACTAAAAAGGTGGTATTAAGCTGATCACTCAAAAGAATGCTTTCAATTGCTGAGCAGTGATCAAGCACAAATAACCAGTCGCGGACCTGCATGCCATCACCGTATACAGGAACTTTACGGCCTTCTAGAGCGTTTGTAATTGCAAGCGCGATCAATTTTTCTGGAAACTGATTTGGACCATAGTTATTTGAGCAGTTTGTAATTGAGTAGGGAAGTCCATATGTTTCTCCATAGGCTCGGACGAGATGGTCGGAGCCGGCTTTGCTTGCGGCATAGGGGCTTCTCGGGTTATACGGTGTATTTTCAGTAAATTTGCCAGGGTGTCCAAGTTCGAGCGTACCAAACACTTCGTCAGTCGAAATGTGGTGAAAACGTTTTACTTGTTGGGTAACAGCAGCATCGAGTAATACTTGGGTGCCAATAATGTTTGTGTCGAGAAAAATTTGTGGATTTAAAATTGAACGATCAACATGACTCTCTGCGGCAAAGTGAACAACATAGTCCACACCTTCCATTGCCTTTGCCACAAATTCTTTATCGGTGATTGAACCATGTAAAAATGAATAGCTTGTGTCAGACTCGATGTCACGCAGATTTTCGAGCGTTCCAGCATAGGTTAGTGCATCAAGATTACGAATACGGTCATCAGGATATTTTTTGTGCCAGTAGTGAATAAAATTGGAGCCAATAAAACCGGCCCCACCGGTCACAAGTACTGTTAGTGGAAATTGTGGGTGCATGCTCATAATTCTGATGTAGGTAGTATATCAATTTGTGTCTGTCGAAGCTCTTCGGCTTTGCGTACTTCTGTCTGGTAGAGGGCGTGATAGTACCCAGCAAATAGTGCCAAAAGTATTATTATTATCATTAAAAACTGGATAATTCGATTTGGCTCAATGGGTTGTTTCATGTTTTATAGTTTATTTAGAGCTTGGCCGACTTCCTCACGAAACAATTTTTCGTCCGTGATCTGATACAGCCAAATATTATTTGTTTTTTTCGCATCTGGGTGCAGTAGTACGCCGTCTTTGACTGAGGGCCGAACTGTTAGTGTGCGTGAATCTATCGTAACGCTTGAGACAGAATTTTCTACTACTGCTTTTGCAATTGCGGCAATGTCGTTGAGTGGGAGTGCTGTGACATATGCTGATTCATAAAAAGCAAAGAGTTTGCCAATAGTGGTGGGCTGTTTTACGACAGACTCTTGCGTAGCTGCTTGAAGCAAAGCAGCAAAGCCAATTTGTTGCCGTTGGGAGCGGGCAAGATCATTGCCTTCCTCCGAGTCACTATGTCGACTTCGAATGAACTCAAGAAAGCGTTGCCCAGACATAGTTTCTGTGCCTTTTGAAAATGAAACAGTTTTATACAGCTTCTTTGGATCTCGCTCTATTGTGATATCAACATCTGGATTAGGAAACTCAGTATCGATAAAGCTGGTTGGTACAGAAACTGCTACTCCGCCGAGCGTGTCAACGAGGTCCGCTAGGGTGTCCATGGCTACTACAACTGTGTAATCTATTGGGATGCCAATCATTTCTTCTATGACTTCCTCTGGAAATTGCTCAGGTTTCTCTGGGTAGCGCTCGATGCCGTAAGCGAGGAGAGCATTGATTTTTGTTTTGTAAGCTTCGTTCCAGATATCTCTCGGCAATGGCAAAAGATGCAGTGTTCCAGTTTTTAAATCAAGTGACGCAAGTAACATTGTGTCGGTGAGTGGAGGAATATCACCCCTTGTTGTTAGTGAGTCTGTGCCGAGAATGAGAAAAACAGGGTTATTCTCTCTGGGAGCAACGGCCGCCGCTGTTTTAGCAATTTGAATCAAGTCTTGTGGGCTGTGATTACTTGCATTGCCAATTTTTTGCAAATAGCGGTAACCGAAGGCTGCTGCAACGAGCGCGAGTACTAAAAGTGAACCCACTACAAACGCGATTGCGAGAGCAGTTGCCTTGACGGCGACAGTGGCGAGAGAGAATTCTTTGAGGTTAGTTGGTTCTTGCTGAGTGACTGGTTTCATACTCTTGAGTTACAATGAACTTTATCATACATGAGAAGATTACTCGTCGCTAACGCGCTTCTACTTATTCTACTCGCCAGTAGCTGGCCATTGCTGCATTCTGGGTTTTTTCGCGTGCATGATTTTACCCATGGAGCACGGATTGCAGAGATGACTCGAGCTGTTGCAGATGGGCACATTCCACCGCAGTGGAGTAAGAACTTCGGCTATGGCTACGGCATGCCGTTATTTTTATTTTATGCTCCTCTGCCCTACTATTTTGGGGGAGTGGTATTTTGGTTGAGCGGATCAATTA
Organism: Minisyncoccota bacterium; assembly: GCA_009991965.1. Taxonomy (GTDB): domain Bacteria; phylum Patescibacteriota; class Microgenomatia; order UBA1400; family PJMF01; genus UM-FILTER-42-14. The sequence continues at coordinate 55,984 of JAACWQ010000005.1, read as the reverse complement.
TATTTTCAGTTTCGAGCATTTTCTTTCTCGCAAACCTTCTTACTGTTGTGGGTGCGTATTATTTAGGAAGACGATTATTTGGTTCATTGGGTGGCGTGTTGTTGTCGGCTGCCATAACACTTGCGCCGTATCGAGCTGTCAATCTGTTTATTCGCGGCGCCGTTAGTGAAGCTTGGGGAATTGCAGCAAGTGTTTGGATGCTACTTGGCCTCGTGCTCGTTTTGAAAAAGGAAAAGTATGGTTGGCTTGTGTTGAGTTTGAGTACGGCGGGTTTACTGCTGAGCCACAACTTAATCTCGATGATCTTCTTACCATTTTTTGCTTTGTTTGCACTTGGCTTAATCATGTACAAAAAAGCCTGGAAACAAGCAATTACAGCGTTTTTTAGCGGTTTGCTCGGTGTCGGTATAGCCAGTTTTTATGTGTTGCCCGCATTTTTTGAGAAGTCTGCCACCCAAGTGGAAGGTAGAATTCTCACGCACTACTTTGATTTTCACTTGCACTTCTTGTATCTCAGACAGTTTGTCACACCGTATTGGGGATATGGTGGCTCTGTTTGGGGTCCCAATGATGATATTTCGTTCTTTTTGGGCTATGGCATGTTGGCAGGATTACTCCTGACTGGAGCTGCGTTATTACAAAATTTTCGGCAAAAAAAGAAACTTGCCAGACCATTTGTTCTTCTATCTATATTAAGCTTTATCTTGGGAAGTCTTGCGTTGTTTATGACTACCGAAAAAACGCTCATCCTTTGGGAACAAATTTCGCTCCTCAAATTCGTGCAATTTCCCTGGAGATTTTTGTCTGTTGCTATCATTTTCATTTCCCTCGCAATTACCAGTGGAATCGTGAGTCTCAGTAGCAAGCTCGTAAAGTTTGCTTTGACTGGCGTTGTATTCGCAATCTTGCTCAGTAATGCGCGGTATTTTCGTCCAGAGGCGTACTTAGATTCACCCCAAGAACTCTATTCAGCCGAAGAATCGCAAGTTGCGCAAAAGATGAGTGGTATCTTGCCAGATTTCTTGCCGCAAGGCTTTGATGAAGAAGCATTGCCTGTGAACCTTTCGCAGGTGGTTGTGTCTCCAGAGTTGACAGATTCGAGTGTTTTGGTCAATCGAGTGCAAGAAAAATTAGTCTTTGTTGAGTTTTCAGACCCGACAGATCTTGTTTTTGCGTTGGCAGATTTTCCTGGTTGGCAGGTAGAAATTGATGGCGAACAAGTAAATCATGGCAAAACAACCGAGGGTTTGCTCAGCGTTTTGGTCCCTGCAGGCTCACATCAAATTGGCGTACGCTTCTTGCCGACTCTAGTACGGGCTTGGGCAAATGGTATTTCTGCGGCTAGTCTGTTTATTTTGTTTGCATTGCTTTTGTATTTGGAGAAAAAGAAATGAATAAAGTTGAAGTACAAACTTTGAAGCGAAAATCGGTCACGGGTGCTGCTTCCTACTTTGCACGTTCGATACTCTTGCAGGCCATTGGTTTTGTTTCAGCGCTCGTACTGAGTGCGTACTTCGCCCCAGAAGATTTTGGAATCTATGGAATCGTTATTACTATAATTGGTATTCTCGTATTTTTTTCGGATATTGGACTTGCCTCAACGCTGATACAAAAAAAAGTACAGCCGACGCTTGACGAGTACAGAAGTGTTTTTACTGTCCAATTTGTGCTTTCGCTGCTTATTTTGCTGATTTGTATCGGTGTAACAGCTACCGATTTGTTATCACAAAAAACAGGAGTAGTTGGCAACTACATTTTGCTTGCACTTGGTATTTCGTTTCCGCTTGCAACACTCAAGACTATTCCTTCGATTATGCTGGAACGCGAGCTGCTGTTCTCCAAGTTGGTATTACCTCAAATAGTAGAACAGATAAGTTTTCACGGAATTTTGATCTGGCTCGCAATTTCCGGTTGGGGCGCATTTGCCTATATCCCCGCAGTTTTAGTGCGATCAGTCTCGGGAGTTATCGCGCTGTACCTTATCAAACGCTGGAAAATTGGTTTTTCTACCAATTGGGTTGCGCTGCGAACGCTCCTTGGTTTTGGCCTCAAGTTTCAGCTCAATGATTTTCTTGCCCGTATCAAAGATCAATTGTTCTATTTAGTTCTTGGGTACATTTTACCCTTGAAAGAAAATGGCTACGTACAGTGGTCGAAAAATTGGTCAATGTATCCTTACAACCTGACAGTTAATAATGTTATGTCGGTGACCTTTCCAACCTTTTCGCGTTTACAAGGTCACCCAAAAGAATTGCGAAAGGCCATAGAGAAATCACTTTTTTTTATCACCTTAGCAATATTTCCAATCCTGTGTGGCATGGTGTTGTTTATCTCGCCGTTGCTTGAGTTGTTCCCAACCTATGCCAAGTGGCAGCCGGCTATTCCCAGTTTTATTTTCTTTACACTCAGTATCGGTTGGAGTTCTATTTCTTCGCCGTTGACAACGGCACTGACCGCAATTGGACAAATCAACTACACCCTCAAGCTGATGGTCATCTGGACAATACTGACTTGGGTGCTCTCGCCACTCCTGCTGATTTGGTATGGCTTTAGCGGTATTGCCGCTGCTGCGCTACTTATTAGCTTCAGTTCTATTTTGTCTGTCTGGTATGTGAAGCGATTCGTGGATTTGCGGGTATGGGAACAGGTTTGGCGGCAACTATTTGCCGTGCTTGCTATGGCGGTTCTCGGTATCTTGGGTGGCAGTTTTTGGATGCGGTCAATTTGGTGGCTACTACTCGGCATGGGATTGACTGCTGGTACTTACGGGGCAGTGCTACTGCTAGTTGGTAAAACAGTGGTCTTTTCACAAATTCGCAGCTTGCTCGCAGTTCGGACTGAAAAATATACTAATACTGAGTAGAATAGGATGCAATGAAGTTAAGTGTCGTTATTACAACCAAAAATGCTGCCACCACACTAGAGCGAACACTTGAGTCTGTGAAGTTTGCCGACGAGATCGTTGTAGTTGACATGATGAGTACTGATGAAACAGTGCGAATTGCTCGAAAATTTACCGATAACATATTTACTACCCCAGATGTTGGTTATGTTGAACCTGCGCGCAATTTTTCACTGAGTAAAGCTCGAGGTGAATGGATTTTAGTTGTAGATGCAGATGAAGTAATTTCAGAAACCTTGCGTGATTATCTTCTCGAATTACTTGCTACAGACTCAGATATTGCAAGCTACTCACTAGCGCGAAAAAACCTTATTTTTGGTGACTGGGTACAAACAGCTGGCTGGTGGCCAGATTATCAGCCAAGATTATTCCGACGAGGGAAAGTTATTTGGTCAGACTTGTTGCACAGTAAGCCAGCAATTGATGGTAAATCAGAAAAATTGCCAGACAAAGCAGAGCTTGCAATTGAGCATCATAACTACGAAAGTCTCACACAGTTTGTGCAGCGAATGGATAGATATACAAGTATCGCTGCTCGAATGGGTGCTCAAAAGACTGAGTCACTAGAACATCCAGTTATTGTCTTTCGTCGAGAATTCTTACAACGACTTTTCTCGCTTCGTGGCATCGATGGTGGATACAGAGGTATATTGCTCGCATTTTTGCAAGGATTGTCTGAAGTGGTGCAAACTGCCAAGTTTTGGGAATCAAAACATACAGAGTTGTATGGATCAAAGATCGAGACACTCAATGAACTTAGTGAGCTGCGTGCCCAACTGGCATACTGGATTGCAGATGAAGAACTGCTGACAGCTCGAGGACTGCAGACGCTCGTGTGGCGAGTTCGCAGGAAGATAAGAATATAGTTACATTAATCATGAAACACATCTCTATTATCATTGTTAACTTTAATCAGCAGAAACTGACCGATGCTTGTTTGCTTTCGCTAACGAAAGTTCAGGCGAAGAATTTTGAGTTTTCGGTCTTTGTGGTTGATAATGGATCTTCAGAAACCTATCGTTTACCGACAAAGCTTCCAAGTAAGCAGTTTTTCCTACTTCGCAGTGATGCCAACTTAGGATTTACTGGTGGTAATAATTTGGGTATTCATACTGCAATAGAGCAGTTTGATTCAGAATATGTTTTGTTGCTCAATAATGACACGGTGGTTGATCCAGGTTTTTTGAGTGAACTGTTTGAGTTTTCTGAAGCACGGCCTCGAATGGGGATTGTTTCTGCCAAGATTTTCTTTTCACCTGGTCGAGAGTTTCATGTTCAGAGCTACACGGCGCAAGAGAGAGGCAATGTACTTTGGTATGCGGGTGGTAGTGTCGATTGGGATCATCTTGTTGCTCATCACCGGGGTGTTGATGAAATCGATCGCTTGCAATTTGCTCAGCAAGAGCTGAGTGATTTTGCCACCGGCTGCTGTGCTTTGGTTCGGAGAGAAGTACTCGAAAAAGCAGGGTTTTTAGACCGACGGTACTTTTTATATTTGGAGGATGTTGATCTTAGTATGCGAGCACGATTATTTGGGTATCAAATAGGGTATTGTGATACCGCAAAAGTATGGCATGTAAATGCGAGCTCAAGTGGTGGCAGTGGTTCTCAATTTCATTTGTATTATCAATTGCGAAATCGATTATTTTTCTTTTCTCTGTATGGGACCTGGAGAGTTCGATTGCGCGTGCTGAAAGTACTGCTGCAACGAGCGCTGCACGGTTCTCGACTGGAGCACAAGGCAATTTGGCATTTTTTGACACTACAAGACGGAAAGCAACCTATTATTTAGCGAGGACATATGCAAGAAAAAATTACTGCGGTTATTATTGCAAAAAATGAAGCAGAGATGCTTGACGCATGTCTCAACACTGTCCGATGGTGTGATCAGGTGGTCGTTATCGATTCTGGTTCGACAGATGACACAGCTAAAATTGCTGAGCAAGCAGGTGCAAAAGTGGTGCATTTTTCACACTCATCGTTTTCTCGATTGCGCAATGAGGCTCTCAAGTACGTCGATACAAAGTGGGTTTTGTATCTTGATGCAGATGAGCGAATTTTGCCACAGCTCGCACAAGAAATTCAGGTTCATATGGAAACAGGTGAAGATACAGCACTCCAGCTTGAACGTAAAAACATATTTTTTGGTCAGGCTTTCTCCGCCGGTGGCTGGTCACCAGATTTGGTTACGCGCATTTTTCGCAAAACAAGTCTCAAAGCCTGGAAAGGCATAGTTCACGAAAGTCCTGAGTACGAAGGAAGTGCGACTCGCTTGCATATTCCACTTGTACATCTGACGCATCGCTCTGTTGCTTCTGGCTTGCAAAAGAGTGCCGTTTGGACTGGATTGGAAGCACAGCTACTTAGTGAATCGATAACTTTTGCAGTCACACCCAAAACAGTAATTCGCAAAGGCGTGATGGAGTTTTTACGACGTGGTTTTTTCTGGCGTGGTTACACCGATGGTCAGGCTGGCTTGATGGAAGCGCTGATTCAGGGGATAAATAAAATGTTGGTGTACTTGCAAGTCTGGGAGTTGCAACAAAAACCTTCTATTTCACAACAGTATCAGACAGCCGAAAAAGAAATTGCTGATCTTTGGTCAAAAAAATCGTGAAAGTTTGTTTTTATTCACCGTACTTCCCAGATCACTTTGGCGGTGGTGAACGTCATTTGCTCGATATAGCTACTCATTTGCCAGAAAATATGCAGGCAGTTGTTGCATATCCGAAACCGGTTGGAAAAGACATTGTAGAGTCAAATGTGCGAGCGAAATATGAAAACTTTTATGGAGTGTTACTCGAAAAAATTTCATTTATCTCATCTCCAATTGGTACGAGTGCGAGTTTTTTGGAAAAAATATTTTGGACTAGACAATTCTCGTATCTGTTTGCAGTAAGTGATGGCTCATTGTTTTTCTCACTTGCTAAGAAAAATATTGCTCATTTGCAAATTCCTTTTACTTCCTATCCAAACGGATTTATCAATCGCCTGAAGCTACAATTTTGGCAACTGAATACCAATTCAGAGTTTACCAAGGGAGTGATAGAGAAAAACTGGAAAGTGCGTGTAGCCAGTGTTTTGCAGCCAATGGTCGCATCAGAGCTGTTTGCACTCAAACAAAAAAAAGAAAAAATGATTTTGCATGTTGGTCGTTTTTTTACGCAGTTGCATAGCAAACGTCAGGATATACTCGTAGAAAATTTCCGTCAATTATTGACAAAAAATCCAGAGTTCAATAATTGGAAATTGGAATTGGTTGGCAGCGTTGAAGATGCAGAGTATGTAGCAAAGATCAAATCTGTGAGCGCAGGTTTGCCAATTTCTATCCGATCAAATTGTTCGCGAGCTGAGCTCTTAGATATATATGCTAGGGCGAGTGTCTATTGGCACGCAACCGGATTCGAGGTTGATGAGTTAGCCGAGCCAGAAAAAGTAGAGCATTTTGGTATTACAACTGTCGAGGCGATGGCGGCAGGCGCAGTCCCTGTTGTGGTGGCAAAGGGAGGCCAGCGAGAGGTACTCGGTCCAGAATTACAAACATTGTCCTGGGAAAGTAGCGAAGGCTGTGTGGAACAAACGAGTAAGTTACTGGCAGATCCTGATCAGTTAGAAAAATATAGCGTACTCGCGAGTGAGCGCGCCAAACTTTTTGGCGAAACGCGTTTTACCAAACAAGTAGCTATCTTATTTTCGCATGCATAATCAACAACACATAAAATCAGCTATCAGTGTTCTCATCCCAAGTTTTAATGGTATTGCTTTACTGCAAAAACATTTGCCAAGTGTCATAGAACAGCTGGTTGAAGGTGATGAAATCGTAATAATTGATGATGGAAGCTCCGATGGAACACAAGACTATATTAAACAAAAACTCCGGCACGCACAGGTTCACGTGCATAGAATTAATGAAAATGTTCGTTTTGCGCGCGCAGTAAATAATGGCGTCGCTGTTGCAAAAAACAATTTTATTTTTCTTTGTAACAATGATGTTCAGTTGGCTGAGGATTGTTTAAATACCGTGCGTTCATATACGCAGGATGAGACGGTATTTGCGGTTGGATGTCTTGAATATGAAGAACAACCGGGTGGCGAAAAGAGTGGCAAAAATAAGCTTTGGTTTTCTCGTGGGTTGTTTCAACACAGTAAGGCCAATGACTTTTCCTCAGGTGAAACTGCTTGGGCAAGTGGTGGTAGCGCACTCTTTAGCAAACTAAAGTGGAACAAGTTGGGTGGATTTGACGAACACTTTGCTCCAGCGTATTGGGAAGACGTTGATCTCTCATTTCGCGCTCGTAAGAGAGGCTGGAAAGTCTTATTTGACGAGAAAGCGATTGTGTTGCACAAGCATGAAACAACCAATGCCTCTGTATTTGGCAAATTAGCGCTCGATGAAACTAGCTGGCAACACGGTCAGTACTTTACCTGGAAGCATGCGTCGATTGTACAGAAACTGGCATTTATTATGTGGTGGCCGTATTGGTTTGTATTACGAATGTCTACGTCATGAAAGTATGGTCGAAACAATTCTGGTGGTCTTTTTTTGGCGTTCTCGCACTTGCAGCTACAATTCGCTTATATCAATTGGGTAACATACCTCATGGTTTTACCTGGGATGAGGCCGCCATCGGCTACAACGGGTATGCAATTTTGACCACTCGTCACGATGAGTGGCTTGTTCGACTTCCTATCTCATTTCGTTCCTTTGGCGACTACAAGGCGCCGCTGGCTATTTATCTCAACGGATTCTTCACGTACGTCTTTGGCCTCACTCCATTTGGTGTTCGTCTGCCATTTGCACTCGCTGGTGTGGCCGCAATTGCCGGTTGGATGCTACTACAGATCGACCTGAGACTGTTCAAAAAACACGCAACTGAACTCGCCTTGACTAGTGGCTTGCTTCTGGCGCTGAACCCTTGGCACATTCACTACTCAAGAATAGCATTTGAATCTGGCTTGAGCTTGGCGTTTGCTGTTTGGGGTTGGTGGTTGCTTGTACAAACAGTGCGTTCAGAAAAGAAGCTCAAATTGCTCGGACTCAGTTTTTGCTCAGCGGTCATGTTGGTTGCATCGCTCTATACCTATCACAGTGCGAAGATTGTTGTGCCGCTGATGACGATAGTGGTATTTCTTTTTGCAGTCAAATCAAGCAAAAAATCTTTTCTCCGATTACTTCCTGTCGGTGGACTCTCAATACTTTTTGTCATTCCACTTGTGAGAGATTCTCTTTTTGGGCCTGGAGCAACTCGAGCAGGAGTGTTGTTATTTAATCAAGATTTGACGTTACCGGAATTACTACGAGCAATTTTTGATAACGCTATTGCACAGTTTAGTCCTGCGTTTTTACTTTTGGGAAAAAATATCACAACTCTGCGAGATGGCGGCGGTGTGTGGGGATTTTTGCACCCAACCACATATGTGCTGAGTTTAGTCGCTATTCCTCTGAGTATTTGGCAAAAAAAGCGCTCCAGGGCTCTTATTTTTGCTAGTATCTTAACCGTGTTTGGGAGTTTGCCAGCAATATTGGCTACAGAAGCACCACATAGCAACAGAGGCTTGTTTGCAGTCCTTGGATTGATTTTACTCGCACTCGTTGGAGCAAAACTGTTTTTGCAATTTATTACAAAGTATGGGCAGTTACTGCAAAAAACTGTGCTCAGTCTGTTGGTTCTTTTGCACCTTTTCTTTTTCCTTACTTACTGGCAGAAATACACTGTGGAGTTTGCAAGTTCTTCCGCTGCTGCTTTTCAGGACGGCTCGATTGAGGCGTTTACCATTGCACACCAGTATGAGTTAGGAAGTAATGGAAAACAAAAAGTAGACCAAATTATATTTAGTAGCCAGTATGGACAGCCGTATATCTACGGGCTTTTTGTGCGGAAAACTGACCCAATTTGGTATCAGGGCGGCTCGCTTAACACGTACCAATTTACCGACTCCATTTCTATTGGAGATTTACATAGAGTGAATACCTTGGTAGTAGCTACGCCAAGTCAGAATCTACCGGCAGAACAGGCTGATCACATTATCACTGGCAGCGATGGAAGCACAAGATTTGAAATGTATGTTACGAAATAAAATATTCCTCATCGGAATTCTTGGATTGGCACTTTTTTTGCGCCTGTATAATTTTGGTGGCAACCCGTCCTCGTTGTATTGGGAAGAAGTAGCACTAGGATATGATGCCTACTCAATTTTAAAAACAGGCGCCGATCATCATGGCCACTTTTTACCGATCGTTGCTTTGGAATCATTTGGGGATTGGAAGCCTGCTTTGTATGCGTATGCGATTATCCCGTTTATTCCCCTTTTTGATCTTGGTGCAATAGCTGTTCGATTGCCATCCTTGCTCGCTGGTTTGAGTTTGCTGTTTGCTTTGTATTTAATCGCAAAGAAATTAGGTCAAAATCCATTACTGGTCTTAGCAATAACTGCAATTTCTCCTTGGGCGATTCAGTTTTCTCGAGTGGGCTGGGAAGCGCATCTTGCCACAGCATGTATTACTTGGGGATTATATTTCGGTATTGCTACAGTTGGGGAAAAGAAAAAGATACAAATTAGGCATTTTGCTCTCTCAGTTTTCTTTCTTATATTGTCTTTGTATACCTATCACGCTGCTCGTATCGTTGCCCCAGTAGTTGGCTTGTCAATTATACTTTTTATTACCAGCAGTCTCGGGTTTAAGAGTGTGCTTGGCACCTGGAAAAAGATGCTTTTTATTATCCTGCTTGCGTTTGTTGCAGTAGTACCCTTGTTGGCCAAAATCAGCTCTCCAGAGATCTTACAACGTTCTAGAGAGACCAGTATTTTCAGTGATGTTTCTATTATTTTAGAGAGCAATCAACTGAAAGAGCAGGCGCGCAATTCGTTACTATCTCGTTTGATTTACCACCGTTACGTTTTGTTCTCACAAGAAATTATAAAAAATGGCCTGGCCCAATTTACACCACGGTATTTATTTCTCTCTGGTGATCCGCAAATTCGCCACTCCGTGCAGTTTTTTGGACATCTCTATCATATCGAAGCGATCTTTCTTATTTTGGGCTTTTTTGTTTGGCTAAAAAAACGTACCAAGTTACATTTACTACTTTTCTTCGTTGCAATATTGTCAGTCCTTCCCGCTGCGATAAGCACAGGTTCTCCGCACGCACTGCGAAGTATGACGCTGTTTCCGATTCTCATGCTGTTGGCTGCAGAAGGAATTCAGATGATTCTTTCCTTGGTTCGAGCACGAAAACTTCTCTTTACTGCTGTAGTTGTGCTCATCGTCGGCGCATACACGGCTGAGTTGAGCGCATTCTGGTTGTATTACAATGACATCTATCCCAAAGTTGCCGCAAGTGAGTGGCAGTACGGTTACGCTGAAATGGTGCAGTCACTTGAGCAGAAAATGCAGGAGAATCCAGATTTACCTGTGTATGTATCTCGTGCAATGGGGCGACCAGCAATGTATTATTGGTTTTACACTAAGACTGACCCTCGTTTGGTGCAGGCAGCAAATGCCACAGCGAAAAAGGACCAGGGAGAATTTTTGGAGTTTGGGGGTATTGAGTTTGTAAATTCAGAGAGTGAATTACCACAAGATGATTCGCCAAAAATAGTTGCTTCACCAATAACTGGAGAAAACTCTTGGACAATTGAAGTTCGCTAGTTTTAGGCTAGTGAGAGAAATAATACTCGTCCCACAATTTTGTTTCGAGCTGCAGGGTAGTAGCTGATTTTTCATCCTGCCAAAGAATTGGTGGACAAACTCGATTGTTCCAAAAGCAATCACTCGCTATAGCAGCATAAACTTCTGCCAAACGGCATTTATCTGAATTTTCAATAAAGCTAAGATCAAGTTTACTAGTAGCTTGAAAGCTTGATTGTAAATGTATCAATGATTCACTGGGAGTACCTCCAGAAATAGCAAAACAGGAAACCTCAGTGTTTGTGTTTGCTTGTGACAGCTTTGCAAACGACGCAGGAATAATCCTGATATGGTGAGCCAGAATAAGAAAAGTTGCAGCAAAAAGTGTGAGAGATGAAATATGACCAAGTTTTTTATCTCGCAATAGTTTAAATAGCCAAGCAACCAATATATAGAATACAACCAAAATAATTGTGGCTCTTCTCAGCCCAGGAAACCAATTACTAATGCTTGCTAGTGTCCCACCAAGCAACAATGAAAAAAGTGCGAGGCCCGGAATAATAATCTCTTGAAATTTTTTTCGCAGCACTAGGAAGGTAACCTGCTGAATTACAAGCAACATAATTGCGTACACACTAAGGCGAGTTGCAAAATGAGAAAACTCGCTGCGAGCTGCATCGAAGTAATAACTGCCTGGAGCTATAAATAAGTCCTGAAAAAGAACTCCTAGTCCTCCTTGAATGTTGATAAGTAGTTCAGCCATTGTGTTCGGAAAAGTTCCGCCACCACGGAAAATGCCAGAGTTTACATTGTGATCAAACAAAAGCTTATTTGGTTCATTTAGATATAACAGAATAAAAACTACAGGTAGGATTGCCCCCAGAACAATGAGAGCTAGTCGTTTGGCTGGTAGTTTCTTTTTGCGAATCCCAACTATCGAGATGACTGCAAGACTAGGTAAGTAAAGTAAAAAACTTGGGTATGATAGAGCAGCCAAAGATAGTACAAAACCCAGGACTATCGCAAATAGCGGTTTTTGCGAAACCAGTGACTTTAAAAACAACCAAATAACAATAATAAAATACGGCACATCAATTCCAAAGCTTGTTTGCAAAGTGGTGAAGTAGAGCAGTGTGGGGGAGAGGCCAAAAAGCACAAGAGGAAGCCAGGCCAACTTTTTACCTAAGTATTTTAAAAGCAAATCAAACGAACAAAACAGTCCAATTGCAAAGAGTGCGAGTCGAATGGCCTTGCCCATAAAAAGTGAAAAACCAAATAGGTTGTACCAAAGTTGCACAGTAGTGTACCAGCCAACGTTGCTAGAAATACCATCGTAGATACCATGATTTTGTAACCACCAGACGTTTCTAATGGATTCTGCGAGTTCCTCATGTGTAATAAAATGAGTTGTTTGCAGAGTGTAGAGAGTCTGCAATGAGAAAATTCCAATATATAGAAGTATGTATAGCAACCAGCTTTTTGTTATTGCGAAACGTTTTGTGCGCATAAGATTTCTATCAGCGGATCACTAGAAGCATAAAATTTAAAGAGTGGCTCTGGCTCATGAAAGCGATTGAGCGTAGTAATAGTATCGAAGGGCTTATATGCTTGATCGAGACCCTTGTGTGTTGTTACTACCAAAGTATTTGGTTGGCATAGGTCTGCAACGCTTGCTTCTTCAAATGTTAATTTACTCAATTGCCTTACTCTGCCGTTGAACTGTGGGTCTTGTTGAGCAACTGCTGTTTGGTATGTTGTTGGATCTATGGCAGCAAAAAAAGCGAAAAAAATGTGCGGCTGGCCATAACCAGTTGTGATGATAATTCTGTCAAAGAATGGCTCTAATTGCTGCACTTCTCGTACCATTTCCTCATGACCTGCTTGCCAGTATGACGCCGTTTCTTCTGGATAAAATAAGTAGTATCTATTCAGAAAGAATAACATCTGAGCGAGATAGGAGGATAACACAAAAATAAGAAAACCATTTTGTACAAGCTCTCTCGATGTTCGTAACTTTTCCCAGACAAAAAACATGCCCGTGACTGTAAAGATTTGAAAAATTGGAAGAAAAATAAAACTTCTAAGTTCGTGCGGTGAATCAACAGCTAGGCTTGAAGCAACTGGAGCTAGGAGGAGCCAAGCAAATGCAAACTGAGTCTTGCGTGTTTTTTTTCGCGCACTCGCATAAAGGCCTGCAATAAGAAACGGAAGAGAAATAAAATAAAGTAGACCAACCTTCCGAATCGTAGTTCTTGGTGAGTTTTGCAACTGCCCAGTAAACAAGAATTGGGGAGAGTAGTGAGCCAAATAATTTGAAAAAAAGGCTTGTAAGTATATGACTGGCTTATTGTTCAGAATAGATAGCGCCGGTAAATTGGCAACTGTTTGCCGATACTTTGCTTCTTGGACCTCACCATCGTTGCCTTTGTTGAAAATAGACACAGCTGCTGGTCGAGCAAAAATATTATTGCGAATAGCAGAAAATATAAACGGAGTTAGTACGAGAGCCCCTAGAAGTAAGCTAGCAGCTACTTTTTTTTTGTGATCAAAAACCCAAGTTCTGTTTATAACAACAAACGCAAAGAGTAGAAGTGGAATAAACAGACGCAAGCTATGATAAAAATAAAGTGATGCGGCAAAGAAGACGGCAGCCCACAATAAGCGATTTGGTTTTTGCTGTGCTTGCAGTAAGAATGCGCCCGCAAATATGGTAAGAGGAATACCAAGATGCCATTCTAAGACGAAGCGAGAAATATGAATTGCCCAAGGAGAAATTGCGATAAGTAGTGCTACTAGAGCGGCAGGCATTTTTTTACCAAAATATTCATGCGCTAAGTAGTAACTTGCAAAAATTGTTAGTACACCGACAAGTACATTCGGGAAACGAGCCACAAAGACTGACAGACCAAATAGTTTAATAAACGGTATCAACAGTATGCTATATAGTCCTGTTTTATAGTCACCAAATGACTCAATGATGAGTGGCCAGCTTCTGCCAAACTCGTCCTTCCCAGTCTCAGCAAGTGAGTAACCGTTGTATGCCACAGACGCCTCATCCCAATTGAAGCCTGACGGGATGTCAGCAAGGAGCACTATACGAAGAAAAAAGCCAAGCACAATTGCAAAGAGTAAAAGAAAGCTTGGATTTTTGAATATAGTAACATTCTTCATAAACACTGCTCAGAAGTTATAGCACCAGTAGCGTCATAGACATACAGATATGTATGAACATCGTTGCTAGATTTTTCCTTGTGTAGTTCTGGAGCTTGTTCTGGTCGATCTGTTACTAATAAAATTTGCTTCTGTCGAGCTCTTCCATCACAGCCCAAAGCAATAATATCAGGTGAGTTTTCTACACGCATGTTTCCAAGTCGAACGGTGTGTTGAAAGCCAGATGATTCGAGCTCACCAAGCCCGGCCAGACTTTGGTAGAGACGAGGATCGATGTCAGTATAAAAAGCATAAAACATAAGTGGGTCAGAAAAAAATGGTTTAAAAACAATTTCGATATTCTCATCGTCAATTGGGTACTGTTTTAAATAAGAGAATAATCTTGGCAAGTACGATTCATACGAAGCCTCTCGCTTGGTCGTGTGCACACTCCAGAAATCGGTTAAGTATAGTCCCGTATAAAATATGAGTGAAAAAACAATCAGCGTTGAAAGAATTCTCTGCCAAATTGGTTTTTGTACCAACGTAAACAAATACCGCAATCCATATACAATACTGATCAGGGCAAATGGGTAGAGCACGGAGAGCCGAACACGCTGCGGCTGTCCTACAAGCAATGCGGGAATAGGGCTCACAAGTAATCCAATCAAAATAGAATATGTAAGCGAGCTGCCTTTGCCCTGTATTGTAATAACAAAAATTGCAAATAGTCCAAGTACAAGTAGTGCATAGGCCACAGGAAAGAATTGTCCAAAACCTGCACTATTCAAGACAGGTTGATCAAGTTCGCCTTGAGTGGCAAGATATTGAGGTGAAAGCATGTAGGACCAACGATCCAGAAGTGAGGTAAAGAGAACGACAGGCTTGTTGAATGCCGCATCACAGATGAGGCGACTAAACTTCATAGCACAAAAGGTGCGGTTCTCGTCGACTTGCATCACTAACCCTGGGTCGTAGAAAATGCCAACTTGTTTCAATCTGGTAGCGTTGCTTTTGACCGCGCCTGGCAAAAATAAAGGTAGAACACTCAGTCCTAGTACCAAAAAGAAAACGAGAAACAATTTGCGTAATTTTGCAATTTCACCTGTTCGCCAAAGCAACAGAGCGAGTAAGACAGCAAAAATAACAGTGACTGGGCGATACGCGATATAGGCATACCAGGTTGCGCCAAAGAATACTGCTGCCCAGACAGCAGCAGAGAGGCTTTTGCGCGTTTGAAAGCGAAAAAAGAATATTAATCCAATAATAAAAAACAGCAATGCTAAGTTCGACTCAAAGCCAAATCTACTGAGTACAAAAGTCCATGGGCTAATGGCGGTGACAAAAGCGCCAAAGAGGCTGAGATTTTTTGAGAAGCGTAATTCTCGTAGTAGAGCGTATATAGCAAGTACAATGCAAACTCCAATCAAAACTGAAGGAAACCTAATAGAAAAGATAGAGAGTCCAAATATTTTGACAAATGGCGTCATAAAATAGGCCATAGCTGGTAGCTTGTCGTCACCAAAGCCTTTAAAAATAAGTGGAAAAAGAACACCATGCTCATCTCGCCCAGTCTCCAGGAGTGATTTAGCAATGAATCCGAAATGTGCTTCATCAACAAGGGCACCACTCGGTGCAGTCGAGAGTAAAAAGATGCGAATTGAAAAGGCAAGTAGTATTATGGTTAGTAGTACCAGGTGTTGTTTCATGTAGAAAAATTATACAATGATTGTTGTGCCTTTACCTAGACTTGTTTTTCCAGGCTTAATTATAACTGTGTTATTGTTGTCATTTGCGGCAAGATTATATAAATTATCTTCAGTTCCATCGGTCGTTTCACACGATGAAATATACTATATGGTTGAGGCAAAGACGATTTCACTCACTGGTAGAGACCCGAGTGGACTTTGGCAACCAAGTAGCCTAATACCCGCAAACACCCTGTTCGCAGAGTTACCTGGCACAATCATGTCGCTGGCAGCAAGATTGATTCCTCAAAATCCTTTGCTGGCCGGTCGTGTTACCTCGGCTGTTATGGGTACGCTATTACCACTGCTTCTTGCTGGAGTAGTGTTTGAACTCAGCAAAAATAAGCGTTTATTTTTGATCACTTTTTTGATTGCCACGGTAAATCCTTGGATTTTTCAATTTTCTCGCATGTCGTTTGATTCACTTTTTAGTTTGTTTTTTTACTTTACTGGGTTTTACTTACTTTTACGGCTCACTGGTTTTTGGAAGTTACTTGCTGCAATTCCTTTCATACTTGGGTTTTATCAATATCAAGGCCTAAAGGTTGTCTTTCTGCCATTCGTTTTGATTGCGGCACTCGCTGTTATTTTGCAAAGTAATAAAAATCTATTTAGTAAAAAATTGCTACCAATTTGGCTGTTTTTGCTGATCCTCTCAATTTTCTTTGTTTCGCAAGTGATACGTATCACAAATCAAGCCGCTGGCGAGCGAACAAACGATATTATTTTTGCCCATCGAGCTGATTTTCGGCTGGCAGCTGGCGTGCAACAACAACAAAGTATTGAAAATATATTTCAGAAAACGTTTGTCAATTCGTATACGATGATGGCACGATCGGCTGCTCAGGCATACCTTGGGTCGTTTAATCCGCAACAACTGTTTGTGAACGGAGAAGCACGTCGTAACCCTTTTTCTGTTTGGTCTCTCGGAATTCTGTATCTGATTGATGCACCTCTGCTCGTTTTTGGTTTACTAGCACTGTGGAGAGAGAAGCGTCACAAAGTCTTAGCTATCACCATCTCCTTGCTTATTTTACTGGGTCCGCTACCGTCGGCCTTACAAACCAATGATATTTGGATAATGTTTCGTTCTAGCTTGTTGTTTATTTCACTTGTTTTGCTCAGCGGTTATGGGTTGTACGCAGTTACAAAGCTTAACCGAATCTTTGCAATAGCTATAGTAGCTCTGTATGTTATTTTTGTAACACAGTTTTTCTATGAATACTTTTTTCGCTATCCAATTTATGGTACAGAAGGAAAATATTTTGCTGAGAGAGTACTAGGTGAATATGTGCGGCGATTGCCTAAATCACAAAAAATCAATGTGTATGCCGATGAAAAATACTTTGTTTTTTTGGAGATTTTATTATCTGCAAACCTTATTACTCAGGATTCTGTTCAACAGCTGCAGGAAGCCATGCAAAGTGGAATCTATTCACTTTCAAACGTGCGCGTAGATACTACGTGCTTCCCAGTAGGTATCGACTGGAATTCAACTACAGCAGTGAAAGACTCTAGCACTGCGCCGTGTGAAGGCGAACAAGATGTAGAACAGATGAAGAGCTTGCCCAAGAGCGCAATCGCGTCTTTACTCGATAGTGGCGCAGTATTTACTTTGTACAATGATCAGCTTTGTGCACAGTATAGCTTGGGTGGCAGCTTGTTTGTCAGGACAGATGTGTTTGACTTTTCGAAATTGAGCGACGAAGCGTTTTGCAGAAGCTTCTTTATTACATCGGAGAAAGAATGAAAAAAAATGTGTTTTTGGTATTACTAGTTTTATCAGCTGCATTATTTTTACGTCTCATTAATTTAGGTTCGTTGCCACATGGATTACAAAATGATGAAGCCTCTTTTTTTTATAATGCAGTCTCTTTGTTACAGACTGGGGTTGATGAAGATGGACGGCGCATGCCACTTTATCTCAACTCATTCATAGATCCTAAGCCAGCGCTATTTTCTTACTTGCAAATCCCTTTCATTGCTGTTTTAGGCAAAACTATTTTTGCTGCGAGATTTGTTTCTGCCTTGTTGGGAACCGCTAGCCTATTTCTGCTGTATCTGCTTATTCGCAAACTCTCAAGTAACCCAACGCTGGCGCTGCTCGTACTTTCACTCATGGCAATTTCCCCATGGCATATTGTTCTTTCTCGATCAACACAGGAAGTCATACTGTCATTTTTCTTTTTGGTACTATCTCTTTTATTTGCATCAAAATTATTTTTATCAAAAAACACTTTGTCAAGGCAGTGGCTGTTTTTTGTTTTGACTTGTGGCGGCTCTTTCCTCAGTATGTACTCTTACCATAGCGCAAAGCTGCTGTTGCCGTTGTTTACGCTTGGTTTAGCCTTGTACTCAGTGAGAGGCGCAAGTAAAAAACTTATTTGGCCAGTAGCGACCTTAGTACTGCAAGCCAGCTTTGTTATAGTGACAATGTTCCTGGTATCAGGTGGGTTGAGTAGAGCTGCAGCAGTTGGCCTGTTTAGTACTGGAGATACCCAGTTAGTTTTGGATGAGCAGATTCGAATTGCTACAGCTACTTCGAATCCACTTGTCATTCGAATTTTTCATAATAAGGTCATCAACTATGGTTTTGCCTTTTCGCAGACGTACTTCAGTCATTTCACAGCACAATTTCTTTTCCTACGAGGCGGTGATCCGACTCGATATATTGTTCCGTTCCACGGCCTACTATATTTAGTAGAACTACCACTTCTTGCGCTTGGAATATTTGCAGCGCTTCGAGCTTCAGGAAAAAAACGAAATACAGCACTACTCTTTTTGAGCTGGTTACTTGTCTCTCCAATCCCATCTGCGTTAACAACTGAGGAATCAGTCAGCATGATACGTACAGCGCCAATGCTTGTACCGTTACTCTATTTTGTGGCCGAGGGAATTTTATTTCTTTGGCATGAAATTAGTCAAAAATCTACCAAGGTTGCTCTTCGAATAACACTCATCGTCCTGTATACAGCCAGCTTCGCGTACTTTGTTCATCAGTACAGTGTATTTCAGCCAAGGTATCGACCGTGGACAAGACAGTTCATTGATCAACAACTCGCTACTTATCTAACACAAAATAACGATCAATTTTCTCAAGTGGTAATTAGCAAAGTAACTGGACAGCCATACGTTTATTTGGCTCTCAACGACCTTATTTCGAGCTCTCAGCTCCAAGATTCAATCCCTGCAAGATTACAAAATGAGTATGTTTTAGGCAAGTATCGCTTCGTGAGTGACGGATGTTACGTTGGCTCAGAACCTGAGGTTCTGTATGTTGTTGGAGGCACCTGCACATTTACTTCAGACACACCTCCTTTCAGAGAAATTGGCGAGATCACTTACTTTGACGGCGCTGAAGGATATCGCTTACTCGTTTCTGCAACCCGGTTGGAACCAGCAGAATAAATAATAATCCTAAGCCAAACAGCGATGCGGTATCAGCTGCCTGGCGAATTGGGGTTTGATTGGTGAAGATAACTGTAACGAGATGATCTCCGGGGGTAAGAGCAAAGGTAATTCTTCCCGGGTATGCAATAGTGTTGTGTAGAATGTTTACTTCTGTGTTGTCAACAAATACTTTCCATCCTGGGAAATAGGCAGTTTTTTGCAAAACTTGCGTAGGCTCACTGACGTTAACTCTATACTCCATCCTTGAGCCATTCCAAGAAACTATTTCTGATTCACCAGCTGGAATGAGAGACAATTTGTCTGTAATCTGTAGGTTTTTTTCATGAACAAAACCTTTGGGAATAAATTCGTCAAAGGAGCTAGCGGTACCAAAATACTCAAACCAGTCGTAGTCAGTGCGAGAAATATAGCCTTTAGGTTTGCCCCAGACAAAAAGGTTTATGAGTGAGATACAGAAAAACACGACAGAAAAAATTTGTAGTAGCGTACGTTTTTTGATCAATGTATTTTGACATTCAATAAACAACATACTGCTGGCCAATACACTCAGAGACAACAATCTCCAAGGAAATTGAATTACCTTCAGTGAGCCAATATGGCTCCAGATAAAGCTCGAGCCTGGATGCATGAGAAATATAGTTGCTAAAAAGATAGTTAGCCAAAATAGTTGGCGGGTAGTTCTGTGTTTATTATTGACTGTATAAATCCCGACGAGAAATAATAGGAGAGCTGAGAGTCCAAGCGTTGTTGTAAAGCTGGTAACCAGCATTGCAGAGCCTGGTATTTGTGTTGCAAACATACTCGGCCAAAATAATCGGGAAAAAACAGGAAAGCTGTGAAGTAGTCGCGGCAAAGAAATGGCCTCTGAGACAAATGTTTCTTTAGCTTCAAAAACAAGTGGCGTCCAGAAAAACTGTACACTCAGGCCAACCGCAACAAGCAGGGCTATTTTTTTTTGCCAGAATTTTTTAAGTTCAGCTTTTGTATAGCCAAGCACAGTCCAAATACCAAGAACCGGAACAGTTAAAACCAGTGATTGTGGATGAGTCAGCAAAAAAGTCACTAGTACTATGTAACTTCCGACAACAAACCAAGAAGAGGAAATTTTATTTTGCCAATGCAGTATGAGCAGAACGAGTGGCAAGAGCGCATAAAAACTTGTTTCACCAAATGCACCTCGCTCAAAAAAGTTTAACAATGTGTATGGAGCAGCAAAGTATGACATTGCCACCAAAAGCGACAGTGCGTCTCGCTTAGTTCGAGTTTTCGCATAATAAAACATGCCAACTCCCCCAATACACCAAAACAAAAATAGGGCCAGATTTATCGAAAGCTGAATATTATCCACGAAGAGGTAAAAGACTGTTGCTACCATATAGGGCAATGGGTAAGCGAAAAGAAATGTGGGCAAACCAAAAGAATAATTAAGATTTGGTGACCACCGTGGTGGGACCTGACCTTGTTGAAGAGCTAAATAGTAGTTTGCTGTTCTAGCCGCATGGTACTCGATGTCATGCGTATCAAATAGTTTTGTGGTCAAAAAAAATCTACCAAAGAATAGTAGAAGAAACGCCAAAATAACAAAGCTAAATTTGAAGCTACGAATTTGTTTCATGGTATCGCAAGAAGTACCAGACAAAACCAAACATAGGAATAAAGCGCATTGAGTCGCGTAGTAAATCGAGTGGCAGAATTGCAAAGAGCTTGAATTCAGACTGAATGGCTAAAACTGTTGTCGTATCCAACAACACTAGAAGCAACATACTCGATAGTACTAACACAGACTCCTTTGCACGTTTCAAAGCCAGTAGCGGCAAAAGAGTAAGATACCAGATGTGAAATGGTTGTGAGAATGTTTTTGCGGTGATAAATAAAAGAAAAATATAGGTACCGTATGTAGCAATCAAGTAGGACTGTTTTGCCTTATGACTAAATGTCTTCTGGCGAAAATACAAGACAGTACTCCAAATTAAAAAGGCTAGAATTGCGAGTGGGAAAATAACTGCCACTGACTTTGTCACTTGCGTCGAAATAGGACCAACATATTCAAAGTCTGGTGCGACCATGTTTTGAGTTTCTGATTCTGTAAACGTATTTATCCAACGAATGATATGAGCGGGAAACGATGCGTATTTAATTGGTCGAGCGAAGTTATGTACAAAGCTGACACTAAGTGAGCTGCGATACATAGCAAGTGGAACGCTCCAAACAAGTAAAAATGAACATGCAGCAATCAACAATGTACGAACAATAGGTACCTTTTTTAATGATTGTTTCTTCCACATAGTTGCAAAAAACAACGGTACAACCAGTGGAAACGTAAGAAATTTAATTGCAGTTGAAAGCCAGAACAATGTCCAAGCAGCAAAAGTTTGGAAAAGTGAAGAGTTTTTTTGTTTACTCAAAAGTACAACACCGGCAACATAACTTGCGCTAAAAGCAAGGTCAAGTCCTTCATATAAAAAGTCTTTAGCAATTGTAGTAAGAATGATGTAGCCAAACAGACCGAGTAATCCATGGTTTGATTTTCTCTTGTATAAATACTGAAGTAAAAAGAGAAAAAAGATGGTGTCGATTGCGAGGATTTGTAGGCGATAGTTTGAATAGTATTTACCAAACCCAGCTTGATCGAGTGTGAGTGGCAGAGAAAGCAAGGGAATGCTTGCAGGCGGATATTCGTATAAATGCTCAAGATATGGTGTTAGGCCATAGCGCCAAATATTAGCATAACGCTCGTAATCTGCAGTGACATCAGAATAGTACAACGGAGGATTGAGAAAAACATATACTCGACTAGCAATAAACAAAGCAATAATTAAGAGTAAAGAAAACTTTCTCATACAAATGCTTTACCTGCGGTTACTGCATATATGCCTAAATCTTTCAGGATGGAAAGTCCATAAACACAAGAACGGAGAAAATTAATTGAAGACGCCTCAGAAAAATAGCGCACTGGGACAGCAACCTCGCCAATCCGAGCATTTTTTGCAATGGCACCAAACAGTATTTGAGAATCAAAAACAAAGTCGTCCGAGTAGCGGTGAAACGGCAAAGATTTGAGAAGAGAACTGCTATATGCCCGAAAACCAGTGTGATACTCAGATAAATTTTGACCCAAAACTAGATTTTCAATCAATGTTAAAAAGCGATTGCCTAAATATTTATACATTGGCATTCCACCAGCTAAAACCTCAGCGCGGCCACGAATGCGCGAACCAAGCATGAGATCAAAATGGCCGTCGAGAATGGGCTGCACCATTGCTTTGGTAAGACGACTATCATATTGGTAGTCTGGATGAATCATGACAACCACGTCCGCCTTATTGGACAGAGCCAAGGTATAGCAAGTTTTTTGGTTGCCACCGTAACCACGATTCATCGGGTGTTCGATGACAGTCAGTCCTAGCTCTCGAGCCACCTCAATTGTGCTATCAGAACTATTATCGTCAACCAAAATAATTTCGTCGACAACCCCCTTGGGAATATCCAGAACTGTTTTTTTTAACGTTTTTGCCGCGTTGTACGCCGGCATGATAGCAATGACTTTTTTCATGACAGTTTTTTTCTTCGAAAAAATAGTATTGTTAGTATAACGAGCGAAGCAAAAGAAATGTACTCCGAAAGTAAAATAAGCAGTGGTTTCTCGTAGGATAATTTAATCTCACTATTCCCTGCTGGAACTTGAATAATAATTCTACCTTTTCCGTCGATATCTTTGTTGGCAATTTCTCCTCCCACTCTCACAATCACTCCAGGAAATGCAAATTGGCGAATTGCAACGCTTTGATTTTCTGGTGAGTTGATCTGAGCAGTAACTCCAATCGGTGATCGTTGCTCAGACAGAACTATCTCTGGCGAATCAGGAATAAAGCTCTGGAGGTCATCATTGAGAACAGACGAGTCTGCAGAACGAGGCATATATTCATGGTAGGTGTTTGTTGTTGTCTCTGAAGCAACATACAGATCGAGCGGGACTTCTGTATATAAATTGACTCGAACGTGATTTCGATTGGTATACAACGCAATACAAATAAAACATCCGCCAAGTAGTATTTGCAGCCAAGTCTTTTTTATACTCGCAAGCACTAGACCAATGAGTAGAGAACCTGTAAAAACACTCATAAGCAACAAGCGAAACGGAAAATCTAGCGGAAATAATTTTGTCCAGGCAAGCCAGAATGGTTTTGCAACATCAAGCATGAGCACTATACTCAAGAGAAATAACCCGGTAAAAATCGCTAGATATTTCTGTTGCTTGGTGACGATATATTTTTGGAAAAGCTTATTTTTGCGAAAAAATAATGTTACCAAAAGCAAGAAAATGGCAAACATTCCTCCAAGCCATTGTGCAATACCAACTTGTAGTGAAATCTCGCCTTGCTTGGCGTCTGAAACAATTGGACCGAATCCCCATGGGGAATAGAGTAGTTGCTTCAGTGATGCAAAGTAGTGCGTGTAATTATTCGTCAGACCACCAGAATCTGTTGAAGCTGCTATCAACGGGAGATATGAGTAAAGCGGGAGCAAGTAAAAGGCACTGAGTCCAACTGCCAATATGCCAGCAAGTACACTCCAAATAAAGAATTTCCGCCGCTCTTTTGTAGATATAAAGCCGAAAATCCAGAAACTACCCAACAGGGGGATAAGTAGTGTTAGGGTCAAAACATGTGTGAGTAGTGCGGCTGCCAGCAAACTGGCAAGCAGAACACAGCCGAGTACATAGTTCTTTTGTGTCAAGAAGTGCAGGCTGATTATGAGTATCGGTAGGAGCGCAAATAAAAATGCTGTTCCGATTGTTGCAGCTACATAGAGCGAGAGAAAAAAATACGGAGCCCATAAATAAGCAGCTGCTCCAACAATACTCGCGACACGATTCTTGGTAAGTGTGTACATAAGCCAGTACATACTGCAACCAGCTGCGATGTAACTACCTGCAAAAAGCATTTTGAGTGATGTCTCAACAGAAAAACCTAGCAGTACTAACAGAGAACCAAAAAACCAGGGAAAGTGATAGGAAAAAAAGAACAGTGGATAGCCAAAACCCTGAGCCAGGTCAAACACCCAACGAGGAGGAAATTCACCCAGAGAAACGAGTGTGCTGTAGTGGTAGAGACGAGCAACCTGGTGCCAGATATCGTGAGCGGTATAGAGACCAGAGTGAAACAAGGGAAAAATTCCCAGAATCATGAGGATGACCAGTATAAAAAAAGCTGGAAAGTGTTGTTTAAATTTTGACATCATCACTCAAAGAGTTCGCTCATTAGCATATCAGAACCAAATTGGTTCATACTGTTTTGCTGTAGTAACGGATGGCTAATTGTGCGCTCGGGCGCTTGTTCTAAGTATCCAACATGCAAGACAAATGGCAAGGTCTCTGGAGTAATAGTAGTTTTGTAGTGATACTTTCCAGACGCTCGAAGCTCTGAGGTAAACGATTCCATATTGGTTTTGGTTGAAAAACTTGTTGGATAGAGAAAACAAGGTTCTTCTTTTTTGCAAACGTCTACAATCTGCAATGAACTCTGGTCAATTGTTATGTCAGACATTTTTGAAAGATAAACCATTGTGTTCGCAAAGTCATCATCATGGATAATGAAACGAACTTGCTTGCTGGGAATTTCAATCAGCAGCAAATCAGAAACCTCACTCATTTCAGAAAATTGATTGACTCGCTCAATTTTTCCCAAATTAAACCCACTAATCACAAGTGCAAAGATGATGAGTGGCAGGCCTAGATATTTTTTCCAGTGAAATAAACTCGCTAACAACAGCGAAGGAAAAATAAAGAGGGTTGACATGTAGTAATCCACTTTGTCGCCCTTGTAAACTCGTAACATGAATAAAATTCCAAGAAAGTATAGAGCTACTATAAGCAGCTTTTTTTTGTACGCGTACCAACAGAGAAGTGGAAGACCAATAAAAATTAAAATTCTGCCAAGCCTAAACGAGTTCGTGTTTTCTTGTAGTTGAACTCGTTCTACAAATGCAGGAATAAATGTCCATACGAAATAGTTTTTCGATAACTGATCGAAGTAATGAGCATGTTCTTCGGTCACATATGTGTAAAGTGCTCTCGAATTTTGAAAGTTGTTGCTAATTTCTGCCATCCCATACGGAACAAATAGTGCTATGGCTGCAATGCTTGCAATGAGCCAGTGTTTGATGAGTATTTTTTTTTGAAAAACTTGTTGCAGAAATGCGAATAAAAAAACAGGAACTAGCAGAGTGGCTTGGTAGTGTAATTGAAATGCTATGCTAAAACTAATAAATGCAGTAACTAAGTATTTTAAGTTATTTTGACGACCGTACTCCAGTAACGCTAACAATGTTAATAACGAAAAGAACGGGACCATATTTGGATTCCATGAGAAAGTGCTAAAAATTACAACTAAAGGCGCAGAGGCGGCAAGTATGCCGGCAACAATGGCTGCTTTTTCATCAAACAAACGTTTGACTATAATAAACAGCAGAACAGGAGTGAAGGACTCAATTATCACTATGAGAAGGGTCATAGTGAATGGTGAGGGCACTAAACTGCTCAAACCTAAAAATATTTGATAATAAAATGGGGGTAAATAGAAATTGCCGACACTTGCTTTTGGGCCGTATGGAACAAGCCAAGTCTTTTCAATTTTATATTGTTCTATCAGAAAAAGATCTCTGGCCAAATCTTGAGAGAAGTAAAGACGCGATAACGAAAACCAACCATGCAAGCAAAGTGAGAAAAGAAAAACAAAAAAAACTGGAGTGAAAAGCTTTTTCCAGGTGTACACGAAGTAA
The DNA here is from genome assembly GCA_009991965.1 of Minisyncoccota bacterium. GTDB lineage: Bacteria > Patescibacteriota > Microgenomatia > UBA1400 > PJMF01 > UM-FILTER-42-14. Next base: position 30,363 of record JAACWQ010000005.1, on the reverse strand, counting down.
TCATACACTATTGTTGTGCTACACCAGATTGGCTATGATAGAGGCAGTAAAATGCGCACCAAAACATTTATCACCATTGCTGTCAGCCTTTTTTTACTTGGGCTCTCTTTGCGGCTGTATAAGCTCGGAGTGGCTCCAAATGGCCTGTACGTGGATGAAACAGCGATTCTCATCGACATGCAAAGTATCGTCGAAACGGGAAGAGACATACATGGAAACTCCTTCTTCCAGGCAATTTATCCTTCTTACGGTGATTTCAAAGCTCCAGGCCTGCCAATCACTGCCTCATTGGTAGCCCTCTTGTTTGGAGTATCAGGCTGGTCGCTGCGATTTGTCTCTGTTTTAGCTTGGATCATATCTACCGCTGCAGGCCTTGGCATTCTCTGGATTTTGCTTAAAAATACTGCAAAAAGAAGTAAGCAGTTACTCTTTCTCTCTTTTCTTGCGGTGACAAGCATAACGCCATGGTCATTCTTTTTCTCACGGGTGGCGTTTGAGTCTTTTTTAAGTCAGGCATGGATCCTTACCTCAGCATTCTTCCTGTTGGCTTCGTTACAGAATTCTCAGAGAAAAGTTATGAATATATTGTTTTTGTCGCTTTCATTGGCATTTGGCGCTGCGGCTGGATACACCTACTTCACTGCGCGGTATGTTTGGCCGGCAGTGATAGGTTTGCTGTTTTGTGCTCATTTTTTGCAGACAAAGAAGAAATTAATAAAGTTTGCGGTGATGCTCATTGTCTACTTGGTATTACTGCTGCCACTTTCGCGATCGCCACTCTACGAGGCAAGCCAGGCACTGCGTCTTAGTACAAAATCAGTTATCAGCGAAGAAGCAAAAATGTCGCAAGTTTTGTTGTCCAATAAATATAAAGATCTGGCTGGCAACTCGCTCTTAAGCAGAGTAGTCTTTCATCGAAAAGTTTTTTTTCTCCAAGCATTTGCGCAAAATCTAGCTGACCACCTTGACCCGGGCTATATCTTTTTACGCGGTGACAGCAACCTCCGTCATGGCACGGGCAAACACGGTCTGTTACTTTTGACATTCTTGCCGTTTTTTATCATCGGTTCTTACAAACTCTGGCAAAAAAACAAATCTGTTTTATTCTTGCTCATCGGTTGGTACCTAGTGTCAATCGTGCCCGCCTCCATTGCAGAAGAGACGCCACATGCTATGAGAAGTCTGGCTGGTTTATTTCCCTTGCTCACCCTAGTCAGTTTTGGTGTAGCTGAGTTTGTGCTATTTTTTACTCGCTCCAAAAAGCTTTGGATACAGTCATTGCTCTTAGCTTGGCTTGTGGTAGTTTGTTGCGATATTTTTTCATACTACTATTACTATTTTGGTGCCTACCAAGTTAGAAGCGTAGAGGCCTGGCAATCTGATTATGTCCAGCTATACGACCAAATGCTCAACTTAGACAAAGAATTACAATGAAAGTACAGCTACTCCTCATCCTCTGTGCTGTGCTTCTCATCATTCCAAGGTTTTGGCAACTGGACATCATGCCACAATCGCTCAATCGCGACGAAGCAGCCCTTGCCTACAACGGATATTTGCTCAGCTCCGTTGGCCAGGACGAATGGGGAAAACACTGGCCTATTAGTCTTGAGTCGTTTGGTGACTTTAAACTGATTGGCTACCCTACAGTACTTGCGCTACTTTTCAAATTTGCGCCTCTAACTGACTTTTGGGTTCGGATACCATCAGCCCTGAGTGGAATCGGCTTAATTTTTGCCAGTTATTGGTTTGCCCGAACACTGCGCCTGCGGAAAAGCTCTGCGATGCTACTTGCAGGCATGGTGGCAATTACTCCTGTATTTATTTTTTATTCTCGCGTAGCGTTTGAGGCAAACATGGCACTGACGCTCTTTGTTCTGAGCTTGACCGCACTGTTTGACGATATAAAAAATCCAAGATTCTTCAAAAAAACTATAACACTTGCTTGTTACCTCGCAGCTGTACTGACATACAATTCGCCTTTACTACTCGGGTTGCTGCTGTTGCCCATCATCGTTTTTGCGTACGGATATCAAAATTGGAAACGCTGGCTACCCGTGTTTTCTGGCTGGCTGATTATCAGTGTCGCTGCGCTCTTTGTTTTGCAACCAGTTTTTGCTCAAAAACAAAATATTACGCTTTTTTCAGACGAGGCGTCAGTGCTTGCGTTCAACGAGTACCGATCAAGTCTGCCAGCTAGTTTACAGAGAATTGCTGGCAATAAACTACTGTATTTTGCACCTCAAATTATGAGAAATGTTTACCGCTCTTTCTCTCCGCGTTTTTTAGTAACGCAAGGTGGTGCGCACCCTTGGCACTCGCTACCAAATTGGGGACACATATATTGGTGGCAGTATGGGTTGGCACTTGCTGGATTGGTTATTGCTGCTCGGAGATACGTCCTGCTCTTATTGTTGCTCGGAATCTCGCTGGTGCCTTCGAGCATCACAACCGATGCGCCTCACGCCACCAGAAGCTTGCTATTCTTCTTTTTATTGATCGTCTTGGCAGCTGTAGCCTTTGAACGCGTCAGCACATTACTGGGAAAGAAAGCCTGGTTGCTTCTGTTTATAATTGCTTCTGTTTCGATAGTAAGATTTACTTATTCGTATTTTGGAGAGTACAAAAATGACCAGCTGATGTTTCAGCCCGGCTTTTCGCAGGTGATTACTGAGGTGAAACAGAAGTATCCAAACGAACGAGTGGCTATCATTGATGGCGGTGGCTACCAATATATTCTGACAGCCTGGTATGCGCAGCTTACTCCGAGTGAGTATTTTTCCACTGTTGTACGACAGGCGCCGAACCAAATTGGCTTCCGCTATGGGGAGCGAGTAGGGCAGTTCCACTTTATTGCCCATGCTGCAGATCGTGTGCCAGAAGAAACAGTTTTAATCGAGTGGACCGGTCTACGGTGGGCTATAACCAAGTACTAGAGTAAAATGAGCTTATGATTTCAGTTGTTTTAGCAACACATAACGAGGCAGCAAATATTTCGCGCTGCCTAGATTCAGTCAAAGACTTCGCAGACGAAATCATCGTGCTCGATGGCTCATCAAGTGATGACACAGTTACTTTGGCAAAAAAGTTTGCTGCCCGGATCATCTCAACCAAAAACAACACAAACTTTCACATCAATAAACAGCAAGCCATTGATGCGGCTGCAGGTGATCTCATTTTGCAACTAGATGCAGATGAGATTGTAGATAACGACTTGGCTACTTTTATCGTGGAACAAAGTAAGAGAGCTGTTACTTCACTTGCAAAAAACGAACCTGTGGCTTGGTACATCAGACGAAAAAACGATTTCCTTGGCAAGTTTCTGCGCAAAGGGGGACAGTACCCAGATGCGGTTATTCGATTATTTTATCGCGGTAGAGCAGAGTTACCCCAAAAAAATGTGCATGAGCAGTTGAGTGTCGATGGTCGGGTTGGTATGGCAACGGGTCATTTACTCCACTTCCCCTACCCTACTCTGGCGAGCTATTTGGAAAAGTTTAATAGATACACATCTTTTGAGGCAGAGAGACGCTGGAAAACTGGAGAGAGGCCGAGTATTTCGCAAACGATTACAGCTTTTACAGTTGCTGTTCTGATTACTTTTTACAAATTGTTTTTGCGCCATCGTGGTTACGTCGATGGTTGGAGGGGATTTTTGTTTGCAAGTTTAAGCGCGCTGCATCACCCAGTTGTTGCGATCAAACTGTGGGAACTACAGGAGAGACAATAATGTTAAGCATAGCCATCGACACAACACCACTGCTGGGCGGACATGCACGCAGGGGCATTGGTACCTATACGAGAGAACTTGTTGCTGTCTTGGAGCAAGAAGACATTGTCATCACTCGCATCACCAAGCGAAAAAAAATTGTGAAAGAGGAATTTGATCTGATCCATTACCCTTATTTTGACTTGTTTTCCTCAAGCTTACATATCCACAAATCAATTCCAGGAGTCGTAACCATTCACGATCTGATTCCTTTGCAATTTCCAGATCATTACGAGCCAGGGTTTAGAGGTAAGCTCGCTCTTTTTCAACAAAAGAAGCAGTTGCAAAAAGCTCGTCACGTTATTACTGACTCAGAATTTTCAAAAGGGCAATTACGAGAATATCTAGGTCTGTCGGAAGAGAAGATCTCGGTTGTACCACTGGCGGGTAATCCAGCGATTCATGCGCAGCCGGCTGAGCAAATTACCAAAACAAAGCGCCGACTAAAACTTCCAAGCAAATATATGCTCTACGTGGGAGACATTAACTACAATAAAAATATTCCGCAGCTGATCAAATCACTCAAATTTTTACCGGAAGAAATATCGCTGGTTTGTGTCGGTAAAAACTTCTTTCCACAACCAATTCCAGAGTGGGAAGTTATTGAACGACAAATTGCGCTGAGTAATGTGCCAGACAGAGTAGCCTTCTGCACCTCGATTGCCGCCGATAAAACAGATGCGCTTTCGGCTGTTTACTCCGGAGCTCTCTGCCTAGTTCAGCCTTCGTTGTCGGAAGGTTTTGGACTACCAGTTCTAGAAGCAATGCAGTGTGAAGTTCCCATTGTCTCTACTCGGCTCGGCTCATTGCCAGAGGTTGGTGGCGAGCTTGTATTCTACGGTGAACCAACTGCAGAGTCGCTGGCGGAGCAAGTGCTTTTGGTAAGTGAGCTAACAAATGACCATAGAACAAAATTAGTAGCCGAGGGTTTAGCCTGGAGTCAGACATTTACCTGGAAAAAAGTTGCGCAAGCAACCATTGCGGCATACGAAAGAGCACTTTTGTGAAACGCTTCCTCCTCTTTGTCTTCGCCGCAGCAACATTCTTCTCGCTGTTCCATTTGTACTACAACTCCCAGTTTCCTTACACACATGATGGCGAAAATCACCTAGCTCGGTTTGCCAATTACAAAATCGCACTCAGAGAAGGGCAGATTCCACCACGTTTTGCGCCAAATCTTATGAATCACTATGGATATCCTGTTTTTAATTACAACTATCCCCTAGCAAATATTCTCTCCCTGCCATTCTCGTTTATTGGTGTTTCGTACGAGACTACTTTTGAATTACTAGTAGTAATTAGTGTCTTATTTGGCGCTGGAGGAGTCTGGCAACTAACAAAAACTCTCAAAGCAAGTCCAAACGTGCGTTGGTTGAGTGTGATTGTTTGGTTGTTGCAGCCATATCTCGTCTCAACCATTTATTTTCGCGGCAATATCGGCGAAATTCTAGCTCTTTCCTTGCTACCATGGCTTGTTTGGCTACCATATTCACTAGCAGCCAAGAAAAAAATAACTTTCAGGTCAAGTCATACTCTGTTTGGAGTAGGCATTTTGACGGCTTTCTTACTCAGCCATAATATTTCGGCGGTAGTCGGGAGTGGCATATATATCGTCCTTTGTTTAGCACTTTTCTATCGTTCAAAACAAAAACTGCTAGCCAGCCTAGCAGTAGTAATTTGGGCAATCGGCTTGAGCCTCTGGTTTTGGTTACCTGCGCTTGCAGAGATGTCGAGTGTAGTAGTTGGCGACGCATCGCTTGTCTCAGAATTTTCCGCTCATTTTGTAACCTTGAGTCAATTGCTCTGGAGCCCTCTGCGCTTTGGTTTTTCTTACTTAGGCGGGGTTGACTCGCTCTCATTTGCAATTGGTTTGCCTGCAATTCTGGTTTTACTGGGAGTTGGCACCTCGCTGCTTATTCGCCAACGATTGGCACAAGCTGGGCCGTTCTTATTGTTGTTTGTGCTTGCTTGCCTGACTGTTGTAGGTCAATTATCGTTGAGTAAGTCGCTTTGGGAGCTCGTGCCAGCGTTGCATTTTCTCCAGTTTCCCTGGCGTCTGAGTCTTTTTACAGTCACACTCTTGTTGCCAAGCTTGGTGTTCTTATTGGGTCAAAGTAAGTTGATTTTGAGGCTACTCGTAGTGCTTCTTTTATTCCAAGTAATTTCATTGCTGCGACTTTCGCCAATAGACTACTTTCATAAAACAAACCTAGACTATGCTGTTTTTTCTCAAAGCACGAGTACTCAAAACGAAAACAGAACCAAAGAATTTACGTACGCCGATATTGGCGATTGGCAACCAAGACCAACACTATTGCAGCCCGATGCGGGCATCATAACGGTTCAATCATGGAACGGTAGTAAACGAAAATATACACTTTTACTAACTACTGAGACGACGATTATTGAACCGACCATGAACTTCCCTGGTTGGGAAACCACAGTACTCCAAGATGGAGTAAACAAAACAGTCTCCTACATTCACAATGATGTATCTGCTGGCAGAATTGCCTACGAGCTTCCTGCGGGCTCGTATCAAGTCATGACTCTATTCACCCAAAATACTCCCGCCAGATTGATAGGTAATGCGGTCTCACTTATTTCTTTTGGTGTACTGATTTTTGCAATGAGGAAGCCTCGTGGATAAATCACTTCTCAAAAAAATTCTCGTACTTGTTCTTGTCTGGAGAATAGGCTTATTCGTTGTAAGTCTCATCGCCCCCGCATTCATTTCCTACGAACCAAGCTTTCCATATGCCTACGATCTATTAGCCAAATTAGGCCTACCGCAATGGCTCTACTCATGGGCCAACTTTGATGGCGTACATTACCTTACCATTATGAGAATGGGCTACGTTGGCACGGGATTGATTCAAGCTTTTTTTCCTGCATTCCCTTTTATCGTCAAGTATATTTCGTTTGGTATATCTCACACAGTAGTTGCTGTAGGTTTGAATTTTGTGGCTCTGAGCTTTGCCGTCTACTTCTTATACAAACTCGTACGGCAAAGAATTTCTGACAAAGCCACTTGGCTCACCATTGGCTTATTGTTACTTTTTCCCACCTCATTTTTCTTTGGGGCAATCTACTCAGAAAGCTTTTTTTTACTCTTCACTACCGGTGCATTTTTAGCAGCCCAAAAAAAGCTTTGGCCACTGGCTGCTCTAGCTACTGGCTTAGCAATTTCGACTCGTTTGGTTGGCGTGTTTATTTTGCCAGCGTTATTACTTGAGATTTTTTTACAAACAAAAAAAATCTCAGCGCGTGTCTTGTTCTATTTTTTACTCTCCCTGACCGGCTTAGGCTTATTTATGGCATTTTTGCAATCTGAGTTCCACGATCCGTTGTATTTTTTCCATGTGCAATCAGAGTTTGGCTCTGGCAGACAAGAGACACTAATATTCTTACCTCAAACAGTTTGGAGAGGGCTAAAAATTATTTTGACCGTACCGATGAGCCGAATTTGGCTGACCTATTTTCAAGAATTTGTATTGACCTGTTTGGCAGTTTGTACCATTGCATACGGATTTTGGAAAAGAATTGAACTCAAGCTTCCACTTTCTTGGCTTGTTTTTACACTTGGCGCCGTGCTGCTTCCGACTCTGACCGGCACACTGTCGAGCATGCCCAGATATTTGCTCGTCGCTTTCCCACTTTTTTTCATCTGGGCACAAATTCTCAATCGGTATAAAATGGCTCGAGTACTACTACTCTGCCTCAGCCTTAGTTTGTTAGTCTACAACAGCGTACTTTTTATTCAGGGCTATTGGATTGCCTAACAAAGGAAATATATGAAAATATTGGTTACTGGTGGCGCTGGTTTTATTGCTTCTCATGTCGTCGATCGGTACTGCGCATTGGGTCATGAGGTGGTAGTGCTCGATAACCTTTCGACTGGCAGAGAGGAGTTTGTTAACCCGCAAGCTCGCTTAATCACAGCAGATATCACCGATGCCGTTCGCATGTTAGAAATTTTGGCAACCGAGCAACCAGAAATAATAAATCACCACGCCGCCCACATCCAAGTAGGTAACTCTGTGAAGCACCCACAGTTTGATGCCGAAAATAACATCATTGGCGTCCTCAATATCATGGAGGCTGCACGAGAAATTCCCATTAAAAAAATAATCATGGCATCGACAGGCGGTGCGATGTACGGCAACAAACAAACGCCTTTTACCGAAGAGATGAAAGAAGAACCGCTCTCACCCTACGGGGTGTCGAAGCGAGCGGGGGAGCTGTATCTCAATTATTACTTTGAGCAATACGGCATTCCCTATATCGTGTTGCGCTACTCAAACGTGTTTGGTCCACGTCAAAATCCACACGGAGAATCGGGCGTGGTTGCGATTTTTAGTGAAATGCTTGCTGCGGGAAAAACACCGACCATTAACGGCGATGGCACACATACAAGAGATTATGTCTACATCGATGATGTAGCCGAGGCAAATGTCTTAGCGCTAGAATCAACAGAAATTGGCGCCTTTAATATCGGTACAGCCACAGAAATAAGTTCAAATGAAGTCTTTGAGCAGGTAGCAAACGCATTTGGTTTGCAAGTCACGCCAGAACATGGACCAGAACGACCGGGCGAGCAAGTGACGAGCTCACTCGACGCAACAAAAGCAAAAGAAAAATTGGGCTGGATGCCCAGCGTGCAATTTGCTGAAGGAGTAGAGCGGGTAGTGGCTTGGTATCAGCATGCCAAATAATAATTATTGGGTTATCATTCCCGCCTTTAATGAAGCAAAAACGCTCCCTACTGTTTTGGAAAAACTCAATAAGCTCAAAGTTCAATATGTTGTGGTCGATGATGGCTCAAAAGATGCGACTACCCAAATAGCCAAACAATTTTGCAGCCACGTGCTTTCGCATAAAATAAATTTGGGCAAAGGGGCAGCACTCAAAACTGGTTGTGAATATGCATTTTCTAATTTACAGGCCAATGGCGTAATTTTTTTTGATGCCGATGACCAGCATGACGCGCAAGAAATTCGCCTTTTTACCGATGCGCTGCAAGATCACGATGTAGTTTTTGGCGTGCGGTCTTTCGATGCTAAGATGCCGCTTATTCGTATCATGCTCAATCGATTGGCCTCTGTGTTTCTTATGCTGCTATTTGGAGCGTACATTCCTGACATCCCCTCTGGATTTAAAGCACTTTCAAGGCGCGCATACAAAAAGGTTGTCTGGCACTCGACAGATTACGCAGTCGAAATGGAAATAGCCGCTCGAGTGGCAAAGTACAATATAGATTACACCACGGTACCGATCACTACTATTTATCATAAGCTGGATCGCGGCATGACTTTTATTGATACACTGTATGTATTACTACAAGCAATAGGTTGGAGGTTTAGTTTATAAAGCTTGACACGATGCCACAAAGTGTCATATATTGATAGTATATGGAAACGTACAACACAGCTAAAATAATTAAAATACTGCAAGATTCTCCGTATATTTTAATTACCCCCAGAATTTTAAAAGAACTTACAGGAATCAACTCGGAATCTACTTTATACCGTCTGCTTACCGACTTAGTGCAAAACAAAATACTTGGCAAGCTAGAAAGAGGAAAATACGTTTTGAGTGATGACAGAGTCAATGATTTTGTTACGGCCAATATTTTATATTCACCATCATACATTTCATTTGAAACAGCGCTCAATCATCACGGTATACTCTCTCAGTTTCCATACGAAACGACGTCAGCAACGCCAAAGAAGTCAAGATCTAAGCAAATTGATGGAAAACTTTATTCATATGTGCATATTAAAAAATCACTCTTTTGGGGTTATAGCAAACAAGACAAATATCTCATTGCTGAACCAGAAAAGGCTTTGCTTGATCAACTCTATATATGCTCAAAGGCCACTCAATAGATGAGTATGACTACGAGCAATTGAATGTAAAAAAGTTTTGGAAATATGCCAAATCATTTCCTCAAACAACGGGTTTTCGTAAACTGCTAGAAAAGGTGAAATCTACTCTCGACTAGATAACAAGAAATATTTACTTAGCGGGAGAATGAGTTTATGAGTTTATTTCAATTGATTGCACTATTATTTGCGCTATTCATGCTCTATGTGGTGAATATTCACCGAAGAAAACTGCGCTTGTCTCGAATAGAGCAAGCTGGTTGGTATTCGCTCTGGGTAGGATTTGTGATAATTGCATTATTTCCAAATTTATTACTCGGAATAACTGATCTTGTTAGTTTTAGTCGAGTTTTTGATCTACTTATTGTCGCTGCGCTGATGATACTGACAACATTGGTTGTCACTAATTACTTTCTACAAAGAGAAAATAATCGCAAACTAGAAGAGATAGTACGACAATTTGCCCTGAAAGATGCAGGCGATGCAGCAAAAAAATAAGACTGCTTTTTTTATCGTCACACCAAGTTTTAATCAAGCGCAATTTATCCGCCAAACGATAGATAGTGTGCTTAGACAATCGGGTGATTTTGTAATCGAGTACTTTGTTGCCGATGGTGGCTCATCGGACACCACAAAAGAAATTCTTAAGTCATTTGCTAGTAAACTCAGCTTTGTGAGTGAAAAAGATGCTGGCCAGACCGATGCAATAAATAAAGGCATAGCTCACTTTACTAGCTTACAAGCTAATTACAGAGAAATTTATTTCGCGTATATAAACTCAGATGATTTTTATGCTCCAGGTGCATTTAGCCTTGTAGCGAAGTACTTCCAGTCCCACCCAGCCGCAAGTTGGCTCGCGGGAGATGCGAAAATAATCGACGCCCAGGGCAAAGAAATCCAAACAGTAATCAGAGCCTACAAGCAATTACTGCGCAAACTATTTTTTCTGCAACTTTTATATATTCTCAATCCCATCCCACAACCAGCCGTATTTTTCCGCTGGGAAGCTATCCGAAGCTTAGGCTCGTTTGACAACTCACTACAGTACACCATGGATTATGAATACTGGCTCAGAGCGCAGCAGAAGCTGGGCAAACCAATCTTTCTGGCTAAAACGCTTGCTGCTTTTCGCATCCACCGAGAGTCAAAGGGTGGCTCAAGTTTTGAGGGCCAATTTGCTGAGGAACTACAAGTAGCCAAACGGTATACTACAAATAGTGTTTTGCTCGCACTACATAGCTTGCATAATGCAGTAATACTATTTATTTATAGAATAATAAAATGATGCAAAATTTTTGGTCAGATAAACGAGTACTCGTAACTGGTGGCAATGGATTTCTGGGCACCCACCTGGTAAAAAAGCTCAAAGCACTCAGTCCAAAAAGTATTTTTGTACCGACCTCAAATGAGTTTGACTTGCGTAATCAAGCAGATTGCCAGCAGGTTGTTAAAAATATTGATATTGTCATCCACTTAGCAGCCAATGTAGGTGGTATCGGCTACAACCAAGAAAATCCGGGCTCACTTTTTTATGACAACTTACTCATGGGAGTGCATCTCATGGAAGAAGCTCGCAAGGCAGCAGTAACAAAGTTTGTGGCTATTGGCACCATTTGTGCTTACCCAAAATATACCCCAGTGCCATTCAAAGAAGAAGATCTTTGGAATGGTTATCCAGAAGAAACCAATGCGCCATATGGTTTAGCCAAGAAAATGCTGTTGGTGCAAGGTCAGGCATACAGACAGCAATACGATTTCAACGCTATTTACTTACTTCCAGTCAATTTATACGGCCCAGGTGACAATTTTGATCCTGGCTCATCTCACGTTATCCCCGCTCTGATTAAAAAATTTGTGGAAGCTAAAAACCAGGGTGCGTCAGAAGTAATAGTATGGGGCAGTGGCAAACCGACCAGAGAGTTTCTCTATGTAGAGGACGCCGCGCGTGGCATTTTGCTGGCAGCAGAAAAGTACGACAAGGGTGAGCCTGTCAATTTGGGTTCAAGTTTTGAGATCAGCATTGCAGATTTAGCACAAACAATCGGCAAAATTGTCGGATTTAGCGGTAACATTGTGTTTGATGCTTCAAAGCCAGATGGACAACCAAGAAGAAAATTAGATGTGAGTCGGGCGAAGGAGGAGTTTGGGTTTGAGAGTAGAGTGGGGTTTGATGAGGGCTTAAAACAAGCAGTTGAGTCATACACTTGATGAAAATCTTGCATGTAGTCCCATATTTTGCTCCTGCATGGGCATATGGGGGGCCACCCAAAGCCGTTTTAGAAATTGCAAAAAACCAAGTACGGGCTGGTCACAAAGTTTTTATTTTAACCACCACGGCATTTGAAAAAAATCAAACACTGCCAGCAGGTCTAGAAGCAATTGAGGGAATAACAGTGACTAGATTGCCAAATTTGAGCAATTGGCTTATGTGGCACTTTCATTTTTGTACTCCAATTGGGGCGCAATCTTACTTACGGCAAAACCAATTTGATGTAATTCATTTACATGAAGTTAGAACACTTCTCAATCTCTTCACGTTACTCTTTGGAAAAACAAAAAAGTATTTTCTATCTCCCTGGGGTACGCTTCCTTTTAACAATAGTCAGTCTTTAATCAAAAAACTTTTTGACTTGCCGCTCATTCCTCTTCTCAAAAAAAAGATCGCCACTTCTTTTGCACAGACCGAACACGAGGCATTAGTTTTGGAAACTTTTTTGTCACAAAAACAAACTAAAATTATTCCACTTGGTATTGATTTTACTGAGTTTAAAAAACTACCAAGTAAACTGCAGGCAAGAGAAAAACTCAACCTCGATCCTTCTGCGTTTTATTTTTTATTTTTGGGCAGATTTTCTCCACACAAAGGATTAAAAAATCTAATTACAGCATTTGCACAACTAGAAAAACAGAATCTGCATGCACGATTATTGCTTGTTGGTCGAGATGATGGCTATCTAAATACTATTCACCAGCTAATTGAAACAAACTCGTTGCAAGATTCAGTAACAATTAATACTCCACTTTATGGTCAAGACCGATTACTTGCGTATTGCGCAGCAGACACATTTGTATTTACGCCTACAGTATATGAAGAGACAGGTACGGTTTGTCTCGAAGCACTTGCATGCAATCTTCCTGTTATTACCTCAGAGCAAGCAGCTATTCCATTTATGAGAAAAGAAGATGGGGTAATAACCATCCACAACACAGCTTTGGCTATTGTTTCTGCTATAAAACAACTGGCGGGAAATATCCCACCAGTTAACAATAAAAAAATACAATCAATTTTCGATTGGAGTGCTGTATCGAGACAAATGATTGATAGTTATCAAGAAAAAGCTTGATGTTCAAAGAGCTTACACATTTTATCTGCTAGAATGACAATATGATTGCACTTTTGGTAGGAACAAGACCAGAATTGATTAAAATTGCTCCTGTTTTGCGCGAGCTCAAACTAAAGAAGGTTCCTCACGTTCTTATTCACTCCAATCAACACTACTCAGAGGAGTTAGATGCACAAATTATCCGAGATTTAGGAATCATCAAGCCAGACATTAATCTTCACGTTGGATCAGGCTCGCACGCGGTACAAACAGGAAGAATTCTTGAAGGGGTAGAATCTACCTGCATTCGTATAAATCCGCAATTTCTTATTGTTCACGGTGACACAAATACAACCTTGGCAGGTGCATTAGCAGCCAAAAAACTTCATTTTCCTGTGGGACATATCGAAGCCGGTCTTCGCAGTTTTGATTATTCAATGCCGGAGGAAATTAATCGTATTCTGACTGATAGAATTAGCGATGTATTATTTGCACCGACTGAAGGAGCAAAAAAAAACTTGGCAAAAGAGGGGATTCGAAAGAATGTATTTGTTGTTGGAAATACTGTTGTTGATGCACTTAACCAACACATGCCACTTGCGAAAAAAACGAGCATACTTTCAAGACTGCACCTAAATAAAGATACCTATATATTGGTTACAGCTCATCGAGCAGAAAATGTAGACGACAAAGAGCGACTGAAGCTCTTGCTTAATCTCCTTGAGCACGCCTCAAGAGTCTTAAAAATGCCGATTGTATGGCCGATGCATCCAAGAACATCAAATTCAATTCAGTTGAATAATCTCAGCCTACCAAGAGAGATAATGAAACTTCCACCAGTTGGATACTTAGAAATGCTCGCTTTGATGAATGCAGCAAAACTAATATTGACAGATTCTGGTGGAATTCAGGAGGAAGCGTATATCTTAAAGAAACCATTAATTACGTTACGAAGCTCAACAGAGCGACCAGAAACGCTAACAGCGAACAGCATTGTAGATCTTGATCAGAGTAAATTTGATACAGCGGTCAAACTCTATAAAGAGGGAAAAATGTTATGGACAAATGCGTTTGGAAACGGAGATTCTGCTAAGAAGATCGTCGTGATCATGGACAAATTACTGAGTAGGACTAAATAAAATGGATAGCTCCATCTGCGTCATTGGCTTGGGGTATATTGGGCTCCCAACTGCTCTGTTATTTGCAGCCTCGGGGAAAATAGTTCATGGTTTTGATGTCTCTCAAGATAAGATCAAGCTCCTTAAAGCGGGAAAACTTCCGTTTGCTGAGCCAGGGTTGCGCGAACTCTATATTAAGGCAAAAAAAAATGGTAGCTTCATCCCTTCAAATACCATTGCCTCAACAGATTGTTATATTATTGCCGTACCCACCCCTCAGACAAACCACGCTGCTGACTTAACTTATGTTCTGCAGGCTCTGCAAAGTCTCATTCCATTTATTCGGAAATCAACATTGATTGTTTTGGAATCTACAATTAGTCCTTCTGATTGTGATTCTCACATTATTCCGTTTCTAGAAAAATATGGAAAATTCAATGTAGCCCTAGCTCATTGTCCAGAACGTGCTATTCCAGGCAACACGATTCATGAAATGCAATATAACTCAAGAGTAGTGGGTGGTAAAACTTCAGAAGTAGCGGAACGTGTAAAACGATTATATTTGTCATTTGTGAAAGCTGATATTCACACCACAAACCTTATAACTGCAGCTGCGTGTAAAGTAATGGAAAATACATACAGGGATGTGAATATTGCACTTGCAAATGAATTTGCAAAAATTGCAGACGATCTAAAGTTTAATGTTTGGGAGGCAATCACATTGGCAAACCTCCATCCACGAGTCAATATTCATCAGCCTGGACCAGGAGTTGGCGGACACTGCATTGCAGTTGATCCTTGGTACTTTGTAGGAGAAAGTAAACAGGCAAGATTGATTACAAAAGCCAGAGGTATAAATGATGATATGCCAGAATATGTAGCACATCATGTAAGTAAAATTGCCAAAAAATATCACTTATCCTCACCTATTATTGGAGTCTTAGGATATGCATACAAAAAAAATGTTGACGATGCCAGAGAAACTCCGATAGAACCTCTACTTAAAATTTTGGAAAAAAAATATTCATGCATTGTTCATGATCCATATGTCGATTTTAAGTCACGTCAATCAATAGAGCTTGAACAATTGCTTAATAAATCTCAGGTCATTGTTCTTACAACAAACCATGATATTTATAAAAACATCGATTTTCGAAACTATCCAAATATTATTGCAATTTACGATTTACGAAATGCTGTAAGAAACTCTCAGGTTAATAAAACTTTTACAGCCCTATATAAACTTGGTGATGGACGTCTTTAATGAACATTCTCTTTGTTCTTGACTACTACCAGCCAAAACTTGGGTATAGTGAACACTATTTGGCAAAAGAATTTGTTCGTATTGGGCACAATGTGACAATTCTTACTTCCAATCGTTTTTTCCCTTTTCCTAAATATGATAGTACTGTTAGAAAAATGTTGGGGAGTCGAATTGTTGGATCAGGAAGAAAAAAGAACCATGGAATTGAAATCATACGCAAACCAGTTATTATCGAGGCATTTTGCCGTACTATATTTGCTGGACACAAGCAAGTTATCAGCTCATTTCATCCAGATATTGTGTTTGTGAATGGAACTGCGACTTACAACGCAATCATAATTTCATTGCTGAAACCGCGAAATGGATTTTCACTGAAAACATTCGACAGCCACCTACCTTCAGAGTTTGATCGTACAGATGGAATATTAAAAAGAATGGCATATGGAGTATTCCGACTTTGTTGCTCCAGCCTTCTTAACTCACGTGTTGATACTTTTATTGCTGTTCAAGATGACACAGTTCAACTCATGCACATGGCGTATGGTGTAGATAAACCAATTCAGCTTATAGACCTTGGAACTGACACAAGCTTGTTTTCATTTACAGCCAAGGGAAGAAAACAAAGGCGAGCAGAGTTACACATAAAAGATGATATTGTTGTTGGGTTGTATACAGGAAAGATTATTGAGGCGAAGGGAATACACATTCTTTTGGATGCATTTGGCAGATTAGAGAAAACGTGTCCCAACCTTCATTTGGTTTTTGTTGGAGATGGTCCTCAAGAGTACAAAGATGCCCTTTTACGCCTCGTTAAGGATGGAAGTCGTCTTCACTTCGTTGGTATACAATCACAGGAAAATTTATCCTCATGGTACTCTATGGCTGATTTTGCCGTATGGCCACTTCAGGATACGACAGCAATGAATGAGGCTGCATCTTGTAGATTGCCATTTATTGCGAATGACAAACTAGGAGCAAAAACAAGAGTTAGCAACAACAATGCAGTTTTATACAAGAGGGGAGATGGAAAGAATCTTGCGGAAAAAATAAAAAACCTTTATGCTCATCCGGTAGAAAGAAAGAAGATGGGAGATCGGGGGAGGGAGTTGGTGATTCAGAAATTAAGCTGGACTAAAATAGCTGGCGAATACCTTGAGAGAGTCAATCGATGCAAATGAAAAAAGCTATACAGAATCATTGCACAGAGCTCAATAGTATTCAAGAATTTAATCCTCAAGCTGTAATGGGAAAATTCACTAGAGTTGAGATGTGTCGAGCATGTCATTCCAGTACTCTTCATCACTTTCTATCATTTGGCTTAATGCCGAAGCCAAATGGTTTCCTTACTAAACAAAACCTGAATAAGCCAGAACGATATTTCCCCCTGAACGTTGATTTTTGTAGTACTTGTGGCATGGTTCAGTTGGAGGAAGTAATTAGTCCAAATGAGCTTTTTGACCATTATGTGTATTCTTCATCTGCATCATATCCTATGGTAGAACACCTTAGAAATCTTGCTAAAGAGTTGGTAACTAGATTTTCATTATCGCAAAAAGATCTTGTACTCGACGTGGGAAGCAACGATGGCACTTTGCTTTCTGTTTTTAAGCAACTCGGCATAACAATTTTAGGTATTGATCCAGCAAAAAATATCGCTGAGATTGCGAATGCGCAAAAAATTCCGACGATTAATGACTTTTTCTCTCAAGTATCAGCAAAAAAGATTTTGACTTCACACGGTACATGCAAAGTAATTACCATAGTTAATGTTTTGGCACAAATTCCAGATTGGGACTCACTTTTTGCTGGTGTAAAAACACTCCTTCATAAGGAGGGCACATGCCTCATTGAATTCCCCTACTTAGTCGACACGTTGAAAACATTTGAGTTTGATACCATGTACCACGAGCACCAAAGCATGGTGTCTGTACACCCTCTTTCTATCGCTTTACGTAGACATTGTTTAGAAATCTTTGATGTAAAACATGATCCAATTCATGGTGGATCAATTAGGGTATTTATATCACATATTGGTGTTCGTAAGATTTGCAAGCGCGTTGATGTATATTTGGATGAGGAGAATACAATCGGTATTTCAAACCCAGATATTTATTCGGCATACGCGACAAAAGTCTATGAAATCCGAGATGAAATGATTCAATTATTAAATTCACTTATTCATCAAAAGAAGAAAATTATTGGATATGGAGCTACTGCAAAGGGAAATGTATTACTCAATTTTTGCAGACTCAATCATATTCAAATATCTGCAATTGTTGATTCAACTACATTTAAACAAGGTTTGTATACTCCTGGCTCACACATACCTGTTGTATCCGAATCTCAACTAGATAAATTGAATCCAGATTACGCAATACTTACAGCATGGAATTTTGCAGATGCAATTTTGAAAAAGAACAAACAAAGAATAAAAAAGGGGCTTAAATTTATTAGACCCTATCCAATTCCAACAGTCCTATAAGTTATTTTCATGTACAAAAGCTTCGACTATTTTTTCCCAGGTTTTGAATCGAAGTCCAAGAGTTTCTTGCGAAGATTGGGATTGTAGACCAGAGTATTTCGGAAAAAAACGACGAACTTCTTGTTCAGAGTGATCAAGAGCATAAGAAGATAATGTTGATGCATGTGCTGAGTCTATAGAAAATCCAGTCTTTGTTGCGAGGTACCTAGCTACTTCAAAAGGGGTTGTTATATTTGGAGATGATAGGTGCAAAGTTTGTTCTGTTTTTCTAAGACAGATAATTTGTCTAATAACCTCAGCTAGTTCTGCATGATCAGTCAACGAGATATACTGATCTGAAAAATATGATGTTTTTGTGCCATTAAGTAAGTTTTGCATAATTTTCCAAAAAAAATCTTGTTTGCGCTCAATGAACTTGGCGCGAGTTGTGCTCGAAAATCTAAGTATGCAATACTCAATCTCTGAGGCACGAATATTATTTTCAGCTACGGCTTTTGTTGCTCCGTACCAGGATAAAAGACTAAGATTTTTTTCTGGCATATCAACTTCATTGTATGGACCCGGAAATTCTTGTAGTCCTGGAAAAACCATTGAGGTGGATGGGTATATTAACTTAATATGGAATTTTTTGCATGACTCAATGAGATTCTCTACTCCTACCACATTTGTTCTCCAAACTAGTGATTTGGTGCTGCCTCGTACTTTTTCACAGAGTTTGACATCTGTAATTGCTGCGAAATGAATAATCCAGTCAGGCTTGTTCTTAATAAGATACGTATTTACTGCATCTCTATTGGTAATGTCAAACAGAAGCCTGTTGGGTTCCAGTAGAATAAAATCATGAGAGTGCTTGTTCTGTAAAAAGAATTCAGATAATCTTGACGCAGCTCTACTTTTTGAGCCTGTTATGAGGATTTTTTCCATAATTTTATGTACAATGATTGTATCATGAAGAGCGAACTCGAAATATGCATTCCTACTTATAAAAGACCAAAGGAGTTGCGCGAGTGTCTTGAAAGCATAATAGCTCAAGATGAATTCCATTCTGGTTGGGTAACAGTTCGCATTTATGACGACGCGCCACAGGATCCCTCGTATGAGGCTATCAAGGATATTATCAATTTATACCCTAAACAGATCGTTTATCGAAAGAATATAAAAAATCTTAAAACTGAAGAGAATATTTCGCAGCTTTTGGAAAATAGCAAAAGTACTTATAGTCTCTTTATCACAGATGATGATTCATTTACAAAAAACTCTCTACAGAGACTACGTCGATTATTTACAACACACCCACACCTAACTGTAGTTAGATCTTCCTTTGCAATTGTAAGAGATATGAAGGATTATCGAACGCATACATTGTTTTCTCGGGATACGCAAATTTCACAAAATGATATTTCTACCGTAGCACGCTTCTTCCGGGATAGTGATACTCTGTCTGGAACTTGTTTTCTAAGGGCAACGCAAGACATTGCAGGTTACAGAAGACATAAATCATCAAAATATCCTCATATGTACCTAGTGGGAAAATCTGCTCTATCTGGAGATTCATACTACTTTAGTAACCCACTCATCCAGCATGCTGTCGGTAATGCGGTTTTTTGGGAATATACCCGTGACTATATGATTTCCGGTATCTTTGCAATGGTTCAGGATTTAGATATCTTAAAACCTGGTTTTTTTACGCAAGCAGCTAGACTAGTTTTTTCTTCGGTTCCATACATAGTGTTTATCAACTTACTGCACCCAAAGCGTTTAACACAATTTCTTTTGGTAATGATCGAAAAAAAATATTTTATACTCTCTGTGTTTTGGGAAGGATGTGCCCTGGGGGTTTACCAGTTGGTACGTGAGAAGTTATCTCAAATGAAAAACTAAGCTTTTCAGTCTGCCGTTGAAAATTTCAGTAAATGTGGTGTAGAGATTGCTCTGAGGACGTATGAGAAGTTTTGTCTTCCGAGTGGATGAAATATATCGACAATGAAGATTGAAATAATAAAAGATGCGAGGCTCGAGAGAAGCAATCCATATACACCATAAATCGGTATAAGCCAGAAATTGAATGATAAGCCCACAATAAGAGCGAATACCTGAGAAACCAAACTAAGTTTGAACATGCCCTTACTGGTAATAAAGAGTCCTCTTGCAACGCTCATACAGGTAAAAAACAGTCGAAATTGTAAGAATGCTAAGATTCTACTGGCCTCAAGATATTCCTTCCCAAATATGACGGGGATTAAGTGTCTACCAACAAAGAAAAGACCTACTCCAACTACAATTGAAAGTAAAAACATGACCCGATAAATATTGACCATGAGTAGCGAATATTTTTGACCATCTTGTTTGACGGACGCAACTACAAGAGGGGCAATAGAGTTTGTTATAACTAATGGAAGAAAATTAAATGCCTCAACAACACCCAGAGCAATTGCATATTGCCCAAGTTGACTATTTCCTTGAAAAGATTTTAAGATTATTTGGTCTAGTTTTGTGTATAAGGCAAAAGTCAATCCAGCAAGCATAAGAGGAAAACCATCTCGAAGAAGTTGTTTCGCATATTTAAAATCAAAAGTCCAAATAGAGATATTTTTTACCTTTCGAAACATTAGGTACAAAAGCAGTGCGGAAAGCACAGCGTCACTACTGCCAAGCACAATAAATGCACTGAGCGGAGCGTGAGAAATAACTGCAAGTATCTTTGCAATTGAGATAGAAATAATCACAATAATTCTTACAACGGCAATAGATTTTACCTGCAATCTCGATTGAAAGAAGCCTTCGATGACATTAAATGCTTGCGCGATATTACTCGTGAGAGCAATAAATACCATTCCGAGAAGAAATTGATCGCCATGATTTACATTTGAAAAAATAATAACTCCCAATATGAGGGAAACTACACCTGCAATAAGTCTCAAGATGGTTGCAGTCCCCAAGATTTTTCCAGCATGAAGATCATCGTTACATAAATTGCGAAAAACAACTGCATCCAACCCCATATAATTTATTGATAAAAAGATTGATGAAAAAGTAAAAATATAGGTTAGAATGCCAAACTGATCGGGTCCAAGATATCTTGCAATCCATGCATTAACAAAAAAAGCAGCTAGAAATGGAAGTATAAATGTATAAACAGTCATCCACAATGTGTTTTTGAATACCTGTTGGAATGTTTCTCTTCCTCGAAAATGCTGAAGTATAATTTCAGGGATAAGCTGAACGATAAACCTTGATTTTGTGTCGTAGGTTGTATTTACTGTTTGTTCAGACAATGGGATATTTTTGGGCTTAATATTCATAATTCTGATTTTAGTTTAAGAAATTTAAAAAGTTTCTGTAGTCTGTTCTCCCAAGTATGGTCTCGCAAAGACCTCTTTCTCGCAGCGATTCGAATACGTTGACGAACAAAAGCTTTTTCTGGTCTTGAATAATATGCAGCCTTTTCAAGAAGCTCGTCTAGTGATGAATAGAATAGCATCTCCTTGTCTTCAGAATAGTATTCTAGCATTTCTGGCAGGCGCCTCATAAGATAACACGCACCACTCATAGGTGCTTCAAAATCCCTTAATCTGTGGTGAAAAACCGGCTTTGGGAGTACCCACGTGTTTCCTCTTTCATTAAACCCAAGAGACACCCTAGTCTCTGAATAAAGCTGTATGTATTTTGGGAAGGAGAGCACCGGAAGAAGAAACTTACTGAGTTTATTTTGAACTTCAATAGAAGGTTGGGGTTCTCGTAAAATATGTATGGCATCGGCAAGTATATTTCTCCTTCCCTCCTTAAAAGTTATGTTATTTGCAATGTATCTCAATGTATATAGCGGGTCGGCAACGCTTCTTGCGCTAGCACGTTCTCGTGAGTTTGACCAACCGCTACCCCCAACTGCCATAGAAAGAGAAGTATTTTCCAATATTTTGTAGATGTAAAAAGGTCTAGAACTATTTTTAGCTCCACAAAAACTAATATCGTACTTTTCTTTAGTAGATATAGGTAGGAATATATTCGGATCAGCGGCCATTGGTAGGTGAATTGGGTTTGCGCCAAAATCTTTCATTATTATCACTGCTTCTGGCTCAGTGACCCAGCACGCATCAAAATGAGACGAAATACTTTTGAGGCTTTGCGGACGATCAAGGTTATCAGAAGAAAAATTGATTGTCGTAACACCAAGTGTACGCAGTTTATCCAATGTATGTGGGGTAATATGTGTATTGTTAGTCATTGCAAAAAATAAATTAATTTTATGCCGTTTTACAATACTCAAGATTTGTTCACCTATGTTCTCATTGTCTAAAAGTCCATGTAGGACTGGGTTATAGTATGTAAACTTTGAGCTAGCTCGCTTAAGTGCAGGATATAAATGTTTAAAATACTCCGCTCTTTGCGGAGCAATAGCTGAAGGAACAAATAATAGTGTATTAATTGCCATGTATCTGATATTTACAGAAATTCTTAGTACTGTATAAGCATCTTTGAAAAAAGAGCTTTTAAACGATGATCCCAGGTATGTTGGCGCAATGATCTTTGACGAGCAGCAACCTTGATTTTTTTGCGTATGGAATCTCGTTTTGGATCTAGATAGAATTTTGATTTCTGCACAAGTTCCTCAAAAGATGAATAGAAAAGCACTTCTTTGTCTTCTTCAAAATAACTTTCCATTTCTTGAGATCGATGAGTGAGAAAACATGAGCCACTCATTGGAGCTTCAAAGTCCCTGAGGCGGAGTTGATACGTAGGATTTGGGAGATGATAAGAATTTCCCTTTTCATTAAATCCCAGAGAAATTTTGCTTTCTGAATACAATTTTATATAATCATCAAATTCTAATTTTGGCAACAAGCTTTTAATTAGTTTTTGTTTTGTGCTCGCATCTAGTTTTGGCTCAAAGAGTAAATGCAACAGATCACCCGCAATGTTACGAAAACCCATAATACTCGACAAATTAGACTTGAGATAATTGATGGTATCTTCCGGATTCATCGTTGCTCTGTGGATTGCTGTATCTCCAATATTACTCCATCCAACGCCGCCCACTCGTAAATGTAATGCTTGAATTTTCAATAGATTATAAATATACCAAGGCCGAGAACCATTCTTCATACCACAAAAG
This sequence comes from Minisyncoccota bacterium, assembly GCA_009991965.1. Taxonomy (GTDB): domain Bacteria; phylum Patescibacteriota; class Microgenomatia; order UBA1400; family PJMF01; genus UM-FILTER-42-14. Next base: position 7,415 of record JAACWQ010000005.1, on the reverse strand, counting down.
CTAATGTCATATTTTTCCCTACAGTTGTATGGTCTAAAGATTGCGGGGTTAGCAGCCATCGGTAAATGTATGGGATTTCCCCCAATTTTTTTTATCATAGATACAGCCTCAGGCTCAGTTACCCAGCACACATCAAGAGCTGGCGCAACGCCTTGAATGTCATACAGCCTATCAAGATTATCGCAGGTAAAGTTAACAGTTATTATGCCAAGATTACGTAACTCCTTGATAGTTTCTGGAAGTAGGTATGCATCCGTTGTCAAGGAGAAGAAAAATGATGTTTTATGTTTTTTTGCTCGCGCAAGAATGAGCTTGTGTATTTCCTCAAGACATATTTTTTTTGAAGAAACTGGGTTAAAATATTGAAAATCATTACTCAAGTTTCTTAAAATTGGCTCGATATGAAAACGATGCCATTGGTTATTTGATCGACTTGTAGTCGGAGCATAGTAAAATGTTCGCAGTTTATTCATAATCCATTCATCTGTATTTGATCTAGTGATATATAGACACAGGTTACATTATAGAGTATTCTTTTGCGAGATATAAAAGCCATAATTTAAGAAGCTAGATGCTAACAAAAAACATTCCATACATCATTATTCAGGCTGGTGGCAAAGGAACAAGACTCGAACATCTCACAGAAAATAAGCCAAAGGCACTGGTATCCATACATGGAAAACCAAATATTTTCCACATCATGTCTCAGTTTAAAAAAGCCCACTTTTTTATAATTGGAGATTATAAAAAAGAAGTTTTCAAGTCATATCTTCAGTTATTTGCTTCTCAGAAGTATACATTTATTGAAGCTAGTGGTCATGGCACAGCTTCCGGTATTGCGCAATCGCTGAAGCTTATTCCAAAACATGCTCCTGTTTTAATTACGTGGTGTGATCTCTATGTTCGGGGAGCATTTTTACCAGAAAAACTAGATCTCAAGTGCAACTACATTGGACTTTCAAACAATCTTTTTATATGTAGATGGAGATTCCGCAAGGGAGTTTTAGAAGAAGAGTCAAGTCAAAGACTTGGAGTAGCGGGAGTTTATCTTTTTAAAGATAAGGAGGAAATTACCAGTATTCCTAAAAGTGGTGAGTTTTGCCAGTATTTGAGAGATAAAAAAATTGAAATGAGGCCTATTCAGCTAAAGAATGTTCAAGAATTTGGCATGATTAATCTGTATAAAAAAGTTATCAAGCGATTCGCAAACACACGGCCCTTCAATCAAATTAGTCTTGAAAACAAAATTGTCACAAAAACAGCAATTGATAAACAAGGAAAAAAATTAGCGATATTGGAAGGTGGGTGGTACGAAAAAATTGTAAATCAAAATTTAGCTTTTGTTCCCAAAATATATCAAATCAATCCTCTAAAGATGCAATATGTAGAAGGGGTTTCTTTACATAAGTTTAAAACTGATAAATCCACTAAAAAAAAGATATTGTTGCAGATTACATATAACTTGAAGAAATTACATACTTTATATGGCACAATTCCCTCAATTACTAGTAATGATCACGAAGCCTTACTAGGAAAAACAAAAACTCGTCTAGACTCCATTGCGTCATTAATCCCTGATATCAATCGTGAGACATTCATAATTAATGGAGTTGAATGTATAAATTTTTATAAAAATTGGAATCTTGTTGAGAATCTTGTTTCTAAGCATTTTGGTTCTTGTTACACATTTATTCATGGAGATCCAACCTTTTCAAATACGATGATAGATAAAAATGGCAAAATTTTTTTTATTGATCCTCGCGGATATTTTGGAAAGATTAAATTATTTGGTGATGAAGATTATGATTGGGCGAAGTTGTACTACTCACTTGTTGGTAATTATGACCAGTTAAATAATAAAAATTTTAGAATTAGTATGAATAATGGCCGTATCCAGTTAAAAATTCAATCAAATCGATGGGAATTTCTAGAAATGACTTTTTTTAGTGAAATTTGTAGATCTCAAGAGAAAATCAAGATATATCATGCTATTATTTGGTTGTCGTTGACTTCATACATCTGGGATGATTATGATGCAGTATGTGCCTCTTTTTACAACGGCATGAGGCTTATGCAGGAAATATATGCAAAAACAACTTAAACAACAACTGGAAACAATTCAGAAGGCATTCCAAGACTATAACGACGACAATGTTGACGTTCTCATACATCAATGTTTTAAAATTCTTAAAAATGGTGGGAAAATAATCGCGACTGGGTTGGGAAAGAACGTTCCAATCTGCGAAAAGTTTATTGGCACACTTAATTCAGTGGGAATTGACTCACATTTTTTACACACAAATTCAGCTATGCACGGAGATCTAGGTCTTGTGAAGAAAAATGACCTAATCATCATATTATCTAAAAGTGGCGAAACAAAAGAATCTACTGATCTTGCAAAACTTTTAAAGATAAGAGGCACGAATAGCTGGTTACTCACATGTACAGACAACAGCAGTATACAAAAAATATTAAAACAGAGTGTAGTTATTCCAATTGAGCATGAGGGTGATCCGTGGAATGTTATTCCTAATAATTCTACATTGGTCTTTCTTATCTTTTTACAAGCATTGGCAATGGAATTAATTGAGAAGATGGAAGTGCCTCTATCTGTATTTAAAGAGAATCATCCTGGCGGAGCAATAGGAAAATTGTTAAAAAAGAGCAAAATATGAAAAAATTAATAATGTCGGCACTTCCTAAAACATGGCTGATCGATATTGATGGAGTTGTGTTTGAACACAACGGCCACTTAAAGCTTTCAGGGGATATTTTAAACAAGAACGTAAAAGAGCTTTTTCTCCAGATCTCAGATGAAGATGTAGTTATTTTTCTTACCTCAAGAGGGATTGAGTATAAGGAAGAAACTATTTGTGCTTTAAAGAAGAATTGTCTTAAATTTGATCAAATCATATTCGCTTTGCCGAAAGGAGAAAGAGTTTTGGTAAACGATATAAAACCCGATGGACTAAAGACTGCGATAGCCATAAATACTAAGAGAAATGAATTAAATCAAATTCTAGTTATTCGTGATGAGGGCCTATGACTCATGGCTTTCACAAATGCTTTTTTAAGCGATGCTGTGTTATTAGAGTTATTAATAATAAATTCGTTTGCCTCGGTAGGAACACCCATAGATTTGAAACTGTAAATATCAAAAGTTGTTGACCTTTGTTCGTGATCTCCCGGATATAAGAAAAACATCTTAGCCTTGGCACTTGAAATAACATCACAGAATCCCGACCTAGTTGCAATCAAGAATCCACAATACTCAATAATTGGAATTGCTTCTTCTAAAGGAAAAAAGATTGTTGGGAACGGATATTTTTTTTGGTCTCGACTCATAACTACTACAGAAAGTCTTTGTTTTTGTAACCACACGCCAAGAGGGATCCAGACATCTTGTGAAATTGGTGTTGTTACTCCACTCTCTGGTACTAGAATTACCGTTTTTGCTTGTGGTAGTGATAATTGTTTGCATCTATTTTGAGCAGATTTACAAATTTCTCTGCTAGTATGCGGAACACCCAGCAAATCGTTCGATTTAACCCCGAGAATAAAACGGTATAAGTCTAGTATGGTAATATTTTTATATCCTAGAATTTTTAATGAACTTCCCCAAAAATATACTGAAGGATGTGAATAGAATATGCTTTGAGAAGAAAGAGATGAGAGAAAAGGAAAAAAAGACTTAGCGTAAGGATGATCAAAAATTATAACTCGGTTAAAATAGTGTCTAAAATATTTCACTACATCTTGATGATATTTAGGGATGATCAGCACAAAACGACAGTTCGGAAAACGTTTTTTTAGTGCAGGTAGAAGTAAGCAAGTAAGGTATGTGTCACCCAAACCATATACACAAAACAGTCCGATTTCATTTTTTGTTAGCGAGACAATTCTTTTTAAGAAAAACGATCCGATAGCACCTCTAATCAGTCTATAAAGAGAAGATAGCACCATTATTTCATCCAAGCGTAGGTTGTTTTGTGCCTTAGGTTCCCAGTAACAACAGCTGAGAATTTAGTTTTAGAAAAGAATTTCTCCAACCATAAACTAGTAGGTTTTCTGTTAACAATATGATAGCTTGCAATGGCCCAATGCAAGGTTTGCTGAGACTTCCTAATCATTCGACTCGCTCCTTTAAGTGCTTCAATTTCAGCTCCTTCGATATCCATTTTGACCATGTGAACTTTAGAAAGACCTAAAGATTTCATTTCTGCATCGAGTGATTTCATCTGCACCTGAATTGGTCGTTCCAAGTTTTCTGCAATACGAGAAGCTACCTGACGTACTTCAAATAGCAGAATTGTATTACGACTATATAGTCCGAAGGGTCGAACGACGACATTCTTGAGATCGTTCAACAAAATATTTCTCCGCAATCTTCTTCGATTGAATGGATCAGGTTCATAGGCAATAACCTTTCCATTTTTTCCAACAAGTTTTGCGGCAACAATAGTAAAAATACCTGAGTAGGCACCTGCATCAATTACAGTATCTCCACTTTTCGGCACATAATGATGAAAGTATCCTTGGATTTCTTCAATAAGCTCACTATTTGGAAAGTAAAAATCAGCGTACACCTTTACATCTATGTCAACAATTCTCAGCACTTCTACCTTCCAATTACAATATTCAAGAAGTACGGCTGCCAGAGGTCTAAGTCTCAGATATATCCAACGAGGGAAAATTTTTTGGAGGAAATGTGTGAGTGTATTGAGATTCATATTGCGATATGATATGAGCATGAAATTTAATAGTAAATTATTTTCAACGATTACTACACAAACGATACATGATGATGGAATATTGTCTATTTTGGAAGTGGGGAAACAGCTTCCCTTTGCTGTAAAACGCGTTTATACAATAGACAACTGTATTCCGAATCTAGTTCGAGGCCGTCATGCACACAAAGAGACATGTCAGGCAATGTTTTGTTTGCGGGGATCAGTAGATCTTTTATTAGACAATGGAGTGAAAAAAGAAATAGTACGTCTCATTGCTCCCAATATTGGCGTGTTAATTAAACCAAGGATTTGGCATGAGATGAAAAACATTTCTCGAGATGCACTTCTGCTCATGTTTGCAGATAGGCATTACAATGAAAATGATTATATCCGCAACTACAAAGATTTTCTTGTATTCCTAAAGAAAGATGTGAGGTGATTTTAGCGAATAATTTTCAAACAGAATATCAATCTATCCAAAAGGAAATTGATGATGCAATTCACCGTGTGCTAACTTCTGGGTGGTACATACTTGGCAAAGAAGTTGAACAATTTGAACAGGAATTTGCTCAATACCTTGGCGTCAAACATGTGATCGGCGTGGGGAATGGTATGGAAGCCCTACAAATAGGTCTAATGGCTATGGGTATAGGTCCTGGTGATGAAATCATTACTACACCACTCTCTGCAGTTGCTACCGCTCTGGCAATTTCAAACATTGGAGCAACACCAATCTTCGCAGATGTTGACGAATATTATCATCTTGATCCAACATGTGTCGAAAAATTAATCACAAAGAAAACAAAAGCAGTGTTGCCAGTTCATTTATACGGCCAACCTGTCGATCTAGATGGCTTTCGGCTGCTTTGTAAAAAACACAAATTAGCTTTGATTGAAGATGCGGCACAAGCGCATGGAGCAGAATATAAAGGGAGGAAAGTCGGTAGTTTTGGTCTTTTTTCTGCTTTTTCGTTTTATCCCACAAAAAATCTTGGTGCTTTTGGAGATGGAGGAGCAATTGCCACAAACGATGATGGTCTCAGGGATTCATGCTCAATGATTCGTAACTATGGACAGAAAAAGCAATACGAGCACCTTGTTCGTGGTTTGAATAGTAGGTTGGACGAATTGCAGGCAGCTGTACTACGCGTGAAGTTGATTCATCTTGATGAATGGAATGAAAAACGAAGAAATATAGCTCAAAAATACAACGAGGCATTTAATAATCATCTCAACATCAGTACACCACGAGAGCGTTCAAATACAGTTCATCCTTATCATCAGTACGTGATTTCGGTCGAGAGTAGAGATGCGTTGATCTCAGAACTAAGAAACAAGAATATAACGACACTCGTTCACTATCCAATCCCCATTCATCGCCAACCATGTTATGCAGAATACAATAACTTGGATCTACCGAAAAGCCAATTTGCAACCAAAAACATACTTTCTTTGCCAATTCATCCGTTTATGACAACTGGAGAGGTAGGACAAGTGATAAAGGAAGTTCTAAACTTAACAAAATTATGAAAACAAATAGTTCAATATTAATAAACCTGGCGGCATTTTCAAAAATTTGAGGTTAAGTGAGCAAAAAATACCCCATCTACAAGAAAACAGGTGGTAAATAAATACCTTCAAGATATTGATGAATTGGAAATAAGAGATACTGATTACAACAACCTTATTATAACTTTAAACCAATCCAAAGATAGATTTTCTTTATCCGTCCGTACACTTTATAGAGTTTTGAATCCTTTAGCAGCTTGATCTCATTTTCTAAAAGCTCTAGCTTCTTCTCAGTGTCAGTCCACTCTTTAAGCACTGATGCTTTGATTAACTCTGGATAGCCTTGATCTTCCCAGTACTTGAGAAAAGCGATGAAGCGATAGTACTCCCAAAGTTTAGCAACCACAAATCCATGCATGCCATCTTGATATCCCTCATGCTCAAAATATCGCCAGTGAAATTCTCCAAAAATTCTTTTGTATATCGTTTTGGTCTTCAAATTTTTCTGTTGATGATAAAAATGTTCTTGCAGTGCTTGCTCTTCAATTTTGCGAATCCGAATCTGCAAATTTGGTGTTCGAAAATGAACAATAGCGCATTGCTCAAGAGCGGGAAAATCAATTATTTCTTCATGAAAGATGGGCTGGGTATGAATATCTTTTGGCCAAGTAATTGATTTTTTATAAAACAACCGAACCTGATGGTCGGGCCATTGCAGGCCATGTTGCAGCCACTTACCAAAAATAATATTTTTTCTAGCTATGCGAACAATCTTGTGAGTTGGATTTTGCAAATACTGTCGAAGCTTTTTCCTTAACATACTCGTTAAGCGCTCATCTGCATCAAGTATCAGAATCCAAGGTCCGCGAGCTTTATCAATCCCTTGCTGTCTCGCTGGCTCAACAAATCCGAAGTTTTTAACAGCAATTATACAGTAGCTCCATATTTTTTTGCGAGCTGCACTGTTGAGTCAGTACTGTTCATGTCGATGATTAGAATTTCTGAAGCAATAGTTTTACATGATTTCAAACATGCGACGATATTTTTTTGTTCATTTTTAGTGTGGATAATGATGGAAAGGTCTATGGAATAAGCAACCCCGATGCAGAGCATACGGGGTATGGTGCACTTACGACACAGTATCAAATAGTCCAAGCGTAGTTCTGTGTAACTTTG
>JAACWQ010000023.1 GCA_009991965.1 Minisyncoccota bacterium | reverse complement strand
TCGTGAACGTTTGTAGTATTTATTTAGATTGATAGATAATGCCATTGCGGTTCATTATACCGCTTTAACTTTACTAGCCCCTAACGAGTTGCCATTTTTTTGGTTTTTTCACCCAATTCGACCAAAGGAACCAAGCAATCAAAGTAAAAACAAGCGCGACTATTGGTTCTCCACCTGATCTGGACTGGACAATATCCCAAGGAGAAATAGTTACTATGGCTGCAACTGTCAGAGCCAGCCATTCATTTTGAAATAATTTTCTCACCCAAAAAAAACTGAGTGGAATCAGAATGGTCCCAAATAAAATCGCAGGAAATCGCTCTGCTAGCTCTGTTAATCCGAAAAAGGGAATGGTAGCTGCAACTAAGTAGTTATAAAAAGCTGGCGGATAATCTCCCAACGCTTTAGTGTGCAACGGCAATAATTTACCCCAATCGTCCCTGCCTGTTTGTAAAATGCTGTAAGCACTATATGCGATGCCTGCTTCGTCACGATGAAACCCAGCAGGAACGTTTGGTTGGCCAGCGAATCGAAGGATAAATCCAACAATAGTTATAAATACCAACAATTTCATGATACTTTCTTAAGATCAGTGATCCACTGTTTGCAAAAAAGTTCTTCGTTAAGTCCACTCAAACGAAATTGTTCTAGGTCATTTACCTGCAAAAATGTCCCCAGATCATACTGTCCACAAACAGTATCGTTCAAAATTTCATACACACTCCCGCTATCTTTGAGGGCAGGAATTGTAATCTTTGTGGTATCAGCTGAGGAATCCGTTAGAGAGCGACAACGATCGCGAATTGCCTCTGTTATACCAAGCGTAATCCCGTCGTCATCATCTACACAGGTATTTTGAAAGGTGATGTTGTCGAATTTGTAGGTTTCGTCACGAAACGCTTGTGCAATTTGATCCACTGTCTCATCTGAAACTGAGCCTGAATGCAGCAAATAGCTCGAGAGTAAAATCGGCGGATCGATCGTGTAGACAATGATTGGCTCCTGTGGATATTTTTGTCGCACCCAACTTATGTACTGGGTCAACACACGCTCCTGAAAAAATCCGGCATCGGCCCCCATTACTGGATAGCGGACAAAGTACTGACTGGCAAAATTAAGTACTGAAAGAGTATAGATTGCAACTAATATCCAACGAAATCTCGACTGCCACCAAGCAAAAGCACCCCAAGTAATCACGAGCAATAAAAGTGTGTAAGAAAAAAACGAACGAAGCAAATACCATTCACTTGTAAGATTAATCACCACTGGTGCTGCAAAGAAGGGCAGCGCAAGCAAAAAACTCACTCCGATTGCACGAGTCTTTTTTTGCTGGAGTGCGCCAATACCAAGTAGTAGGAGTGCAATATCTACAAGGTAAAATAAGCCGTGACTCCAAACAGCAAATCCACTGGCCGATGGCTCGGAGTTCAAAAACAACATATGTGGTGAAAAAGAGTTGAGTAACTTGTCTGCGGACAACTGGACGAGTGCAGTCACCTTATTGGAGAAAAGTGGCGCAATCGGTAGTTGTAATGCCTTGCGACGCTGGTCATTGGCAATCTCACTCAAGATAGATTGATCTTGGAGTAGCGTGCCTTCCAAACGACCGCTGACATTCTCATTTGGCAACATAAAAAGCAGGGGGCTAGTAAAGTTAAAGCGGTATAATGAACCGCAATGGCATTATCTATCAATCTAAATAAATACTACAAACGTTCACGAATT
>JAACWQ010000022.1 GCA_009991965.1 Minisyncoccota bacterium | reverse complement strand
AATCTGTAATATAATACCTTCACTGTCTGGAAATCCAGGCACTGTTCTTTAAAATTTTCACCATGCGTTTCTTCAATTTTTTATAAAGCCACAGCTATTAGTACCGGAAGGTATTTTCAAATAAAAAACTTTTTTCTGGAATTTATTCCAGATTTTGTACTAAGAGTTTGATCGTGGCTCAGGGTGAACGCTGGCGATGTGCCTAAGACATGCAAGTCGAACGGGGCTTATTGTCTTCACTAAGGAGTCTCTACTCTTTAGTGAAGATTTTAATCCTAGTGGCAAACGGGTGAGTATAAAATACGAACGTACTCTAAAGCGGGGGATAGCCTGCCGAAAGGCAGAGTAATACCCCATAGTCCCTCCGGGGTAAAGATTTATCACTTTAGAAGCGGCGTATTCACTACCAGCTAGTTGGTGAGGTAACGGCTCACCAAGGCTATGACGGTTAACGGCTCTTAGCGGAGAGTCCGTCACAATGGGACTGAGACACGGCCCATACACCTACGGGTGGCAGCAGTTAGGAATTTTGCGCAATGGACGAAAGTCTGACGCAGCGACATCGCGTGTAGGATGAAGGCCCTCGGGTCGTAAACTACTTTTATATTCCCATGAAGGGAGTTTGAATAAGGAACTACTAACTACGTGCCAGCAGTCGCGGTAATACGTAGGTTCCGAGCGTTACCCGGTTTTATTGGGCGTAAAGCGTCTGTAGGTGGTTTTTTAAGTCTTGTCTTAAAGACTCCGGCTCAACCGGAGAAAAGGGCAGGATACTGAAAGACTAGAGTTATATCGGGGTTACTGGAATTGACTGTGTAGGGGTAAAATCCGTGGATACAGTCAAGAACACCAAGCGCGAAGGCGGGTAACTAGGTATACACTGACACTCAGAGACGAAAGCTAGGGTAGCAAATCAGATTAGAGACCTGAGTAGTCCTAGCCGTAAACGATGTCCGTTAATTCTTCTGCTTCGGTGGAGGGATGTAAGCTAACGCGTTAAACGGACCGCCTGGGGAGTATAGCCGCAAGGCCGAAACTCAAACGAATTGGCGGGGAGGCGCACAACCAGTGGAGCATGTGGTTCAATTCGATACGAAGCGATGAACCTTACCCGGGTTTGAAATGTACCTGCACGGCCTCAGAAACGAGGCAAGCCTACGAGGGTGGTACACAGCTGTTGCATGGCTGTCGTCAGCTCGTGACGTGAGTTGTTCTCTTAAGTGAGGTAACGAGCGCAACCCCCATTCTGTGTTACTGTGTCACAGAAGACTGCCCAGCATTATTTTGTTGGGAGGAAGGAGGGGACGACGTCAAGTCATCATGATGCTTATATCCGGGGCTACACACATCCTACAATGGGTGGTACAGAGGGTCGCAATACCGCGAGGTGGAGCTAATCCTTAAAACCTCCCTCAGTTGGGATTGCAGGCTGAAACTCGCCTGCATGAACTTGGAATTGGTAGTAATCGCAGATCAGCAGACTGCGGTGAATACGTTCTCGCCTCTTGCACACACTGCCCGTCAAATCAGCAAAGTTGGGGGTACCCAAAGTCTTACACTTGTGTAGGACCAAGGTAAATCCAGCGATGAGGGTTAAGTCGTAACAAGGTATCCGTACTGGAAGGTGCGGATGGATCACCTCCTTTGAGGAATTTTTCTTCAATAACCTTTCGGTACTAATAATTTTGGCTTT
>JAACWQ010000021.1 GCA_009991965.1 Minisyncoccota bacterium | reverse complement strand
GCTTTCAAGTCGAAGGATTTACCGAAGTGCTCAAGCACCTGCGCAAGTCACTTGGAACTGACGAGATTCGTATCGCAGGAAGTGCTGAAAATGACTGGATGAAGCAAGTACTTGATCTCGATACTTGGGAACAAGTAGACGCCAGTACTCAGCAGCATATTGCTGCGCTGGCAGACGAACACGATTTGCTCTACGCGGGATTTTTGCCGTTTGCTGATCCAAGACAACTCAAGCACGATATTAAAGGCCACATGGTTCGACCAAAGAAGGTGCACGTTGCCAACGGCATTTCATTTACTCTTGGCGGTGGTGAGCAAATTTACCACTTGGGTCGCTACGTTATCAGTGCAGAGTGGATCGCATCAGCACCAGAAGCATTGGCAAAATCGGTTCTTGAAACGCAAGTTGCATTCTATACAAAAGTTGCTGGTCAAAAGCTCCTGCGCGTCTTCGAAGAAGAGGGTGACGTCGATCCAGATTTAGTCAAGAAAAACAAGAAAAGATTGGAAAAGCTGGGATTGCTTTAGATCGGCTCTTAGTTTACAATCGTGAATCTGTTCGGGAAGCAGACTGATATTGTGTGATGTTGTGTCCACAATCCCTCACCTTTCAACAAAATAAAACAGAACACAGTGGATTGCCATTTGGGGCCCTTAGCTCAGTTGGCTAGAGCGCCACATTTGCAATGTGGAGGTCAAGGGTTCGAGCCCCTTAGGGTCCACAGTAAGCAGAAACTTGGCTATTAGTTCTTGGTGTACTCAGACCTGAGTCGCACGAGGAGCTAATATCTAAGCTTTTGCTTAGACCGCTCTTTAACAAGTGAAGAACATCGTCATGATGTAGGCCAGTCGCATGAAATATGTGCGACATAGCATCTAATTTTTTAAAAAGTAATAATAATTACCAATTTCGCTTATATGTGAATTAAAGCAGATAGAGGATGCCTTGGCTTGTTTGGCCGAAAAAGGACGTTTACTCCGCGAAAGTCGTCGGGTAGCTGAGAAGAAGCTATGATCCGGCGGTGTCCGAATCGGGTAACCGCGTTGCATGAAAGTGCAATGATCCCCCGCCTATGGCGGGGGAAGGGAACCTGGGGAACTGAAATATCTAAGTACCCAGAGGAAAAGAAATCGAATGAGATTCCCTTAGTAAGCGACGAGCGAACAGGGAACAGCCCAAACCCCGCATTTATGCGGGGGGTTGTAGGACCTCAACATTGGACAATTTCAAACTAGTAGAACACCGTGGAATAGGTGGCCAGAGGACGTGAAAGCCGTGTACATGAAAGTTTGAATTGCCATAGAGTGTTCCTGAGTAGGTTGGGAGACGGCAAACTCCCTTCTGAATCTGGGGTGACCACACTCCAAGGCTAAATACCAAACAAGACCGATAGTGAACTAGTACCGTGAGGGAAAGGTGAAAAGAAGGGCGGAAGGCCCCGTGAAATAGATCCTGAAACTATCTGCTAACAATCAGAGAGAGTCCCGCTTTTGGCGGGATGATCTCGTGCCTATTGAAGAATGAGCCGGCGAGTATTCGTACACTGCAGGTTAACTCTTTTACAAGAGGAAGCCATAGTGAAAGCGAGCCTGAATAGGGCGACCAATTGTAGTGTATGAATGACCCGAAACCGGGTGAGCTATCCATGACCAGGGTGAAATCTCGTTAATCCGAGATGGAGGCCCGAACCGTTGTATGCTGCAAGATGCTCGGATGAGTTGTGGATAGAGGTAATATGCCAATCGAACCCGGAGATAGCTGGTTCTCCCTGAAATATATTTAGGTATAGGGTTGTGTGAATCGACGAGGGGGTAGAGCACTGA
>JAACWQ010000004.1 GCA_009991965.1 Minisyncoccota bacterium | reverse complement strand
TGAAATTCGTGAACGTTTGTAGTATTTATTTAGATTGATAGATAATGCCATTGCGGTTCATTATACCGCTTTAACTTTACTAGCCCCTTCTTATTTCCAATTTGAATCGCTATTTTATCTCCTTCGGGTGAGTTTACTGGAACATCCCAACCAGTGCCTGGAGAGATTACTAGCTGTGTATTTCTCGATGGCGACGTTAGTCTTATTTGTTGACCAAAGTACGAATCCAGATCTTCAGCAGCAGAGTCAAGTATCCAATCGGTAGGGAATGACAAAGAGAAGACACTGCCAGATAGTTCAATCCATCCCTCAATTGATTTCGAAGGAATCAAATTATTTGAAATATCGAGTGGATTTGGAATGACGTCGTTCGCAGGTCTTTCAACTTTTTCCGCAGTCTTCACCCTTGTCTTTTTAACTAGTACCGTTTGGCTTATCGTAAAAATTCCTCCAACAAGTAGAAGGGTCAGGATTCCAAGTAGTAATACTCTATTTGTTGGCTGATTTTTTTTAAGGGCAGATTGTTTTTTACTCACGGTAAATAGAATAGCATCTTATTAGCAGACAATTATACTTAAAGTATCTGCGGTTTACCCGACGGACTTGGACTTGTATTTGGCTTCCAATTGCCACAAGTATTTTTTGGTTCTGTACCAGCGATGAAAACTTCATTGTAAGTGGTCGGGCAACCCAAACAGGTCAGCGTGCCCGTTTGTTTACAGACAGGAACTTTGATCAAACCATACGGTACAGGGAAGACATGGGGCGATTCATCTGTGAGCTGTGTGCGAATTATTTTATTCCAAATGGGTGAAGCGCCTGTGATACCAGAAGCAACATAGCTCATTGGAGTGTTGTCATTGTTGCCTACCCAGACACTGACAACACGATCGCTGGTGTAGCCGATGGTCCAGTTATCGCGCAGACTATTAGTCGTACCAGTCTTGACCGCTACTTCTTGTTTGGAAATATTGAGCGAAGAGAAGGAACCAAACGCTGGTGTGCGAGCAACATTGTCAGACAAAATGCTGGTGATTTGATAAGCAGATCTAGGGTCGAGTACTTGGTTTTTTGGACAATTTTTTCCTGATAAAGCACAGGTATTTTCATACAAAACTTTGCCAGAGTGATCAGTGATTTTCAAAATAGGATTGAGGGGTGTCAAGTTACCACCAGAGGCAAAGACCCCGTACACCTGCGCCATCTCTGTCATCAAAACTTCACCGCCGCCAAGGGTAAGTGAAAGACCAAACCGTTCGCGCGCTTTCCAAGTCGTGATGCCGAGTTTTTCTGCATAATCCAACAGATTTGAAACGCCAAGTTGTGCTAAAACTTTGACCGCTGGGATGTTGTAGCTCGAGGCAAGCGACTCGCGCAGTGTAACTTGGCCGTGGGATTTGCCATCATAATTTTTTGGTGCATATGGTTTGCTACCAGCGATATCAAAGACCACTGGAGCATCAGTAATAATGGTGGCTGGGGTGAAACCTTGGGTGAGCGCGAGGGAATAGGTGAGCGGTTTAATCGAACTTCCCGGCTGTCTTGGACGCAGCGTGACGTTTACTTGCCCGTCGTGCGCGATGTCAAAATAGTCTGTGCTGCCAACCATTGCCAAGATTTCCCCAGTCATTGGCTGTGTCACGAGTGCCGCGCCATTTTGGATATGCAGTCTGGCAAGCGAGGTTATCTCGTCAGTCACAATTTGTTGCGCAGTATTTTGCAGTGGCAAATCAAGCGTGGTAGTGACTTCGAGACCTCCATTTTGGAGAATTTCTTCACTGTATTTTTCTGCGAGCAGCTGTTTGACATACATCACAAAGTGCGGTGCCTGAATATCCACCACATCTGCCTGCAGTGCTAACGGCGCTTGATATGCAGCAATCGCTTCATCAGAAGAAATCATGTTTTCTTCCACCATGCGACGGAGTACTTCTTGTTGACGCATCTTGGCAAGATCTGGGTTTGGACCAAAGGGCGAGTAGCTGGAAGGAGCGGCTGGTAGACCAGCAAGTAACGAACTTTCCGCTAAATTTAACTCTTTTGCTGATTTGCCAAAGTAGCGCTGCGCCGCTTCCTCGATGCCGTAAGTTGAGCCACCATACGCAACTTGGTTGAGATACATCTCCAAGATTTCTTGTTTGTTGTATGTTTGTTCTACCATGACTGCGAGGACGAGTTCTCGTACTTTTCGTTGCAGCGTTTGTTGCGGTGAAAGCAGACGATTTTTCACCAACTGTTGTGTGATGGTCGAGCCACCTTGCACAACTTCGCCATTTTTGTTCGCGATGATAGCGCGTAAAATTCCACGCAGTGAAAAGCCGTGATGTAGATAGAACTCTTGATCTTCAATTGCAATTGTTGCATTGATGAGCGTATCGGGAATTTCTGATAGCGCTATAGGTGTTCTATTCTCATCTTTGTAAATGCGATATAAAACTTCGCCATTGCGATCGAGAATTCTGGTCGTGAGTGCGGGTTGGGTTGTTGTAAGTAGTTGTGCATCAGGTAAATCTCGAAAAATGTATTCGTGTACAAAAAATGCGCCAGCAAATAGCGTTGCGAGTATTGTGATAACAATGCCGGTTTGTTTTGGATAAAAACGGAATGTAAGCGCATAGGGGCGGAAAATATGTATAAGAAGATTTCGTAGTATTTTTGGCACTCGTACTCTTATTCGTATCCGAGTTTTCAGCTGCTTGAGCAGCGAAGGCAGCAGGTTTTTATAAGAAAAAGTAGCTGAATACTTTAGTAACCAGAGGTATTTGAGGAGAGAAACCAATTGTTCTGATCTGCGCTGTCTTGACTGAGAAAAAACAGTTGTGGACTTTTTACTTTTTGCTTCTTTTTTTTGGTACCGAAGAGAGCGAGATGCAGCAAAATCAATTAGATATTTTCTGAGTGATTCTGATTCAGTAGTATTCTTTTTGTGCGCTTTCACCGATCCGGATATTACCATGAATGCAGCACTTTTACTACAGAAAGTGTGCTTAATCTAACTTGCGATTAATGACATCCCAAAGTTCACGAGAATCACCTTCGTATCCAAGCGCCCAAATGGCAATGCCAGCGAGATCTAATTGATTGACGTAGTCTAGTTTATAAGAAAGAGAGCGAGAATCTTCATAGTACAAGACAAATGTTTCTCCATCCTCCATGTAGGTCAGGTAGGGTGAGAGCGCTTCCTCATTCCAGTGTTCTTCTACCCTGAGTTCTTTCGATTTGGAAAGTAATTCCTTGACCCGAGTGATCTTTGCCGCAGAGCCAGTTTCTGGAAAAGTAGATGACTGTGCACCACGGTTTTCGGTTTGCCATTCATAACCATAAAACGGTACACCCAATAAAACTTTTTCTCGTGGCATATATTCCAAAAATCTTTTCAGATGTTCATTGATGTCGCTGTCCCAAAGCTCATTGCCACCAAATAATGGAGCAACAGGACCGGCTTGTGGCGAGCTTCTCTGGTGAAAGTCGTAAGCCATAACGATGACATAATCGACCACTGGCGCGAGGGCGGGAATGTCCCATAGTTGTTTATTGTTTGATGCACCGGCATACATATCGATGCTGAGCATCATGCCTTTATAGCGAGCATCTAAATGCTGGCGTAAATTTGTCACAAACGTAACAAGCTGCTGGCGTTGTCTTTCACTTGGTGTGCCATTGAGTTCGATATCGATATTGATGCCACTGATTGGATACGCGAGGATGACGCCATCGAGTGTTTCAATCAGTTTTTGCTGTGCTTTTTCTGAAGCTAAAAACGCCGAAATATCATCAACTAGAAACTGAGATAGAACGAGCTCAAACTGAGTGTCTTGGTTTGCAGCCAGATTGATGAGGTCGAGTAGCTGATCACTCTTGAGTTTGTTATATCCAGGTTCCACATTGCCATCATCTTGCAAACGAACTTCTCCGTTGCCACCAATGGTCAGTGCAAAGTAGGACAAGTGAGTAAGCTCTGGCTGCAGGATTGCATCTGAGAGATTCCAGTATGGAAGAAAGCCATATACAACTTTATTATGACCATGTTGTGACTCAGGTTTTTGCAAAAAGCGAAAAGAAGAAAGATTGGTTAGTGGAGTAACTAACGGTTGATCCCAGAACCACCAAAGTGCGATAGCCATCGCGGCAATAAATATACAGACACCAACGACACTCAATTTTATATGCCACTTATGACGACGCAACCAGTGCGGTTTTTTGTCACGATGCTGTTTGACAAAAGTACCGTAACTCATTGTTCTGTGCCAGAATATGGCTGAATTTGATATTCTTGTGGCACGGTGCGTTGTTCGTACTGAACTCTGCCTTCTGCATCGATTGGTCTTGAACAGTCAGAACAATAATAATCGGTAACAGGATCTTGAAAAAGCGATCGTTCTTCAAGTATGAGTCCTTCAATTTGTTCGCCAGGCTTTGGTGGTAAGCCAGTGGTTGGATCAATCCAAGTGTTCTTACGAACTGCGAGCGAGCGTGAGGGAACGCTTTGATCCCAGTACAGTTCTTGATCTTTGGCGTGGCAGTTGTCACCAGGCGTTGGTGGTAAGCCGTGAGCGCACACTTGGGCAGAGAGTACGTCAGGTGGCTTGCTTTGCCAAACAGGATCTTTGCCTGCCAAAATAAATCGCATGATGTCATTGAAAATAGGGGCAGCACCGGTGACTCCAGACACCACCCGGCCGTTCATACGAGTATTGTTATTATTTCCCACCCAGGTTGCTACCAAATATTCTGGCGTGTACCCGATAGTCCAGTTATCGCGCAGGTCATTGGTTGTGCCAGTTTTGACACTGACGATTTGATTGGGAACTACGAGTTCTGATCGCAAACCAAAGGCTTGTTGTCGCGCTGCATTGTCTTGCAAAATATGACTGACTAAATAGGCTGGTGCGCGATCCATTACTCTGGATAAATCGCCAGCAGTTTGTTCGTCGTACTCAGACAAAAATTCTAAATCAGCCACTCGTTTGTCGCGATCGAGCTCACGAAAAACAGTACCTTTGTAATCTTCGATTTTTAAAATGGAACTCAGTGGTACCTTGATCCCCTCATTGGCGAGTGTGCCGAACGCCTGTGCCATATCAATCATGCGAACTTCACCGCCGCCCAGGGTGAGTGACAGACCATAGCGACTTGGATCGGTCCAGGTGGTTATGCCAAGTGCGGTGGCCATTTCCATAAAACGTTCTACTCCTATAGTGCGCAACGCTTTGACAGCAGTAATGTTGAGCGAGTTGGCAAGTGAGCGTCGGACAGGAACAGGTCCGCTATACGAACCATCATAATTTTTTGGACAATATGGTTTTTGACCCGCAGAAGTAAAACAGGTAGGTGCGTCGATCAGAATACTGCCAGGATTGAGCGTCTTGTCTTGAAATGCAGTTGCGTACATGAGTGGCTTGATTGAACTACCTGGTTGCCGTTCTGCCAGAGTGACATTTACTTGCCCATCATTTTCGCTATCAAAGTAATCTTTGCTCCCAACCATGGCAAGGATCTCACCAGTATTTGGCTTGATGACGAGGGCTGCACCATTGCTAACATCGTAGCGCTCGAGCGTCGCGAGCTCTGCGCTGAGCGAAGCCTCTGCGGTTTTTTGCAATTCAAGATCGAGGGTAGTTGTAACGCGCAAACCGCCACGCTCAACAGTATCAACACCAAACTCTTCATACAATAAATCACGAACATAAAAAACGAAGTGAGGTGCCTCTATATCACTGCGACTAATTGCAAATTGGATTGGATCACTGGCCGCAGCCGCTTCTTCGATCTTGGTAATATAGCCATCTTCTGCCATGCGGCGAAGAACTGCTTGTTGTCGCTCTTTACCTTTTTCTGGTGTGGAACCAAACGGAGAGTACTTTGTTGGCGCTTGTGGCAGACCAGCCAATAATGCGGCTTCGGATAACGTGAGATCTTTGGCACTTTTATCAAAGTACGTTTGTGCGGCCGCCTCTATCCCAACTGAGTTACCACCATACGAAATGTAGTTAAGGTACATTTCCATAATTTCATCTTTGCTGTAGATGAGCTCGGTAATCATGGCGAGTACGCCTTCTTTAATTTTTCTGGTAAAGGTTTTTTCTCGACTTAGCAATGCATTTTTTACCAATTGTTGGGTAATAGTCGAGCCACCTTGTACTTGGCCACCGGTAATATTTGCCTTGAGCGCGCGGGCAATTCCACTAATATCAAAACCCCAATGTGTATAAAAATTCTTGTCCTCAATG
Organism: Minisyncoccota bacterium; assembly: GCA_009991965.1. Taxonomy (GTDB): domain Bacteria; phylum Patescibacteriota; class Microgenomatia; order UBA1400; family PJMF01; genus UM-FILTER-42-14. Next base: position 102,160 of record JAACWQ010000004.1, on the reverse strand, counting down.
GCCACGACGGCTTGTACGACATGGTCAGGAAGATCGGACAGCTTGATAGGAATGCGGTGTTCATTGCCAATAATTTCGTAGAGCAGCACGCCATTACGATCAAAAATTTGCGAGCTCACCGCGTATGATTCGCTTGTTTGCAGTTTTTTTGGCGAGGGTAAATCTCGCAGTAAGTAGAGGAGCCCGACTACTACAGCAAATAATCCTCCGAGCGCCAACCATACCCAGGGACGGAGCGAGCGCTTTGATCGATTTTTTCTTGTCGTAACACCGACAAATAGACCGCCGATAATTTGTTGTAAATCTTTGCCAGCTTGCTTGTGTTGTCTACTAAATTTCATGTATGCTTTTGAGACTACTAGTGTAGCAGAATTTATGTCACCCTCATCACAATTTCTACTCGAGTTAAGCAATGCATCATGGAGTTCATACCTCTTGCCAGAAGTACAGACGCAAGTCGCGACAGCGCTCAAGTTGTATGAGCGTGAGTGTAAGGAGCCGAACAAGTTTCTAGATTATTCATTTGTCGTATTTCCGATGTCGAAAGGTTACGAGGGTTTCTTGAAACAGTACTTTTTTGATCTCGGTCTAATTACGACTCAAACATATGAAGGCGAGCGATTTCGCATTGGGCGCGCACTCAACCCAGACGTGCATGAAAACCAGCGAGACGAGTGGTGGTTATTTGACGATGTTGCTCGTTTGTGTGGTCAACGTACCACGCGTATGCTCTGGGATACTTGGCTTATTTGTCGCAATCAAACGTTTCATTTTTTCCCCAAAAAGACTTCTCAAATTGATTTGCCCACGGCAGGGAAACGGCTTGAAATGCTTGCAACTGCAATGAAAGCAGCTGTCGCTTGTCAGTGGGATGAACTGCGATTACAGCGTAGAGAGAAGAGCGCTTGAGTAAACGGGGGGGCTATGCGTATAATGCGCCTCATCTTAGACAAGGTAATGTCATGCATGATAGTTATTTGTACAACAACATAACAATTTCTGGCTTACCTGGTTCTGGCTCAACGACGCTGCTCGATTCATTGCGCGAAGAACTCAAGTTTGATGGTTGGGTGGGATATAACGGCGGCGGTTACATGCGTGATTTTGCCAAGCAACAAGGTTTACTTGACGCAGCGGGAGAGCTTCATCATAGTGCCGGTGCCTACCCTGATGATTTTGATTTACAAGTAGATATGGATATGCGCACGAAACTACAAACAGAGTCGCACTGGGTGTTGGAGTCTTGGTTGTCTGGATTTTTGGCACAGCAGGTGCCAGGAACGCTCAAAATTTTGATGAAGTGTAGTGATAAATCAGTTCGTGTTGATCGGATTGTGAACCGCGATGGGGTGACGCCAGACAAAGCAATTGCCAACATGAATTATCGCTATGAGGTAAATGCGCAAAAATGGCGTCGTATGTATAAGGAGCAATGGCAGGAGTGGGTGGTCAAGCCGGGCACAATGAGGCCGAGTGATCCCATTGATTTTTGGCACCAGGGTTTGTACGATCTAGTGATAGATACGTTTGCGAGCAACCAACAAGAATCATTGGAGCGAGTAGTACATGCCATCACCCAAAAAAAGTAACTCACTCACCGCATATCCCAAAGCCGCCCGCATAGCCTTTTTTCCCGTCCTCACCCTCATTTTCATCCTCTGGATGCTGTATCGGTCGCTCTTCGCCTTTCCTGTGTGGTTTGACGAATCAATAGGTAAAGCACTCTTTTTTGGCGTGCCCGTATGGTTATTTGTCACCATGACGCGCAACAAAGCGATTGTAGATAGTTTTGCTCCTGGCAGATTATATAAAGGTCTACTCTTGGGAGTTGCGATCGGTGGGGTGTTTGGATTTGTTGCAGCAATTTTGTCAGTATTCAGTAAAGGTACGCTGTTGCAGGCTACACCTTTGTTTGTTGCGCCAGAGTTTTGGGGAGAGTTTGTGCTCGCCATCTGCACCGCCTTTTGGGAAACGCTTGTTTTCTACAGCTTTGCGATGACGATGATTCGAGAAAAGTACCCCAAATGGTCGCTCTCTCGGCAGGCAGTATTGACGAGTAGTATTTTTGTACTATTTCACATCCCAAATGCGTTTCTGCGTTTTGAGATAGGCGCAGTTTCTGGAGTGTTGTTTTTATTATTCTTATTTGCGCTGGGGCAAGCGTATCTGTTTGCCGCTCGCAAGAATGCCTATGCATTGGTATTGAGTCATACAATTTGGGGATTAGTGCTATTAAGCTACGGTTGGTAATTGCTGCTTGGAGTGTTAGAATCTGTACTTCCTGATTGTTGACCTAGAGAAATTATGTTGTCAAAACGAGCCAAAGCTATTTCGTATACCGGTAGTCTCCTATTCGGTGGCGCGATCCTTGGAATATCCTTATTATCAGCAAGCCAGCCGTTTGCTTACGACGCCCCTCCGGAACGAGAGACCTCGCTCTATGTTGGCACACGCATGTTGCCCGACCACGTACTCTATCCAGCAGCTATGATTATCGACAGAGTGGCACTGCTCACCACTTCTCCAGAAAATCGAGCGACGAAAGAAGTCTCGCTCGCATTTGATCGTCTTAAGTCTGCCGCCAGCTTACTGCAAAAGAACAAACCACAACTTGCCCTTATAACGCTCAAAAAATCGCAACACTACTTGCTTGTAGCAAACAACGAAGCAACTGCAGAAGGGAGCTGTCCTATCGCGACCAAGCAGTACCTCCGCCGCGCGCTCCGCGCCCACATTAAACGAACAACCCAACTTCTTTCGTCATTCCCGATGGAAGACCAACAACAAGTGTCCGACATGCTCACAGAAAGCATTTCGCTCTACCAAAACCTTCCGTCTGAGACTCACTAGTTCGTTTGTGATTGATATCTTTTATATCAGTTGACGCTCACAACAGAATGTGAGATTCTTGTTCTCCAAAAGAACTGAGAAGCACAACATATAGTGCATCAGTTTGTCTAAAAACACAACTTGAAGTGTTTTTACATAATACATATGTAGGAATTGTTTATGAAATGTCCGTACTGCGATACTGCGGAGACCAGCGTTGTTGATTCCCGCGAGGCAGAAGACCAGACCACAATCCGCCGCCGCCGCCAATGTGGTTTGTGCGAAAAGCGCTTTACGACCTATGAGCGCATCGAAGGCATTGATCTCAAAGTGTTAAAAAAAGACGGCACAAAAGAAGACTTCTCTCGAGAGAAATTACAACGAGGCCTGATGAAAGCAACCTGGAAGCGACCAATTCCTATGAGCGATGTTAACGAATTACTCAACGATGTAGAGCGCCGCTTGCGTCGCAAAGAGACCGCAGAAGTAAAAAGTTGGGAGATCGGCAACTTGGTTCTCAATCGTCTGCGCAAACTTGATGAATTATCATATCTTCTCTTTGCCAGTGTCTATCGAGATTTTGATAGTATCGAAGACTTCCGCAATGAACTTGATCGATTAACCACAGTACCAACCCCACAAGGAACTTAATGTCATCAGCTACACCAACCTTACCAAAAGTAAAAATGAAGTTCACCGATCGCAAACTCGATAACGGCATGGGCAGAGCAGTAGCAAGACGAACATATTTGCGTAGGATAATCGATAGGAACACCAAGCGAGAGCGCTGGGAAACTTGGCACGAGGTGGCAGAGCGCGTTGCGTTGGGAAATACTGCTCTCTTGGGTTCACAATTCCCCGCGCACAAAACAGCAGAGCGTAAGCTTTTGGCCAAGCATATTGCCAATGGTTCTGTTCTCATGTCTGGCAGACATCTGCAACACGGAGATAAAACGCAGCCAAAGCGCAATATGGAAGTTTTTACTAATTGCCTCGAAAAAAATACCAAAATTTTGACTCAAGAGAATGGACCAATAGAGATTCACAAAGTAGTTGGACAAGTCGTTACAGTCAAAGCAGCTGATGGGGAGTGGAGAGAGGCGAATGTAAAAGCGTACGGCAAGCAAAAGCTCTTTAAGATAACATTTGTACCAAAAACAGGCACAAGCAACTACTCACATGAGGTACTAGCAACCCGCAATCACCGCTGGTTTCTCGAAGACGGCTCAATAACTGATGATTTGCAAGTTGGTCAATCCTTGGCAACAGCACCAACACTTGAAGAAGAAGCCCTAGAAGGTATTCAACACGGACTTATTTTTGGTGACGGCTCAGCGCATAAAAATCGACGCGATTATCCAGACGTGATAGCTGCTCAAGGCAGAGACTATCCTGCCATTCGTTTGTGTGGTGGAGACAAAAAATTTCTCAAATACTTTGAAAACTACGTTGTTTCTTATCCAAAACATGCTGCTGGTGATCCAGTTGCATATTTAGGCAGAAAATCTTTCCTAAAAGATTTGCCATTCACACTCGATCCGACGTACATTGCTGGCTTTATTAAAGGGTGGTGGTTGGCTGATGGTTCAAAAACTCTTACTACTACCAAAAGTATTGAAATATCCACAACCAGAGAGGATGCAATAGCCTGGCTTGAAGACTACGCAGCATATGCTGGATATATTATTACTTCACACCGAGTTCTCGAGAGAAAAGAGGGTGATGGTAGTTATCCCAATGGTAAGGACTTGCATTGTGTGCGGTTGTCTCGTTCAGCTGTACGCAAGGTTGCCACTATCGAGCCAGTCGGCGAAGAAGAAGTCTATTGTGTCGAAGAACCAGTCACCACCGGTTTTGTTTTAGCAAATGGATTGTTGACGGGCAATTGCAGTACGGCATCAAGTTCTTACACGCTTTTTTACTTGCTCATGAATGGCTCAGGAGTCGGCCGACCATACGACGATGACATGTGCATAGTCAATTGGGATAACATGCCCAATGTGCGCTGTGTCATGTCGGCAGAGCACCCAGATTTTGTTTGGGGGGTCGATGAGAGTGTGCGCGATGCCAAACACAAATATGGCGATGGTGATAATATTCACTGGTTTGAAGTGCCCGATAGCCGAGAAGGTTGGGCGCAGGCAGTTGAGATGATCGAGATCATGGCGTACGAAAAAAAGTTTAAAGATGATCTCTTAATTCTAGATTTTTCCAAAGTACGCGCCAAAGGTATGCCAATTAAAGGGATGCAAGATCGGCCATCTTCTGGTCCTAAGCCACTGATGAACTCGATTGACAAGCTTGCCACTATCAAGGGTGCTGATTTACCACTTTGGAAACAAGCCATGTTTGTCGATCACTACTTGGCAGAATGTGTTTTGGTGGGTGGGGCTAGGAGAAGTGCCCGTATCGCGACCAAGGTGTGGACTGATCCTGAGATTTTTGATTTTATCTCGATCAAGCGCGGTGGCTTTTTGTGGAGTGCCAATAACTCAGTAGCGGTCGATGAGAAATTTTGGAAACAAAAAAGTAGCCACGCTCGCAAAGTGCTAGAAATGATTCTCAAAGCAAGTTACGAAGATGGTACGGGTGAACCGGGATTTATTAATCAACACCGATTGGTGCAAAATGATGCTGGCTATGAGGGTTACCAAGATGGTAAATATGCCCAGAGCAAAAAATATCAGCCGCTCAAGCGCACCGAAAAAATGCTCTCACACTTGGCTCGCAATGCAGGCGCCAAGCTATACTCACAGATTCCCAACCCTTGCGGCGAGATTTCCCTCAACATGCTTGGTGGCTACTGTGTGATTGCCGATGTAGTGCCGTACTATGCGCCAACGATAGATGACGCCGAAGAAGGTTTTCGTGCGGCCACGCGCGCACTGATTCGGGTCAACACCTACATGGATAGTTTGTACAACCGTGAGGTCAAGCGCACCAACCGGATTGGTGTAGGTATGACTGGTATCCACGAATTTGCCTGGAACACCTTTGGATTTTCTTTCCGAGATTTGATTGACGAAGGAAAATCACAAGCATTTTGGCAAACGATTGCTCGTTTCAAGCGTGCCGTGGTTGATGAGGCCGAGAACTACTCCAAAAAACTGAAGGTAGTAGTGCCACATACCAATACGACCATCAAACCATCGGGTACGATTTCCAAGCTGTTTGCGCTAACCGAGGGCGCTCATTTGCCAAGTATGCGTGAGTATATTCGCTGGGTGCAGTATCGCTCCGATGATCCGCAAGTGAAAAAATACAAAGACAAGCACTATCCGATTAAAGTCTTGCAAAGTTACCAAGGATCGACGGCCGTCGGATTTCCCACCCAACCACTGATTTGCAGACTGGGTATGAATGGTGAACTCGTCACTGCCGGTGAGGCTACCCCAGAAGAACAGTACAAATGGCTGATGCTTCTCGAAAAATACTGGATTGTTGGTGTCGATGAAAACAACAAGCCACTCGAAGATACGGGCAACCAAGTGTCTTACACGCTCAAGTACGATCCCATCAAAATCACTTTCAAAAAGTATGCTGAGATGGTGCGTAAATACCAGGGTTTAGTCAAGTGTTGCTCGGTTATGCCACAACAAGATGCGACCGCGTATGAGTACCAGCCAGAGCAACCGGTGACCATCAGTGAGTTCATGCGTGTACTCGATGAGATTGAAAAGGATGAATCACTATTTGAAGACATCGACTACGTGCATTTGCAGTGTGAGAGCGGAGCGTGTCCGATATAGGTTAGACACAACCCTAGTTGTGTACAAGAGTTATTTAGTTGTAGAATGAACGCGGTTAACGTACACAAGGAAGATAGTATGGTAGAAGGAAATGGAGCACCTGCTTGGCAACAGTCTTGGAACAGTGATGCGGGACGTGTCAGAGATTCTGGTGGTCATTTCACATCATTTGATAAAGAACGTGACGCAGCGATAGAAGAGCACCTAGAGAGAGGTCACAGTCTCGGTGGCGAGGTGGTGGAAGGTAGGCCACCAGCTGCTAATGATGAGCAAAAATCAGGTTTTGAGATAACTGATCCTAGTGATATGGCCAAGTTAGCGGAGCTCGATGCACGGCTATTGCAGCTGGGTGCGAAGCAAGGTGAGAGCGCCACTTTTACAAGCAAAGCTGAAGATTTTTCATATACAGTTACAGTAGAACCCTCCGGAATAATTGAAATAACGCTCTCAGGACAAAGGGCTTTGGCATCGAGTATACGGTTCAGTAAAGATGTAAGTACGGCTGCTCAGCAGTGGCAAGTAGTGAGTAATTATGACACTGAGACGGGTGTTAAAATTCTCCCCGATTCTAATCAAGTCCACTATCTGCTTTCATTGCTCGATCCTACTCGTTTGGAAGCTGCTTCGCAGACTGTCGACCAAACAATAGTTCATGCTGAAACGCAAGCAGAGCCAACAGCCAAGGTAGAAAATCCTCTCGCTGGTATTCCAAAATCTCCAGAAAACAGATACAGCAGATTACTTAAGATTTTAAAGAATTCGGGAAAACCGGTCTGGAATGCATTGGCAGATCGACTCAATGTCGTTGCAACCTACAAAGGTGGATTTATCACCGCTCTGACTGATGGTGCGGGCGAGCCAGAAGAACTCCGCACTGCTATAGAAGCAGGTTTGAAAACTGCTTTTGATCAACTTTTGACCAATGAAGTCTTGTCTCAAGAATTACAAAAAGCTCTTGACAGAAAATATCAAGAATCATTCAAAATTTTGAATGATAGCGAACGATCTCAGCTTATCGGGGAAATAGTAGCTAGCTTTTTGGATACAGAATGGAAGCCACCGGCAAGGCAAGGTTTTTTGAGCAAAATGAGAGGGTGGTTTGCTTCTAAGGTGAAACCAGCACTGTCTGAACTACTAATTTCAGATGCAGATCAGTTGATTGATGCGTATGGAGTGCCAGAAGCTGGTGAGGTCAAAAATACTGAGGAAGAATTTCAACAGGAAGTACAACCTCTTGAAGAAAAAGCGACACAAGCAGAAGATAGCAACACAATTTCTGACAGAATCCAAGCTAATGAAATAAAACTAGAGCAAGCTAAGATTGCTACAGATTCCTCGGCAATTTTACAGCTCAATCGTGAAATTGCGGCAGACAAGGAAAAACTTGCAAAATTACAGCAAGAAGTTCAACAGCCAGCTACAGAAAAACCGAAAAAGCAGGGGGGATGGTGGCAGAAATTCTTCCCAGGTAAGGCGCCAAAGTCTCCTGACACAGTAGCCAAACAGACAGTTGAATCTGGTGAAATGGCTTCGTCTGCTAGACAACAAGAAATTGAAGCTAAACTAAAAGCGGAACATGGTGCTCGTGAAGAAGAAAAGCGGCTATCTAAGTTGGATTTGGAATATGTTTCTCGAGTTACCGATGTGATGATCAAGGATGGAACAGCAAAAAGCAATCGCGCAGTAGGTGAACTAATACTTGCTTTAGCGCAACATGCGATAGATACGTTTGGAGAATTGGGATTTGATGCTGAATCAGAGAAAAAATTTAGAAAACTCATCGAAAAAGCCAAAATTCATCCCAATGCCGAACACGCTCAAGAACGCCCCTTCGAGAGTGAACAGTTAGATGCTTCTCAAAAAGCTGTCGAGGCTTCTAGCTTATCTTCTGGTAAAAAAGAATTTTTCAAAAAGGCTCTGCAGACAACAGGTACAGTATTAACTGGCGCAGCTGCTTCAGCTGCATTTGGTGTAATGGGAGTTGATCCAGGAACAAGAATAACTTTATCTAGTGCGGGTTTGTTGACAACAGCGGCATTGGGCGAAACAGTGCTAGGCACCTACGTGCGCGGAGGATTAGCTGGTATGAGTGAAAATGAAGCTCTGCCTGCTTTCCTCAGAAAGATGGCTCAGGGAGCAAGTGGCATTGCGCATGGTGTTCAAGCCAGATCACGATTTCTTTTTGCATTTTTTAGTGGAGCGTTGGGAGAGTCCGTGGCAGAGGTTGGTTATAAGCTTTTGAATGAAACCCAAGCCAGTGCTGTTGTAGTAACACCACCAGCAGGTGAAATAGCTGCTAGTCCAATAAACAAAATACTATCAGATGAGGTCCTGCGTACGATTACAGATGCAACCTCACAAGGTGCTCAAGTAACACCAGACGCAGCCGTAGTGATAAATAATTCATTCGCTCAAACTGCGGAACAGTTGAGCAAGCTTTTCCAACAGTCCCCACAGGGTTCTGAACAACTAGACACTGCCATAAAAGCAGTACAGCAGTACTTTACTCCCGAAAGAATGCACCAGATCAGAGAAGTGGTGGAAAAATTTGATGTAGCTGCACCACAGCAGGTTTTGACGCTTGAGCAAACGAATCAACTAGGTGAATCATCCAAACAAGCGGTAGCAAGCATTAACACGCTGATGGATCAGGTTTCTGGCATGACTGCAGATCAAAGAGCAGCACAAATTACTCCCTGGGTGAATCAAGTCACGGCTACGCTGAAAAACTTCAATTTTGTACCACCAGCAAGATAAGATAAGGATATCCTATGAACACAAATTCTGATTATCAACAAGTTCTAGACACATTCAAAGAGCATTTGCTGGCAAGTGGAGTTCCAGAGCAAGAGACTGGATTTATTTTGGGACGGATTTTGCGAAAAATCGTGGAGGAAGTTGCTGAGCACATAAAAAATACAGTTGGCGAAGATGTCATCAATACTCAACAGGCGGAAATTGCCAGATTGTTTCAGGAAAAAGCAGGTCAAACCATTGATAGCTATCGTATGCAAGTGGTTGAGAAATTACTGGCGGAGTACGAAGCAGCTTAGTTTAGATTTCCTCCAACCCCCACCTCGGTCGTCGTCCAATTTGTTCGCCACCACCCTTTTGTATTCGTTTAGTCCTCGCCGCAACTCCAATCATCGCAGCGTTATCCATACACAGTTTTTTGCTATAGGGAGTCAGTAGTTTCGGGTTTGCCACCCGGTCACTATTCGCTTGTATCGTTTCGCGTATCATTCGCCGAAGCGTTGCGTTGGCAGCCACGCCACCACCAAGCCAAATTTGAGAGAACTTTTGATCCACAAGTAATTTGTTCAATTTGTATGTAATATGTCGAAATACCGCAAACTGTATGCTCGCACAGAAGTCATATACTTCCTGTTTTTTGAGGGGTTGCAGTACCCCATTATCTTCGAGTAAGTTTCGGGCTGATGTTTTAAGCCCAGAGAAACTAAGATCATAGGTTTTGGTCATGGTGAGCGGCAGCGGAAAAGGAATTGCTTTCGGGTTGCCCAATTTGGCAAATTGTTCGATCACGGGGCCAGCTGGATAGCCCAAATTGAGCATGCGCCCGATCTTATCCAAGCACTCACCAGCTGCATCATCAAGTGTTTGGCCGAGGACTTCGTACTTGCCGATCTGCTTTACCTGCACAAACAGCGTATTACCACCTGACACAAGAATGCCAAGCGCATTTTTTACTACGGGCAAATCGCTTGACAACTTTTGCACGTTTGCGTCTCGTGGTTTCGGTCTTGCGAGAACAGAGAGTAAATGGCCTTCTAGGTGATTGACTGGAATGAGTGGTAGGTTGTGTTCGCTCGCATACGTTTGGGCAGCTCTGATTCCGACTTCGAGGGCAGGAGCCAACCCAGGTCCTTGGGTGACGGCTATCGCCGTGATCTCATCCCAGGTTATGCCAGCGCGCCGCAGAGCAGAAGTTACAGTTGGGGCGATATTTTCTTTATGGGCTTGTTTAGCAACAGTTGGGAAGACGCCACCATATTGGCGGTGCAGTTCTGTCTGAGAGGCGATGACATTACCGAGCACATATGGTCCAGAGGTGACCGCAACAGATGTATCGTCGCACGAGGTATCAATGGCGAGGATGAGGTTGTTTTTCATGAGAGGGTGAGGGTGTGACCAGTTGGTGTTTCATCGAGTCGTATACGAACAAGTTTGGAATTATTTTTTGCTAGCAGCGGTTGTATATAATTCTCTACCTGCGCAAACCACTCTATAACTACAATCTTGTTTGGGCCGAGTAGCTTTTCTAATTCCAATCGCTCACAGGCTTCGGCTGAATCAATTTTCCAGAGGTCACAGTGATAGAGCAATCCCTTTGTTTGGTGTCTGGTAAAATCATATTCCTGGATGTAACTATAGGTAGGCGAAGTTAATCGTTCAGCAATTCCTAAAAACTGCGCCACCCCCTGTGCAAAAACAGTTTTACCGGCACCCAGTGGTCCGTCGAGGGCAAACACCAGGCCATTTTTTCCAACTGTATCCCAGTGTTGTAGGCTCAGCTGACCAGCAATTCGTTTTGTTTCTTCAGCAGATCCTGACTCGAGCAGCGTTGCTGTTCCACCTGCTGTTATGGCAATCGCCCCCTGCCGCAGCGTTACTGGTGTCGAGAGTGTGGTGTCAATCACGGTTGAGGGCGGATTATTTGGCAAAGTTCCTGCGTCGATCACTAGGTCAATTAGTGACTGCTGCTTTGCAGACAAGTTCTTGAGCAGCAACTCGATCGAGTATGGTCTCGGTTTGCCAGAACCATTGGCAGAAGTGGCGGTGATTGGTATGCCAAGATCGTGCACCAACTCCAGTACAAACGAATAATCTGGAATGCGTACGCCAAGGGTGCCAAACTCTGAAGTCACGCCAGGCGCTAGTTTTCCTTGCTTGGCTAGAGATACGACGGTGACAGGGCCAGGGAGTAATTGGCTGTAGAGCGTCTTGGCTTGTTCGTTGAGAGAAACATATTGCTCTGCCATCGCTTGATCTGCCACTGCGATCGAGAGTGGTTTGCCTTCTCGGCGGGATTTGTAGGTTAAAAGTTTTGTAACAGCTGACTGACTGGTCGCCAACACTCCAGCCCCATATGTTGTTTCTGTCGGGAAAATCACTAGACCGCCAGCAGCAAGCACTTTTTTTGCGGCTGCCAACACGGTTTTCTGGTTGTCTTTTTTTAGCTGTAAAATCTGCATCAGAGGGACTATTATAAACTTTGCTATAATTGAATTATGAGAAGTCCCAGCAACGTCCAATTTGACCTCTATATTAAACTGCGAGAAATCAAGCAGGCGGCAGCAGTCCTCGAGCAAATCGGTAATTTACCGACCAAAGAACGTGCAGTTTGGGCAGAGCAGTACGGCGATATGGTGCACCAAGCATTTGAACACTTTATAGATGACTCGAACTCTGTCTTGCGTGACGTCTCGTTTGATTCTTCGACCATGGAGCTTTCCCAAGATCTGATTATTTCTTTACGAGATACTTTGGTTGCGGTGCAACATATAGTTGCAGCAGACAAGAAACACTTGCGAAGTTAGAGTTACTGTATGTTTTCCTCTATAGCTGTCCTGTATACGACTGTTATTTATCAGCCATTTCTCAACGTTTTGGTCTTTTTTTATTGGCTCATCGGTTTGGTGACGGGCGGTCATCCAGATATGGGAATTGCGGTTATTTTATTGACAATTCTTATTCGCTTTTTGATACTGCCGCTTTCTTTGTCTGGTTATAAAAGTGAAAAAGATCGCAGAGCGATTGCGGCCAAGATCAAGGCCATCGAAGAAAAGCACGCTGGCGAGCCAGTTTTGCGGAAGAAATTGAGTAGAAAAGTACTCAATTCGAGTAGAGGTGTGTTGTTTGGCGAAATCGTTTCCCTCGTTGTGCAAGTCGCGATAGCTCTTATGCTCTGGAGAATTTTCAAAACAGGGTTGCCGGGCGAAGATATTCATCTGATTTATTCATTTATGCCAAAGGTTGAACTACCTTTTAACCTGATGTTTTTGGGTGCGATCGATCTGACTCACACTAGTTTTAGGCTCAATCTTATCCAATCTGCCCTGATTTTTCTCTTTGAGGTCTTGAGTATGTACACTTCAATTTACAAAGTGAGCAAAGACGAGGTAGTCCGTTATCAACTTGTTTTACCTGTTGTGTCGTTTCTAATTTTCATGGGGTTGCCGGCAGGAAAGAAAGTTTTCGTCATTACTGCGCTCATATTTAGCATCATCCTCAAGTTGATCATGGTGTTCCGCCTAAAGATGGAAGAACATCGCCTCAAGAAAGATGCAGAAGAACAGATGGATGCGAGTGACACCCCTGTTGTGCAGACAGTTGGGTAGAAGTACAATAAGGGCCATCTATGGAATTTGATCGTCTCGTTGTTTCTTTTTTGGTCGATGAAGTTGTCGGCGGTTTTTTTATCTCTGTACCTCCTGGTCACGTAGCTTGTGTGTATGATCGTGGTCGTGGCGTATTACCTCGAGTGTGGGGACCAGGCCTTCACTTCAAAATTCCATTTTGGCAGGTAGCAAAGATGTTCAATGCGCAGGTTTTAGAGTATTCAATTCGTCAAGGATTTGATCTCAGCAAGAATAATGAAGCGTTGGGCGACGATGTCATATCTGTTTCAACCCAAGACGGCCAAGATATTACGGTAGAAGGCTCCATTCTTTTTCGTGTTGATCGAGTGAATGCACCAGAACTCTGGGAAAATATCGGTGAAAATATGGTGTCAAAAGTAGTTCGACCAATTTCTCGCAGTCGTATTGCAAATATTTTTTCACAATTGACGACCGACCAAATTCTGCGAAATCGCAGCGAAGTAGAGGGCTTGGTGCAAAAAGAGCTGAATAATTACTTCGCAGATCGAGGACTCAATTGCGAGGGCTTCTTGCTCTCCAGAGTTACTCGGGTTCAATCTGGTGGCAAAGAAGAAGTACTCGTGGTGGCAGCACCCGACGCATCCTTATAACTGTAACCTCCCCGTTGACGAAAAATTAGCAGTCGATTACTATAACTGCTTACAGGCACTCAAAAAGTATCACAAAGGAGTTCTATATGACACAGACAATTTCTGTTTCTTCTATCAAACCAAATCCTGGCTACGTTTTGGTCGAGCCAGCCAAGGTCGATAAAAAAACCGCATCTGGCATTTATTTGCCCGATTCGCACGAAGAAAAACCACAACACGGCACTGTGCTTGCTGTCGGTGCACCGGCCATGGTCGATGGAGTCGAAGTTTCTTGTCCAGTCAAAGTGAAAGACGCAGTCATCTACAAAAAATGGGGTGGCAACGAATTTCAAATTGGTGACATAGAGTACCAATTCCTCAAGTTTGAGGACATTTTAGCCGTAGTAACTAAATAAATAGATACAAGGAAAACATATGCCAGCAAAACAAATAATATTCGGCGACGACGCTCGCCAAAAAATGCTCATTGGTATCAACAAGCTCGCTGCTGCAGTCACTGTGACGCTCGGCCCTCGTGGTCGCAACGTGGCGCTCGATAAGTCATGGGGTGCACCAAATGTGATCCACGATGGCGTTAGTGTTGCCAAAGAAATCACACTCGAAGATAAATTCGAAAACATGGGCGCACAGCTTGTCAAAGAAGCAGCCAGCAAGACCAATGATGTGGCTGGTGACGGTACAACGACCGCCACACTTTTGGCACAAAAAATTGCTAGTAAAGGTATGAAGTACGTCACTGCGGGTACCAACCCAATGGCAATGAAGCGCGGAATTGATCGCGCAGTCGATGCAGTAGTTGCAGAAATTCGTCGTTTGGCAAAGCCAGTCAAAGAAGCTGATTGGGAGAAGGTCGCAACGATCTCTGCCCAAAATGAGCAAATTGGCAAAAAAATTGCCGAGGCACTCAAGCTGGTTGGCAAAGATGGCGTAGTCGAAGTCGAAGAAGGCAAGACAACCGACATCACCATCGATCACAAAAAAGGCATGATTCTCGACAAGGGCTATGCATCTCCCTACTTCGTCACCAACAGTGACACGATGGAGGCAGAGATTAAGAATCCATACATTTTGGTGACCGACCAAAAGGTATCGAGCATCCAAGACCTCTTGCCAATGCTCGAGAACTTTATGAAAATTAGCAAAGATCTCGTGATTATTGCCGACGACGTCGATGGCGAAGCGCTGACTACCCTGGTGGTAAACAAGTTGCGCGGTACCTTCAACATCTTGGCTGTCAAAGCTCCTGGCTTTGGTGACCGCAAAAAAGAGTTGTTGCAAGACATTGCAGTTTTAACCGGTGCCAATTTGATCGCAACCGACACAGGTCGTCAGCTCAAAGACATAACCATCGAAGACTTGGGCAGAGCAGACATGGTCCGTTCGCACAAAGATGAGACCGTTATCGTCGGTGGCAAAGGCACACAAGCTGATGTCGACGCACGAGTATCTCAAATCACTGCGCAGGAAGAGGCTTCGACCTCCGACTACGACAAAGAGAAATTGCAAGAGCGCAAGGCAAAACTGACTGGTGGCGTTGCTGTTATTCAAGTCGGTGCTTCGACCGAGATCGAGATGAAGAATCTCCAAGAGCGTGTCAAAGATGCCAAGGGTGCAACCAAAGCTGCTATCGAAGAGGGAATTATTCCTGGCGGCGGTGTGACCTATATCCAGGCAGCCAAAGTGCTCGCCAAGATGAAGTCCAAGTCGCACGACGAGCAAACTGGTATTGATCTCATCAAATCAGTTGTCGAAGAGCCACTGCGCATGCTCGCGCAAAACTCTGGGGTCGACGCTGGTTGGGTTGTCCGCAAAGTTGCAGACATGAATGATCCACACTACGGCTTCAACGCGCTCACCAACGAGTTTGGTGACATGATTGTCGCAGGGGTGATTGAACCAGCTAAGGTAGACATTGCTGCATTGCAAAACGCTGCATCTGTTGGATCAATGATCCTCACTACCGAGTGCATGGTGACCGATGTGCCTGAGGACAAAAAACCACCAGCTCCCGACATGGGTGGGATGGGTGGAATGATGTAGTTCACATAAAAACTGAAAAGGTTTAAAGACCCCCGCCGTTGGTGGGGGTCTTTGGTTGTTTACTGAACTTCTTGACAGGCTTAGTTTGAAAGAATTTGGAAAATAGCTCGTTTTAACACTAGGTAGCCTTCTGGACCTATTAGGCGATAAGTAATCTCTATATCATCCGGTTTTTCTGACGCTATTCTAGTTTTAAAATCGATAGTAGTATTTGTTGTGGCAAGTAGGTTTACTATGAATCTACTATTTTTTTTATTTTCAAAAAAATGATTTCTAATAAATGTATTTTTGTAACGAGTCGAGTTCACTATATTGCTTTGTGCAAGAATTCTTGTTATCTCGTCTCGGTCAATCTTGCGTTCCAGTAAATCGGGGTTTTGTGTAATCAGTGTTTCGAAATCTGTGTGCAGTTGTTCTTCAGGAATTGTGAAGAAAGGATTTTCAACGGCTGTCTCTTCTTTTGGTTTAGCTCTTATTTTGGGTGCATCATTCTCATCGAGTTGACCACTACTTATTGCCCAGGAAACGATGCATCTTCGTATGATTGGATAAGTTGTTCCTCCCAATCCCCTGATAGAAAACTTTTGATCAATAACACCTTTTTTCTGGGCAAGATTCCACTCGTTTGGTGAGCTGTAAGCAATAATCGATTGCACAAATTCAGGTTGAAGAAAAGTATGAGTGGCATCAGTAAAAATTCCATTATTATTCTGAAGCCTACTGCCAGTCAGCTTGATTGCATCATCTTTCCAGTTCTCAACTTCTCTAAGCATAGTTCTTAGTTGTTCAAGTGGAAGTTGTTGGGATATTGAGCTTATTTCACTTTTTTTTGGCACAGGTTCTTTGTCGGCGATATCCGTTTTTTTCTCCTCACGAGCTTTGTCTATCAGAGCAAAAACAAAAGTAGCAGACAGCAGTTCAAAATCTGGATCATCTGAAAGTTGCTCTAATAATTCAATACCCGGATCTCCTTGGATAGAAAAAGACAAATTTTCCAATTGCGAGTTAGACAAATTTATAGTAACAGTTGTTTTATCGTGCGATATATCTGGTGAGTTATTTGGCATTTTGTGTTTTCAATTTTAGCACATAATCTGTCAAAGTATATCAAACAAGCCTTACAATAGTCCCACCACAAACCAATTCATTGCCACCCCTTTGCCTTCTGTTCGGTAGGAGTACCACTCGCTATTGTGGTGCGCAGTACAGTGTTCAGAAATGATGATTTTTGCTTGTGAGTCAGAGAAAACTGCTTGAACTTGTTTGGAATTTTCAGTCACTAAATCGTAGTGTTCGTCAGTCTGTTTATTTACCTGATAGCACTCCTTGCAAATGCGCGGACCAAACCAAACGGTTAGATTTTCTCGTATTCCAAATTCTGTCGTCAGCGCTTGCAGCGTTTTCTGTGTAATCTTTTTGGTCGTTCCAGCGCGTCCCGCATGGATGGCACCGACGATTCCCGAGGGGTGAGAAAAGAGAATGGGGAGGCAGTCTGCGACTTTGACAGCAAGGAGCACGCCACGTTGTTTGGTGATGAGCGCATCGACGGCATCGATAACCTGCGGCTTGCGCTCCGTGACGATCATATACTTCGCTGTGTGTCGTTGTAGCATTCTCACAAGTGCGAGCTTATTGGTATCGGCAAAGGCTTGCGCATTGGCAAGTGACTCGTCGCGACTGAAGCTTGCTGCGACACCATCGGCATTTGAAAATAGATGAGGAATTTTTTGCATACAGTGTACCAGGGGAGAGATTCGAACTCTCGACCTTGGGTTTATGAATCCCATGCTCTAACCAACTGAGCTACCCTGGCACGAAACCAGGCTATAGTATACCAAACTTTTGACCTTTACCAGATAAGCTGTATAATCTTGACCGCGGGATAGTGTACGGTGCACGTGAGGCTCATAATCTCACAGGCTAGGTTCGACCCCTAGTCCCGCAACAATGTGGGAATGGCGGGATCAAAGAGGGCATTAAAGCTTGATTGACTCGCTTTTTTTGTAGGTTCGACCCTGACTCCTAAGATTTCAACTTCTTTCTTTGCTTTTTCAATTAGCCACCAAAGATTATCCTCGTCTACCAACACTTTCTTGTTATACAGCTTTAGGTTCTGACCAAGTAACTGGAGGATTTGTGTCTTAGTTTTAATGTCCCCGTGACGGAACCAGTATCTGGAATAACAAGCAAACTCGAACGTTTTCCTTGATAGCTCAATCCAATCATACTGTTTCTCATCAGTATTTTTAATGCTATCTTTTGTTGTTTCTATTTGTGCCTTGAGCTTATTTAGTTCATCTTCGAAAACCTCTTTCTCTTCTTGGCTTGATTCCTCGTACGAGTCAGAGAACCGGTGTTTTGTCATCCGCCTAAGTTGTGTTTTCAGGTTCTCATAATTGCCAGTATTGCGTACAGTAGCTCGCTCATCTTGCTTCGACTCGTGTTCATTCAGCTCACTCAAGTGGTTGATTGCCCAGTCCTTGAAGTCTGGGTCAATCTCGAATCGCTGGAGTTCCGAATCAATCTGCCGTTCTAGTTCGCTCATTTCAAGATAACCCTGGGCACAGTTTTTGTTAACTTTTTTAGTGCAGTGATAATAAACGTAGTTCAAGATAGTGGGATTTTTCATTTGATCAATTTCCAAACCGCAAGAGATGCAGCTTGTGCGTTTTTTGGTCTTGGCAAACTTTGTTTTACAAGCAGGACAGATGATCTGCCATTTTTCTTCGGCCGTCACAAATCCTCCGCACTCCCCACAGCTCATGACCCCCTTGTAAGGGAAGTCATGCTTCTTTTGTTTTGACCGGCTTTTTTTACCAAGTCTGACCTGGATAATGTCCCACTCTGTTTTGCTAAACATCTTGGAGTATTTATGTTCTGCTTCTTGGACCTCACCTTGAACATTTCTGCTCATGACACCATAGTAAAAGGGATCGGACAATACATTATAGAAAGTTGTTTCTGATAGTGGACCACCACCTTGTTTCCTCTGAGGAAGAGTTCGATATCCCATATCATGATTCAGCCAATTTAGTGATTCTAATGGTGTTAGTTCGCCACTCACTATTTTTCCTCCTGCTAGCTGCAGTAGATTGAATCTATCTTGGTCGACCTGAACGTCACGTTTTTTTGTATATGGCTCGGTAAAATTTATAAAGCCTTGCTTGGCTGGTCCAATCCATTCCTTGTTTTCAAAAAACTTAACCCTATTTCCTCTGAGCACCGCTTCGCTCAGATCATCAGACGATTTTTTGGAAACTGTGAAGTCTATGCTGAGTGCGAATTTGTTGTCTGGGGTGTTAAAGTAAGTGCCACCGATAGTTCTCACGGCCAGTATTTTCCCCTGATCCATCGCATAAATAAAGCTACCAGCATCTTTGGAGTTTCGAGCAATTCTATTACCTGCCCATACCATCACTGCGTTTGCCTCGCCCTTATAAAGACGATCAATCATGTCATTAAACTCTGGTCTACCTGGGTGAAATGCCGAGTGCGATTCGGTGTATATCTTTACTATCTGATTAAATCCGCTACGTTTAGCAAGATCAAGCAATTCTTTCTTTTGGGCAGGCAACGATTCTATCTGTTTATCTTCGGTGTCGGTACTTTTTCTACAGTAAATGATCCATTTAAGGTTTTGAAGTTTGATATTGGTTTGCATTTTAATACCCCCGCCGGTGCACTCAGAACGATTAGGCTCTGTCCGACGAGGGTATCAAAAAGCCCAATCGATAATCTGAGTGCAAGTTCATCTTATACTAATCTTCACCATTTTCGTTAACGAGATTACTAAAGAAATCTTTGTTTTCGATTCGGACCGGTCTATATATCAGGGCAAATCGCCTTAATTCCTTTGTAGCCATAACCCGCGCTTGCTCAAACTCAATTTCCTCCCCGCATTTCTTTTGATACAGAATTTGAAAGCTTGAGACCGCTTCTTGGCTGAGAATCATGGGATGTATTTCCCCTCAGCATCCATGTGTTGGTCAAGATACATCATCTCATCAGTGCCAAATGTTGTGTATGGACCTTCAGCATAGATGCGCTGATAGTCCTCAATTGTTCTTTCTAAGCGACTTGGTAATGGACCAGGTGGGGTCTTATTAAATTCAACCTTAAAGGGAATCTTAAGAGATTTAGGTTCTGTGATCGAGTTAGAATCTGATATTTCGGATTGTAAAAACGATTTTCCAAATATCTGATCCCGAACTTCGTCGCTGATGCAATTTTTGTTAGCGTACTGACCTCTGAATGTTTGAAAATCGTTGAAGTCAACGATCGATAGTAACTTGTTCTTCGTTGTTAATTGCCCACTTATTTGCAACTTTTTAAAATTATCTGAGAGAGTTGAATATGGAACATTCCAGATAGCTGCCAACCTGCGAATATCATGCCTTATAAGACCATATCTATACTCACCCTGATTCCAATCAGCTGATATTAGTGCAATAACGAAATAACCTAGCTGAGTAGGAGTGATCCTTCTACTTCTGATTAGTTCAAGTATGGCTCTTCTAGGGAGATAAAGTTTTCCAGTAACGATCTGTTTGAGGCCTGATTTGGGATCAATATTTTTCATTTTTCTAAAAACACTTGTAAGGTTCTAATAGTCTTTTCTCTTGATTGTGGAGGAGTAGCATTAGTCATCCCATTTGAGTAGGTGACTGAGACTTCAAACAATTCGTCTGGAGATTTTTCCCTCTGGATAAAACGGAAAACCCGTCTTGTTCGTCGGCTGCCTAGGGTTTCCACAGTCTTACCATCTCTATTAGTGACTTTTATTGAAATGAAAGGGATGCTATTTACCATTAGTTGTTTTAAAAAACCCGGGCAGATAGGTTGCTCGGGTTTTTTATCCTATCTGTATATCTCAGATAGAAACTAACTGAAAATGATCTTAATTAAAATCTACAGCAAGTGTTTCTCTAAATGTCGTATTTAAGGGAATTACGATACCTATCAATATAAGTGTCAATCGTTTTTTCTTCCCTTTCATATATTTGAGACATTTTTTTTGTGCTTAGATTATTTAGTTCTCTATCCAAATACAATTTTCTCATACACTTTATTTCTCGTTTTATATCTCTACAAAGGGGGTGATTTCGGGGAAATTTTGAAATATTTACCTCGGCATCAAGCAAAAAGCCCTTTACCTGATCGAGAATTGCTTTTTTTCTCCAGGTGATAATGCTCGGATCAATAAAAATAACTAGGTCTTCTTTAGTAAAAGTGTTTGAGTAAGAGTCAACGTAAGACGAGGGAGAGATCAATTTCGCTAAGTAACAATGTCTTAGGTCTGAATCTGTAACAATTCCTTTTAGAGCTATTGCGCTAATCGCACTCGAGAAACCGTCAGGATATCTATACTTCCGTACTAATCTTAATGCCTCGTCATGTAGTACTGGCCTCATATATTGATTAGTGATAGATCTATCTTCATTTATTTCCTGCGCGCAATGTTCAAGGTAAATGTTCAGATCTTGAAGAAAGTCTTTTCTATCAACCAGAAGTACAATGTCTTGAAATTTCCGTTTATCTTTAATATCAACCTCAACTTTGATGACCCTATCTGTCATGTCCCAATCATATCAGGGTAACTTATGTGTATTCTTAGAGTTTTATGCCCATTTTCTTTCTTTGCTGCTCTTGTCTCAGAGCTTTCGCCCAAACACTTGAAGCCCGTTCTTCAATTGGCAAATCAAACATATTACGCAGAAGCATCATGTCAACGTCTTCTGTCATTGGAATTTCCCCTGCTTGATAAGCCTCCCAGTCCTTTTGTGTTTGCATTTCCTTTTGTACTTCTGCTTCTTCTCTTTTCCACTGTTCACCGTCTTCATGCAACTGCCAGAACCAATTCAAAATCGGAACTACAACAATCCAAATCACGAGTATAAGCAAAAGAAAAGTAGCCATATATTTTTTCCCGTCTTGAAGCGAGTTTAGTTACAGAGGATTAGATAAAGGTTTTATCGATTATACAAACGAAACAGTATGATGACAAGGAGTCTGTCGAAGTTGAGACTAGTAGTCTCTAATATTCCCTTAATGGGAAAGCCAATAACTCATCACTCAATTTTACTGAAGTTTGGGCAAAAAATGCAAAAAGTTAGACAGTCTAGGGGCATCTCTCAAGAAAAGTTAGCTGAATTGCTATCAATGCATAGAACTTATATCGGTTTGATTGAACGAGGGGAAAGAAACCCAACAATAAGAACGCTTTATAAAGTAGCAAAAGCTTTGAAAGTACCTGCTTCGGAGTTATTACCATTTTGAGAATTTCCTAAAAAAATTATCGCCCATTGAAAAGGGGCTAAGTCATTATTATTTATGATTCACTTTAGGTGGTGTGGGGGGTAGTTTCAATGTCTGCCATTAACTCTTCTGTAGTTGCTTGTAGCTCAAGCATGCTTGCTTTAGCTTCACTGAAAGTCATGGCGCTAACTTGTGATGAGAATGAGACACTAATGCTCGATCTTTTTCTATCTAGATAATATGCCCCCAACAGCTTTAAGAGTTCGATATTAGCTTTTAGTTTGGTTTCTCCACTGATTTTTGTTGGTTTGTGATTTGCTAATTCTCCAATATTTGAAACAATTACATCCAAGGATAGACCCTTTGATCTGAAAGCCTGCTCAATAGCTTCTCTAATAGCAGGTTTATTCAGGTTCTCACTGGCTATTGAAGAGGCAACTTTGGGGTCGGAAGTACCATAAGTAGCCAATGCAGCTTGAGTGGCTGAATCACCCAAAATTAGCCTTTTAACAAAAGATGATTGCTTTCTAGTTAGGTTATTGCTTTGTTTTGCTTCTCTGCCCATATAAAGTTACCTGATAACTAATTTTTGAAGTAGCTCACTTTAATATTACATGTTCCTTGAGAAATTCAAGTGCACCTCGACATTAGTTGTCTATACCAAAAATTCATAATGTTGCAGCCAAGATTATGGCCGGTCAATATAAGCGAAACAAATCTTCCCCCTGTACAATATCAACTAATGAAATCTGGATTAATTTGCTATTTATGTGGGAAAAATGAAGCAGAATCTTGGGATCATGTTCCACCTAAGACTTTGTTTCCAAAAAAAGGTGTTGAGCATCTAGCACTTACCTTAGATCGGATGTCAAACTCACGAGGCTACAAATTACCAACTTGTAAAGCGTGTAATAATCTCCTCAACCTCGATGAGGAGTATATTAGAGACCGCTTCTCTATAGTTGGTCAAAATACCATTGCCCGGCAAGTCTTCAAAGAGGGAACTCAGCCCAGTTATATGAGACCGTATGAACGAAGTAAAACTGTTTCTAAGTTAGACCTTATTAGAAGAGACATCGTTACCGTTGTCACAACCTCATCTGATGGTTTAATAACCAGAAAAGTCGATGGAATAAAAATCGATAGTGACAGAGTAGACAGAGTAGCAATTAAGATTGTTAAGGGTCTTTACTATCAGAATTGTGGAGATCGCATTCTTGATGAGCAAGTGTTTCAAGTGTACTGGGATCCTCCAAACTGGCTACCAGAATTGCTAAGCAAGCAAAGTCCAACTGTCGGTAGATTTGGAGAAGTACTTTCCTACAAGAACGTAGCTATCAAAGATGATAAGAGCGGAGGTATTTGGTGGCTTTCGTTTTATAAAAGTCTAGGAATTATTGTTGTAGTACTCAATCCCCAGCTGGCTGAAGAAGTGGCAAAAGAGAGTTAAAATATGTTGTTAAAAGTAAAAATGAATACGCAAGAAATGGTTGATTTCTTGGATAGCGAGCTGCTACATCAGGCAAGATTGGAAATCCAGAGTTTGATTCAAAGCTTTGCAGTGTAAAAGTGAACCACTAATGAAAATTGATGTAGTTCGCTCAAATGATAGTTTCTTCAATTTGTTTTTTGTATCTGTAGTAAGATGCCTCTCTTTTAATTAGTGATTTTTTTGTTTCACCACGCGATTTACCGACCAAACTTCTTATCGTTGCCATTCTTGATTTGGTTTTCCTGCCTATACTAATTTTATTTCTTCCTAGGAGTAGTCCAAGATGTTCTGCTCCTTCAGAAAAGGGAATGATTTTTGTTTTTCCCTTATTTGCAGGGAGCGGTTGATTTCGATCATGTGACAGAAGAATTTTTTGCACTGACTTTCTTATTTCATCTAGCGATTCTTTGGATGTTCGACTTGCCGAAATACCTATGTCGTCAACAAAGATTACTGTTTGTGGGTCATGATTTTTTAGTTTCTTGGTTACTGTATGCCGCAATTTAAGAAATGTTTCCAAGTTGGTCCATATGGCTAACCTTGATGAAGTTGGGAAACCTCTAGCTATGGTCTTAGTAGGGTCAGTACTACCCTTTTTACCTTTTGGTACACAGCATAGGTCGGCAAGCAAATTAGAGGCTTTGACGCTGCAGTTGCATTTTTTGTTAAAGAAATAAAAGACGCGTTCTCGTGTAATTTTCTCGAAGAATCTTGAAATATCCATCTTTAACAAGATTCTTTTATTTCTATTTCCTACAAGATGGTATGCAGCTGCAATGTGACTCTTACCTTTTACACCGCCGAAAATAAAGCCAGGTATGAGCTTGTCATGAGTCTGCAAGAGCTTTTTATCAATAGCTTTCAGAAGGGTATCAAGAGGGGTGCCTACAGCTGTCCTTACATATTTTCTTTTTTGAGGTTCTGATTTTTTGCTGTCTTTCCAGTACGTGTCGTAGTTTTCAATTACATTATTAATCAGGCTTAACGCTCCCTCAAAGGGGAGCTTTACTGAGCTTATTTGCTTTGCAAGCTCATTCTTGCTTCTAATACTAATTTGAGGGTAAATATTAGCCATCTATTTTAAGGTACTTCGCCTTTTTCTTTATCAGTTCTTCTTGTAGTTTAATGCCTAAATTGATCAATTTTTTTTCTAGTTGGCTGGTTTCGCTTTGATTCGCGCTAGCATGGTCATTGAAAGCGAGTGGAGCAATAGCTCCAGGATGAACTTTCAATTTCCGAGCTAATATGTGCAAGAATTTAAGCGAGGCTTTTTTTTGACCAGACTCAAGCATCGATATTAGTACAGTAGATACTCCTAGAGCATTTGCAAGCTCTATTTGTGTCAGAGAACTCGCTTTTCTAAGTTGTTTTAAAAATATGGGTAAAGAGTTCATAGTTATAATCTGTTTCGAGCTAAAGGGCGGCTACATCTGTTTTAACTCGATCATGAGTCGAATAATCCAGACAATTAGTCTGATTACTCTGATGATCAAGAGTATTATTTTCAGAAGTGACCGCCCTTATGAACGGAACGCTAGGTTTAACTTGTGACAAATTAAGAAGCGTTGTATCCATAATCGGCGCCTTTCTTACTAAAACTGTTTATTTAATAATAGTAGGTCGATACTTCCTAGTATGTGGCTCATTCAGGCTCGCATATGATAGCGTTCCGCTACAACTAAAGAGCCACGAGCTATTTAGTATCTCCCTGATCAAGTGAAAAATTATTACATAAGAATAGTCACTGGACGGAAACACTCATTTTTTTGCAAGGAAAATAAGTTCAGACCTCAAGGGTCTAAAATAATGGAGTATGAATGAGTTTCACAATTAAACCATGTTAAAGAGCATCTTCTAACATATACAAAAAGTATAAGTTTGTCAATACAAACAATATACGCAACTTGCTTAGTTGTTGTTTGAAGTGGTCATCAACTCAGACATTTCCACCGCAGGTATTCAGCAGCAGCAGGCACAGCCATTGCTGTATCTGGAAACATGAACAATTTTTGACTTTCAATCCATGTTCGGATATCATCCCAGATAGTCAACAATGAAACGAAGAAATCGCCACTCGGCGTTTTTTTTGTTTGATATGATTGGGGCAATGACAGAACTACCAACACCTAACTGGGATTTACTTCCGCCATTATCCAGAAGTTTTGTAAAACCACTTCTTGGAGAATATCACTCGGAGAGAACGATACTACCTCTATTCAATTTACTCCTTAATCCTAATAGCATCCCTGAAGTAATTGCAGATACTCGTAGAGCGTTAGAAACACTTCAAGTTAACCCAGATTCAGCAAAAAGTCCAAGAGTGATTGAGGGTTACAGGGTGCTCAAAGTATTTTTTACAGAACGTTTGCAGTATCTGAGAGACAACAAGATTGTGGTTTTGGTTTATGGGTCAATGCGCTATGACGATCCTGTAAATTTAGATTACGACATACTGTGTGTGGTTCCTTCACATGCGAAAGAATTTGTTTCCACTTTGATAGATTGGATGAAGGAACTAGATCATCCGTGGGATTCCCTCGTAGGGTATGGAGGTCATCTAACATTTGTTGGTTTGGAAGATATTCGCGAGTATGCCACTGAGATTGGCAATGGAAATCTTGAGTTCATTACATCTAATTGCATGGACATAAGTATGGATATGATGGGCGCAGCTATCTTAATTACCGGTTATGCTGGGTTTACGCCAGATCCCAAACTTTGTGCGGAATACAGACAGAGAGTGCTAGAACTTGCTTCTACAAACGCGATTTTGCAAGCATCGATTGCAGAAAATCTTTTGTCAGTATTGACAATTCGTCAGGAGAGAAGAGTTCGGGATGTTGCTACTTAAAGCTAGCTTATACTGACGTAAACTTTCGTCCCAGCAGAGTAAAAATAGGTTCTAACTTCCTCCCAGAGTGTCAACATTGAATTGATTTACTTGCTCAAATGAAATACCATTCTGTTTATGGTAACTATTCAGGATATCATTATTTTTCTCTCAATGGTGGTCGGGGGAGTTGTTTTTGAAGCAGCTACCCAGCAATTATATTTTAAGTTATCTGGTAAGAAAATTCGAATATACCACTTTTCTTGGAGCAAGTATTTTTACTTGCTACTTCCCACATTTTTGGCTGTTGGTATATACATATCAAAATTTGGTTCATCACTGATGACTGTATATTTATTTTTTGCGCTGGTGGGAACGTTCCTAGAATGGACCATTGGTTATTTTTATCATCAAATAATGGGCCAGAGGTTATGGAGTTATCATAGATATTCCTTAGGAGGGTATACTAGTCTTTTGTCTATCCCACTTTGGGGTATGGCTGGGATATTATTCTGGTTATTAGCTAAAGTATTTGTTTAAAAATAGGCTCTAATTGTGAGTCAAGTAGTTTCAAAAATAGCAAAAATTGTCGAAGACACTTGTAAATCAGAGAATAATATTTACGGCTTTAGCGCCTGGACACATCACATCCAGAGTGTTGTAGCTTTTTCCAAAAAACTTGCAAAAAAGAAGCAAGCTGATGTCGAAGTTGCAGTGCTTGCTGCGCTGTTGCACGACTATGCCCAGATTTCAGACAGTAAACTATATTCTGAACATCATGTTCACTCAGCTCGGTTGGCCCGTGAGCTTTTGGAAAATTATAAGTATCCCGAGCAGAAAATTTCGCAAGTAGAGCACTGCATTCTTTCTCATCGGGGGAGCAGAGAGATACCTAGAGAAACGATCGAGGCGGAGATACTGGCAAGCGCTGATTCTATGGCACACTTTGATAATCTTGACGCACTTTTTTCTCTTGCTTTCAAAGTAAAAAAATGGAAACAGGCGAAGGCAGAGAGTTTGTGATGAAAAAGTTGGCTCGAAGTTGGAAAAAGTTGTTGCCTGAGGCAAAGGAAATAGTTTTGCCGTTGTATGAGGCGGCTAAAAAGTTGTTTGGGGAAGCATGAGTTTTAATATTCTCCCAGCGTCAACAACTTTTCCTCTGAATTTCGTAAAGTTCCATGTAAATTGACTTAGTTAATAGAGTTGGGCTTGATAGGTAGAAAAGAAATAGAGCTCAGACCATGAAGTATAATCTCATTATGAAATTCGATGATGAGCAATTAGTTGCATTAATTAAAAAAGCCAGACATCATAAAACTGAGACAGACAATGTCGAATTTAAAGACGCTAGAGGTGGGTTCCCAAGTAGCTGTTGGAAATCAATTTCTTCCTTCTCTCACAAACCCGGAGGAGGAATTATAGTTTTTGGAATTTATGAAGATAGAGACAGTGGCAAAATTGAAATAGTGGGTGGACTAGACTTGGCATTTCTTCAAGAAAAAATAGTAAGTTTTTTAAATGAAGTAATGCAAAATCATGGTATTTATAGTTTGAGAATTGTTGAGCTTGATAAAAAAGAGCTTCTAGTTCTTTGTGTTTCCGAAACAAACGAGGAGCGAAAGCCTTGCTTTAATAAGAGACTGGGGTTACCTAGGGGCGCCTGTATTCGAGAAGGCAATGTGGATAGAGTTATTACTGATGAAGAAATGAGGGCATTCATTAGGAATTCAGACATTTTTAAATTTGATAAGACTCAGGCATCTCAGGCTAGCATAGATCTTTTAGATGTTGGCAAGATTAAAGAATTACTCATTAAGAGTGCTGAAAAAGCTAAAAGAAAATTTGTTGATAGTGCACCAACAAACAAAGTGATGAAAAATCTTGGCGTGATAGATAATTTTAATGGTAATTATTTTCCAACTGTTGGAGGTTTTCTCATATTTTCTAATGTCCAGCCCCAGACCTTACTTCCTTTTTCCCGTTATGTGGTTAGATGTGTGCGATATGCAGGATTTTCTGTTTCTACTCCAATTTTAGACAAGCAGGATATTCTTGGGACCCTTGATGAACAAATTGATTTAATTCACCAATTTATACTTAGAAATATTTCTCTGAGAGCAGAAATTATTGGTTCGAAGAGGGTTGAAAAATACGAGTATCCTCCTGAGGCAATTCGAGAACTTGTGGCAAATGCGGTTATTCATAGAGATTATCTTATAACTGAAACGTATACTCAAATTAACATTTTTTCTAATAGGATAGAAATTTCAAATCCAGGAAATCTTCCTCCGGGAATTACAATTGAAAACCTCAGAGACTCTCAGTTTAGTAGAAATGAAATTATCGCTTCTTTACTAAAAGACTTAGATTATCTTGAGGAGTATGGAAGAGGAATTAATATAGTTTTATCTAGAATGGAAGAATGGTCTCTACTAGAGCCCATCTTCAAAAATGCAGCAAACAGTTTTAAAGTTGTTTTGTTGGGAGATACATTCTCACATTTAAATGAAAGACAAATAAAAATATGGCATTTTTTACAAGAGAATCCAACAATTACTGCAAAAGAATGTGTTAAGCTTTCACCCAGCGCTTCACGACCTACAATAAATAAAGATCTGCAAGGTTTGGTTCAAGTTCAACTCATTAAATTAAGGGGGGCAGCTAGCGGAACATATTATGAACCAGGATTTTAAAATGATAAGAGATTATAAGAGAGTGCTTCTACCAGGCAAGATCTTGTTTTAGAACATGATTTCTTAAATATAAGAGAGTATAAGTCATGTTTTTCTAGCATGAATTTATTAGGAAATTTAATTAATTTTCCACTTCTGATATTTGCTTTCAATAGCTGTTTCATGCTGTGGTCGGCTTTGAAGCAAATTATTATGCGATTTCAAGCTTTCTTTAAGGGGATTTTTAAGTAAGAGCGCTTTTTATCATTGGAAGATATAAAACGTAGTTGTTCTCCAGACTAATTTGCGGCAAAAATATTTCAAATGTCGGTATTGGTACAGTATATCCATATTTTTTCATAAGATATGCTACTGCCTTTTCTTGATCAGGCATGCCCAAGCCCCATTTTACTATTTGCGTCTCTTCGACATATATAGGGATAGTTGCGCTGGCCAGTAAAGCTTCCTCTGCGCTGAGTCCCGCTTCTATTTTATCGATACCCATAGTTTGCAAAAATGTAATCAACATCCCAAGCATGCCAGTAACTTCGGCCGTAGCAGGAGAGGTGCCGGCTATCCACTCGAGGGTAGTTACTCCCTCGGCATTGGTCTGTGGGGCGTTAATAAGTGACCCTGGGGCAGCTACGCCTTTTTTATCGTCACAGGAGTTGGAGAATGAAGCTATTGCTAGATCTTTGCCCCAATTTGCTGGATCACCTTCTAGATGAAGTACAGCACGCACAGAAATTACGTCAGGATATTTGGCAGGAAAAAAGCAGCGATTTTCTTCTCCTTCGTTTCCAGTACCGGCAACAAGCAGAATGCCTTTTTCGTGCGCCAGCTCTACCGCTTTTCGTAAACTAGTCACATCGCTCCAACCACCCCAAGACATATTGATCACAGAAATTTGAGGCTCTCCATTTTCATCTGTTAGTGTAGTTAGCCAGTTGAGAGCCGCCACCAAGTCACTGTAGTTAAACACAAAGAACCCAGTTGGATTGTCGTAGGTTTCGCCGCTAGCCGCATTTTCTATCAGGAAATTACAGAGCTCTGCAGCGCAAATTGGATCAATGCCTGCTTCATTGTCCCACACAGCCCCAACAGAGAGAGCTGCCATAGCGAGTCCGTGGTCGTAGTATTCTTCTGGGGGATGGTTAAGTAGCAATGTATTCGTAATGGGAATTTCTCTAAGATCTTCCGGCATTGCAGCAGCACTATATCCACTGTCAATAAAAGCAATATTGGCTGGCACGATTTTTCTATCACCAATGACGCTTTGTATAAGTTCCCAAGCTTCTTTTATTTTTAACTCTCTGACTTGCCAGTTCTTTTCTATGTCACCATCGAGTGGAGGCGGTTCAGAAATAAGATCTGCAGAGCCGGGCATATCAAGTCCAAGGGATTTGAAAATAGGTTTTTGCTGTTCTGGCAGAGAAGCTACTGCTAGTAGAGCAATTGCCGAAATCCAGCGTGTGGTTTTTTCTACGAGGCCAATTTTCCGATCGGGACTTCTCATCGCAATTTTTGTGTGTATGGATACGTGGTTTCTTGGAAACGTTATACTACGCTTATGATGAATACTTCGCAAATCTACTGAAAACCGTGTGAAGAAATTCTATTTCCCACTGCTTTTTATTTCATTTGTTAGTATATTTTCAATTCACTATTTTGTATCCGGCCAAGCAGTTTATGGAGATGGCATAGGGTACTACGCGTATTTGCATTCTTGGTATTTTGACGCTGACAATGATTTTACCAATGAATACAGGCACATCTATAACCACGAAAATAATAATTCGCAGCGACCTCTTAGCTCTCCTATAGTGCAGATTGTTGGGACAAATTCACAAGGAAAAGCGCTCAACCATTTTTCTCCTGGGACGGCACTACTACTGCTACCGTTTTACGCTCTGGCAGATGGCGTAGTTGTGGTTGCAAATTTTTTTGGAGCATCGCTTGCTCGCACTGGCTACTCAGATACATACCAAATGCTGTCTGGAGTAGGTGCGATTCTGTACGTTGTAGCAGTAGCATGGCTCAGTGAAAAATTGCTGTTGATGCTTCGTTTCAAACAAAGTGTCGGTCGTGTTGCTGTTCTCTTGCTGTTGCTATCCACCAATCTTTTGTACTATGGTTCGTTCGATGTGCTCAACTCGCACTTTGCTTCATTTTTCTTAGCAACACTATTTTTCTTCTATTTTTATAAACAAAAGCAAAGACTCAGTACCAAAAATTACTTTGTTCTGGGGTTGATTGCTGGTTTGCTGAGCATTACCCGTCCACAGGACGCTGTAATTTCTGTAGTTGTTTTAGTTGCTGTGGCCGTGTTATTCAAGAAAAATAAAAGTCATTGGCAACAGATACTAAAAAATCTTTTTGTATTCTTTGGAATACAATTTCTAATGTTTTTACCACTCGTACTGCAGTGGATTACTACTTTTGATACATTTGATTCTCACCCATATTTCCTTTGGATGACCGCTCAACAAAGTCAAAGTTCGATGAGAGATTTGGCTGGAACACTTTTTCACTTCACCAATGGTTTATTTACCAGAACGCCAATTCTATTTGTATCTGCAGCTCTGTTTGTTCGTTTGGCGTATAAAAAGAAATTGGATTACTTTCTAAAAGTACTTTTCATCTTTTTCTGTTTTCAGTACGCAATCATCGTGTTACAAGGTGGTTGGAAAGCGGCGGCCTACGGCGGCAGAATGTTTATTTCTTCACTGCCACTTTTTTTAATACTGCTTGCTAAAATACTCGAATGGATTGAGGGGCGATACTCGAAGATCATTCTCTGGATATTTGTCGGAGTTTTTGTTTCGATAAACGTACTATCGATCAGCAGTTTTGTTCTTTTTGAAAAGGAAGCGAGTGGCAACAAGTTTGGCACAGAGCTGTATACAGGGCAGAGGATTATGAAGTTACTTGATCGTTAGGCAACAACTATGTGGTCCGTTTACATTCTCTTGTGCGCAGATGGCACGCTCTACACTGGCATTTCCACCGATCCAGCAAGAAGATTTCAGGAACACCTTGTGGGCAAAGGTGGTCACTACACACGTTCACACAAACCAGTACGGCAAGTCTATTTGGAAGCAGTTGGCACAAGAAGCGAAGCGCTCAAACGAGAATACGAGATTAAAAGTTGGAGTAGGGAGATAAAGTTGCAGTTTGTCAGACAAATGATTGACAAAAAATAAACAAATGTTATCATAGGGCTATGCCTTATCTTAACAAGACAGTTTCAATTAGATCCGTACAAAGACAGTATAAAGATGTTGTCGCAACTGTTCAAAATTCTGACAGACCCGTCATTGTCATGAACCGAAGCCAATCACAACTAGCCATGATTAGTCTTGAGCTGCTTGATGAGTACGAGCGCCTTAAGTCTTTTGCATTTTTGGAGTCAATTCGTACCAAAAATAAAGATCTTGCTGCTGTTGCAGCTTTTCGTGAAATTTCACAAGAGGTAGAGTCCAGTAGACTTGGACGTTATGAAAAAACCTCTAGTAATAATTGATACTAATGTATTCATAAGTGGACTCATTGTTCCAAGCGGTCATCCGTACAAGATCATACAATTGTGGCAAAAGTCGAGAATTGAACTAGCATTGAGTGACGAGTTACTTAATGAAATAATCAACGTTTTGAACCGAAAAAAAATCAAAACGAGGTACCATCTGACTAATACCTCCGTACACAAACTTATCGAATTACTACAACAAAGAGGGAAGAAAATTGTTTTAAAATCTAACGAACTACGAGTTCGTGATCCAAAAGATCAGTTTTTATTGGATTTGGCTCTGTCTGCGAAAGCTGACTTTTTGATTTCGGGAGATCGTGACTTGCTTGTTTTGGCTAGTGAGCCTAGCTTAAAGAAGCTTCGGATTATTTCACCAAAAGCATTTTTAGAAACAGTAGCTTCTGAGGGCGAACTCATATGATTTTTTCTCATAGATCATTGCGGGAAGCTGATACCACATCTGCAGCAGAATTAGATAGCAAGTGGTTTGGCAAACACGCAATTTCAGAGCAGGAATTAGCGGTTGCGGTCAAATATCCCGACAAAAACATTGTTCTCTTTGTAGATGATATTCTTGTTGGTTTCGCAATTTTTGAAGTGTTGGAAACAACAGCAAATCCAACTGGATATCTAGGTCCATTTCCTCAGCATAGCACCGTTCTTTTTTTGCAACAATTTACGACAAAATCGAACTATGAGATTGAGAATATGTGGGCTGATGAAGCCCTCTTGAAAGCTGTGGAGTAAACGGCTAACAAACTGGGTTGCAAAGCTGTCTGGGAGGCCTTGGCGGTTGACCACCCATATAGTAAAGAGAAGAATCCGAAGTTTGATTCTTTTGGATTTTATGTCAAAGCGGGCTATATAATTGACACAAATAAAGTTGCTTGGCAGCCTAATGAATCTACAAATATCCCATGTTTGCTTTTGAGTAAATTTTTTTAATTGTCACTACAATGCTAAAAACTGATATCACAAAACTGCTCAAAACAACAAAGCCAAAAGTTGGTGACACCTTGTTTATCGGTATAGACGGGCATGGTGGTGCGGGCAAATTGACACTAGCAGACTCATTGGCGAAAGAATTGTCGGCAGAGATTATTCAGACCGATGACTTTGCGAGTGAGGATAATCCTCTCGAGTGGTGGAAACTGTTGGCACCAACCATTTTTATACCAATTCAAAATGGCCATACAACTTTGCA
Organism: Minisyncoccota bacterium; assembly: GCA_009991965.1. Classification (GTDB taxonomy): domain Bacteria; phylum Patescibacteriota; class Microgenomatia; order UBA1400; family PJMF01; genus UM-FILTER-42-14. The sequence goes on along the minus strand of JAACWQ010000004.1, from coordinate 68,572 downwards.
GTATGAGTGCTCACGGTGGTGGGAGAATCCTGATCAGAAACGAAAACTTGTGTCGAAGCAAGTTACTCCAATCATGATAATTGAGGGTGTCAGTGCGCTGCGCAAAGAATTTCGACAATATATTTCACTTGGCATATTTGTGGATACGCCGCTTGAGCTTTGCATAAAGAGAGGTGTTCAGCGAGACATCGCTGACGGATCAAAAAAATCGAGAGCAGCGCTTGAGACAGTATGGCGAAAATGGGCGACAGAAGAGCAAGAGTATTTTAAAAACCACGCACCAAAAATATTTGCCGATATTATTATCGATGGCACAAAGTTGGCTGTATAATTCCACCCAAAGATGAAAATTTTCTTCTCAACTTCTCCAAGGGCAAAGCAGGATTACTCACAGGAAATCGAGCGAATTTATAACTATTTTGATTCAGTTAAGGTGCATCTAACTGATGATGTGATTCGAAATATTAGCGAAGAAGAGTTTTATTCTTGGGATGCTGAGCAGCGAAAAAAATACTACAAAGATACTATCCGAGCCATCAAAAAGGCGGAGGTTTGTATATTTGAGGCAACATACCCAAGCCTTGGCGTAGGTCATCTCATCAACCAAGCGTTACATTTTGGTAAGCAAGTCATTGTTTTGTACACGGATGGCAAAAAGCCTTTTATGCTTGATAGTTCGGCAAGCGATAAGATTGTCATACTCGCATACGATCGAGAAACGCTCGAAGAGATTTTGGCTTCAGCACTCGAGTATGCAAAGGGTAACAAAGACGTACGCTTTGATTTTTATATTTCGCCAGAAATTGGGGAGTATCTCAACAAGGTGTCTCGAGAAAAACGTATTCCTCGTTCTGTTTTTTTGAGGGGACTTATTGAAGAGCATATGAAGGCAGTCGCTGATGATCTGTTATCATAAGCCAGATGATTATCACGCAATCGCAACCATTTTCTATAGAACAAATTGATCAGCTGGCAGCAGAATTTGAGGTATATATCAAAACCGTAATTGATCTTGAGAATAAAGTTTGTTCTGCTGGCATGAATAGACACTTTGAAGGTGAACAATTATTGCTGCAACAGGGATCTAAGCAGAGGAATATTTGGGGAGGGGGAATCGATCTTGAAACAAAGGAAATTGATTTTAGTTCGTTTATAAACATTAGGCCGCGAGACGACAACACAAAAAATGACATTCAAAGCGAAAAAATTCGCAAACAATATCGAGAACTCACTGAGTATTTTTTTGCGAGTATTTTATGACAGACGACACGCGTTTGTTAGTAGGTTCGCTCTCAAGCGATTTGCTACGAGTGGCGAGTCTTACCCAGAGAGGCTCTACCACTGCGGCGCAACGATTTTTGTTTGAAGCAAAGCGATGGGCATTGCAATTGCAAAGTTGTGAAGAAGCAGCGTATATCAAAAATATTGCAGCTGATGTCAGAGGGGATACCGAACAAGAAACTTCGTTACAAACAGCAGAGAAGTATTTGATGTATAGCGTGCTGTTGCAGAATTATACAGTTCATCATAGTTAGTTAAAGAAAGTATGCTAAAACAACTTATTGCCAGGATAAATAAAAGCTATTTCATTCACAAGCTGGTGCAGCCACTGCGAACTTTTAGATTTCAAAATAAACAGTATCACTACTTTTGTCATAAATATAATTCGCCTCACATAAATGAGCGTGCAGTTGAGTTGCCGATCGCTTGGGCAGAAGTTCAAAAATACCAAAGCAGTGAGGTGCTAGAAGTTGGCAATGTCCTTTCGCATTATTTTCCGATCAGTCATCAAGTTGTTGATAAGTATGAAGTAGCTCCAGGTGTAATCAACAAAGATGTGATTAATTTTAAGAGTTCAAAAAAATTTAAACTGATAGTCTCAATTTCTACTTTAGAACACGTGGGTTGGGATGAAAAAGTCAAGAATAAGCAAAAAATTCCTCGGGCATTGGAACATCTAAAATCTTTACTTGCGCCTGGTGGTACTGTATTTATTACTCTTCCTTTGGGATATAATCTGTATTTAGATGAGCATTTAAGAACGAACAAGATTGCGTTTGATAAAGCTTTTTTCCTGCAGCGCAAGACAGTCTTTAACTCTTGGTTGGAGGTAGACAAGCGAGTGCTCAAGAAAATGCCAAAGTACAACTATCCGTTTGCAAATGCCAACGTAATTATCATTGGGAAACTTCGGGCGAAATAGGACATCTCGTCGGAAACAAGCTAGTAACGCTTGTTTGTAGTTTCTAGCGGAATACCAAGTTTTACACTGAGTAAATTTGCTCTTCTAGTCTGGACGTCTTTAGGTCCAATTGGACCATAGTATGTTCTTTCATATTCTGGATAATCTTTAGGATATTTTTGGGGATTTGCCCAGTTTACTCCAATTGATGTACCAAGATAAGCAAGATGGACCCAACTTCCAGTATTGGTATGTTCTAGTTGAATAGCCTTGGGAGTTTCCTCACTTTCACGAAGATGTGCGACAATTCTATCTACAGCAGTTGCATCAGCTTCAGTCAGAAACGAATCTCTAACTTCTTGCGGGTAGCCATCGAAGTTAAATAAGGGAGAGACTGCCTCCTCACCTCCAGCCTTCACTTGGTTGGCAGGTCGATGACTGAAAAGAGATTCGATTCTTTGTAGCATATTTTCAATATATCAAAGATATACAAAATAACAATATACTAAATATACTATTATTTACCACAACACCGCTCGCCACTGCTCCCAAACAGACGTTTCAGCGTTCTGTGGCACAGTAACTTCCAACTCTTCTGACTCACTTTCATCAAGCAATACGATATATTCACCTGGTTTTTGGAGCAATAACTCATCTCGCAGACGTTTTTCTTTGGAAAAATCGCTGGTTACCGTGGTAATTTTTGTTTCTAAACCAGAAATTTCTTGTCGAATTTCTTGATTTATTTGACCCACTTGTTGTAGGTTTTGATCCTGATTGATTATTTTCTTGCTACTTTGTCTCATTGAGAACACGGTGAAAGTTATAAAAAGAGCAAATCCGAGCAAAACAACTTGATTTGAGAGAACTTTTTTCATTTGCAAATAATCTTAGCCAATGTTACTATAAGCCCTAGAGGATCCAAGTAAAAGAAATATTGTGCTGTATCAAGTTTCCTCATGTTAAAAGTATACATCACTGACAGGTAGCTTCCATGAGTACACCGCTAACTACTTCGCGTACGCAATTTGTTTCACATTTGGAGGATACGGGCAAAGCCCATGCCACAGTGATTGCATACAGCAAAGATATTGAGCAGCTCATTGAGTTTGAGGCAAAGAAACAGCGACTCATGGTTACTGATGTTATCCCAGATGACATCAACGAATTCAAAGAATTATTAAAAAAGCAGCGATACACCGGTAAATCAATTTCTAGAAAAATCAATTCTATTAAAGCATTTTTCCGTTACGTCTCTAGTACTGACAGCACAATCGAAAATCCAGCAGAGCAAGTTTCTCATCCAAAGTATGACCAAAATCCACCACGGATTTTGTCAAAATTGGAGTATCGAGCACTTCGTGATGCGTGTCGCGCAGATGCAAGAATGTATGCGGTCGTAGAGTTGTTGTTGCAGACAGGTATGCGTATCAGTGAGCTCGCAGCACTCGAACTATCGGACGTGGACTTTGATCGTAACATAATTACTATTCGGCCGCAAAACTCACGTGGTAGTCGACGTATTCCATTAAACCAAGCAGCCAAGCACGCGCTTATGGAATATATGCAGATGAGACCGAGAGCACGAGAAAAATCACTGTTTTTGACCAAAACATGCCGACCGTTCCTCGTTCGTAATATCCGTACCGCTATTGATCGCTATTTCCGCCTAGGTGGAATCCGTGGTGCGAAAGTCAACGACTTGCGACACACCTTTGTCGTTGAGCAGCTCAAGGCTGGTACACCACTCGTGTATGTTTCCCAACTGGTAGGTCACAAACGTATCACTACTACCGAAAAATATCTCAAATTGATCGAAGCTCCAGATATGGAGCCAAATATTCGAATTGAAGAGTTGTAAATTTTCATATCGGTCTCTGATGGTACAATAACCCCATCATGAAACAGACTGTTCTCTCTGGTATCCGCGCCACCGGTCGCTTGCATCTTGGTAATTACCTCGGTGCGGTCAAAGGTATGTTTGCCGTGCAAGCAGACCAAGCGATTGACACCTTTTTTATGGTGGCCGATGTCCATACTATTACTACTCCTTACGATATCGACGAACTGCGTGTAAATCGCCGTGAGGTGATTGTTGATTACCTGGCAGCCGGCCTTGATCCAGAACGCTCGACGTTGTTTTTGCAGTCCATGGTGGGAGAACACCTCGAATTGGCTTTTCTCTTTTCCTCGGTCATGAGCATTGCCCGCATGCAGCATCTGCCGACGTTTAAAGACAAAATAAAACAATATCCCGATCACGCTACGATGGCGCTGCTCAATTACCCACTATTGATGGCCTCAGATATTTTGCTGTACAAGGCAAATTTGGTACCCGTTGGTATCGATCAAGAACCACACCTCGAAATTGCTCGCCAGATAGCGCGAAAAATGAATGAGGCGTATGACACCGATTTCCCCGAACCAACGCGCTTTGCGACCAAAGGTGAGTATGTGCCATCACTGCAAGGTACTGGCAAGATGAGCAAAAGTGTCGAAGGCAGTTACATTTCCCTGACCGATACCGAAGCAGAAATTCTCGAGAGGCTCAAAGCAGCGCCAACTGACGGTGGAACGGGAACCGTAGAGACTATGCCGCAAGGAGTGAAGAATCTCTTGCAATTTGTAGAACTTTTCTCTGGTGCAGACAAGCGAGCAGAATATGCGTCACAGTATGAAGGCACAGGTATCCGCTATGGAGATCTCAAAAAAGAGTTGGCAGCCAGCATTTTTGCAGAGCTGCAGCCACTACAAGAAAAACGACAAGAGCTTATAGCCAACCCAAAATTTGTCGACGAAGTCATTACAACTGGAGCTGCCAAAGCCCAAGCCGTCGCACGCAAAACGCTCAACGAAGTAAAAGAAAAAATGGGACTCTGATAAGTATGTCAGAAGCAAAACCACTAATTAACTTTGAAGTTTTTGCCAGTTTAGACTTGCGCATTGCGACGATTATCGCCGCCGAACCAATCGAAAATGCAGACAAATTGCTCAAAATCACCCTCGATGTTGGCGAGTTGGGAGAACGAACAGTCGCAGCAGGCATCAAAGGTTGGTATGTACCAGAAGATTTAGTTGGCAAACAAGTGAGCTACTTGGCAAATCTAGAACCACGCATATTGCGAGGAGTTGAGAGCCAGGGCATGATCGTTGCGGCCGACGACGGAACCCGCGCAATTTTACTGCATCCAGACCAATCACTGCCTGCAGGATCCATCCTGCGCTAGCATTTTTGCGTGTTACAATACAGCTCGATCCGGAGAATTATGGCTACCCCAAAGACTACCAAAACACAAAAACCAACTGAAACACCACCCGCCAAAAAACCTGAGGGCAAGCAATTCCGCATGGAGATTAACCTCTCGCAGTTTTTTAGTCGCGGCTTACTATATGTATTGCTGGCGTTGTTATTTCTTCCTTTCATCATTTCTCTGTTTTCCCGAAACGAAGATAAGAGTATTAGCCTGAGTCAATTTGTCAAAGACGTCCGTGACCAGCAAGTAAGTGAAGTGAAAGTCGCCGGTGATGAGCTCAGAATTACCTACAAAGACGGAGCCGAAAAAACCTCTCGCAAAGAAGATAATCAAGAAGTTTTGAGTATTCTCGTCGCATCGGGCATTGATTTGGCAGAGGCAGATGTCGAGGTTACCAATCTTTCATTCGGTGAAATGGCATGGGAATTGGCGATCAATATTTTGCCTGTCCTCCTGATGTTTGTGTTTTTCTTTTTCATTTTCCGCCAAGCGCGCGGTGCCCAGGATGGCATGATGGGCATCGGTCGTAGCAAGGCAAAACTATTTGTCAAAGGCAAGCAGAATACGAAGTTCAAAGACGTTGGTGGTATGGATGAGGCGAAACAAGAGCTCGAAGAAATTGTTGATTTTCTCAAGAATCCCAAAAAATATCATAAGGTTGGTGCACGCACCCCTCGTGGCGTGCTCCTCGTTGGTCCGTCTGGAACTGGTAAAACACTGCTCGCACGTGCAGTTGCAGGCGAAGCAAATGTACAGTTTCTCTCGATTGCAGGCAGTGAGTTTATGGAAATGCTGGTTGGCGTCGGTGCTTCACGCGCACGAGATCTGTTTGCTACTGCCAAAAAAATTGCGCCGTCTATTATCTTCATCGACGAAATTGACGCCATTGGCCGCATGCGTGGTCAGGGCAACATGGGTGGTCACGACGAGCGCGAACAAACGTTAAATCAAATTCTAGTCGAGATGGATGGTTTTACCCAAAATGACAATGTGATTGTGATGGCCGCGACTAACCGTGGCGACATGCTCGATCCCGCACTTGTTCGTCCGGGTCGGTTTGATCGTAGAGTAACAGTTAACCTCCCAGATCTCGAAGAGCGCAAATATATTCTCTCAATTCATGCCAAATCCAAGCCGTTTGCAGCTGATGTCAATTGGGCTCGCGTGGCAAAGCGCACCGTTGGTTTCTCTGGGGCAGATATCGAAAATATGCTCAACGAAGCGGCGATTGGTATTGCTCGCGCCAACAAGACTGAAATCAACATGAATGACATAGAAGAAGCATCGCTCAAGGTAAAGTTGGGTCCGAGCAAGAAGCGTTTGCATGACGAGATCGAGCGTAAAATGACTGCCTTTCATGAGGCTGGTCACGCAGTAGTTGCACATGTCTCAAATTTTGCAGATCCAGTGCATCGTATTTCAATCGTGTCACGTGGACGAGCACTCGGTTTTACTCTCACTCCTCCCGAGCGAGATAAATTGCAAACGACAAAATCAGAGTTGATCGATGAGATCGCAGTTTTACTTGGTGGACGAGCAGCAGAGCAACTGGTTTTTAAAGAACTGACTGCTGGCGCAAGTAGTGATATTGATCGAGCGACCAGAATTGCCCGCGCTATGGTTGTTGAGTACGGCATGAGTGAACTCGGAGCAATGAATTTTGCACCACAATTTGAAACGTCCAACTACAATCGTGCATTTGGTGAGCCAATGAAAATTTCTGACGCCCTGCAAGAAAAAGTTGATGCAGCTATTCAAGATTTCATCTCCGCTGGTCAAAAACGTGCGATGATGCTTATCACGAAGTATCGCAAGCAGCTCGATTTGGTTTCACTCCAACTACTCGAAAAAGAAACACTCGATGGCGATGAGTTCGCTGCACTGATGGGCCAGATAAAAGCTACCGTGCCTAACTCCTCTGCAACTCAGGTATAATCACCTTGTGTCAAAAACATTCGTCCTGATCGACAGTCACGCACTGATCTATCGTGCGTACCACGCATTTCCCGATCTTACCGCACCAGATGGCACGCTTGTCAACGCAGTTTACGGCTTCAGTCGTAGCGTTCTGACCGCGATTCGTGATCTGCAACCAACCTATATAGCGGCTACTTTTGACAGTAAAGGGAAGACAAAACGCGCCGAGGAATATAAGGAATATAAAGCCAATCGAGCTGCAATGCCGGATGATCTAATTCCCCAAATTGCCTTGGTCAAAGAGGTGGTGACGGCCCTCAACATCCCACAGTTTTCCCAATCTGGTATCGAAGCAGATGATTTACTCGGTACGATTACGCAGCAAGTAGAGAAAGAGCATGCGGATGTTCGCTCTATTATCGTCACCGGCGACAAAGATATGTTCCAGCTCGTGAGTGAGCAAACCCACGCTTGGTTGCCTGGCAGAGGCAGGGGATCTCTCGATACAGAGTACGATGCGGAAGAAGTCCAGAAAAAAATGGGCGTGCCTGTTTCGCAAATTATAGATTTGAAAGCCTTGATGGGAGATGCGTCAGATAATATCCCTGGTGTCAAAGGTGTCGGCCCGAAGACTGCGCGCAAGTTACTTGAGCGACACAAATCGCTCGAGGGCATTTACCAACGAGTAGACGAGCTTGTCGCCGGAGAACCTCCTGTTGCCGGCGAAGTTCTAGTCGGATCAACCCTCAAGAAAATGCTCGAAGATCGAGAGATGGCATTTTTGAGCCAGCAACTCGCCACAATTGATCGAGCTATCCCAATCGATTTTGCGCTCGAGCCGTGCAGAGTTTCTCACTACAATAAGGAAGCTGCCAGTGAGTTTTTTGAAAAATTGAAATTTACCTCACTCAAACGATTGCTGCCCAAAGATGCATTCGAACTTTCCGTTCAGAAAGCGCTCTTTTAACATGCAAAAAAAACAGCAAAAAGTTGCCTTAGTTCACGATTACCTGCGAGAATACGGTGGTGCAGAGCGCGTTTTGGAATCGCTGCACGAGCTCTATCCTGAGGCGCCAGTATTTACTGCTTTCGTAGATCAGAAGCAATTAGGTTTACATTGGCAACGATTTGTCGATTGGGATATTCGCACGACTTGGCTAACAAAGATTCCCGGCTATACATTGTTGTTTTCACCGCTACGTATTTGGGCGCCAAATTACTTCAAAGCGCTGGATCTTTCAGAATTTGATCTGGTTATTTCCTCGTCAAACGCTTATTTTGCCAAAGCGGTTATCGTCCCAAATGGCAAACACGTTTGTTACTGTCACACGCCCGCGCGCTCGTTGTATGGCTACACCACCATGAGTAATTGGCGAGCAAATCCGATCACGCGAGTATTTGGTACGCTGATCAATCATTATTTGCGCGTGGTCGATTACTACGTGGCACAAAAAGTCGATTTCTTTATCGCAAACTCTTGGGAAACTGCGCGCAGAATCACTAAGTTTTATCGTCGAGACTCAATCATTATTTACCCACCGGTCCACATTCCCGCTCAACCTCCGTTGGCAAATGATCGCTCGTACTATCTCTATGTCAATCGCTTGGCGCTGGCGAAGCATCCAGAGCTTGCAGTGCAAGTATGTACGGAGCAGAACTTACCGCTCAAAGTAGTCGGGTCGGGTAAGATGCTAGCAGGTTTGCAAGCGATGGCGGGATCTAGCATCGAGTTTTGCGGGGCAGTCAGTGATGAAAAACTGAATGAGTTGTATGCGGGAGCGAAGGCACTGTTGTACCCAGTCGAAGATGAAGACTTTGGCATAGTTCCAGTTGAAGCTATGGCGCACGGCGTACCCGTAATAGCACATGACTCTGGTGGTCCTAGAGAGACAGTTTTGCCTGGGAGAACAGGGGTACTTTTTAGCGAACTTTCTGCCGCAGGACTTTGGCAGGCAATGCAACAGGCGGAGAAAAGTAGCTTTTCACCTCTAGAACTTTACAAACATAGTCAGCAGTTTTCACTTGCACAGTTTAAGAAAAAAATTACAGAGTTTATTGCTCAATTAACCTGAGTCAGCGTAATTTTTGCCACATCGTATGGCCCGAGCGGAACAATAATTTGTAGTGGTTCTATGCCGACGGCAACTGTTTCCGTTGTGCCTGATTTACTCAGATACTCTTTTTTGAGTGTGTAATTTCCTGGAGTAAGATTTTGAAAAGCCACTGGAACACTCTCAGCATTTTTGCCTGTTTCGTCAAAATTTGCTATGACGACGCCATACACACCCTCGATAGATTTGCTCGCGAGCGCTTTTACATAGGTCCCTTTGCCGAGTAGTTGCACACGTTGCTCTCCGAGAGAATCAAGCATTTTCAGTGCGTGGTAACGTGGTTTTGGTTTAGAGCCAAAATCTTTGTGCGTAAGTAGTCCCCATCGACCCCAATGTTCTTTGCCCTCTGGATCTTTGCCATCCTGAATCTCAAATACAAAGGCCCGTTCGACAACACCAACCATTTCTATCGCAGCGGCAACGGTGTGTGCAGCGCCATAGTTGTTGTCATACCCGGGGTTGTTTTCACTATCATGACCCCACTCGGTGATGTGAAATTCTAGAGTTGGCGCTAGTTGCGGATACTTTTCTGCCCAAGTGCGGATATCTATGATATCTTCTCTGAATTGTTCAACATCTGAGTCATAGCGATGCCAAGAAATAAAATCGAGCCGCAAATTATTTTCACTCGTGTATTTTGCCAGGGCATCAAACCAAGATTTATAAAATCCTGTGGTGGCTGGACCGCCAATTTTAAATGGCTGTACGCCTCGAGCTTGTTGTGCTCCCCGAGCTGCCGCACCATATAAGTTGAGATAATTTTTGTCTCCGTAATATTTCCAATCGCCAAACAAATCTGGTTCATTCCAGACTTCGTAATAAACATCTCTCAATCCTCTGGTGCCAGAGACGTGTTCGATTGTTTTCTGCACGACCAACTGCCAATCTTCATAGCGCTCAGGACTTGAAACGATGTCGCTGCCTCCCAAAGCAGGTGGCAGATACGAAAGCGCAATATACGGTTTGGCGCCAGTGGTAGCGATGCCATCGAGGATTTTGTCGAACTGAGAAAAATCAAACGTGAGATTGCCCGGAGAACCTTGGACAATTTCGTAAAAATCAAAAATATGGTCGATACGAATGTAGTCTGGATGTAGTTGTTTGACTTGCACAGCGACTGGTTCCAGTTGCCAGCTTGCTTCTTCACCGCCTTGTGCCAGATTACGCCACGGTCGTGGGAGGGGACCCAGGATTCCTTCGGTATCAATAACAATATCAGCCGGTTGTGGATTATTGGCAAAAGTGAAGAGTTCTCGTACAATGCGGATTTGGGTCGCGCCGAGAATTGTCGCAGTCAACAAAAGTAGCAACACTACTCCAGTTGCAAACAGATGTGCTCGAACTTTTTTCTGTCGTTTCATTTGAGTTTATCCTAGCAGGATATTGATTGACATTCTATCACTCTGTAGTTATTATTAGCAGTAACTCAAGTCTTCTGCTAAGCACGAAAATATATACGTATGATTGACCTCACAGCCAGACAAATCCAAATTTTGCGCGCCGTGATTCAAGATTTTATTGAGACGGCCGAACCAGTTGGTTCAGACACGATTGATCGAAAGTTTTCGATTGGCGTTTCGCCTGCCACCATTCGCAATGAAATGGTGCAACTCACCAAACAAGGGTATCTAAAAAAAGGTCACTCGAGCGCTGGTCGTATCCCGACTCCAGTTGCGCTTAAGTTATACGTCAATGAATTGATGCGTGAGAAAGAATTGACCGTGGCCGATGAAGTTGCAGCCAAGGAAAAAGTCTGGGACTCCCGCAAGGAAATCGATGAAGTTTTTTCACAGATTACTCGAGTTCTGGCAGATAAATCGCACGCCCTTGGTCTCGCGATGCTTGATAAGCATAAGCTCTATCACTCCGGTTATGCCAACTTACTGCAGATGCCTGAGTTTTATGACATCAAAGTCATGCGTACTGTTTTGCAGTTGATCGAAGAAGTTTCGCTTTTGAGTGAAATTTTTGCGACCAATACGAGCGACAATATTATTCAAGTCGTTTATGGTCCAGAACTGGGCAACCGAAACCTTGTGTCTCTTGGAGTGATTCACACGTCGTTTAAAGTTGGTGAGGTGCAGTGCGAATTAGCGGTTATTGGCTCGAGTCGATTTGACTACCCGTACATAATTCCGATGATGAAGTATATGCGTACCCTGATTCAGGATATAGTTGAGTAACCACATATGAGTAAAAAAAATACGCCACCAGTTGAAAAAATTGCAGTACCAGAAGTTGCGGAGTTGGAAGCACAGGTTGCAGAACTAGTCGAGCGAGAACGACGTTTACAAGCCGATTATCAAAATATTGTTCGCAGGACCAGAGAAGAAAAGTTGCAGCACAGCAAGCTTGCAACAAAGCACTTACTGACGGACCTACTCGATCCATTGGCACACTTGTCTCTGGCGAGTGAGCAATTGGCAGACCCAGGTTTGCAGATGGTGATCGACCAACTTTGGAAAACTCTGCAAGCGCATGGTTTGGAGCAAATCGAAGTCATCGGCAAACCGTTTGATGCCGCCACAATGGAAGCAGTTGAGGCAATTTCACCTGACATTACTACGCCAGTAGCGACAACTGTAGTGCGACCAGGCTTCACGCTCAATGGAGAAATTTTGCAGCACGCAAAGGTAGTTGTAGGTTGATAATTGGCAGTCTCTTTACATGACTGCTAATTCGTGATATTCTATTCGCACAATATAAAAAAAGATATAAACCAGATAGAAAGGGACTATGTCAGATACAAAACAAACCGGAAAAATCATTGGAATTGATCTTGGAACCACCAACTCAGCCGTTGCGGTGATGGAAGGTGGAACTGCAAAAATCATTCCAACAGCCGAGGGTCGCAATACGTTTCCTTCGATTGTTTCGTTCAAGGGTTCAGATGTAACAGTCGGAGACATTGCCAAGCGCCAGATGGTGCTGAATCCTACTAAAACGGTCAATTCAGTTAAGCGTTTTATGGGTCGCAAACTCAAAGATGCGGCTGTCAAAGAAGCAATCAAGCATGTTTCGTACACCATTGAAGAGGGAAAAGAGGGCATGGCTGTCGTCAAAATTGACAACAAGTCTTACACGCCACAAGAAATTTCCGCCAAGATTTTATCCAAAGCGAAAGCTGACGCAGAAAGCTACTTGGGCACTACTGTTTCAAGAGCAGTTATTACTGTTCCTGCATACTTCGATGACTCTCAACGCCAAGCTACCAAACAAGCAGGAGAAATCGCTGGCCTGACTGTCGAGCGTATTGTCAATGAACCAACTGCAGCAGCACTGGCATACGGTCTCGACAAAAAAGGCTCAAGTACTATTGCTGTCTATGACCTTGGTGGCGGTACCTTTGATATTTCCATTCTCGAAATTGGTGATGGCGTTTTTGAAGTGAAGTCTACCAATGGCGACACGTTCCTAGGTGGAGATGACTTTGATCACGTAATTATCGAGTGGATTGTCGCAGAGTTCAAAAAAGAATTTGGCAAAGATTTGACCAAAGATCCTCAGGCACTTCAACGCGTCAAGGACGTGGCAGAGAAAGCAAAGATTGAGCTCTCAAGTGCACAAACAACTGAAATTAATCAGCCATTTATTACCCAGGGTGACGAAGGACAACCGCTGCATCTTACGTTAACTCTCTCAAGAGCAAAATTGGAGGAGTTAGTTGATGATTTAATTCAACGTTCTTTCGTACCTGTCGAGAAGGCGCTTAAAGACGCCAAGCTCAAACCATCAGATATTAATGACATCGTGTTGGTTGGTGGCATGACCCGTATGCCAAAGGTGGTCGAAGCAGTCAAGAAATTCTTCGGCAAAGAGCCACATAAGGGAGTAAATCCAGATGAGGTGGTCGCAATTGGCGCCGCTATTCAAGCTGGTGTCATCGGTGGTGATGTCTCGGATGTTGTACTGCTCGATGTTACTCCACTGACTTTGGGACTCGAAACCCTCGGCGGAGTGAGAACTCCCCTGATCGAACGCAATACCACTGTTCCAACGAGCAAGTCACAGGTCTTTTCTACCGCGGCAGATAATCAAACTCAGGTAGAGATCAATGTTTTGCAAGGTGAGCGTGAAATGGCGACCGATAACAAGTCACTTGGTCGCTTCGTACTCGATGGTATACCTCCAGCTATGCGTGGTACGCCACAGATTGAAGTCACCTTTGATATAGATTCCAATGGTATCTTGCACGTCACGGCGAAAGACAAGAACACGAGTAAAGAACAAAAGATTACGATTCAAAACTCTACCAACCTTTCTGAGGAAGAAGTCGAAAAAATGAAGGCAGATGCAGAGCTGCACGCCGACGAAGACAAACAGAAAAAGGAGTTGGTCGAGGCGCGCAATCAAGCCACCAGTGTTTCTTTCGAAATAGAGAAACAACTCAAAGAGTACGGCGACAAGCTCGAGGCCAAAGACAAAGAGTCAATCGAAACCAATGTCAAGCAACTCAAAGAATTGGCAGCAAAAGATGATGCCACCAAAGAGGAGTTGGACAAAGCTGTCGAAGCTACCTTTGCTTCTGCTCAAAAAATTGGTGAAGTAATGCAGAAAGCACAAGCTGAAGCAGCGCCAAATCCAGAAGCGGCAGCCGAAGACGACAAAAAGCCTGACGACGGAAAAGACGCCAAGGAGGAAGAGCCGAGCAAGGACGCCGAAGAGGGCGAAGTTATCAAAGAGTAATGTATGATAGGCGTATGAAACGCGCTCTCAAACTCTCAGTCCTCGTCCCGATTTATAACGAAGAACAGACGCTCAAGGAAGTGCTGCAGAAGCTCTTGAGCGTTTCGGAAGTTACCGAGGTGATCGTGGTCGACGATGGTTCGACCGATAGCACCCCACAAATTCTTGCACAACTGAAGCACCCCAAACTGAAAATATTTCGCAAAGAAAATGGCGGTAAAGGGAGTGCAATTCGTTTTGGTCTCGAGCATGTGACGGGAAAGTTTGTGTTAATTCAGGACGCTGACCTTGAATACGACCCGGAAGATATCCCAGCATTACTCGAGCCGATCAAGCGAGGGAGAGTTGATATCGTGTACGGTTCACGGTTTTTGGGCCCACACCTCAACTTGCTTTTTTGGCACCGAGTGGGGAACTCAGCACTAAACTTTTTGGTAAATATTTTGTTCAACACAACACTTTCCGATATGGAAACCTGCTACAAAGTTGTGCCAACAGAAGTTTTGCGGGATCTTAATTTAGCAAGTAATGCTTTTGACATAGAGCCAGAAATAACTTGTAAGTTGCTCAAACGAGGTTACAAAATTTTTGAAGTTCCCATTAGTTATATTGGCAGAGATTTTTCTGAAGGTAAAAAAATCACTTGGCGAGATGGCATTTCGGCGGTGCGGACGATTATTGGTTTGCGGCTGAGTAACCAGTAGTCATGCAGGCGAATTCCAAACAAATTTTGCACGTTTGGCTCGCTGGCCTTTTTCTCGCGTCTACACGTTTTTGGCAGTTTTTTTTCGACAAGACAATTTTTTTTGGCGACAACTTCTCGTTGATGGTACCGGGAAAGCTATTTACTATCACTTGGTTGCGTCAAGGTATCTTGCCACTCTGGAACCCGTTGCTATTTGCTGGTATTAGTTGGATTGGTGATATCAACCAATCAATGCTGTATCCATCAACATTATTATTTCTTGTGTTTTCACCTGCAACTGCGCTTAATATGACAGTTTTGGCACAGGTGTTGCTTACTTTTGCAGGTGCGTACTTTTTGGCTCGAAGATTGGCTTTTTCCAAAACTGCTTCCTACCTTGTTGCTATCTTGTGGTCGTGTTCGCCACAAATTGCCGGTTCAATTAATAATATTGCAACGCTGCAATCATTGAGTTTTTTGCCATGGATAGTCTGGGCTGGGGTTGCAAAGCGCCATACTATTCGTTCTGCAATATTTCTTGGTTTATTGGTTGCACTGCAATTACTCGGAGGATACCCACAGTATGTTTTGTACGCCGTGACGTTTAGTTTCATTCTCAGTCTGTCGTGGCGGTGGGAGACAAAGTTTATTCGAACTTGGTTGCTAGCGGGCATTATTGCTGTTGGTGCGAGTGCAATCGTTTGGTTGCCCTTTTTACCGACACTGGCGAATTCTACGCGAGTTGTACAGTCGCTTGACCAAGCGGCAGCAGGGTCGCTCTCAATTGGTGAACTAATACATGTGATACTCCCAACGTTTTTCTATAACCCAATTATAGGCATAAAATGGGGTTTGCTATGGAATGCTCAGCCAAATATTGTAGTGTACTTTGGTTGGTTTGGACTGCTCTTGCTTGGTTTTAGTTTACGGAATCTCAGGAGAGCTCCGCTTTTTATCCGTACGCTTTGGATGGTGGCTGTTGCTTCGCTGCTGTTTGCATTTGGCGATGCATTGCCATGGTTTTCGTTCTTGAGCAAAATTCCGCTGCTTGGTGCTTCGAGAGGTGCAAGTGGAATCTTACAGTTAACCGCGTTTTCGGGTGCACTGTTGATCGGTTGGAGTTTTGATCAATGTAAACCAAAAAAATCACTCCGCTGGCGGTATGTGCTTTGGTCGGTGTCAGTGCTCGCTGTGCTTTCCGGCATTGGTTGGCTTGTGATGCAATCAGGATTTTCACCAATTTGGCACAAGGCAGACCAAATACTTTCTGGCAGATTATCTCTCAGCCCGTTTCATACACTTGCAAGAGATTTTTTACTGCTTTCAAACATACTAAGGTCATTTATTATTACAAGTGCGGTGTTGGTAGCGTCTCTGTTTTTTTGGCTGCAAAAAAAATATAAACTTTTGCTGATTTGTATTGCATTTGATCTTATTTTCAACACTGCTCATTTATTTTTCTTTGCTCCGAGAGAGATCTACTCAATAGATTCCACGCATAACGAAATCACTTCGCTCATGCAAGCACAGGACTTGACTCAATATCGAGTATTGACACGTAACTACAACACGCCGTACACAGATTTTGGTGCGTACTGGGATGCGCTCGCAGTGCGTCAGCCGTTTTCTGATTCATATATTGATGCGGAAGAATCGAACAACTATTCACATCTGCAACGCATGCGTTCGGGCGCAACACCAGATTGGAATATGGTCTTCGGTGTCCCTGTCATTAATGGGTACACCACGTTATTGCCACTCGACGTGCAGGAGCGGTTTGGTGCGGCAAATTCTGCTGAAACGAGCATTAACAATTTGCCAGAAATTGCGGTGATAAACGAAGCATTATCCGAATGGTCTGTTGGTTACTATGTTCGCGACACTTGGTTTCCGCTCTATGGGGCGATGATGCCAGAGCAGATAGTGGCAGAAACTGAAAATCTTATGCTCTATCAATTGCCAGCTCAGCCAAGATTTCGTACAGCAGAGACAGGATTTGTGTACGTCAAGGATTTACTTGAAACACCGAATCAAATACGCTTTGTAGCCACCGCAAGTGAGACCAGCAAAATGATCATCGCTGACCGCTACGACAAAGATTGGCGAGCGACGGTTAATGGCCACTCGGTGAAAATAAGTAATCACAACGGCATGCGCTTGCTGCCAGTTGAGCAGGGCACGAATAGGGTGCAGATGTGGTATGAGCCGCGGATGTTTTACTATGGTTTGGGAATTTCAAGTCTCACGTTATTGGTAGTTGTGATTGGCCTCTTTGTACATCGATCAAAACCTTAGCAGTCACTAGTTTTGTCTGCTTAACAGCTAGAGCAATTTTTGTTACAATGCAGGCTTGTTCTTATGAGTACTAAACGCGATTTTTACGAAATTCTTGGGTTGACCAAAACTGCTTCGGCCAGTGAGATCAAGGCCGCCTACCGCAAAATGGCACTCAAGTGGCACCCAGACAAAAATCAATCCAAGAAAGCTGAGGCTGAAGAAAAATTTAAAGAAATTAACGAGGCGTATCAAGTTCTTTCCGATACACAAAAAAAACAAAAGTACGATCAATTTGGTCACGCGGCGTTTGACCCAGCCAGTGGTATGGGTGGCAATCCATTTGCGGGTGGTTCACAGCAGGGTCCTTTTTCATATTCTTACTCAACCGGCGCTTCGCCGTTTGAAAATGCAGATTTCGGTGATCCGTTTGAAATTTTCGAACAATTTTTTGGTGGCGGATTTTCGCGCGCAGCTCAGCGACCTCGATACTCCATGCGTGTGGAGTTTCTGGAAGCGATTCGAGGTGTTACCAAAGAAGTCCAAATTGATGGCAAAAAGCATAAAATTAAAGTGCCAGCTGGAGCCAACGATGGTACCCGTATTCGCTTTGATAACTTCGACGTTACTATCAATGTCGGCACACATCCTCGCTACAAACGAGACAACGCTGACTTATTTGTTGATCAGCCGATTACATTTAGCTTGGCCAGTCTCGGAGGGACGACCGAAGTAGCAACAGTGGATAGCAAGCTGAAGCTAAAGGTTCGTGCAGGCACGCAGTCTCATACATTGGTTCGTTTGCGCGGAGAAGGTGTGCCACATTTACAACATTCGGGCAAAGGTGACCTCTACGTACGATTGATTGTTGCGGTGCCATCCAAACTTTCTAGTGAGCAAAAAAGAGCAATTGAGTTGCTGAGTCATTTAGATTTGTGATATGACCACAGAATAGCAACGGCTTTTAAAAATACTCGAACAAACCTGGGTTCGTTTGCAGCCCTCAAAATTGCATGGAGTTGGTATATTTGCGATTCGAGATATACCCGCAGGGACAAACATTTTTTTTGGTTGCGAGGATGGTACACGAGAGCTTTTTTCAATGAAAGATTTGGAAAACCTTGATCCTGAGGTCAAGAATATGATTGATGACTTTCTTGTTATTGAAAAGGATATGACGGTTTCGATTCCAAAATTTGGTTTGAATGGTATGGACATTTCTTTCTTTTTTAACTTTTCAAAAAATCCAAATTGTCAGACTATTGATGGAGGTCAAAACTTTGTGACCATAATGCGGATAGCAAAAGGAGATGAATTGACAATCGACTACAGTACGTTTGACAGTAAGTATGTTTAACTTGCCTTTTCTCGAGTTCGCGCTATAATTGCCTGGCACGCTCGTAAACATAGAGATTGGACTCGAAAAACGAGTCCTTTTTACTACAAAATTTTAGAAAGAAAAATATATGCAACAGTCGTCTTCACATAACATGGTTCGCACTGAGTTCGCTGCTGCCATCAACCAGATTGCCAATGAACGAAAAATCGAGCCAGAATCAATCTTAGACGCTATCCGCCAGGCTCTTGTGTCGGCATATCGCAAACAGTACGCAGGCGAAGAAGATGACTCTCACTACTTTGTAGAGCTCGATCCAGGTACTGGCGAATCAAAGATTTTTGAAGCACCGGTTACGGAGCGAGATGAAGAAACACTCGAAGTTTTGAAGTGGGATGAGACAAAAGCAAAAGACGTTACTCCAGCAGGATTTGGTCGCATTGCAGCCCAAACTGCCAAACAAGTTGTTCTACAAAAAATTCGAGAATCAGAACGTGCGCAGATCATTTCTGAGTACACCACCAAAATCGGCGAAATCGTTTCGGCCCAGATTTTGCGTATGGATGGCAGAACAGTTGTGCTCGATATTGGTCGAGGCCAGGGTATTATGCCTCCAGAAGAGCAGATGCGTGGCGAGTTTTATCGCATCAACAACCGTGTCTCCGTTCTCATCAAAGAAATTCGCGAGACCAATCGTGGTCAAGCAGTTATTGTTTCTAGAGCAGACAAAGAAATCGTCAGTAAGCTTTTTGAGCGTGAAGTGCCCGAAGTTGCTTCTGGTGCAGTTGAGATAGCATTAATCGCTCGTGAAGCTGGTGTGAGAACCAAGCTCGCAGTACGTTCTACCCAAGAAGGGGTTGATCCAGTCGGTTCCTGTGTTGGACAGCGCGGTGTTCGTGTGCAAGAGGTTATCCGTGAGCTCAACAACGAAAAGCTCGATATTATTCCTTATTCAGAGAATCCTCAATTATTGCTCCAGGCAGCTTTGGCTCCGGCAGACAACCTTACCATCAAAATCGATGAGAAACTTAAGGTTGCAGTTGTGACAGCGCCAGACGACCAACTTTCACTTGCGATTGGTAGAGGTGGTCAAAATGCGCGTATTGCAGCCAAATTATCTGGTTACAAAATAACCATTAAGTCGGCAGAGGGAACTATCAAGTCTTCGGCTACCGGCAAGGAAGAGTACGAAATTGATACCTTCCCAGGTTTGACCGCAGAATCACGTGCACACTTAGTGGAGCACAAACTGACTACTTTGGGTGATCTCAGTCGTTTCAAAGACAAATGGCACGCGTTTGAGTTCCCAGCAGATCAGACAAAAATGCTAGATGATCGCATCGAAGCTTTTGACGCAGAGCAAGCAAAATTTGATGCTGCGCGCATCGGACGGGAAACACTGTAAACATGGCCATTCAAAAACGCCCACCAGTTGTTACGATCATGGGACACGTTGACCATGGCAAAACAACCTTGCTTGATTTCATCCGCAAGTCTCGTATTACCGAAGGCGAAGCAGGTGGTATAACCCAGCATATTGGTGCATATCAGATTGAACACAAAAACCAGGCGATAACCTTTATCGATACTCCTGGTCATGCAGCTTTCAACAAAATGCGAGCTCGTGGCGCACAGATCACTGATATTGTAGTGTTGGTTGTGGCGGCAAATGATGGCGTTAAACCACAAACCATCGAGTCGATCCGACATATCACCGAGGCAAAACTGCCCGTGATCGTTGCGATCAACAAAATGGATTTGAAAGATGCTCAGCCAGATCTTGTGAAATCGCAGTTGGTTGAACACAAGATTCTTGTCCAAGGTTTTGGGGGCGATGTAGAGGCAATTCCACTTTCTGCCAAAACAGGCAAAGGAGTCGATACACTGCTTGATACGATCTTGCTTATTGCAGAGCTCAACGAACTTACCGTTGATCCAGACGCTCCGCTTGAAGCAGTCGTCATTGAATCTTCGAAGGATTCTCGTCGTGGTTCACTTGCATCAGTCATTGTTCGCTCGGGCACACTTCATTTGCGACAAGATATCGTCGCTGGTGAGGCCGAAGGCAGAGTGAAACAACTTTCTGACCCGCTTGGAAAAGCAGTTGAGACTGTGACACCAGGATGTCCAACAGAAATCATTGGTTTCAAAACCGTTCCCGCAGTGGGTGCAGTTGTGCACGACCAGGCTGCCGAGTATGCAGCGGTTGCAGAAGCGGAAGCTGCTGAGGCTCCGGTGACTGACGCAGCTATCAGCCAAGAATTGACCGATCTAGATTTTAACTTTTTACTCGATGATAAACCTCGTTTGAAATTGATCATCCGCGCCGATGTAGAAGGCACGCTTGAAGCAATTATCGACACCCTTGATCCCGAAAGTACCGAACTACTTTCTTCTGCAGTTGGTCAAGTCAGCGAAGCGGATGTCGATCTGGCGGTAGCTACTGGCGCACTTATTGTGAGTTTTCACACCAAAGTTTCCAAACAAGTGTTGCTGCTCGCGAAGCGCGCAAATGTACGTATCAAAACCTACGACGTTATTTATGAGTTAATTGAAAATCTCCAAAAACAGATGCTTAAACTCATCGACCCAACCCTCGACGAAGTCGTCACGGGCGAAGCAGAAATCTTACAGATCTTCGAAATGCGTGGTGAACGCATTGCTGGTATCAAGGTCAAATCTGGCGTGATTAATAAGGCCGACACTTTTTACTTGGCTAGAGGTGAAGATCGTATCGGTTCGCCAACAATTAAGAGTATGCGACATGGCAAAGAAGAGGTCGATTCTGTCAAAACAAAGGGTGAGGCAGGACTCGTTTTCCGACAGGCAAAACTTACATTTGAGGTCGGCGACAGGCTCGTTGCCTTCCATATTGCAGACTAGTGATATACTACATAGGCTAAAAATGGTTGCTTTGCTCGTTGGTTGCACAAACGAACGGGACAAGGAAATAATACAGAAAGGAATACCATGGCATTAAATAAGGTCCAAAAGACCCAAATCATTACAGATTTTCAACTCTTCGAGGGTGACACTGGTTCGCCAGAAGTGCAGATTGCACTGCTTACCGCTTCGATCAAAGAGCTAACAGATCATCTTATCGGTCACAAAAAAGATAATCATTCTCGCAGAGGCCTTCTCAAGCAGGTTGCCAAACGACGCCGTTTGCTTACCTTCTTGCTCGACAGATCCGAAGATCGCTATAAAAAGCTCATCGATCGACTTGGGTTGAGTAAGTAATTCTTAATTCATTTTTTTAGACAGCGACCACCAGAGGAAAAATCCTCAACAAGTTGGATAGTGTAAACTGCTGGTATATGACCAAATCCCTCTCCCTCAACAACGGCAGGACTATTCCCGCCCTCGGCCTCGGCACCTGGAAGTCAGAGCCAGGCAAAGCAGGTACTGCGGTTGCAGCTGCTTTAGAAATGGGCTATCAACACATAGACTGCGCTGCAATTTATATGAATGAGCCAGAAGTTGGTGCGGCGTTTACTCGCACATTTTCCAAGGGTGCAGTCAAGCGCGAAGATGTGTTTATCACCAGTAAGTTGTGGAATAACAAACACCATCCCGACGCGGTAGAGAAAGCTTGCAGGCAAACGCTGGCAGACTTGCAACTAGAATATCTAGATTTGTATCTCATGCACTGGGGCATTGCTTTCAAACCAGACAAAGAAAAACAGCCACTCGACGAGTATGGCATGATTATGACCGAGCCGGTATCCATCCAAGAAACTTGGCGTGCGATGGAGCAATTGGTCAAATTAGGGTTAGTGAAATCGATTGGCGTAGCCAACTTTACAACCACCATGCTGCTTGATCTTTTGACCTACGCAAAAGTGAAACCAGTAACGAATCAGGTGGAAATTCATCCCTACAACGCCCAACCAGAGCTGGTCAATTTTTGCCAGGCAAAAGAAGTTGCGGTCACTGCCTACTCACCACTTGGCTCGCATGGTGATGAGAAAAATAGACCAATTAGTGATTCAGCAATACTTTCTATTGCGAAAGTACATGGCAAATCTCCCGCTCAGGTACTTATCCGCTGGTCGTTGCAGCGCGGGATTGTGGTAATTCCAAAATCTACCAATCAGAAGCGAATAGCAGAAAATGCCGCGGTGTTCGATTTTGAACTGAGCGAGGCAGAAATGGCAGAAATTAACAAACTAAATAAAGACCACCGATTTGTTGATCCGATTGCTTCGTGGGGGTTGGGGTATTTTAGGTAGCCATTTTTTGTAAAAAGAACTGTTGTTGGGGACTGGTAAGTCACCTCGATTCATTTACTCCTGTGGTCGGTAGCAGACATACTGTAATTGCTTGACAAAAGTAACTTTTATGTCACACTATGAAAGCAAACAAACACATTCTTCTTGACGGAAGAGCCAAACGGGAAATTAGTGCATTTCCGAAACAAGTTCGCACTAAATTGGCAGCATATACAGCGATGTTGTCTGAAGAAGGAAGACTAGAAAAACCGTTTGCAAAAAAACTACAAGCTGATCCTGCTATTTATGAGATTAGAATCAAGTACAAAGGAGTTTGGAGGGTAATATACGCATATTTTGGTAGTGTGAACATACTTATCTTATCTGCGTTTCATAAAAAAACCCAAAAAATTCCAATTAATGAGATCAAAAAGGCACAACGAAGGCTAGCCGAATATGTCTGAGGAGTAACTATGAAAAAAAATAATCACAAAGAAAAAAATAGGCCCGTTACAGTACACTTTGATACTATTACCGCCGACTTCACCAAGGAAGATTGGCAGGCTGTGGAAAATGAGAAGAAGTACTATCGACTGGTGACGTCGCTGAGAGAGCAGCGTAAAAAGAATGGTTTGACTCAAAAAGAGCTCGCCGTTAAATCACAATTACCTCGTGCAACAATCGTAAAAGTCGAGTCTGGAAAGCGCAATGCTACGTTAGAAACGCTTACAAATATGGCTCAGGCTTTGGGAAAAGACTTAGTGATTAGTTTGAGATAGATAAGACGCGGAAAAGCAACTATGCAACAAATGGATCTCATTTTTACGACCACAGAAGATGATCTCAAGCTCCCTGGTTTGTACTATCCAGTTGAGCAAAAAGATATTTGCGTTTTATTTATTCACGGCATGTCTGGTTTTTTTCTCGAAAATAAATTTGGTCATGTTTTAGGTCAGCAGCTGCAAAAAGCGGGATTCGGTTATATTTTTACTCATAATCGTGGCTATGCGCACATGAATGACATCCACACCACTCAGAAGAATTCTGATGGTGGTCATAAATCAGAACGTCACGGCGCAGTCTATGAGCGATTTGAAGGTTGTGTTCCAGACATTGAGGCATGGTTAGATAAGGGACGAGAACTTGGCTACAAGCGATTTGTTATTGTCGGCCATAGTTTGGCCGGTCCAAAAGTCGTGCATCACTTTTACAAAAAGCAACCACAAGATGTGTTTGGTATGGTGTTAGCCTCTCCCGGCGATATGGTTGGTTTAGTTAAGAAAACAGAATATCAACCAAATTACCCAGAGTTGCTTGCCGAAGCACGCAGTAATGTAGAGCAGGATAAACCAGAAAAACTGCTTTCAGGAAAAGTTTGGGATTGGTATGTCTTGAGTTCTCAGACATTTTTAGACATGTTTGAAGAAGGTGGTCCCGCCGACATTTTGCCGCTTTTGCGAAATCCTAGTGAGTTTCCCGAACTGGCTTCTGTAGACGTACCGATTTTATGTATCATGGGAGAACTCGACGACGTGGCGATTCGCACACTAAAAGATGATATGGAGTTGCTCAAAAGCAAAGCAGTTGCAGCTTCGTCGTTTGAAACGCATTTGCTGGCTGGAGCCAATCATGGCTATGATGGCAAAGAACAAGAGTTTGCACAGAAAGTAGTTGAGTGGATAAAAACCTTATAATTCCACTTCTAATTGGTACCATATATGGTATCATATAAAAAGTGACAAAGCGTCAGAAACGAGTCAAAAAACTCTCTAGTAACCCCAAAAATATTCGTTTCGAGGTGCTTGACGCCATCTTGCTTGAGCATGGTTTCACTTGCAGACAACCGAGCGGCGGCAGTAGTCACTATGTGTACTACAAAAAGGAAAAACAAATAACCGTGCCGTATAAACGACCATTTATTAAAGAAATATATGTTAAGCGAGTTAGGGAGCTCATCGAAAATGAAACAAAATAAACAATTAAACTACTATTTAGATCTAGACTACACGATTCGACTCAAAAAGAATGGTGATGGCTCTTACTTTGTTGAGGTCGAGGAATTGCCTGGTTGTTTTTCTGAGGCTGACTCAGAGCAGGCTGCAATCTCAATGATCGACGATGCAAAAAAAACTTGGATTGCAGCGGCATTGGAAAGAAAGATTTTGATTCCTGAGCCAGCAAGAGATGAATATAGCGGAAAACTGCACTTGCGCTTGCCAAAATTTTTACACAGATCTTTGGCGCATCATGCAAAACAAGAAGGTGTGAGCTTGAATACTTATATCACCTCCAATCTTTCGAGAGGAATGTAGGAAAAATAATGGGAGGAACTCATATATGAAAATCAAAGAATTGCTCAGTGCCCTGTTGGAAGATCCCAACCGAAAAATTTCAATCAGAGGTAAACAAAAAGAAATAGTTGGCTTTGCAGAGTTTCGCACAGTTAACTTAGGAGATGATGGATACTTCAAAGTAATTTTTGATGATCACTCTTTTCTGTTTATTGTGCCTTCCGAGAACTTGCTCTTGTACACAGACGAAGCACCTGCTCCTTTTGACGAAATTGTTGATGGAGATATAGGCAATGTACAAAAACTCTCATTTAGAGGCAGAGAATATAAAATTGAAAATGCGCATGATTACCAGTATGTAGTGAAATTGATTAAAGGAGACTATCGAAATATTGAGGGTGAAGTTAGTTTTTCTGATTATGTGCCTGAGGACGGTGCAAATGAGTTATTGAGTTTGGGTTGGATCGTGCGAACAGGTGAGCGGGCAGACGTTAATCCTCAGGAGCTTAAATTGAATGAAGTTGAGATTTAATGTGCAATCAATAGAATAACTATGCAACCCCCTCCATTTTTCCCCAATACTCCTGACAACACGCATTGTTATCAAGCAGTCTTCAAAATGCTGCTGAAACAATACTTTCCGAACGAAGAGTGTTCCTGGGATGAGCTAGAAAAAATCACAGCGAAAGTTGAGGGACTGTGGACTTGGCCGACTGCAGGTTTGCTATGGTTAGCAGAAAAGGGTTTGGCGGTAAAAAGTGTCGGCCTTTTTGACTATGAAGCATTCGTTGAACAAGGCGAAGGATACTTACTGGATTTTTACGGTGAGAATATTGGTCAAAGCCAAATTGATCATTCAGATATTCCACAGGAACAAATCATCGCGCAAGAGTACGTGGCAAAAGCTATAAGAGAAACACGGTTGGCACAGATCGCAGATATCACCACAGCCTTAGATTCTGACTCGTTTGTTATATGTAACGTCAATCTTAAGGCATTAAATAATGAAGCGGGCTACTCTGGTCACTTTGTCCTCATTTATGGTCATGATGACAAAAACTTGTTTTTACAAGATCCTGGACTTCCTGCGCAGAAAGAGCACAAAGTTTCTTTTGATCAATTTATCAAAGCTTGGGCGTATCCAAGTGAGAAATCACAGGGGATGGCAGTGATTTCATTTGTGCCAACTTTTGCTGCTTCAGAAAAAACAGAAGAGGCTTATCGAGCGGCGAAAGCCGATGAAAAGGCAGGAAAGTTGATTTCGGTAGACAATCTTGAAGAGTTTCTAGCTGATTTATAAAAGTTATTCGACAACCTATGCTATACTACTCGAAGTAATTCGCGAGGATTGTGAACTGTTGAGGATTCAAGAGAGATGGCAGGCTACGCATAGATGTCTTTTCTCCAGAATACTTGCAGCACACTCCCCGCATTTAGTTAAAAGGAAAATAGCATGGCTTATCCAGACTATTCCAAAACATATAAAACCACTATCGCTCTTGGCGATAAGGAAATCTTTGTCGAGATTGGTAAATTTTCAGAGCAAGTGGCCGGCGCTGTTATCACCCGCATGGGCGATACCGTGGTGCACACTACTGTTGCGCTCGGTCGCAAAGTTAACCTCGGGTACTTCCCCCTTTCGGTAGAATTTGCCGAGAAATTATACTCAGCAGGAATCATCAAAGGTTCTCGTTGGGTCAAGCGTGATGGTCGCCCACTCGATGACACAGTTTTGAAAGCTCGCGTTATTGACCGTTCACTTCGTCCATTATTTCCCGATGGCGTTACCAATGAAGTACAGGTTATTTCGACCGTCTTTTCCTACGATGGCGAAAATGAACCAGATATGCTTGGGTTGCTCGGTAGCACGATCGGATTGGCGATTTCCCAAATTCCTTTCAATGGTCCATTGGCTGGTGCGCGTATCGCTTACAGCAAAGAAACGAAGCAATATATTTTCAACCCAACGCAAGCAGAGCAGGCAGCAAGCGATCTCGATTTGATCGTTTCTGGTACTGGTGATGCAATCGTTATGGTCGAAGCTGGTGCAAGTGAGGTATCCGAAGCAGTTGTGCTTGAGGGTATGCTCAAGGCACAGGCAGAGTTTGCAAAGGTGTGTAAACAAATTGCAGCCATCGCAAAAGAAATCGGTAAAGAAAAAGTAGAACTTGTCACCAAAGATGAAGCGGCCGAAGCCCGCAAAGCAACACTCGTCGCCCACATCGAGAAGAAATATGAGAAACCAGCGACAGTAGTTGTAGCCAAAGATGCCAAGCTTGAACCCTCAGGTTTTGCAGAATTGGTAACCCAAATCGCCGAAGAGCAACCAGAAAGTGAAGTTCCCTTCACTGAAGGAGAAATCAGTTCTGCCTTGTCTTCGATCACCAAGCAGATTGCTCGCACTATGATCATTGAAGATAAAATTCGTCCCGATGGTCGTAAGACTGATGAGATTCGTCCCATTTGGTGTGAAGTCGATGTTTTCCCTCGTACACATGGGAGTGCTATGTTCAAACGCGGTGCAACTCAGGCGGTGACAATCACCACCCTTGGTGCCCCAAGTTTGGGTCAACTCATCGAGAGCATCAAAGGTGAGGAGACCAGACACTACATGCATCACTACAATATGCCTCCCTACGCTTCTGGTGAAGCAGGTCGGTTCGGATTTCCAAAACGGAGAGAAATTGGTCATGGCGCACTCGCAGAGCGAGCGCTCCTGCCGATGATCCCTTCACAAGAGGAGTTCCCCTACGCAATTCACGTTGTATCTGAAATCATGAGTTCCAATGGTTCAACTTCCCAGGCTTCAGTCTGTGGTTCAACTCTTTCACTCATGGCAGCAGGTGTGCCACTCAAACGACCGGTAGCTGGAATTGCCATGGGCCTCATGTCTGATGGCAAAACATATGTAGTGCTTTCCGACATCCAGGGCTTGGAAGATCACGTTGGTGATATGGACTTTAAGGTTGCCGGAACAACTGAGGGCATTACTGCTATTCAGATGGATATCAAATTAACTGGTATTCCTCGCGAAGTTCTCGAGCAAGCACTCGAACAAGCACGTTTGGGTCGTCTCCATATTTTGGGTGAGATGAACAAGTGTTTGGCAGCGCCTAGAGCAGAGCTTTCACAGTATGCACCAAAGATTGAGCAAATCACGATTCCTGGTGATAGGATTGGTGAGTTAATTGGTCCAGGTGGCAAAAATATCAAAGCATTAATCGAACGCACAGGTTGTGAAATCAATGTAGATGAGGACAAAGAGAAACAAGTCGGTATCGTCTCTATCTCTTCTCCAGATCAAGCAGCCATTTCTGCGGCTAAGACAGCGATAGAAAACATGTTCCGCGAGATTCATGAGAATGATGAGTTCGATGGTACGGTTACGAGAGTCGAAGACTACGGCTGTTTCGTTGAGTTCTTACCCGGCCGAGAAGGCTTAGTTCACGTATCTGCTATGAGCACAGAGTTTGTACCTGACGCACATGAAAAAGTTGCCTTTGGCGATTCCCTCCATGTCCGTGTTTCAGAGATCAAAGAAGATGGCAAAATCGGTCTCTCACTGCTCTCCGCTGAAGAGCAAGCAGCAGCACGATCCAACCGACCACAAGGCAGACCTCCGTTCCGCGGTGGCCGACCAGGTGGTGGAGATAGACGAGGCGGTGGCAGCAACTCACGCGATCGTTACGATCGCCGCTAAGGTATACTGAGTGTATGACACTCGATGCCATACGCGCTGACTCAGGTTATTCACTACTCAGTTTGGCTGATCCATTGGCAGTGGCAGATCACGCAGGTTTGTCGCTCCAAAATCTAGATCATGCTGCAGAAGTAGCCAGCCTCATTTCAGAAGCAAGTACATTGTTGGCTCCCCATGTGAGCGGTGTGTGTCTGGCTCCAGATATTGGATTTTCTGCCGTGGCAAGTTTGCCCAAGAATGCGGGCGTCATTTTCGAACTTTCTGACATGGTGCGCGCGAAGGATCCGCTGACAGTGCCAGTGTTGGCGCAGACTTGGGGAGTAGAACAAACGCGCAATAACTACGGGCTTGCCAAGCTCGAGCTTTATTATAATCCACAAGAAGAAGACGCGCGCTCCAAAAAACAAATGGTGGTGGAGTTGGCAGATTACTGCAGGCATGAAGGTATCGCCTTTATTCTCGATTTAGTTTTGTATCTAGAAACAGCTAAGGAAAAATACCAGGCGCAATTTTTGGAATTACAGCTCGACTCAATTGCTGAGTTGCAAGAGTACTGCGATTTGTTTTTCCTAGAGTACCCAATTGATCCACTTTCGGCTGTTACGCTTACCGCAAGTCTCGATGTACCTTGGGTTGTTTCTGGTCGTGGGGTGCCGTATGAGGAGTTCAAAGATCAGGTGCGCGCTTCATTTGAAAGTGGTGCGCAAGGCTATGTGATTGGCTCGCAACTTTTGCCAGCAGAAGTCCCACATGAACAGCGCTCGCCAGAGCGTGTGGCAGAGTTTTTTGCTACCACTGCGCGAGATAGAGCAATAGAACTTGAGCGGATTCGGCAAGAAGTTATGCTATAGTGGCCTAATATGCACATACTTCCTCCACTCTCATTTGAGTACACCGCTCTCGAGCCACACATTGATGCCCGGACAATGGAAATCCATTACACCAAGCATCACCAGGCTTATGTTGATAAATTAAATGCAGCACTCGAAAAACACGCTGACTTACAAAGTTTGTCAGTCGAGGCTTTACTTGGCAAACTATCCTCTTTACCAGAAGAGATAAAAATGGCGGTGCGCAACCACGGTGGTGGGCACGCCAATCACTCGCTTTTTTGGAGTATTCTCGGTGTTGGTACGACCGAGGCACAGGCACCAACTTTGGTAGCTGCACTGACGAAAACGTTTGGCAGCATGGACGTGTTCAAGCAAAAATTCGCTGAAGCTGCTGGAGGTCAATTTGGTTCCGGTTGGGCTTGGTTGGTGCAAAAAATTGATGGCACGCTTGCGGTCAACAGCACGCCAAATCAGGATTCGCCATTGCTCCAAGCAGACAAGCCGATTATCGGGCTCGACGTTTGGGAACATGCCTATTATCTCAAGTATCAAAACAAACGGCCAGATTATATTCAGGCATTTTGGCAGGTGCTCGATTGGGCAAAGGTTGAAGCGTGCTACGCGGCAGTGGTACAGTAGTCTGTCATGCGACAGATTATTCTCGATGTAGAAACCAAAAAGATTTTTGATGATGTTGGTGGGTTTTTCCCTGATCGACTGGGAATCTCGTTTGTTGGTGTTTGCATCCGCGAAGGCACTATGGGCCAAGGCGAGATGCGAAGTTTTTTCGAGGATGATCTTCCGGATCTTTTCCCCTTGCTTGAGACAGCTGACGTCGTGATTGGTTTCAACATCGACGGCTTCGATATGCAGACCATGGTCCCGTACTACAAGGGAGATATTACGCTCATCCCGACGCTCGATTTGCTGACGTGTATCAAAAAAAGCGCGGGTCACCGAATTAGCTTGGACGCAGTGGCACAGTCGACACTCGGCATAGGCAAAAGTGGTGATGGGCTCGATGCGGTCAAGTATTACAACACTCATAATTTTGATGCACTCGAAAAATATTGTTTGCAAGATGTTGCAGTGACAAGAGATGTCTATGATTACGGTAGGACTAAGGGTGAAGTGAAGTTTCGCAATAAATGGAATAGGCTTGTCGATTGTCCGGTAGACTTTAGCTTTACCCCAAAAAAACAGACGGGGATGCAGATGAGTTTGTTGTAATACTATGGCCAACCTCCAACAATATCCCGCCAAAATTTGTCACACCGCCGCAGGTATGTTGATACACGACAACAAAGTGTTACTTATCCATCACAAGAAATTGCACCTTTGGCTTTGTCCTGGCGGACATATGGAGGACGGAGAGTTGCCACACCAAGCAGCAGAGCGAGAATTTTTGGAAGAAACAGGGGTCAAGGTCGAGACCTATGATCCGCTCTATACGAGAAATTCAAAAATAACAGAGTACGTGCCATCACCGGTAGAGACCAATTTGCACTGGATTTGTGAGCAGAACTTTCAGGAACGCAGAAGTGATCCAAAAGCCTATGCGAAAGCACCGCTGCGGATGAAGGGTTGTGAACAGCACGTAGGCTTTGTGTATATGGTTAGATCGGTTGGCACACTAGATTTGTCTCCCCAGATGGAAGAAGTAACGCAGATTCGCTGGATTTCCCGCGAGGAAGTAACAAGTTTTGATTTGAGTGAAGATATGAAAGCACAACTTACACATGGGTTCGCACTTGTAGATACCTTGGAGAAGTAATATGAGAGTTTTACTTTTTGTTTTGTTTTTGCTCAGTTTTTTCGGCACGTATTCTCAAGTATTTGCCGCAGAAACTATTCCCCATTACACCGTGATTATTAATCAAGTGCGGGGGACGGAGTGTTGTGATGCTGGTACCGTTGCAGCATTTGCACAGCAACAAGCAGAGTTGCAACAGAGAAATCTTTCTGCCACGTTCACCATCCGCTATGACGCGCTTAGTGATCCAGAATTTGTTGCTGCAATCCAAAAATATCCTGCGTTTGAGTATGGCGGGTTGCTCGAAATAACTCCTGCGCTTGCCGAGGCAGCGGGCGTCAAGTATCGCAGCACGTCAGACAATTGGTTTGAGGCCCAGCACGTATTTTTGGTGGGGTTCACTCAAAGTGAACGAGAAGCCCTGATAGACGCATATATGGAGCAGTTCAAAGCAGTTTTTAATTTCTATCCGAAGACGACGACGGCGTGGATGATCGACCCGTTTTCGCTCAAGCTGTTGCGAGATCAATATGGTGTCACCACACACGAAATCACCCGCGAGCAGTTTGGTACAGACTCGTACACACTCTACGGTGGGCCACCACACTATCCGTATTGGAGTGGAAAAGATTGGGCACTGATGCCAAGCGAGGGTGCAGCTGATTCGACGCTTATGCTTCGTCAAACCATAACTGATCCTGTGTACAACTATGGCGACCAAACGAGTAGCTATACGTCGCAGCCAAATGACTACAGATTGCGCGGTGCTACTACCGACTATTTTTCGCATTTGTTTTTACAGGCCCATAATCAACCGTTGAGCAACGGCTATACCTTTGCCATGCTTGGGATAGAAAATTCACTCACAGCAGAAAGTCAGCAGGAGTTTCTCAATCAACTTGATTTGGTAGCGCAGTGGCAAAATAATTCGCAAGGCAAAGTATTAGCAGCAAAAGATTTTTACGCTTGGTTGAGAACGCAGCCAGTACAACAAATTTCAATCTATGGCGGTGTTAGTCAAACAGACGAGACCGAACAAGCTTGGTGGATAACAACTCTCAAGTACAGAGCTCGACTACGTCTGAGCGATGGCGTACTTTCTATTACAGACTTGCGAATTTATGATGAGAAATTTCCCGATCCGTATGTAACTGACACGGCAAAAAGTATGGGTTGGTGGATTGCGCCATTTATCCTCGATGGTTCGAGAGGGAGTAGTACACAGGTGGGCCAAGCTGCGCGCAATGATGTGCTGAAAAATAGACCGAGTTCATTTCCTGAAGCAAATTTTTGGCAGCTTGCAAGCGATTTGCCTGAGATTTCATTTGACGAATTGAATAAATCTGTAATTCGTTTTTCTCCCGATTCATTTGAGTTATTAGAAAATACCCCAATGATTGATTTGCAGTGGCTAGCGACAGAGGGGAAAACAGCTTGGGGTTTTGAAGAAACAGAGAATCAGTTTGTTCCCTTTGCTATACCAGAATTACTAATATCAGAACGTAAAAACCAGAAAGGCTTATTATTTCCCGAGATACAATTGGGCGAGCCACACTCAGAAAAAACAACGCTCTACATCAACAACCGCTATGCAATTGCTGGTAGAAACCCCGCTCGATTGGTTTTGTATCCTCGGGATGAACAAAATTTTCCTGTTTTGCTTTCCGAGCCTCCAGAAATCTCACTTTCACAGATAGAAGCGACGGCAAGTAGTCAGCCAGCACATGGCAGCAACGGCATGATTTTTATCGATATTGCTTCACAAAAGCCACTGCAGGTGACTGTGACAATTTCAAGTGACAAGTATTCACAGGAGGAAATTGTTTACTTAGCGCCAAATTGTGCGAAAGAATTCCGCTATTGTGTAAGTCATCCACAACAAGCCTATTGGTATCTGCGATCGGTGTTGGCAGACAAGCTACGCTTTTTTGAGCAAAAAAAGCAGTTTGAAGAGCAGGTGCTGTTATAATCCCCCCTGCATATGTCACAGGGTTTAGTACTCACCAACTTAGCAGTTTCGATCGATGAGAAGCAGATTCTCAAGGGTGTATCGCTGGTTGTAAACCCTGGTGAGACGCACGCCATCATGGGCCCCAACGGCTCGGGTAAAAGTACGCTGGCGTACGCGCTCGCAGGTCACCCGTCATACACCATCCTCTCAGGTTCAAAAGTTACCCTAGACGGTGAAGATATTATTTCACTCTCTCCAGACGAGCGGGCACAAAAAGGCTTATTTTTGGCTTTTCAATATCCGGTTGAAGTGCCCGGTGTTTCAGTCCAGAATTTCCTCCGTCAAGCGTACCAAGCTCGTTTCGCTAGTGAACCGAGGCGGTTATTCAAAACGGTGCTCGAATTTCGCAAACATTTACAAGCAATTGCCGATGAGCTCGAGATTAGTCAGGCATTTCTAACCCGCGGACTCAACGAAGGTTTTAGCGGAGGTGAAAAAAAGCAGCTCGAGATTTTACAACTCGCCGTGCTCGAGCCAAAGTACGTTGTTCTCGATGAAACAGATTCTGGACTCGATATCGACGCAATCAAAAAAGTCGCCAAGGCAGTTGCGCTTTTACAAAAAAAATTGTCACTTGGTGTTCTAGTCATCACCCATTATCAGCGTATTTTGCAGTACCTCAAACCAGATTTTGTGCACGTAGTAGTTGCGGGTAAGATTAAGCAATCGGGTGGTCCTCAACTAGTCGAACAGCTCGAAAAAACAGGCTACGCAGCCCTCAAGGAGTAACGATGCATCAACTAACAGACACAGTAAAAGTTTTACAAAAAGCCGCGCTGGTCGCAGACAACAGAGTCTTGATTCTCAAGCGGGCAGATGACAGTGCAACTCGCGCTGGTCAATGGGATTTGCCAGGCGGTAATAGTGAGTGGCCACAATCAAAACAGACAGAGCGGAGTTTACACCAAGCAGATATTACGCGAGAAATCTTGGAAGAGACTGGAATTTCTTTGGCCGATAGCATGTTTACGCGACCGATTTTTTTTGACACCTACTTTGACGGAGAGAAGCAACTTTATACGCTCATTGTTGGCTGGAAAGTTGCATTGTCCGGGCTGCAAAAAGTACGTATGAGTGCTGAGCACACTGAGTTTGCTTGGGTTTCTTTTGCCGAGATTGCTCTCTATGATTTTGGTTTTGCTGGTGAGACCAATGGACTTATTCGCCAAATTTTGAGCCGGAGTAACATCTGATGGCTCGGTTTGCGCAGAAAAACACCACCGCCTTTACTCCAAGTCAAGACACCAACTATGAGCATGGGTACTTTTCTTCGACGGCGAGTTACAAGCATATTGCCAAGCCTGGATTATCAAAATGGGTAGTAGAAGAAATTTCGTCGATGAAAGACGAGCCAGACTGGATGCACCAGCTGCGTCTAAAAGCGTTTGAGCAATACGAGCACATGCAGTTGCCACCTTGGGGTGCAGATTTGTCGGCCATTGCATTTGAGGACATTCATTACTACCTGAAGCCAACCGATGCGCCGTCAAAATCTTGGGACGACGTGCCACCAGAGGTCAAAGCAACTTTCGATAAACTCGGCATTCCAGAAGCAGAGCGTGGCGTCTTGGCAGGCGTCAAAGCCCAGTACGACAGCGAAGTTGTCTACGGCTCACTCAAAGCTGCTTACGCCAAAGACGGCGTCATTTTTCTCTCGATGGATGAGGGTTTGGCGCAGTATCCTGATTTGGTCAAAGAATACTTTGGCAAATTGATCCCGAGCGGCGATAATACTTTCGCGGCATTGAATTCCGCAGTTTGGTCGGGTGGTTCATTTGTCTATATTCCAAAAGGCGTCAACGTCCAGCTGCCGCTCCAAACGTATTTTCGCATCAACTCTCCTAATGCTGGCCAGTTTGAGCGCACACTGATTATCGTTGATGAAGGGGCAAAAGTGCATTATGTAGAAGGTTGTACAGCACCAAGTTTCTCGAGCGGCTCGCTCCATTCCGCAGTCGTCGAGATTTATGTCAAAGCTGGCGCACGCTGCCAATATACTACCATTCAAAACTGGTACAAAAATGTCTATAACCTCGTCACCAAACGCGCTCGCGTAGAGACCGAAGGCGAAATGATCTGGACGGATTTCAATATGGGTTCCAAAGTGACCATGAAGTATCCGAGTTTCATCCTGGCGGGTAAAGGTGCCAGGGGTGAGACCCTCAGCATGGCGCTAGCGGGCGAGGGACAACACCAGGATACCGGCAGCAAGGCGATTCACTTGGCACCGTATACGAGCTCCACAATTGTCTCAAAATCTATTAGTAAAAATGGTGGCCGCACGAGCTACCGCGGTCTAGTTTCTGTTGGGCCCAAGGCCCATCACAGCCAAAACTCAGTCATTTGCGACGCGCTTTTGCTCGACCCAGAGTCGCGCTCAGATACCTATCCAGTCGATAAAGTGTTCGCTTCTGATGTAGCAATCCAGCACGAAGCAACAGTCTCCAAAATTGGCGACGAGCAGTTGTTCTACCTCATGAGTCGTGGCGTCAACGAAGAAGCTGCTCGCAAAATGATCGTGCATGGCTTTATCGGTGATTTGATCAAAAAACTACCATTGGAGTACGCGGTTGAGATGAATCGACTCATCGATCACGAGATGGCAGGGAGCATCGGCTAATGTCTGCAATCCAAACAACTATCAGCGAGTCACAAAGTATCACCGTTTCCAAGCCTGGTGAGTACGAGTACTTTTTAACCAAACCAGGAGTGGAGTTTACACTCAGCGGCAGTTTTCACGCTACTGGCAGTGAGCGCATCAACATTAGAATTACGATCCATCACCAAGCACCACACACGCTAGCAAAAACTAAATTGCACGGCGTGGTTGCAGACAGCGCTTTCATTTCCTTTTGGGGGAAAATAAAAATTGATCCGGATTGTCCGGATACCAATTCTTTTTTGACTGAGCGAATCCTCCTACTTTCACCACAGGCCAAAGCGGAAGCGGTACCAGAGCTTGAGATTTTGACCGATGATGTCAAGTGTTCGCACGCGGCGAGTATCAGCTCTATCCCAGAGAGCCAACTGTTTTATCTCATGAGTCGCGGGGTGAGTCGAAAAGAAGCGGAGAAGTTGATTGTGGAGGGGTTTTTGGGGGTAGAATCTAGTAATCAGATTTAGTTATTAAGCAATACTTAATAACTGTCAGCGATGGCAATGGCTGATTGGACAGAGCATTCGTCTCTGATTTTGATCGGGAGGTTGAGGAGTTGGTTGGGGGAAGAAAAAAAAGAAATTAATTTCTGCGATTGGAGTAGAATTTGATCATGTCAGATATACAAGACCTAACTAAACAAATTATAAAATTTCGTGATCAACGGGATTGGAAGCAATTTCACACGCCAAAAGACCTAGTAATTTCACTTTTGTTGGAATTATCAGAATTAGCAGAACATTTCCAGTGGAAGAATGAGCAAGAACTAACTGCATACTTGCGCAGTCACAAGCAAGAAATTGGCGAAGAGTTAGCAGATGTTTTTTATTGGGTTTTGCTGATGGCAAATGATTTTGGTATTGATGTATCGGAGGCTCTGAGAAGAAAACTAATAATTAATGAAAAAAAATATCCTATTTCAAAAGCAAAAGGCAAGCACACCAAGTACTCTAGGTTATAACTATCACAGATGAGATTATATTCAGCTTCAGCTTCAGATTTCCGTTTTGATGTCATGAACAACACCATCGCCGATCAATTGGCGCAATCATATTCTGATTATTATCGCAGAAAGGTTGGTCCAGGCGAATATCGTTCGTGGTACAACTCGCTACGGTTCGTGAAAGATTCCTTGGATATAGTGTCGCTAAATGACTTTCATATTGCTGTAGAGCATGAGTTGCCTTTTACCGCAAAGAGGATTGATGTCTTACTTTTTGCAAAAAACACTCAAGCACAAGACTCTTCAGTGATTGTTGAGTTAAAACAATGGACTGAGGTACATAAGACTGAAATAGTTGGAAATGTGTCGACACCGATTGCGGGCAGATTTAGAGAGGTAGCACATCCTTCAGTTCAGGTTGAAGCATATGTGCGGGAGATGGAGGATTCGTACAGTGTTTTTGAAGAAAAAGATCCTCTACTGCTTCGAGCATGTGTGTATTGCCACAATTATGTTCAAAATGAAAATGATGATCCGCTACTTAACTCTGAGTATCAGACAGACTTGGCCCGCTT
The DNA here is from genome assembly GCA_009991965.1 of Minisyncoccota bacterium. GTDB lineage: Bacteria > Patescibacteriota > Microgenomatia > UBA1400 > PJMF01 > UM-FILTER-42-14. Next base: position 31,154 of record JAACWQ010000004.1, on the reverse strand, counting down.
CCCACTATTTACTAAGGGGCAGGTTGCTCAATTGGGCGAATATCTCAAGCACCACATGCTCAATGGAAAAGGTTCTGCTGTGTTGGCAAGATTCGATTCTAGTAAGGTTAGACCATCAAAAAGACTCTTAGAGGAATTTGGTCATATGATTAGAGGTCAACAAGTATTCAATCTTATCGATGAGCAGATTGCTGCCTACAACGCAATCAAGGATCAGGTGAGTCGGCTCTCAAAGGAAAAAATAAAAAGCGTAATAATTGTGAGAGGTGGGCCGGGGACTGGTAAGTCAGTAATTGCACTTGAGACCATGGTTCAGCTGATGCGAAAAGGCCTTACCACCTTTTATGCGACTGGTTCTTCTGCGCTAACAAAAACTTTCAGAAAAATTGCTGGCACGAGATCCTCAATGTTTTTCAAATATTTTTATAGTTTTACTAAAAATGAAGAAAATTCTATTGATGTCTTGATTTGTGATGAGGCGCATAGACTTAGAGCACACAGTAATGATTGGGGAGTTCCTTTCATGTTCAAGTCAAAGAATCCTCAGATTGACGATTTGATTTCTCCTGCAAAAATTTCCATTTTTTTTATTGATGAGCGACAGGTTGTACGACCCACAGAAATTGGCAGTGTGGACTTGATTAAACAATCAGCGAAAAAATTTGGAGCAAAGGTATTTGAGTACCAACTGGAAACTCAGTTTAGATGCAGCGGTTCAGACTCATACTTACAGTGGTTGGACGCTGCACTGGGAATTCAAGAATCTGAAATTATGCAGTTTGATACAAAAATGGAGTTTAAAATTTTTGATAAACCCACGACAATGATGGAACAAGTCAGGCTGAGAAATAAGGAAAAACATAACTCAGCCAGAATTGTGGCAGGCTTCTGCTGGACTTGGAGTGATCCGCTAAAAAATGGTCAGCTAGTAAGCGATGTGGTGATTGGTGACTTTGCAATGCCGTGGGAGCACAAGAAAGATTTTTGGAAGTGGGCAACAGACGAATCAGGTATGGAACAAGTTGGAACGGTGTATACAGCACAAGGTTTTGAGTTTGATTATATTGCTGTAATCTTTGGCGATGATCTAGTTTGGCGAGAGAACAAAGGCTGGATTGCCCAACCAGACAAGTCTTTTGATAGTATGGTAAAGCGAGGAAATAAGCAGATAGAGGAGCATCTAAAGAATGTTTATAGAGTTTTGATGTCGAGAGCTCATAAGGGAGTATATGTTTACTTCTTGGACGAAGAGACGAGAAAGCATTTTGAGGATATGAGGGGTTCTTTATAGAAAGTGAGGTCATAATTGCCTAAAGACTTACCATTGTTCGAGAAAGGCGACTCTGTTCGTTATGAAGGAAAGACTTTTACTGTTGGTGGAGTAAGCTATAACGAATCCATTGGTGAGTATATCTATGTACTTGAGAGACATGACTATTTGATGAGCCTATATGTTCGGCATTCTGAAGCCAAAGACAGGGTAAGAAAAACAAGTGGCTCGTTTCTATAGTTCAAGTGTTAGGTAAAACTTAGCAGCTCAAACAGAGGCCGAACTAATAGCTTGTAAATTTCTCAACCATTCCCATTTCGGGAACAGTTGAAACCTCCAGCGAAGATAAAACAACTACTTTTCTGCAGCCGACTTAGAGGCTTTTGATATAGTTTATAATAGTTTTTGTGCCGAAACACTCAGAGCTTCCCGGAGAATCCAAAATTTTGATCCCACATGAGGTAGTCTTGCAAAGAATTACTGAGTTGGCCGGGGAAATAGCAAATAACTTTAAAAAAGTTAGGTCGAATGATGATGAGTGTTTGCAACTTTTTTACAGATAGACCTGTATAAACTTGGTGTGCGCACGACAATAGATGATATTTCTGCAAGTAGCTATGGGCAAAACTTGGTTGCCACGGGAGAACCTCTTGTTGAGCCGATCAAAAAACCTCATCTTATTGAGGGAGCACATGTGCTTGTAATGGATGATATTATTGATTCAGGAGAGACTTTAAAGAAAATTTTGATCTTTGTTGCTTCGCTGGAACCTTGTTCGCTACAGCTGGCTGTTTTATTGGCCAAAGTTGATGTGTCTGAGGAAAACTTATTTTTCAAACTTGCTCAAGAAGTTTGGATTGGTTTCAAAACGCCGCTACTCATTTGGGTTGAAGGCTTTGGTATTGATTCAAGCGAGTTAAATCGCGACCTCCCAGGAATTTGGGCTCGAATTTTAGGAGAGGATGATAAGCTAGCATATGAGAGGTATATGCAAGAAGTTTCTAAAGTTGGCCGCGCGAACTGGCGCCCGTAACACTGTACAATAACACCCCCTCCTTGTGATCAGCGCCCAACTCGCCTACAATTTTTTTGTGATGAAATTTATACTTTTTTCCGGCGTTTTAGTTTTTGTTTCGATTGTTTTTTTCTCTATCTCAAAAATACCTTCGGTAACAGCCGCAGATCCGACGTGCCAAAATTTTAGTCGCCCGTTGTTATTTGGCATTAATCCTGGGGGAAATGTCGGCAACATGTATCAGGCAATCAGCAATGTAGGAGGAACCGCAACAAAATTAGTGCTCAATTGGGATTTATCTGAAAGGAATCATGGCACGTATAATTTTGCGCAATTGGACGCAGACACAAAGGAAGCAGAGAAATATAAGCTTGCATTGACAGTACTTATCACTGGTACGCCAGCCTGGGCAAAAGAAGGAGGTCTTCCTGCGCACCAAGCTTTGCCAAAGCGCGAGTTTGCTCAAGAGTACGTACGTTTTATTCAGACAGCAGCGAGACGGTACCCTCAAATCAAGCGATATGAGTTTTGGAATGAGCAAAATGGTTGCGGTTCTAGCGCAGGCGGCTGCGGTAATACGGATGACTCTGTGAGAGAGTACGCCTATTGGCTTGACGTCACCTATTCAGCACTCAAAGGTGTTGACCCATCGATACAACTCTCAGTAGGCGGTTTGGATCGTATGGATGATGCATTTGTCGATCGTTTGCACAACAGTCCTGGTGGGCACTCCTATGATGTGTTTTCAATCCATCCATACAGTTGGCATGGTGCAGCCGATCTCGATAGCGTCAAGCATTTATATCAAATTGTACAAAAACCTATTTGGATCACTGAGTACGGTTGGAATGTTATGCCGGGCGCAGACACTTCAAGTACAGAAGCACAGGGAGCAGAGTATTTGTCGGCAACACTCCAAAGATTGACCTCTGATGAATTTTCTTTTGTGACGGCAGCCTTTTTTCACACGATGGGAGACTTTTCTAGTGACCCTGCAATGGGACTGATTGACAACAACGGAAATAAGCGACCGTGGTATTCGGTATTTCAAAATTTTGCCACCCGTCTTTGTCCACAACCTACCCCCACTCCTATTCCTACAGCCCCAATACATACCCCCACGCCAACTCCAATTCCTTTGCTGGGGGATCTTGATAGAAACAACCTGGTAGATATCTTTGACTACAATTTGTTGTATCAGTATTTCTCGCAAGAAAACTGTGCTTACAATCTAGTTGGAGACTGTATGATAGACGCAGATGACGTTGGAGCAATTGTTGCCAATTTTGATATGTGGATTTGAAGGCCACAGCAACTTCGGTTGTGCTTGTGGTCTGTACCCAACCAGATTACAATTTTTCTTATGAAACGATTGACAGGCATTTTATTGTTCTCAGTATTTTTTTGCTTGTTATATCTAGTCTCACCCGTTTGCGCAGCTGATCCAACTTGCCAAAACACAACTCGTCCGCTGCTGTTTGGTCTCAACAAAGCTACGGATGAACCCGCTGTTTATGCAGCAATTCAGGAAGCTGGCGCTACCTACGTGGGTTTGGCCGTAAATTGGGATATTGCCGAGCCAACTCGAGGCGCAATTGATTTCAGCCTTTTTGACTCGACTTTAGCGCAAGCTGAGGCCAGAAATTTAGGTAATACTGTGATGATTTGTTGTACTCCTGATTGGGCAAAGGAGGGTAATTTACCACCACACAAAGCTTTGCCGAGACGAGACGCACAAGCAGATTACGAACAATTTATTCGTGCTCTTGCTACCAGGCATCCTCAGGTGAATCGATATATTTTTTGGAATGAACAAAATGGCTGTGGTTCGAATGTGGACGGCTGCAGAAATACTGAAGAGTCAGTGCGAGAGTATGCATACTGGCTCGATGTCACCTACAAAACTTTAAAAGCAATAAATCCTCAGATTCAGCTTTCTGTGGGTGGACTAGACGGAAACGATGAAGGATTTATGGACGTATTGCACAATAGTCCTGGCGGGAGATCGTATGATGTGATGACTTTGCATCCGTACAACTGGTTTGGTCCAGCCAATTTAGATGGTGTTAAGCACATGTACGAAAAATATCACAAACCGATTTGGATGACTGAGTATGGGTGGAATGTCGCCCAGGGCTACGAACATAGCATTTCAGAAAATGAGGCAGCGGATTATTTGCGTCAAACGTTTGATCGTTTGCTTTCAAACGAGTTCTCATTTGTTGAGATCGCGTCATTTCATACAGTTATGGATTTTGCAGACACTTTGAGAATGGGACTGATTGATGCGACGGGTAGAAAAAGGCCGACATACACAGTGTTTCATGATTACGCTACTCGGTATTGTCCGCAACCGTTGCCAACCCCAATTCCAACTCCAGTTCCCACACCTTTTCCCACACCAACCCCTTCACCTAGTCCGATTCCTTTGCTGGGGGATCTAAATAAAGATAATCAAGTTGACATTTTTGATTACAACTTGGATTATCAGTATTATATGCAGCAAAACTGTGCGTACAACCAAATCGGGGACTGTGTTATAAATGCCGATGATCTAGCGACCATTGTTGCCAATTTTGATGTAAGGATTTGAAGACCAGGATGTTCAACCCAAAAACTATTCGCCAAGATTTTCCCATTTTTTCCCAAAATCCACGGGGAGAGAAACTTGTCTATCTCGACAGCGCGGCTACGAGCCAAAAACCACAAGTAGTTCTTGACGCAATTACCAAGTATTACCAGACAAGCAATGCCAATGTGCACCGCGGTGTCCATCAGCTCTCAGACAGAAGCACGCAAGTTTGGGACGAGAGTAGGGCTACGATTGCAAAGTTTTTTGATGCCAATCCAGAAGAATTGATTATTACGCGCAATACGACGGAAGCAATCAATGGCGTTGCGTATGGTTGGGGCGATCACAATGTACAATTTGGCGATATTATTCTCACCACGCTCATGGAGCATCACTCAAACATTGTGTGTTGGCAAGAACTTGCCCGGCGCACCGGCGCCACTGTCGAGTACATCGAGATCACAAAAGAGGGACGGTTAGACCAAAAATCACTTGCAGCCAAACTTTCATTACCAAAAGTGCGGTTGCTCGCACTCACACACGTTTCAAATACACTCGGTACACTCAATCCAGTTGCAGAAATCATTGTGCAAGCCCGCGCGCTGCAACCAGACATTCGTATACTCATCGACGCTGCGCAGTCTGCACCGCACATTCCTGTTTCATTTGCCAAACTAGATGTAGATTTTCTCGTTTTTAGTGGCCACAAAATGCTCGGTCCGATGGGGATTGGTGGCTTACTTGTTCGCCAATCGCTACTGCAGTCTGGTGAAATGCGACCATGGTTGTTTGGTGGCGGTATGATTGCCGCGGTTACCAAAGACGCGACTACTTTCACCGATGAACTCAGTGAGCGGTTTGTAGCTGGTACACCAGATGTAGCCAGCGCAGTTGGTCTAGCAGCAGCCTGCGCGTATCTCACCAAATTGCACATGAGTGATGTCGGTCAGCACGATTTGGAACTGGTACTCTATGCGCTCGAAAAACTCTCAGCAATTCCAGAACTAGAAATCATCGGCCCGCAGGATTTTAGTGAAAGTGAAGTCGATCGCGTTGGCTCTGTAGCTTTCATTTACAAAGGTGTTCACGCCCACGATGTAGCGCAGGTGCTCGACAGTGTCGGTGTGGCAGTTCGCAGTGGCCATCACTGCACAATGCCACTGCATGAGCAGTTTGGTTGGGTCGCGAGTGTGCGGGCAAGCTGCAACATCTATAATACGACAGCAGACATTGATGCGCTCGTAACTGGTTTGGCAAAAGTGCGGCAAGTTTTCAAAGTATAGAAAGAATCTGATGGACGATCTATATCACGAAGAACTACTCGAGGCGGCACGCAACCCTCACAATAAAGGGCAGTTGCCAGATGCTGACCTCAGCTCTCCACCAGCGACCAATTCTTGTGGTGATAGCTGCCACATCTTTCTCAAACTAAGCGATGACAAACGGAGTATTTCAACCTTGTCTTGGGAAGGGACTGGTTGCGTCATCAGTACAGCGAGCCTGAGTTTACTTTCAGACCATATCCGAGGAAAAAAGGTTATCGAAGTACTTGCTTGGGACGAACAAACACTCCTTGGTTGGCTTGGTATTGAGTCATTTTCCACTGCCCGCAAGAAGTGTTTACTTCTTGGTTTAAACACGGTACAAAAATTGTTAGCAAAAACATGAAAATCGCAGTCGGTAGCACCAACCCAGTAAAACTCAATGCAGTACGTGTTGCCGCCCAAGGTCAGTGGCCAGATGTAGTTGTTGCAGGTTTCGAAGTCCAGAGTGGTGTTTCAGAGCAACCGCGCAGCGACGAAGAAACTCGCCAGGGCGCGTGCGCTCGGGCACAAGCCGCCCTTACAGCAGGTGGAAAAACAACCCAACTTGGTCTTGGACTCGAAGGTGGTGTTCACACTTTCAATGGTGAGCTCTGGTCAACAGTTTGGGCTGCAGTGCTCGATACAGCAGGGAATTACTATGAAAGCAATGGCGCACGCTTTAAATTGCCAAAAGTAATCGCAGACAAACTCGCTGCTGGAGCAGAAATGGGTCCAGCGGTCAGTGCGCTTTTCGCTGGCGACAACATCAAACAAAAACAGGGCGCAATAGGAGTGATTACCCGCAATTTTGTTGATCGCACCACAGAGTATGCTAGTATTGCAAAGCTCGCACTCGGTCTGTGGTTTGGTCGTGACTGGGAGCAAGATATCAAAAAATAATACACAATGAATCCTCCGAAACAATACCGTGCCAAGCTAGAAGATAAGCAACAGCTCAACGAGCGTTTTGTGCAGTACTATTTTGAATTAGTCGAGCCAAATGAGTTGGTCTTTTCGGCTGGACAGTACGCTTCACTCAAAGTGTCAGAGAAAGGTGAGCGTCGATCATACTCAATTTGTTCCTCTCCAGCAGTCTCGCATGGTTTCGAACTACTGATTGATCATCAACCTGCAGGTGTTGGTTGTACCTATTTGGAAAATCTGCAATTTGGCCAAGAAATTGAACTGCTTGCGCCCCTCGGAATTTTTACCATCGTCGCTGACGAAGCAGAGACATCACTCGCACTCGTTGCCACTGGATCTGGTATTGCTCCATTTCGCTCTATGTTGCTCGAGCGTCTCCAGGTAGTAAAAGACACACGACCAATCACCTTGTATTGGGGTATGCGTCATGCCAACACTCTGTTCTGGGAAGATGAGTTTGAAGAACTCGCGCAGTCGTTTCCTAACTTTTCCTTTCATCCGGTGCTTTCACAGGCAGAGCAAGCTTGGCCACTGTGTCGTGGTAGAGTGACTGACTGTCTCAATACCCATGAGCAAGCAGCGGGAGTAGGCTATTATCTTTGTGGCAGTACAAAGATGATTACAGATGTGAGCCAAACAGTACTTGCAAAAGGAGTGACAGAGCAACGCATTCATCACGAAAAGTTTTATTAGCAAAAGTATAAGAAGGAGTTATGGCAGATCCACAAGTGAAGCAGATAGGTAAATACAAAGTCGAAGTCATTCGAGAAAAGTGCATTAGTGCGGCGAGTTGCGTTGTAATTGCTCCCGGCGTATTTGATCTCGATGCAGAGCAGATCGCTCGGGTGATTAGCCAGGATGGTAACGACGACGAAACAAAATTGTTGGCAGCCCAAAGCTGTCCAACAATGGCAGTAATAGTAACCGACACGGAGTCGGGCAAACAAGTTTGGCCACTATGAAAAATCTTCCCTTACTCCTCGGTACAATCATTGGCACGTTGCTATTGATCGGTGGCATAGCCTTTTTCTTTTCCAAAGAGACAACGCCTACGACACAAGTACTTGATACAGCTGAGCTCGTCGCAGATGCACGCAATATTCTCGGTAACGAGTCTGCTGTAGCAACAATTGTCGAGTTTAGCGACTTTCAATGTCCAGCGTGTTCGGCGAGTGAGCCACTCGTCCAAGCGGTAGTCAAAGAATTTGGTGACCAAGTTCGCCTTGTATATCGACATTTTCCGCTTGATCAACTCCATCCACTTGCCCGGACTGCAGCCGTAGCTTCCGAAGTTGCTGCCGAAGATGGCGCGTTTTGGCCAATGCATGATCTGTTATTCGAACGCCAGGCAGACTGGTCAACACTCGGCTCAGTTGCAGAGGCAAAAACTACCTTTACTCAATATGCTGTAGAGCTTGGACTTGACGAGGAGACTTTTGGCGCTAAGATACAGGATAGTAGCGTATATTCTAGTTTGGTACAAAAAGATGCAGATCTAGGTACCAAAGTCGGCATAAACGCAACGCCAACTTTCTTTGTGAATGGTCAAAAAGCCACTGCCCCACAATTGCGAGACCTGGTGACCGCAATAGTACAAGAACACTCTGCTACACAGTAAACTGTACGTAGAGGAAAAAGGGCTAACATGAATCTAAAAAAATACACACCGTACATATTTCCATTACTCGTTTTTTTACTTGTTTTCTTCTTAATCTTCCGTTGGTTCCAACTGCGCAGTGAGCGAGCAAACAACGAGCTAAACTTCTCCGAAGGTATCCAGATCGAGAACCTCAGTGAAGATCAGCAACGAACTATGTTACAGGCCGCAGGTGATTACGACACAGTCAATCTTTCTCCAGAAGCATCAGATGATGTAATGGTGAAGCAAGATGTTACCGGCGTCATCCGCTATGAAGTTACAGATGGCAAAGTCCTTTTTAGCGTCATCGTGACTGCTATGCAAACAGATGAATACCATGTCTGGCTGCACGACACAGACACCAATGAGTTATCGCCAGCGTTTGACTTAGTTGCTGGTAAAGGTGGCTTGGTTGGCACCGCTGCAATCAACTCAGATTTATTGCCTGTAGAGGTTGTAGTAAGTACGAGTAGCGACAAAACAAAGGTCCTAGACAACGTTGTCCTCCGTGGGATACTGAGTCCAGCACTCGAGGAAACACAGGAGTAAACGAAGTTTGCTTCTTGATGTGCCCGTCGAGTATGCTATTCTTACAAAAACTGCTACTCGATTACGGTGCTGAGTACTGAGAGTAACGCTAGATTAAGTAGCAAGGTATAAACGTATTAATTTTCGCAAAATTGCGAAAAGAAAAAAAGGAGATACTATGGCAGCATTTAGCTACACAAACGCCAAAGGTCAGGCCTACTACCTACACACCAAAGAGGTGACTCTTAAGAATGGTCGTGTACAACGCATTTACTTCTTTGCACGAGATGTTCGCGCAGATGGTTCGCTCGATGCAGTTCCAGCTGGTTATGAGGTCATGGAGACCAAACGAACCAACATGCCTGTTCTCAAGAAGAGTAACAAGTAATTTGTTTCGAATGAAATAAGATAACACCCTCCAGCAATGGGGGGTGTTTTTGTATATGACAAAAAAATCTGAACTAGAACAACATATTTGGAAAGGTTTAGCAAACGTTATCGACCCAGAGCTTGGTATCGACATCGTCAGTTTGGGGTTAATTTACCAGGTTGTGGCGCCAGATGGTGTTGTCCCACTAGAAGCAACGATTACCATGACGCTGACGACTCCTGGTTGCCCGCTCGCGCACGTGTTTGAAGATTTGGTAAAACAACAATTGCTCGATATTCCTGGGTTTGATCCCTACCGCGACTTGGCAATTACTTTGGTTTTTGACCCGCCCTGGGTGCAGGACATGATGACGGATGAGGCAAAGGCAGAGTTGGGGTTTGACATCTCTACAGAACACTCCACTGGAGTCCCTCACTAATTTGTCGTACCATAGAGTTATGCACGATGTTCTGTCCATTGGTTCGGCTTTGATCGATATTTTTATCCAATCAGATCAATTTGAACTTAGGTCAGAACACGACCATGTGTTGTTGTGCCAAGATTACGGCAATAAGGTGGATGTCGACTCGTTCTACGTTCTGACTGGCGGTGGCGGTGGCAATACAGCTGTCGGTTTTGCCAGAGCTGGCTTCAATGCAGCAATTCTTTGTGAGACGGGCAAAGATTCTCTAGCTCAGGTGATTTTGCAGGATTTTCACAAAGAGACAGTCAGCACAAACTACGTTATTCAGGAGAAAAAAGAGCAAACAGGTGGCTCAGTTATTTTGGTCGGCCAAGATGGCGGACGCTCGGTCCTTGTGCATCGGGGCGCAGCCTCTCAGCTTGATCCAGAAGACGTTCCGCAAGATGCAGTTGCCCGAGTTGGTTGGGTTCACCTCAGTAGCATCTCAGGGCGATTGCCGACACTGCAGACGATCGCAGCCGCTAGACACCAAGCAAGGCATCTGTCTTGGAATCCTGGTTCTCAGGAATTAGAAATGATCCGCACACAGCAAATTTTGCCAGCGGATCTCGGCTGTGAGTTATTTATTTTAAACAAAGAAGAGTGGGAACAGTTGCACGATGTGGTTCCACAAATAGAATCGCAAGCTCCGACTATTGTGGTTACCGATGGCTCACATGGCGGGAGAGTATTTACTCAGGGTAGTGGCTGGATGCCGTACACTGCAGAGGTAGAAAAAGCGGTAGACGAGACGGGCGCAGGCGATGCATTTGTCGTTGGTTTTGTGTCTGCACGTCTGCGAAATGAAACGCTAGAGACAGCATGTCTTTGGGGAAAGCAGAACGCTGCTGCAGTCGTTCAACACTTTGGTGGCAAGGCAGGCTTGCTCAGACAGGACGATTTTTTGAAAGAGCAAGTATAAATGCAAGATTACAACAAGCTCCTCGAGCAAGAAATAGATGAACTGCGCACACGTGTGGCGGCGGCGACATTACCAGAAGAATTGCGCCGAAAAGTAGACAAGGATATTGTCGCTCTGGAGCGCTCAGTGGCACTTGGTTCATATGACGAAAAATATGAAAAAGTTTCTCGCTATATCGAGTGGACGCTTGGCATTCCATGGACAGAAGAAACAACTGATCGGCTTTCAATCGAAACAGCGAAACAAATTTTCGACAAACATCACTTTGGTATGCAGGATGTAAAAAACCGCTTTTTGGAATACATCTCCGTATTACAGTTGCGACAGACACAGATGGCAGATGAGGAATTTCGGGCGCCAATTTTGTTGCTCGTTGGTTTGGTTGGTACGGGTAAGACGACATTCGCCTACTCATTGTCCGAGGCGCTTGGTCGTAAGTTGGTCCGTATTCCGTTTGGTGGCATGAGTTCTGCCAAAGAGTTGCGGGGAAGTACGCGCCTCAACATAGAATCAGAACCTGGCAGAATTGTGAAGGGTTTAGTCGAGGCCAAAGTGCGTAATCCCGTTATTTTGCTCGATGAAATTGACCGTGTTGCCGAAGAAGCAAACAAAGACATCATGGGTGTACTGGTTGAGTTGCTTGATCCAGCACAGAATCACTCTTTCCGCGATGCGTTTATCGATTATCCGATCGATTTATCACATGCGATTTTCTTAGCTACCGCCAATAACACCACCGCAATTGCGACTGCGGTGATGGATCGTCTCGAGAAAATTACGATGCCGTCGTACACCGATCATGAGAAAATTGTTATTGCGCAGCAGTATATTTTGCCAGATTTACTCAAAAAATCTGGTTTACGTCCAGAACAGTTTGTGATGGCAGAGAGCGTGTGGCCGAGTATCACCAGACCACTCGGATATGATGCTGGTATTCGTACGCTCAAGCGGACGCTTGAGGGTGCAGTACGCAAGGCTGCTCGAATTATCGTCGAAAAAAATTATCCAAAAATTGTCATTACGCCAGAAAATCAAAAGATATTTTTGCCACAATACTAATTTTCTCCGTGTTACGATAGCGATATGAATGCAGCAGCGCAGCTTGTTGAACTCTATGCAACGCTACAAAATGAAGCATCACTCGGCAATTTGTTGCTGGCGAGATCTCAGTCAGATATTGTTCCTGGCGAAGGATCACCGACGGCGGATATTCTTTTTATAGGTGAGGCCCCTGGTTATCAAGAAAGTGTTGATCACAGACCATTCGTCGGCAGATCCGGCAAACTCCTACGTCAAGTTTTAGAGCAGATTGGCCTTGCTCCAGAAGAGTACTACATTTCAAATATTGTCAAAGTCCGCCCGCCAGACAACAGAGATCCCTCACCAGAAGAAATTGAAGCATTTCGACCGTATCTCAATCAAGAAATTGCCATTTTGCAACCAAAGTTGATCGTCACATTGGGCAGATTTTCGATGGCTAAATTTTTACCAGACGTACGTATTTCGCAAGTACATGGCAGATTACATCAAGTAGTCTGGAACGAGCAGAACCAGTATGTCCTCCCGATGTATCATCCAGCTGCAGCGCTGAGAGCAACCCGCACAAAAGAGCAATTTATTCTCGATATGCAAAAAATTCCCAAAGCACTTGTTTGGGTGCAGGAGCAACACGAGACAAAAATGTTTAAGCAACAAGTGGCTACAGCATTGTTATAATCAGTTACTATGATCATCTTTCTGACAGTAATTCCGTTGTTAGTACTTGCGAGCGGTTTGTTGCTCTATCGTCACGATGGCAAACGGGAAATTCTGCGTTTTGACGTCGTCCAGTTTGTCTATAGTTTTGTGATTGCACCGGTCATGTTCATCTGGATAAAGAGTTTTTTCTACTTTGTTTTGTCAAAAGAAATCCAGCCGCCGTTATCGCCAAATAATTTGTTTATTATCGATACGGTGCTGAGTACACTCGCGCTCATTGTCTACGCATTCGTTGTTATTCATTCACTGACTACCTCATTTAATCGAAAAATGTACAAAGATCCGTTACACGATTTATTTGAACACACAGAGTATTTTCACCTCTGGTTGTCGCACTTGATTATGTATATCGGGTATATGTTGTTGTTCGCCGCATTTGGTATTGGAAATATCTTCTTTCCACTTGAGGCTGAGTTGACCAAGCTCCAGTTTTATGGGCTCTTTTTCATGTCTGCTGTTCTTGGCACTATCCAATTTATGGTGGTCTGGCTTTCTAATCCAGGTAAGGAAAACTTCATGCGGGTTATGAAGTTGGCTTTCGCTTTTTTCTTTATGATTCATGTTATTGCTTACTTCTTGTATTCTCCGGCATTTGCGGGCAGAATGAGTGTGTTCTGGGTTTCGTTTGGTGCATCGGTCACCTCTGTTTTGTACTCACTGTTTGCGGTGAAGTTTGAAACATTGAGTGCATTTTTTGATAAATTCAAACGACCCAATTGGGGTTTTCAGTATGAGGTAATGAATAAAACTAGACAGGAGCGCAAGTGAATGGTTTAAAAATAATTTCTCTCGGTGGGAGCGGTGTCGTTACCCAAAATATGTACGTGTACGAGTACGAAAATGAGCTTTTGCTCGTTGATTGTGGCATTGGTTTTCCTGATATACAGATGCCTGGCGTTGACATTTTGATCCCAGATATTTCGTATGTTTTGGAGCAGCTGCAAGCAGGTAAAAAAATTGTTGGTATGATTTTGAGTCACGGCCACGACGACCACATTGCAGCTACCGCGCACATCTTGCCACATCTGCCAAACTTTCCAATCTATGCCTCGCCACTGACTGCCGGATTTGCAGAGGATCGTATGCGTGAAGCAGGGACAGAGCACAAAGTAACCGTGATCGATAACACCAGGCCGTTTACACTTGGGTCGTTTTCCGCTTCGTTGATTCCCATTACACACTCTGTGCCAGATACCCGTCATATTGTGATTCGTACTCCAGTGGGCATCGTGTACCACGGGAGTGACTTCAAGCTCGATCCGACCCCAGTAGATGGAGAGCCAAGTGATCTTGCTTCGATTAAAGCGATTGGCGATGAAGGTGTTTTGTGCATGCTCATCGATTGTTTGCGTGTCGAGCGGACGGTACGTACTTCGTCTGAGCGAACTGTTGGGCCAGTGATTGCAGAAATTATGGCAGAAACTAGAGGGAAAAGTGTCATTACACTGATGAGTTCGCACATTCACCGGATTCAACAAGTTGTAGATGCGGCGAGTAGGCTTGGCAGAAAAGTCGCGTTTATTGGTCGCTCGGTCGAACGCAATATTGCCGAGGCGATGCGTTTGCACAAGTTGCATTTTCCCGAAGGTGTTTTGATCGACAAAAATGATATGAATCAATACCCAGATAAAATGCTGTGTGTGATTGTTGCTGGTAGTCAGGGACAAGAGGGTTCTTCGATGATGCGGGCGATTTATGGTGAGCATCGCATGATCAAGATCACTGATGATGACACGGTAATTTTTTCGGCAGACGCGATTCCCGGTAACGAACTAAATTATTTTGGCGCAATAGACGAGCTTGCTCGCAATAAAGTACATGTTGTGTACCCAGATGTATTGCCAGGATTGCACCAATCTGGTCATGCCAGCATGACAGAGCAGCGAGAATTACTTGAGCTCGTGCGACCAAAGTTTATTTTGCCGATCGGTGGCGCAGATCGCCATCGCTACAAGTTCTTTGAGTCTGTGGCAGAGCCATTGGGTTATTCTGTACATGACGTACTTTTGCCGAGTTCTGGCGATATACTTGAATTGACGGCCACAAGTGCGAGCACGGTCGGTCACGTTGATCTTAAACCACCAATCATTGACGGACTTGGTATCGGAGATGTCGGACCGATGGTTTTGGCCGATCGAATTGCGCTTTCCAAGGCAGGTATTGTGGTTGTTGTGCTTATCCGTGGGCAAAATGGTTTTGATCTTCGGCAAACGGAAGTTATTTCGCGCGGTTTTATCTTTGTACGAGATGCCCAAGAAGTGATCGAGTTTATCAAACAAGAAGTTGCAGATATTGTCTCCAGAGAAAAGAAGACAAAAGACGAGGCATTGCGCCATATGATCGAAAAGCGTCTGGCACGCAAACTCTATAAAATTATCAAGCGTGAGCCACTTATCGTACCAGTTATACTTGATGTATAGATTTTAGTACTTGCCATGAAGATAAAATTTGTTATATCCTATAATAAATAAATATGAAGAAACGTAAGCGTAGAAACAAGAAAAAATCACCACTGCAATTGAAAGATGGCACCCTGCATTCTTTGGCTGCAGTGACTTTGTTTCTCTGCGGCATTCTAGTTATCGTTTCATTCTCTGGGCAAGGCAAATTACTTCAGACAATTAATGCATTTCTGTTCGCAAAGTTGGGTTTATCCGCGTTGCTTTTGCCATTCTTGTTTTTCTCAGGTGGAGTGGTATTCTTTCGCAGTCGTTGGATTTGGGCACGACCACACTCATTTTTGGGCGCTGTACTTTGTTTTACCGGTATACTTGGGTTTTTTCAGACCGGTAGTGTTGGCGTAGTCACCGCTGCAAACATTGGTGCATTACTCACACCCATCGGTAGCTACTTTCTCTTTTTAGCCGTCCTTGTTGCTGGGTTACTTGTCTTGTTCCAAACCTCGTTTGTTGAGCTGGCCGATTGGCTCGCTAGCCTGCGACAGAAAAAAGATGCGGCTGATATTGCTGCTGCAAGTGAGGAGCCAAAATCTAAAAGTAGATTGTCACTTCCCAAAATTACCTTTCCATTTGGCAAAACTGGGGGGGCGACACCATTTCAGATTAACCAAGGAAAAGCGATCGAGGAAGACCCGACAAGCAAAACTGGCACAGCTGTTGAGGCTGCCAGGCAAATCGCCCAAGCAGGCAAAGACGGTGAGTTACCAGCTGGCTTTACTCCCTCAAACGCCCAGATGATTTGGGAGTATCCGCCATTGTCACTTTTGAATGAATCAGAAGGTGGTGAGGCAGACCGCGGTGATGTGCGGAAGAATGCGGCAACGATTGAGGCAACCCTCGACTCTTTTGGCATCAAAGCAAAAGTGTCTGAGGTAAATTATGGTCCGTCTGTGACGCAATACGCATTAGAAATTACCCGTGGCACCAAGCTTTCAAAGATTACTGGACTCGCAACTGATCTTGCGCTCGCATTGGCTGCTCCAACAGGACAGATTCGTATCGAAGCTCCGATTGCAGGACGTTCGCTGGTCGGCGTCGAAGTGCCAAATTACACCGCACAGTACGTTACCCTGCGAAAAATGCTCGCCTCGCAACAGATGAAGAAGCATCCGTCCAAGCTCGCTACCTCACTGGGTATCAGCGTTGCAGGTCAGCCCGTGGTTATGGATATTGCCAAGATGCCACACGTCCTGATTGCTGGTGCCACGGGATCTGGTAAGTCAGTCGCGATTAACGCCTTTATGTGTTCAATGTTGTTCCGCGCCAGTCCAGCCGAAGTTCGCTTTATTTTGGTCGATCCAAAACGTGTTGAATTGACTGGCTACAATGATATTCCACATCTCCTCGTCCCAGTTATCGTCGAACCGAAGAAGGTTGTCTCGGCCCTCAAATGGGCAGTGCACGAAATGGAGGAGCGCTATAAGAAATTGGCAGAGGTTGGTGTCAAAAATATTGCGGGCTACAACGAACTCGCTGGTCATTCTGCCATGCCAAGTATTGTCATTATTATCGATGAGTTAGCAGATGTGATGCTTTTTGCTCCAGCAGAGGTAGAAGAGAGTATTACTCGGATTGCCCAAATGGCACGTGCAGTTGGTATTCACTTGGTGTTGGCGACACAACGACCATCGGTTGACGTCATTACCGGTTTAATCAAAGCAAATATTCCTGCTCGCATAGCTTTCAACGTTTCTTCTATGACTGATTCTCGAGTTGTGCTTGACACGCCAGGTGCCGAGAAACTGCTTGGACGTGGAGACATGTTGTTTATTCCACCTGATCAAGCAAAGCCTTCAAGAATCCAAGGCGCATATGTTTCAGATAGCGAAATTCGTTCACTCATAGATTTCATCAAGGCGCAGGGTCAGAAGCCAGAGTACGAAGATGATGTCACCACAAAGTACACGATGACTGGTAAGGGTGGAAGTTCGATTGCAACCGATGGAGAAGTACAAATAGAAGATCGCGATCCATTGTTTACTCAAGCAGCGCAGTATGCAGCTAGTGCGGGCAAGGGCTCATCGTCGATGATTCAACGAAAATTCTCAGTTGGATATAATCGTGCAGCGCGCATTTTGGATCAACTACACGCGGCTGGCATGGTTGGCCCCCAAGAAGGCAGTAAACCACGAGAAGTAATGGTATCAGCTATAATGGATCACCTGCGTAGCGTTGAAGCAGGAGAAATACAGGAGTAATTCTATGTCAAAACTTTTTTCAAAAAAATTGATCGCCATTGCGTTTTTTCTTTCTTTGGCGACCGCGGTGTTGCACCTTAGCTTTCAATTCTTTACCAGATATCAACCAGTTGGTATGTACACACAAACACGTGGTGACTTTGGCATGATGCAAGAAGCTACATTGAACCTAGGTGTTGCAGAAAAAATGATGCCTTTCAGTGATGAGACCTGGCAACAGGATGATGCGCTCAGTGTCGATCAACGCTTGTATAGCACAAGTTCGTACTCACAATTGGTTGTCAAAGATGTCAGCAGTTACACAGAGCGAATTCGCACTGCCATCTTGGCTCAAGACGGACGCGTACTTTCTCAAAGCATTGAAAAGTATGGTCGTTACAAAGTTGGCAACATCTCAGCTCGTGTTCCAAGTGAAAAAGTCGCAAGTGTGTTGGCAACAATCAAGGAGGGTGTAGTTACGGTTGTTTCAGAGAATACGTCGATTCAAGATGAAACAGGCCAGTATGTTTCAATAACTGATCAAATCACAGCACTGCAAGACGAAGCTTCAGTGATAGAAGCTGATCTGGCAGATACAGAGAATGGTCTGAGTGATGGCGCTCGACGTAAGTTAGAACTACAGTTGCAGCGATTACAAGCACAGATCAAAAGTCTAGAGAATTCAAAAGATTCGGTCGAAGAAACTGTGCAGTATGCCCGCGTTGATGTATCTGTTGCAGATGGTGCGCGTTACTTTGATCCAAGTGCACGACCCACCGGTTGGGAAATGCTTGAAATGGGCTGGGGAATGTTGGCTGCACTTTGGCACTTCGGCTGGAATACGGCGTTACTCACCGCCCTGTACATGCTTATTTGGTTACCGGTGACGTTTGTGATTTCGCTGGCTGGTAGTGCGCTTAAGAGTAAGTAGTCCAATAGCAACACTGGCGATAGAAATATACAGTCCGAGCTTTTTTGGCCAGGTCTCTTTGGTGAATTGTACTTCAATAGTGTGCTCGCCTGCCGTAACGGGAATTTCCAATCTACCAGGAAATTCAGGATCAGAGTGAATAATTTCCGTTGTAATGCCGTCAACTCTTGCCACCCAACCAGGAAAATACATTGTTTTTTGCACAATTGTGGCAGGTTGATCTGTTTTTATAGAGTATCTCATTTGTGTACCGTTCCAAAATTGTTGTTGTACGCTACCAATACTCCCTATTATTTCGTTGTTGTCGTCAAAAAGCAGCTTGCCAGCAGGCTTAAGAACGACTGCCTCAGTAAGGCGTAGATTTTTATGTGCATCCCACTCACGGGTTAGTAATTCATCCCATGTGGTAGCGGTCATTGGGTACTCAAACCACTCAATTTCTGGTTTGCTGATATAGCTCGCAGGACGTGCATAAAATATTGCTTGGTAGGAAGCGACAGTTGCTACCAAAATAAGTAAACTCAATTCTAACTTTTTTTGCAATAGATGATGTTTTCCGATAATCAGCAATAGCATGCTGCCTGCGAGCACTGGCATCCAAAGCAATCGCCAGGGAAACATGAGAAGTGGGAGGACTAGGCTAATATCCCATATCGTTTTTGAGTACGATGTAAGGAGAAATGTGCTTGCTGTAAATACGATACTCCAAAAGTAGAGAGTTTTTGGTAGTTTATTGGTTTTTTTACGACGAAAAATGAGAAATGCAGAGATTGCAAATAATAACCAAAAGATAGGACCGATCATGATGGGAAAGATATTTGTGGCACCATTATTTTCTAATCCGTTATAGCCCCAACCCGTCCAAAACAGCTGAAGAAGTGTTGGGAAGCGCAGATAGTATTCTTTCACTAAAATATTGCTGCTAAGAACTGTGAACTTTTTTTCAAAAATGAGTGGCAGCCAAAAGAACAAAGAGCTGCCGATACTAACAGCAGCAAGTAGTAGAAATGACTTTAACCATGGTTGCCAGACTTTTTGTTGTAATTCGACAAAAAAACCGTCTCTCCAAAGCAAGCCGAGTAGGAGTGGTACGGACAGCATTACCAGCAAGGGGTGCGACAATAGCCAAGCTACTGTAAGAGACCAGAATAGAAACCAAAGCAAAGGTTGATAAACCAACTTATTTCGTAGTTTGATAAGTAACAGCATCCACGGAAGAAGTCCTAGAAAAACTACTTCTGCTGCTGCAATGCGCACAAAAATATCAAGCAATAGATATGGCGAGGTGACATACACAGCTGCTACAACGGCTGCAAGCCATGGACGCTTGGTTTCCAAAACTCCAAAGATGTACATGCCAGTACCGGCCAAAAATATTGAAAGTACGAGGACAAGATTTACACTCAGCTCAATGCTAAAGCCAAGTGCAAAAAAAAATGATCCAAGTAGATACAATGTTTGGTAAGAAAACAAAAACATTGGATATCCGTATCCATAATTGAGGTTGGGAGCCCAAGCTGGCAGCAGCTGACCTTGCTTGATAGCTAGATAATAATTTGCCAGTCTTGCGCCATGAAAATCACTATCATCGCCGCGCACAATTTGGTTGGTAAATAAAGTGCGTGCAGCCAGAAGGCAAATGATTAAAATAAACAGTAATGAAAGTCGATGTTTCATGGGTTATAGCGTAGCATGGTAGCGTTTTTCCAGTTGCAGAGAACTTGAGTAATCTGGCGTTGTCAAAAACAGCGGAGTAGAACTTAGTTGTTCTGTAGGTTCTACAGGCGAAATCTGCTTGAGTTGTTTCACTACGCCATCACTGGGTGAAAATAGTTCAGCATCTGGCCACGTTTCTTGCATTTCGTTGGCGACTAAGGGGAAGTGTGTACAACCTAAAACAATTCCAGAAAATGTAATTTTTGGGTACGAATCTCGTATAGCAGTGAGCACCTGTTTGACTTTTGCTGCGTCTCCTGCCTCAATCGCTTCGACAAGATCTGTTGAGCCAAGTATTTCCCAATTTGGACCAGACAAATTTTCCAATAACTGTTGCAGATATTCACTTTTAGCCGTTCGCTCCGAGGAGAGAACTAAGATGTTTGCATCATTGCCGAGTGATTTTGCTGCAACGTTGACTGGTGGCACGGTGCCGATAAATCGAGTATCTGGAAAGGCAGTTCTAACAGCAGCGAGAGCTGCCACGCTGAGTGTATTACAGGCCAGGACAATGAGAGAACAGTTGTGTTTTTCGATGAGAACGCGAGCATGTTCTTTTGCAAGCTCTATCAGATTTTTCGTCGATCGCTGTGAATAAGGAAAGTTTGCTTGATCAGCCAAGTACACGTACATATGGTGCGGCAGCGCTTTTTGCGTTGCGCGTAAAATTGAAAAACCACCGATGCCAGAATCTATGAGGCCAATTATCATATGGCGTATTTTAACAGTCTTCACTATAATGATGTTGTGCTGAAAAAGTTAGTTGTGCTGGATGTTTTTTTTGTGTTTTCCTTTGTAATTACAAAGCAAGCTGTTGCTCTTGAGGTTGATGTCTCAAAAGGAGTAATCTCTGTATACAAAAATAGTGTTTTAGGTGAGTCGGATTCAGGCGAAAGAAAAGAAGAAGTACAAGATACAAAGCGTGAACAAATTTTAAGTCGGCAAAAGCAAAGTATTCGGGTCGAAAAAAGTGGTGACCACACTGAAATTGAGATTAAGCCTACTGTACCTCAAGCGCAAAAGACAAAAGAGAAATTGGAACAGGTCAAAAAAGTTGAACAACTGCAAACCGATCGTTTGGAAATGAAATTTGAACCCTCAGTCTTGCAAGAAAAGCGTCAAGAAATGGAAAAAGAGTTCAACGCTAAAATTGAAGAGGTGCACAAAGAGCGAGTAGAGCGAAAAACTGAGTTGGAAAAAGTAAAATTGGAATCAAGAGACGTAGATGGCGGGCACAGACTTGAGCTGGAATCTCGTCAAATCAAAGCGACAATCCCCGAAGGGTTGCGGTTTGAACTGAATTCTGAAACCAACGAAATAACACTAACCACTCCATCTGGTGAGCAAAAGACACTCAATCACCTGCCAGATCAAGCCATCGCGCGTATGCAGGAGGTTGGTTTATTTGACAATGGTGCTGAGCCAATCGAGGTTGCCGTAAATTCGGATACTCAACAGCTTGAGTATCGACAAAAGGTGGGGGTGACCAAGCGTCTATTTGGTTTCTTCAAACGTAGTGTTCCAGCGGAAATAATACTTAATGATGAAACAGGAGAAGTACGTGAGGAAGTGCAAGCCACTGGTTTTGAGAAGTTTTTAAATTCGCTTTCCTTTTAACCAAATTGACAAAGTACGTACTTTAAGACATACTTAACAATATATGTTACAAAATGTATTTGGTATTAAACAGTTTCAGACACAACTGCCCGCTTTGGCTCGGCAGATCAGCGATGTAGGTGGTCACTATGTAGTGACTAATCGTAGTAAGCCAGCTTTTGTTGCAATCTCTTTTGATGACTATAAGGAAATACAAGATATCATGATGGAGCTGAGCTCTCCCAAACTAAAAAAAGAAATTGCTCAAGCGCGAGAAGAGTATCAGCAAGGAAAAGCAACTGATTTTGATCAGTTTGTATTGGAATTAGAAAAGTAGTTTGACGAGGTGTCAAAATTTTCTATTCAAATTTCGAGTAAAGCAAAGAAAGATCTGAAGAAAATTTCCTCGCCTGCTCAGAAGAAAATAATTAGAGCAATTCAAGATTTAAAAATTAACCAGCGGCCACAACAGTTTAAGCCGCTAGTCCGTCATGAGATTGCACAATGCAGACTAAGAATTGGGGATTACCGAGTTCTCTACGATATCTATGAGTTTAAAAAGACAGTTTTAATTTTGAGAATCGGGCACAGAAGAGATATCTATCGCTGAATAGCCTAAATTTGTGGAGATGGGGGGCAATGAACCCCCGTCCGTATGTGAACAAAAACAGCATCTACAGGTATAGAACATTTTTGGTTAATTGTCGCTGCGGTGAATGACCAAACCATACAGAGACAACCTCGGTCGTTAGTTGCTTAGTGATGAATAAACCAAATAATTCATCAAGTCACACGGGCTGGGTTTCCACCTAACACTCACCACCCATGAGAGTGAAATGTTAAATGTCATATTACGCTAAAGCGTAAGCTGAAGTTGCTGGGGTGATGGTGAAGAAGTCAGCGACTGCTTTACCTGCCTTTGCAACTGTGCTGCGAATTGAATTTGCAGTTATGTTTTGATCTGTTTTACATCTGTTATCAAAGATGACCTGCCGATGTTAATGAGCGCCATACGTCAAAGCAATACATCCCCGACGTGAAAAAGATTATAGGGTATTTTAATTAATGCGCAACGGTCAGTCCGGAAATCTCTTTTGGCGCGGCTCGCTGGAGTACTTCTGCGCAGGCAGTTAGGGTGGCGCCAGTGGTCAGTACATCATCAAGCAGCAGGATGTGTTTGCCTTGTAGACTTGCTTGATATTCTGGCGCAAGCACAAAGTGTCCTGCCAAATTATGGAGTCGTTCGTCTCGAGAACTTGTCTTTGCCTGTTGGGCAGAAGCGACGACTCGAAGTACGGCGGGGATGACTGGAATTTGTAAATGATGCGCCAAGCGCATAGCAATTAATTCGGACTGGTTGTATCCACGCGCCTTTTTTCTGCTTCTGTGCAAGGGTATGGGTACAATCATATCTACTGGAGGGATATAACTTGCGAAGTACAAAAGATCAGCCAGCAGCGGCGCAGTCTCGTACATACCTTGGTATTTAAGTCGGTGAATGAGCGTACGCACTCGTTCATCAAACTCTAGCATGCTCCAGACAGTCATAGAGGAATCGTCGCTCAGCGTAAACTTTTTTGGCAGCATATAGAATGAAAGTTTGTTGTAACAGTACGGGCAGAGGGGTGAAAACCAGGTGCCACAGCCAGCACAGGTTTGTGGCCAGAATAGTTCCTTGCCGAGTGTGAGCAATGTTTGTAGCACTAAAAATGATGATAGCGACACAACATGACGTTAAGTGTAGAAACATGCGATACTATCGTCTGTGCCAAATTTCATGCAACACAAGTGGTTTTTGCCCAGTACATTGGCAGTGTTAGCTTTTATTTTGTACGCCCAGAGTTTGTTTTTTGGGTACACCTATCTAGACGATGATCGGCTGGTTGCAAATAATTTTTGGTTTATTGGTTCTTCCTCCGGCATTACTCAAGCATTTACCCGAGACGTATTTTTGAGCACAACTGCCATATATTATCGTCCGCTCGTGACTGTTTCACTGGCAATAGATGCATTTTTCGCTCGAAGCCCAGACAATTTACTACCATTTCACTTTAGTAATATCATGCTGCATGGTGCAGTTGTGGTGCTGTTATACTTTTTTTTGCAAAAATTGGGATATAGCAAACGCGTAAGCTTTCTCAGTAGTTTACTCTTTTTAGTGCACCCAGCATTTGTTCAGGCGGTTGCTTGGATTCCGGGGAGAAATGATTCACTACTAGCCCTTTTTTTATTGTTGAGTATCCTCAGTTTTTTACATTTCTTAGAGAAAAAATCTTGGGTGTGGTTGGGAGCAGGTGTTGTCACATTTGCTTTGGCGCTTTTTACAAAGGAATCGGCGGCAATGTTTCCTTTGCTGATACTACCTTTGGTAGTTGCCTGGAACAAAAAAAAGCCAGCGTTTTTATATCAGTGGGTGCTAATGATGGGGTTGCTCACGGTCTACCTTGTCTGGTTTGTGGCACGAAGCAATGTGGTCATTAGCTCTACTTCGTTTTCTATTGTTGGATTTATCGCAGCATTTATTCATAACTACTCAGCCTTCTTCGTTTACTTAGGCAAACTTATTATCCCAATCCACCAGTCAGTTTTTCCCATTGTAAATGGATACTCCCCAAATCTCGGCGTATTTGTCTTTGCTGTATTTGTTGGCATACTATTCTTTTTAAGAAAAAAACGTACAGTTTTTTTGCGAGCAACTTTTGGCCTAACTTGGTTTTCCCTTTTTCTGTTTCCTGTAATCTTATTCCACAATGAGGGTTTTGCGCTGGGTCAGGATGTACAGCTAGAACATAGATTGTATGTACCAAGCATTGGCATGCTGATTTTTTTGCTAGAAGTATTTGTATACTTTCGAAATAAAAAATGGCAAAAGCTATATTTCACAGCCATTGGTTTAATAATTGTAATCTTTGCAGCAAAGACGCTCGTATATAGCAGGTCATTTATCAGTCGCGAAGTATTTTGGGATCAAGCGGTGAAAACGTCACCATTGTCTGCATTTGCACATCGAAACAGAGCAGCAATGTATCAACTTGCAGGCAATCCAGATCAAGCTGAGTTTGCGTATCAGCAATCACTCAAACTGCATGCTGAGGAGCCAATGGTACATGGCAATTTGGGGTTGATTGCATATGAGAGAGGTGATCTTGAACAAGCAGAACAATTGTATCTCAAAGAAATTGAGATTAATCCTGCATTTTCATTGGCATATCTAAATCTTGGTCGATTGCAAATTGATCAAAAAAGATTGGAAGAGGCTCGCAAAAATTTGTGGACAGCCTACCTATTAGAACCACAAGATACTGCATCACTGAGATTATTTATTGAAACATATAAGGAATCAGACCCAGAAAAATTTGCACAACTACAAGCAAAGTTTTTTAAGTAATTATTTTTCAGCTGGCATACAGCTGTGGTCGCAAAAGGATTCGAACCTTTGACCTCTGCAATGTGAATGCAGCGCTCTAACCAACTGAGCTATGCGACCAAATGACCTGGCAATTATAGCATTTACACAAGACCGTGGCGTTTAAGAATTTCGCGTACTTCTTGACTTGTGTTTGCCTGAAAAAGCTCCGCACGCACCTCTTTTGCGTTGGGAATTGAGCGAACGTACCAACCCAAATTTTTGCGCATGGGCAAAAATGCATAGGAATCATTTATTTGGTATGTCGCCTCAAACAATTTGGCATGTTCAACGGCAATTGCAAATAGCGAAGGCTCATCTAGTTGTGAGGCCCGAAAAACAAACGGATTGCCCATACTTGCGCGTCCAATCAATACACCCGCAAGTTTATATTCTTCTGTTCTTTGGCGCGCTGTTTCGAGAGAGTCCACATCACCATTGCCCAGTATGAGCGTGTTGCTGCCAGCAGCGAGTTCGGCAGCCTCGCCAATGCGTTCCCAGTCAGCTACTCCAGAATACTGTTGGCGCAAGGTGCGGCCGTGTATAGCGATACAAGTTGGTTCGAGTTCGAGTAATCGAGGAATCCATTCGCTAATTACTGGTGCGTCATACCCAACGCGCGTTTTGATGCTGATTGGTAGCGCTCTTTTTTCTTGATATGCTTGCGGCAATGCATCGTGGCGTGCTTGTACAATTTTCGCAATTTCTGGAGTGATATCTGGTAGATCTGCAATTTTCATTCCCTGGAGCCAATCCTCCACACCCGCTTTTGTTTCTCGGATTATTTCTTGGGCCAGTTCTGGTGTTTTGATCAATGCCGCTCCAGCCCCACTATGTGCCACGTTCTTGGCGGGACAGCCCATATTTATATCAATACCGTCAAAACCAAGCTCACAGAGCACAACCGCGGTTTGGCGAAAAAACTTTGGCGTCGTACCGTAAACTTGCGCAACGATCGGACGCTGGATTTCATCAAACAAAAAATCTTTCAGCAATTTCGCTGCGCCACGACAGAGTCCTTCGACACTCGCAAATTCTGTGTAGATCACCGTGGGATTGCCATATTTCTTTTGCATATGACGATAGGGATGGTCGGTCACTCCATCCATGGGTGAGAGACCAATTATCGGTTGCTGTAGTTGTTGCCAAAAGTTCATAGGAGGGTATTATACCTGGAGAACATGCAACAAACAGTATTTCATCTCGCTCGTCGTTCTGCACCGCAAATTGGTGGGGTTGAGTCACATTTGTCGCAACTGATTCCTGAGTTACAAAAGCTTGGTTATCATTCTTCGATTCTCAATGAACAGATGTTGTTAGATCACTCAGGGGGAATTCGTTCGCACAAACTTGCAGTTTGGGCCGGAATGTTTCGACAACTGCCGGCATTGTGGCAAGCAGCAATCATTCATGTGCACGATGTTTTTTGGTGGCTGCTGCCTTTTTTGCCCCTCCTTTGGTGGAAGCGAATCTATATAACATTTCATGGTTATGAGTCAGTCGCAGGGCCAAGTCAGACGCAGAAGTTTTGGCATCAGTTAGCTTCGTGGCTAACACGAGGCACTATCTGTATCGGTGGCTTTCACACAAAATGGTATGGAGTAACGAGTAACCAAATTTCCTACGGCGCAGTTGCAAGAGTGCAAAAACAACCGCATACCACAATCAAAAAAGCTGTATTTATTGGAAGACTAGAGTCAGATACGGGATTTGGTAGTTACATGCAAGCAGTTGCATTGGCAAAGAAAAATGGCAGTAAAATTCACCTCGATGTTTATGGCGAAGGCAGTCAGCGATCCTGGGCAGAACAGTACGTTCGACGGCACAAACTGCCAGTAACATTCTATGGCTTTGTACCAAATGCAGGCGCATTGATCGGTCGATACTCCTGCGCCTTTGTGAGTCAATACTTAGCAATCCTAGAGAGCTTGTCTGCGGGCGTTCCAGTTATCGCATATGCCAAAACCGAGTTTAAAAAAGATTACTTGCAAATGACGCCGTTTGCGTCTTGGATTTCGATTGCAAATTCTCCCACACAAATTGTTGCTGCATACACAGACCTAGTTCCGCTAGCAGCTGCCGCGCGTTCGTGGAGTCACAAACAAACATGGAAAAAACTAGCCCAACAGTACCATGAGCTGTGGAGTAAAAAGTGAAGCCACTTCGCATTTGTTATATTTCGCAAACGTTTGGCTTGGGTGGCGCTGAGACCTTTGTGAGTGAGCTACTTGGATCGTTGGCACAAAAGCAGCATGCGGTGACGGCATACACAAACTACCAACCGTTTCAAAAATTACTGCAACAACAGGGGATTTCGGCGCAAAGCATTCCCGTAGAGATCGATATTATTGGTGACTGGAAAGGATTACTGAAGGCAGCGATATTGTTGCCAGCTGCTTGGATTATCTATGGTCTGATTGTTTGGAAGGAGCGCAAAGTAGACGTCTTCCTCATTTCTGGTTTTGCCGAAAAACTATTCGTCTCATGGTGGGCGAGAGTCTTTGGCGTCTCGGTAGTTTGGATAGAGTTTGCCCCAATGGCTACAGTACTTGATAAATTCTTTGGATTACCTCGGTTTTGGTATCAGCTCGCTGCCAAATTTGTTGCAACAGTAATAACCTCTTCGCGCCACTCACAGCGAGGTTTGTTGGCAGAAAAGATTTTGACGAAACAGCAACTTGCGATGATTCCCTGCGGCCGCAATATTCGCCCTGCACCGTTTGCAACACTCCCAAAAAAACCAGAAATAATTTGTATCTCACGGATGGAAGCGGGAAAAGGGCAAGATCTATTGGTTAAGATTTTTGCGATAGTGCAGAAAAAAATTCCTCACGCACATCTGACTTTAGTTGGTGAGGGTGCATTTTTGGCAACTGTTCGCAAGCTGGTAAAAAAACTGCAATTATCAAAATCGATCACTTGCACTGGTCGTGTGCCCGATGCACTCAAAATCTTGGCAACTGCGAGAGTATGCGCTGTTCCATCTATTTGGCCACTTGAGGGATTTGGTTTGGTATCTTGTGAGGGAATGGCATTTGGCAAGCCGGTTGTTGCATTTGATCATGGGCCAGGTAATGAAATTATTATGCACAACAAAACTGGTCTACTTGCATCAGATGGGGATTTGCAGGCGTTTGCAGATAATATAATTCGCCTGCTCACAGACGACAGTCTGGCAAATCGTTTGGGCAGCGCAGGTCACCAGAGATTTTTGGCGCACTATACAATAGAGCGTACTGCGAAGCAGTACGAAGTCATATTACAAAAAGTATGCCAATAAATTCTGAATCTACGACATTGGTATCCGTCATCATCACAACGTTTAACGAAAGCAGAACAATTGTTACACTGCTTCAGGCGCTCGAACGACAAACCTTGCCACCAGCAGAAATCATCATTGTCGACGCTGATTCGCCAGATGGCACAGGCGATATAGTTACACAATTCGCAAAAAAGTCCTCGCTTAACATTAGGCTGTTTTCCCTTACAGGCAACAGGAGTGTCGGTCGTAATCTGGCTCTACAAAAAGCAAAATATTCGCTACTTGCCATCACCGATGCTGGCTGCATTCCAGAAAAAAACTGGCTCGAACAGCTGGTAAAAAAACAACTCAAGACTCAGGCTGCGGTTATCGCCGGTTACTACAAAGGAATTGCAACAACTTCATTTGAAGAAGCAAGTATTCCCTATACGCTCGTGATGCCAGACAGGATAAATGAAAACACTTTTCTTCCGGCCACGCGCTCAATGCTTATGACCAAAGCAGTTTGGCAGAAACTCAAGGGCTTTGATGAATCTCTTTCTGACAACGAAGATTACGATTTTGCGCGAAGACTGCAACAGCAAAAAATTTCAATTGCCTTTGCAAAAAATGCAATTGTTTCGTGGCAACCAAGATCAAATTTGCGAGACTTCTTTTCTATGCTTTTTCGTTTTGCGCGTGGGGATGCACAGGCTGGATTGTTTCGACCGAAAGTGGCGCTGCTTTTTTTTCGCTATGTGCTGTTGCTCGGTGCTTCGCTTGTTATTTTGTATTTCCTCGAACCGAAATTTGTTCTCAAGCTCTGGGTGCCGCTTGGAGTTTTGTACGGCATGTGGGCGGTAGATAAAAACGTTCGTTACGCACCAAAAAGTTGGTTGTGGTTGCCAGTATTGCAGTACACTGCCGACGCAGCTGTGCTAGCTGGGACACTCGCTGGTTTAGCTACAAGAACGAGAAAAATTATTTTCGGATAAGATCAATTTTGCGCAGGCGCATATTTAATGGAGTGACTTCAAGAATTTCATCATCTGCAATCAGGGTGAGGAATTGTTCGAGCGAGGGTTTCCATGCTGGAGCCAGTACGACAGTTGCATCTGCGCTAGCAGCGCGCATGTTGGTCAACTTTTTACCCTTACTGACATTCATGACAATATCTTCTGCTCGTTTGTGGATGCCGACGACTTGACCGCCATACACTTCTTCACCTGGGTTGACGATGAGCATGCCGCGGTCTTGTGCTTTTTCGATTGAGTACGCTGTTGCTGTGCCAATTTCGTGACTGATGATAGCGCCACCTCGATTTGCTTCAATACGAGCAGAAAGCGGTCGATATTCAAGAAATGAACTATTGAGCACTGCTTCACCCGAGGTTGAAGTCATAAGCTCGTTGCGCAGACCAATGATGTTTGAGGTAGAAATCTCATAGGTAAATCGCGTACCGCTCTGTGTTGTTTGCATCGAGATTAACTCTCCGCGTCGTTGTGCCAAGTTACTCGTGATCACGCCCGTGCGAGTTTCTGGTGCGTCGATTGTCACGTACTCCCATGGCTCTTCTTGCTGGCCATCGGTGATTCGGATAACCACTTCTGGTCTCGAAAGTGAAAATTCGTACCCCTCGCGACGCATAGTTTCGACTAGAATTGACAAATGTAGCTCGCCGCGTCCAATGAGTGTGACGCGCTCACCGGTTGTACCGTCCGTCACGCGTAGTCCGACATTGGTCTCGAGTTCTTTTTTGAGTCGTTCTCGTAGTTGGCGAGACGTAGAGAATTGGCCTTCACGACCAGCAAATGGTGAAGTATTAACAGACAGTTGTACTTTGACCGTTGGTTCACTGATATTAAGTGCTGGGAGTAGATCCTTTGCAGAAACATCAGTCAGCGTGTTGCCAATATGTGGATCATTGAGTCCAGTTATAGCAACAATTTCTCCGACAGAGGCTTCTTCAATCTCGATGCGATCGAGTCCGTAATAGGTAAACAGACCCTTAACTTTTTCTGTACTTGATTCTGTCTCAGAGCGAAGCAGGGCAATTTGCTGATTTCGCTTGATACTGCCGCGGACGATGCGACCAATGGCGTACTTGCCTTGGTAGTCGTCGTAATCGACGTTGGTTATTTGCAGCTGCAGTGGTCCGTCGAGATCACCTTTTGGAAAGGGAACAGTCTCGACAATCGTTTTGAATACGGGAGTGAGGTCTGTGCTATCAGTAATTTTGAGCGAATGGTCTGCCTGTTCTTCTATATCAAACCCAGCAATGCCTTCGAAACCACGAGCGTAGAGTAGAGGAAAGTTGAGTTGTGATTCATTGGTAGCGAGCTCAAGAAAGAGATCGTCAATCTCATTTCTTACTTCTACCACTCGTTGGTCTTTGCGGTCGACTTTATTGATAATGACGATCGGGATAAGTCCAAGTTGCAAAGCAAGTGCAAGCACAAAACGAGTTTGCGAAAGTACGCCTTCGGCTGCATCAACCAAAAGTACACAGCCATCCGCCATGTTCAAGACGCGCTCTACTTCGCCACTAAAGTCGGCATGACCAGGCGTATCGAGAATATTAATTTTATACTCTTCCCAAAAAACTGCAGTATTTTTGGCCAAAATCGTAACGCCACGCTCTCGCTCCAGATCATTGGAATCCATAATAGTCGTCTGTTGGTTTTCTTTTTGATGCGCTGCAAACGTTCTCGTCTGCTTCAGCATCGAGTCCACCAAGGTTGTTTTGCCATGATCAACGTGGGCAATGATGGCGACGTTACGTAATAGTTGTTGTGTATGTTTCTGCATAGCCGAAGGGCGTATTGTACAGGGAGTTCTCGAGAAAAGCTATCTAGGAGAGAGA
>JAACWQ010000020.1 GCA_009991965.1 Minisyncoccota bacterium | reverse complement strand
TTCTTTAGAGTCGACATCAGTGTAGCGAAGGATTGATTCTGGGAGAGTGATGAGCTGCCTTTGGGTTTTATTTCCCCAGAGACCGTCTTTGACATTAACTAAGTAGACATGATCCCACTCTCGACCCTTGGCCTTGTGGGCAGTAGAGAGATGAATGGCGTCTTTTCTAACGAGTACTTCATCTGGGGAAAGTGAGAGGTTGTGCTCTTGCATGACGGCGATGTTACTGAGTACATCTACTAGTGAGAGTTTGTGATTACTGTACGAGTTAGCTTTGATCTCGCTAAAGAGGGTGTTTACACAGATGAGCATTTCAGAGCGGGCCTCGTTCTCCAAGACCCAAGGCAGGTAGTCACTTTCATTGAGAACAGTGGTGAACCATTCTGGGAATGGCAGTTTCTTTTCACTGACTCCCCAGAGTTTAAGCTTTTCTATAAAAACGTAAATTGGCTCTAGCTCTAAGGAAGTAAGCTCTTTGTCAGCCTTGATGACTTCGTCTTTGCCCTGCTCTAAAAATTCGAAGAGGGTGTGTTTGGTTTTTCCGGCGGCTCTACCAACTCTCCAGACAGTGGCTGGTTTTAGCTTTAGCCACTCGAAGCTGAGACATTCATAAAGCTCATGAGCTTCACCACCAGATCTTAGTTCTGAGATGACTTGGAGAAGAGTGATGAACTGTAGAAGTATTTTGTCATCAAGAACATTACCACCGCGCTCTATGGCAAAAGGCAGCTGCCAAGCCTGGAGAGCTGCAGCGATACTTGTGGCTTCGCCGTTGTTTCTATAAAGAACGGAGATGTCGTTAAGGGCTACCCCTTCAGCCACTTTTCTAGCAATGTCGTGGGCCAGGGCGGCGTACTGGAGTTCTTCGGAAGGTGTGGCGATACAGAGAGGCAGAGCTTTTATTTTCGAAACTGCCTGAAGTTCTTGACCAAGGGCTGTGGTGAGATCTTCGTGACCAGAGAGACTGGTGAGTTTATTATTTCCAATAAGCGCATGGGCGGCGGAGTAGATCGGCTGCGGACATCTGTAGCCAGTGATTAGAGTAACAACTTTTGCCTCTCTGTAGTGATCGAGAAAACCGTAAATATTTTCGAGAGATGCGCCCTGAAAACGATAGATCGCCTGATGCGGATCGCCGACAGCAAAAACATTGGCCTGCTCTCCCCAGAAAGAACTCAAGAGAGTCAAAACCTTATTCTGGGCGGCGTTAGTATCCTGGTACTCATCAACCAGAAAGTACAAGAACTGCTCCTGATACTGACTGAGAAGCACCTCGTGCTCCTGAAAGGCGGCGATAACGAGACTGATCATGTCATCAAAGTCGAAGCGCAAACTCTTACGCAGGCGGGCCTCGTAGGCTCTGTAAAGTTCTAGAAGCTCGGTGTTTTTGGCTTTATCTTTTTGGAATTTAAGCAGGGTGGCTTTAGTGGCTTTCTCTGGCTCTGTGGCGAAGTCTTTTTCAATAATTTTTTCGAACTCGTCTGGCTCCACGCCTTCGCGCTTCAGATCAGAGATGGCTCGCATGATGTCTTTTAGATAATAAAGTGGTCTGTTCAGTGGCTTCAGCGCCTCTAGCTTGGCTTCTAGAATGAGCGACTGAAAAATGTCAAAGCGCTCCAAGTCGCTTAGAGCCGTGCTGTCGCGATCAATGGGAAAGTACTCTGGATTGGCATTAATGACCGCGGAGCAAAAGGAGTGAAAAGTGGTGATGTGAGCGTAGTAACCCTCATGGCCGATGAGCTCCACCACCCGCTCTTTCATGTTTTGGGCAGCTGAGTCAGTGAAGGTTAGGGCGAGAATGTTGGATGGCTTCGAGTCAGTCTTCTCTAGGATATTGGCGATTCTCATGGCAAGAACTTGGGTTTTTCCCGTTCCCGGACCGGCCACCACTAAAACTGGACCTTCGATAGTATCGACAGCTGACTGCTGCTC
>JAACWQ010000019.1 GCA_009991965.1 Minisyncoccota bacterium | reverse complement strand
CGCGATCATCCAAAACCCTCATTATTTCTGCTCCAGCCCAAATAAAATCAAAAATTTGTTTCTGCATCGTTGCGAGCTCCGGATTATGAATTTCAACACAGAAAATTTCGTTATTTTTATAAGAATAAGTGGCATAGACATCGTTATAAATAAGCACCTCGAAGCTAATTTTTAGCTTGTCAGGATCGAGATAGCGAATCTCAGAAAAATTCTTCACCAGCTCCGCCACATCAGTAAAACCAGAAAAAGACGGCTTATTGGTGAGATCGCGCGTCTGAATTTTTCGCGCCACATACTGTCTTCTAACATCCTCAGCAAAATCAAAGGGCAGAAAATCTGACAGTCTTTCCATCTCAAAAACGCGCAACAAACCATCAGCGCGAGTAGTGTTATAACTCACCTGCTTCAACCCCTCTAAACCCTCATAATAAATGACTTTAGAGTTCGAATCTCTCATCGCCTCTAAACTCTGAAGTTGTGCTGTCAGTTCCGGAGCAGACTCTAAAAGCAGCTTGGCTCTGCTCATTTTTTCCTGGGCGATTTGCTCAAAGCGGCTTGGATGCACGGCCACGAACTTCAGCCCTCGACTGGCTAACTGCTGCTCTGCCAATCCCAAGTTTCTTAAAGTATCAAGAATCCGATACACCTTAGTCCGACCCATCCGAAGCTTTCGACTCAGCTCCAAAGCCGTCTTTGGCCCACCACTAAACAGATCGAGATAAACTCTGCCCTCATCATCATCTCAGCTCTCTTCTACTCCACCTACGGTGTCTGGTCAAAACTCATGCAGGGAACCTTCACCGAGTTCAGCCAAGCCTGGACGCGCGCCCTCATCCTTCTCATCGTCCTCGTCCCCGCCGGCCTGTTCATGAAATCGCTGAAAAAAATCGAACGCAAAGACTGGAAGTGGTTCGCGATTCTCGGCCTCGCCAGCCTTAACCAAGCCCCCTACTACTTCGGCTTCGAACACCTCAGCGTCGGCACGGCCACTCTGCTTTTTTACTGCTTTCTCACTCTTGGTGCCTACCTCATCGGCGCTCTTTTCTTCAAAGAAAAAATGACCTTGCCAAAAATCTTTGGCCTTCTCATCGCTTCGATCGGTCTTTATAATATCTACGCTTTTTCTTTAGAGTCAAACCAAGTTGTTGCCGCGATCGCGACCAGTATCGCCGGACTTATGGGCGCTTGCGGCGTAGTGTTTTCAAAGAAAGTCTCCGATCGCTACAGCGAACTCCAGATCATCGTCGTCTATGGTGTCTTCATTTTCATTGGTAATCTAGCGATGACGCTCATCTTAGGTGAAACTATGCCAAAACTAGCCCTCACCAGTAGTTGGTTGGCGCAGCTAGGTTATGCAACGAGTTTCTTACTGGCAAATGCAGCTGTGGTGGCTGGCTTCAGACACATCGAGCCAAGTGTTGGTGGTGTACTTGGGCTCCTGGAAGTAGTCTTTGCCGCTATTTTAGGAGTAATTATCTTTTCCGAGAGCGTTACGCTTAGCCTACTGATTGGCGAGGTGTTGATTGTGGTTGGGGCGGTGGTGCCAAGTGTGAGTTCCAAACCCTCACTTCCACCCACTCGCCCTTCTCCAGCCAGCCCTTAATCTTTGAAACCTCTTCTCCCTCCTCAGGGATCTCAGTTTCACTTGGTAGCTCTAAACCATGAATGTAAGCATATAAAACAGCCAATGGATCGCCATGACTGCAGATCAAAATATTTTCTTTAGTATTTTTAGCCACCTCGTCCCAAAATGGCGCAATGCGAGTAAGAATATCTTGCATATTTTCTCCACCTAGCTCATCTCGATGAGAGAAAAACTCTTGCCAATCAGTTGTCCAGAATCCCTGGTATGCAGATTGAGTCTCCAAAAGTCTTTGATCAAATATAATGGGGATCTTTCCACCCGCGACAATCTCGGCCGTTTCTTTACATCTACGAACGGTGCTTGAATAGATTTTGGCTATATTTTTATCAGAAAAAAATTCTTGAAGCTCCTCGGCTCTCTTCTTTCCTGCCTCGGAAAGCGGCACGGGCAGACGTCCGGGCATAATTCCTCGAGGATT
>JAACWQ010000003.1 GCA_009991965.1 Minisyncoccota bacterium | reverse complement strand
AAGTGCACCATACCCCGTATGCTCTGCATCGGGGTTGCTTATTTTGTGGTTGATGGCGGAATGTATTTCGGGCAAGAAGAATTAGTAGCTGATTTATCTCAAAATAGACAAAGAATTGCAGAGTTACTCGGAGTTCCATCGCTAGCTGAGTAGCAACAGGTATTTTGTAGGGCAAGAAATTTATTTAGTCATCTCTTAGTTCGTGCAGCGACCCACTGGGGATATATTCTGTTAGAATATGCCATGTAATCATTACACAAATAACCGATTTTCTATGTAATACTTTACATTTTTTACATAGTTAATATACTTTATCCAAATGTTAGACAAAACTTTACCCCACAATCAACTTCCCAAATTACCACCACAGTCAAATCTTGATGATATAGATATTCTAAAAAAAGTTATTACTGCTAATAAAGCTATTTCTCAATTAAATGGCTTGATTAGATCATTGGAAAATCCAGAAATGATCTTGGAACCTTTAAAAGTTAAAGAAGCTGTAGAAAGTTCTGGAATTGAGAATATCAATACTACTGTCTCAGAAGCTTTACAGGCGGAACTATTTTCAGCAGAGAAACTTAGCCCAGAGCAGAAAGAAACTAAAAACTATAAGAAGGCCCTTCTTTTTGGGTTTAACCAGGTGCAAAAAAGAAGTTTTCTGACAACTAACGATTTTATTGAAATTCAGAGAGAATTAGGCTTACAACACCCAGGTGTCAGAAATTTACCAGGAACCAAAATAGGAAATCGTCAAACGGGAGAGGTTTATTACACACCTCCAGAGGGAAATCAACTTTTAAGAAATCTGCTTAAAAATTTCGAAGATTATTATAATGATCAGTCAAATGATCCTGACTACTTGATTAAGATGGCAGTACTTCATTATCAATTTGAAGCTATTCACCCATTTTTCGATGGAAATGGGAGAACGGGCAGAATTTTGATGGTATTACATCTCGTAGTCCATAATTGTTTAGTATCTCCGACATTATTTATTAGTAGGTATATAAATCAAAATAGAAGCGAGTATTACAGACTCTTAAGAGAAGTTACGTACAATGATAACTGGAAGGAATGGATTTTGTTTATTCTTGATGCAGCCGAAACACAAGCAACTGAGACGAACAGTACTATTTTGAAAATATTAGAACTCCGAGAATGGTTTAAAGGTGAGGTTTTGCCAAAATTTAATTTCACCTACTCTCAAGAACTTTTGTCGTATATATTTTCAAACGCTTTTTATACCCAAAATAAATTGATGGAATCCACTCAGATACGAAGCAATAAAACTGCACTAGAGTATATGAACGCTTTAGAGAATGAAGGGATATTAAAGATAGCAGAAAGTAAAACTAAGGAAAAGGTTTATTATTTTGACAAGTTCTTGAAGTTGCTAGAATGAGTTCGGTAATTGATGTCCAGACGACGTCTCTCTTGATAAACCAATCGATAATGATACCTATGCTCAAGATATTGCAGAAGCGTACCGAAAAATGCATTAAGCTGTCTACTTTCAAAAAAATAACTTAAGATGACGCTCACTGGGTAGAGCTAGTGTAATATTTTTTTTTGAAAGGTTGGTATGTTGCAGTTGATTTCTGATTTGAGTATACGGGAAAGAAAACTGGAGCAGTTATTATTGAAGAAATGTTTGAAGGAACCGAATATAGAGTTTTGCTAACAGATAAAAAAATTAGTTCAAGAAAAAAATAAGCAACCTATCCGATCTGAAAAGAGCGGAACAGTTTCTCATCTGAAAATCAGAATGGATGACCGAGTGAAAGCTCTCTTGAAAGAAAGTGATTTAGACTTTTCTTCAATTCCTGAAAAGGGAGCTAGGGTATATTTGAGAAGAGTTTCTAATATATCTCAGGTCGGAGATGCTATTGATGTTACAGACAGAGTACATTAGAGTATTAAAGAGATCGTAATTAAGGCGATTAATGCAATCCCAGGATTATCATTTGCGGGAATTGATTTCTTATGTACAGATATCACAAAAAAACAAACTGAAGATTCATATGTTATTATTGAGATCAATGATTCACCAGGATTTGACATCCATCACTTTCCATATGAAGGTAAAAACAGACACGCTGCAGGAGAGTTTTTATTTTTAATTGGCAACAAACTTACTATATTCGAAGTCTATGCAAATTCTCACGGCCATCATCGAATTCATTTTGCACATTGATACGCATTTAGGACAAATAATTTCGACGTACGGAGTTATTTCGTATGCAATCTTGTTTTTGATCATTTTTGCAGAAACGGGTTTTGTGTTTACTCCTTTTTTACCAGGCGACTCACTACTGTTTGCCGCCGGTGCGTTTGCTGCAATCGGGTCATTCAACATTGTGATTTTACTTGTAATACTTTGGTTAGCGGCTTTTTTGGGTGATACGATTAACTACTGGATCGGACATTTTTTTGGGAGAAAACTGATCGCACATCCCAGAATTCCTATCAACCAGGAGCACATAGACAAGACACAAGCATTTTATGATTTACATGGTGGAAAAACTATTATTCTTGCCAGATTTATTCCCATTATTCGTACCTTTGCGCCGTTTGTTGCTGGTATCGGCCGAATGAAATATAGCAAGTTTCTATACTTCAACGTGCTGGGCGGATTACTCTGGGTGTTTGGAGTCACTTTGGTTGGTTACTTTTTTGGGAACATACCAGTGGTCAAAGAGAACTTTTCTGTGGTAGTGCTCGCAATTATTGGTTTGTCAGTACTGCCAATTGCTGTTGAGTTCATCAAAGCACGGTTGCATAAGTGAAGGTCTTGACAGATTGAGACACATATTCTATTATTCGAATATGTATTCAGAGATTTTTGAGTTACAAGCAGAGCTTTTGAAAGCAATTGCACATCCACGCAGGCTGGAAATTATTCGTTTGTTGCGAGATCAAGAGCTTTGCGTCTCAGATATTTATGAGATGCTTGATTTACCCCAGGCAAATATTAGTCAGCACCTGACCATTTTGCGAGACGCAAAAATTCTTGATGCAAAAAAAGTTGGTAAGCAGGTTTTTTACTCGATTGGTAATAAAAAAATACTTAAAGCTTGTGATCTGCTACGAGATGTATTGGCGAATCAAACTGACAACTCTCTGTTGGCAAAGGAGCTGCAGTTGAGCATGCAAGAGCTTGTGCCAATTGTTCATGATCCAGTTTGTCAAATGCGTGTGTCACCAAAAACAGCAAGTTTTGCGTACAAATATGATAGAAACACCTACTACTTTTGTGCAAGTGGTTGCGTCAAAAAATTTACCGAAAGGCCGCAGCAATATGTCAGTTAGTACACAAACAAAATCATTTCCAATAACAGGTATGCACTGTGCCTCGTGTGCAAATATTATCTCGCGTAAGTTACAAAAAATGCCGGGAGTGTTGTCTGCAGAAGTCAATTATGGTACTGAAAAAGCTAAGCTTGTTTTTGACGAAGGAAAAGTCACTGTCGCCCAAATGAATACTGAAATTGGCAAACTTGGTTATGCACTTGCTGATACTTCTCCTCATGCCGGTCATGATATGTCGTCCGGAGTAAGTTCAGACAAAACAGTTCAAACACAAAAACTACAGGAGCTCGGCAAACTTCGACGACACGTACAAATAGTTTTGCCATTTATCGCGGTTAGTATTTTGGTCATGATCTGGGAAGTTGGCGCAGAACAGCTACAGATTTTGCCAATGATGCCAGCGACTGTTGCAGAGTTTTTACATCATCTCTTGCCCATTTTTGCGACCTATACGCTTTTTGTCATTGGCCTCCCATTTTTGCAAGGTGTGGTGCGCTTCCTCAAATTTCGAGTCGCAAATATGGATACGCTGGTTGGGATTGGGACACTTGTGGCATTTTCTTATAGTTTTATCCTTACGGCTTTTGAGTCTTCATTGGCCCCATATATTGTTACCACGCATTCATATTATGACGTGACCATTGTAGTGATTGGATTTATTACCCTGGGCAAGTATCTCGAGGCAAGATCGAAGCTTAAAACAGGTGAGGCTATTGAAAAACTCCTCAATCTCCAGGCAAAAAGCGCTGTTGTTTTACGCGACGGCAAACAAGTGGAAATTCCAATTGAACAGGTTGTGGTTGGTGATGTAGTTATTATCAAACCAGGTCAAAAGATTCCAACAGATGGCGAAATAATCTCGGGCGCGTCTGCCATAGACGAGTCGATGATTACTGGAGAGTCGTTGCCTGTTGATAAAAAAGTGGGTGACACGGTTATCGGGGCAACGATAAATAAGCAGGGTTCTCTGCAAGTTCGAACGACGCAGGTGGGGAGTGCTACTTTATTAGCCCAGATTATAACTATGGTCGAAAATGCGCAGGGATCAAAAGCTCCAATTGAGAAATTGGCAGATCAGATTTCGGCTGTGTTTGTGCCAATCGTGTTGGTGTTTGCATTTGTAGTGCTCGCAGCATGGCTTGGTATCGGTTCGCAATTTATACCATTTTCACAAGCGTTGCCGCTTGGAATTGTCAGTTTTGTTGGCGTGCTCGTGATCGCGTGCCCTTGCGCGATGGGTCTTGCGACGCCGACGGCAGTTATAGTCGGTG
Source organism: Minisyncoccota bacterium (assembly GCA_009991965.1). GTDB lineage: Bacteria > Patescibacteriota > Microgenomatia > UBA1400 > PJMF01 > UM-FILTER-42-14. The sequence goes on along the minus strand of JAACWQ010000003.1, from coordinate 115,109 downwards.
TGGGCAAGGCTGCACAAAACGGCATTTTGATAAAAAATGCAGAGAGTCTCGAAAAATTGCAGGCTGTAAATTTTATGGTCTTGGACAAAACTGGCACAATTACCAAAGGCCTACCGCAAGTTACCGATATTTTACCTGTTGGCAAGAATTCTAGCGACGAAGTTCTTCGTTTGCTTGCATCTTTGGAGCAGTACTCAGAGCATCCATTGGCCCAGGCAGTGGTAGAGCGAGCAGTGACAGAAAAAATTGCACTGGAAAAAGTTGGGGCGTTTTCTGCAATTGAAGGCAAGGGTTTGAAAGGTACGATTGGCAACAAGCAATATTACGCTGGCAATTTGAAACTGGCTGCAGATTTGGCAGTGACGGTTGATGAAAAAGTTATTAACACATTGGCAGCGCAAGGAAAAACACCTGTCATCATTATTTCTGAAAAAAAAGTGTTGGGATATGTGGCAATTGCAGACACTATAAAAGACGACGCACCAGCCACAATTGCACAATTACACAAACAAGGAATACAAGTTGCATTGCTGACCGGTGATAACAAAAAAACTGCAAAGCATATAGCTGATCAAGTAGGTATTGATAGAGTTATTGCCGAGGTATTGCCAGGTGATAAAGCGAAACAAGTTCAGCAGCTCCAGTCTGAAGGCTACAAAGTAGCCATGGTTGGTGACGGGATAAACGACGCGCCAGCCCTTGCAACAGCTGATGTAGGGATTGCGATGGGTACGGGTACAGATGTTGCAATAGAATCTGCCGGTATTACATTGTTGGGTGGACAAATTGCAAAATTGCCAAAAGCGGTGAAGCTCTCACGGGCAACAATGCAGACAGTCAAGCAAAACTTATTCTGGGCATTTTTCTATAATATTGTTGGTATTCCCATTGCGGCTGGCGTGCTCTATCCTTCATTTGGCATCCTGCTCAACCCTGCAATTGCGGGTGCTGCTATGGCGTTTTCGAGTGTATCGGTAGTAGTCAATGCATTGCGACTCAAACGAGTGAAGTTATAGCTTAAGGAGATATATGAACTTATGGGTAATTTTTCTGACGGGTTTGACCACCGGGGGTCTCTCATGTCTTGCTATGCAAGGCGGATTATTGGCGAGTATTATCGCAAATCAAAAAGATGATGAGTTAGATGAGACACAAGAAACTACAGAAGTTGCGAAAATTCGCAGGAAAGATAGAAAAAAAGCAAAGTATTTACAATCTTTGCAGCGCAAAAACACTGCGGCAAAATCATTTGATCAGCTCGACTGGTTGCCAGTTAGTTTTTTTCTGATCGCCAAGATAATTTCGCACACAATTCTGGGATTTTTGCTCGGTTGGTTAGGTTCAAAGATAGAATTAAGCCTCACTGTTCGCCTTATTTTTCAAGGATTCGCAGCACTTTTTATGTTGGCCACAGCTGGTAATTTACTGAACTTACATCCAATCTTTCGGTATGTAGTTATTCAACCGCCAAAGTTTTTACAACGCATGATCCGCAATTCAACAAAAAGTAAGGCTGTCTTTACCCCCGCAGCTTTTGGATTTTTGACAATCTTTATGCCTTGCGGTGTCACACAAGCTATGGGAGTGCTTGCAATAACTTCTGGTAATCCAGTGTTGGGAGCGGCCATTATGTTTTTCTTTGTGTTGGGTACGTCACCATTATTTGCCATCCTTGGTGTTGCAACCGCCAAGTTGTCCGAGACATTCAATCAACGTTTTATGAAGTTTGCTGCGATAACACTTGTATTCTTAGGCTTGAGTAGTCTCAACGGCATTGCGACCGTACTCGATGCGCCAATAACGTTTTCGAAAGTTACTCGACCCATCACTTACTTCTTCTCTGACGAGCGATTTTCAAATTCTAGTGGTGGCTCAAAAATTGCAGTCCAGGATGGTGTACAGCAAGTTACTATTCAGGTACAAAATAACGGATACGCGCCAAATAGAGTTCGTGTGCAGGCTGGTACGCCAGTACAACTGACTTTGCAAACTAAGGATGTATACAGTTGCGCTAGCTCCTTCGTCTTCAAAGCATTTAATATTCGTTTACAGTTGGGACCGACTGATTCACAGATGGTAGAGTTTACGCCTACCAAAAAAGGTAACTACACATTTTCTTGTTCGATGGGTATGTATACAGGAGTATTGGAGGTGGTATAGCTATGTTTAATTTATTGAAAAAAAAGCAAGTTGGTGAGCAAGTCACATTTACCATTTCTGGTATGCATTGTGTGAGTTGTAGTATGAATATAGATGGAGAGTTAGAAGACTTGCCTGGAGTGGTGAGTGCAGAGACTAGTTACGCTGCTGGAAAATCTGTTGTCATTTTTGATTCTCAGAAAGTTTCAAGTGAAAAAATAAAATCTGTTATCGATTCATTAGGCTACACGGCAGTAAAAAGTACCTCGTCTTCTCATTGACAAGAATGAAACTCTCACCTAGTATCCAGATGTATAGTTTTGTACTCAGGAAGCAACGTATATGAAAGAATCACCCTACTCATTCGACTCATTCAAGAATTTCTTAAGTGAGAATTTTGTTCTTGTTTTGCTTGCGCTGCTTATTACTGGCGTAGGTTTTTTCGGTGGTTCACTCTGGACAGAAAATCAATTGCTTCGTGCCGGTGGTTCAAAAACTGTGCTCGGTGCTACTGATCCAGCGGCACCTGCTGCAGCACCTGTGCAAGCAACAACTGGCACTGCCTCTGTTGATGACGATGCGGTTCTCGGTGATAAGAATGCTCCGGTTACTATCATTGAGTTCTCAGACTACGAATGCCCATTTTGTAAACGACACTACGACGAAACACATGTTAAGTTGGTCGAGAAGTACATTGATACGGGCAAAGCAAAACTCGTTTTCCGCGACTTTCCGCTCTCTTTTCATGATCCTATGGCAACAAAGGAAGCAATTGCTGCCAATTGTGCCAAAGAGCAAGGTGGTGATTCAGGTTACTATGCATTTCATGATGAGATATTCAAACGGACAACCTCCAATGGGACTGGTTTAGACGACGCAAAGATTCAAACAATTGCATCAGATCTTGGACTAAACATTGGCGCATTTACCTCGTGTCTCTCCAATCCGAAGATGGCAGAGGAAGTGCAGAAAGATCTCGCAGATGGCGCAGCCGCAGGTGCATCGGGTACTCCTTCATTCATCATTGGTAAATCTACCAAAGATGGTGTGATCGAAGGTGATCTTGTTGTCGGCGCACAGCCACTTGTAACCTTTGAGACACTGATAGACGCTTTGCTGTAATTCTTTGATGCGCACTGTTCTAAAAATACTTTTGCGACCGCAGTATTTTTTGCTCATGTTATTTGTAGCAAGTCTGATAGTAGTTTTTTCGGCTTGGTTACCAAATTTGCATCTGGTAACAACTGCAGTTGTGAGTCACACGCTCACCTTTCCACAGAAGACTAAATTGTTGTTGAGTCTATTTGGTTCGCTCCAAACCAATTTTACACTCCCATCATTGTTTATTACGTTTATGACTGCGATCTTGTCTGGCATGCAAGTCAGTTTACTCGCCTATTATTTGGGCAAACGTGCCAAGGCCCAAAAAGCTATGGGCATGTCATTTGTCGGTGTAATCAGCAGCATGCTTGGCATAGGTTGTGCTTCTTGTGGCTCAGTGGTCTTAACTAGTTTATTTGGATTGGGGTCAGCTGCAACGGTCTTGGCTATTCTGCCTTTTAAGGGTCAAGAATTTGGTTTCATTGGTGTTGGACTCTTGTTGTTTGCCAATATCTGGTTGGTAAGGAAAATTGAGCAACCGAGTGTCTGTGAAATCTAAATAAATTTCCGCCGTATACCATTGTTTTACAAGAATGTTATTTTTCTATATACTGAGTATATGAAATTATTCACCTCAAGCAGACATGGTCAAGAGCTGATCATAGTAGCCGGTTTTGTTGTTATCGCTGCCGCACTTCTTATGCTCAAAAAGTATCAAACTCGATTGTATGAGCCGGGGCAACTTGCATGTATGGCCGATTGTTCAGAGGCAGATGGAAGCTTCCGCAGATATAACCACAATATTTTGAGTGGTGACCAGTGTGTCTGTAAAGTGCAAGGACAAATTCGAAACATTTGGAATTAGCAGCTCATTTTTTTTGTACGCTATACTAGTTGGATATGACAGAGTCGGTGGATAATTCACTACAGGTCTTGCGGCAAGAAAAACAATTAACACAAGAAGCACTAGCACGCACGGTTGGAGTAACTCGACAAACCATTATTGCGATTGAAAAAGGCAACTACACGCCATCAGTTTTGTTGGCACTCAAAATTGCCCAGTATTTTCAGCTCCCTGTGGAGCGTATATTCAAATTGGAGTAATTATGCAACAGCGTTTTGAACTAGCTATTGGTTTGGTATTACTGCTCGTGCTTGTTGTTGCAGCAAATCCAATGCACTTTTTGATGCCTAAGTCTATGACAGCTGTGCTCGTAGTTGTGCTTGCTAGTCTGTTTTTAGTATTTTTAAGTTTTGTGTGGCGAGAACGAGCGGAGGATGAGCGAGAAGCTATCCACATCAATAAAGCAGGAAGATTGTCTTTCTTTGTTGGTTCGCTGGTATTAGTAACAGGTATTGGCACACAAATTACGATGCATGAAGTTGATCCTTGGTTATTGGCCGGTTTGGCGAGCATGGTATTGGCAAAACTAATTTCCCGGTTATATCAACACTACACAAGCTAAATGTAAAGTGGGCTTGACATTTTGTTACTTGATTGCGTAGGATGTTCCAAGAAGGAATTACAGAATATGAAAAACTCAACACTGGCGTTCGTAGTTTTATTGTTGGTGGGCGCCCTTATCGGCGGGATACTTTTTACTTCGCAAAAAAAAGAAGTGGCCATGGAGCAAGCTGCGATGGAGCAGGAAAGCATGGCAGCAGACACGGAAGCAATGATGGAAGAAGATGCAGCTATGGAAAAAGAAAGCATGACAAAGAGTGAGCAATATATTGCATATTCGCCAGAACAATTTGTTGCAGCAGTAGACAAACGCAGAGTACTCTTTTTCTATGCAAATTGGTGCCCGACCTGTGTTCCAGCAGACGAAGATTTCCAAGAAAATATAAATTCTCTTCCAAAAGATGTAGTTGTTTTACGCGTCAATTACAATGACAGTGACACAGATGAGGCAGAAAATGCTTTGGTAGAAGAATACGGCGTGACGTACCAGCACACCTATGTGCAAATTGATGCTCAAGGCAATAAAGTCGCAGTGTGGAATGGTGGTAAAGTAGCAGAGCTACTCGAGAATTTACAGTAAATGTTGATACTTACGTTGTTCGCATTTTTTGCTGGACTCGTCACAATACTCTCGCCGTGTATCTTGCCAATTTTGCCAATCCTGTTGTCATCGACTGCAGATACGTCGGGCAAGCGCCGACCGGTTGGTATAGTCATCGGCTTTATCGCTAGCTTCACTTTCTTTACCCTTTTTCTTTCCGGTCTTGTGAATGCTTTGGGGATTGGAGCAAATGCACTGCGCCTCTTTTCAGTTGTAGTGCTTGCGCTCTTTGGGTTGTCACTCGTGGTGCACAAGATGCAAGAGGCACTTGAACGTGTTGCGAGTAGATTGACGACAAAATTTCCGGTGAGCAATAAGCAAGGGTTTGGCGGTGGAATACTTGTTGGCCTTTCGCTTGGAGTGTTGTGGACACCGTGTGTTGGTCCTATTTTGGCTGCCGTCATCAGTCTGGCTTTGGTTGGCTCAGTTACTGCACAGGCTTTTTTAATCACGCTTGCCTACGCACTTGGTACTGCCCTACCGATGTTTACAATTTTGCAGGCAGGCTCAACTGCACGGCAGCGAATTCCCTGGTTGGTGCAAAACGCTGCTGCAATTCAACAATCGTTTGGGGTACTCATGCTGGCTACAGCAATCGCAATATTCTTTAATCTAGATAGAAAATTCCAAACTTATATATTACAAGCTTTTCCGCAGTATGGCGTTGGCTTGACAAAGTTTGAAGATATTCCACAAATTCAGACGCAGCTCGAAAAAAGTCTTTCCAAAAGACAAGTCAAAACGACAGGTGAGGTTGCGCCAGAAATACTTGGAGGCCAGGCATGGTTTAATTTGCCAAATGCTGTAATACCAATAGATGCACTGCAGCTAGCTGATCTGCGCGGTAAGGTTGTCTTATTGGATTTCTGGACATACTCATGTATTAACTGCCAGCGCACCCTACCGTATATACAAAATTGGTGGGAGAAATATCAAGATGATGGATTGGTAGTTATCGGTATCCACTCACCTGAGTTTGAGTTTGAAAAGAATGCCAACAATGTTGCCAAGGCGATCTCAGATTTTGGTTTGACATATCCAGTGGTGCAAGACAATGAGTTTACGATTTGGCGTGCATACAGCAATCGATATTGGCCTGCAAAATATCTCATTGATGCAGAAGGTAAGATTCGTTATACCCACTTTGGTGAGGGAAAGTACGATGAGAGTGAAGCAGCTATCCAAGAGTTGCTTACAGAAGCGGGTAGTTTAACCACAGAAAAGGTGGTTGAAAACCCTACCTATCAAACGTATGCCCAAACGCGTGAGACCTATTTGGGATATGCGCGCATGGAGTCGTTGGCGTCACCAGAAAAAGTATTGCAAGATGTAACAACTTTGTATACGACTCCCGCCATAATGCCAAGAGATCAGTTTGCGCTTGCAGGCACATGGCAGATCACTCCTGAGTATGCAGCTGCAAGCGTGGGAGCCAAGTTGCAACTCAATTTTTCAAGCAAATCAGTGTTTTTAGTTGCTCGTCCAAAGACTGCAGGTACTGCAAAAATCCAAGTTCATGTTGATGGCAAGCCACAGTTTTTTGGTGCTGACGTTGTTGAAGGCACGGTGCAGGTCACGAGTGATAGGCTGTACTCGGTTGTCGAGTTATCAGAGCCAGGAAGACATACACTTGAGTTGACATTTCCCGAAGGTGAGATCGAGCTATATGCGTTTACGTTTGGGTAATTTTTACGTTTTACTTGCCTGCAAGAGCCACAAGCCGTCTTTAGTTAGGCGCTGTTTCGAAATTGAAAAATGTTGGTTGATAAACAATTTTTCAAGTTGTTGTAGCTCGTTTTGTTTGCTTTCGTGTACTTCAATGATGTAGTTATCTGCAGCCGTAAGCATGTTTTTAGCTGCGTTAAATACGGCAAGTTCTGCGCCTTCAATGTCAAGTTTGACTACATCAAAATGCTGTTTTTCTAGAAAAGCATTGAGCGTTACTGCGGGCACAGTGCGGGCGGCAGTTTTTTGTGCACCATTCCAAGCCCCAACACGGACACTTGCAGAAGAGAACCATTGTTCGTCGCTGCTGTCGTAGTTGAGTTGTATAGTGCCAGCATGCTCAGCAAGTACAGCGTGGATTGTTTGCACGTCCTGCAGTTGATTTTCATATATATTTTTTTCAAGGCAAACGGCATTTTCTGCTAGAGGCTCGAGAGCAACTATTTTCGCTTGTGGATAAAGTTGTTTAAAGTAGAGGGTAGAAAGTCCAATGTGTGCACCGCCGTCCAAAATGGTAGGTTTGGTATTTGCTAGTTCAAGATAATACACTTGGGTAGTAAAAATTTCTCGTTTGAGCTCATGAAATTCTTCCGAATTGTTGTAGTACACGGTGTAGGAGCCGAGGCGAGAGTTTTGCACGGTATCTGATTATACGTTAGAATGAAAATCATGCTCACAGCACTCAAAAAACACTGGTTATTTATTGTTTTTTTTCTAATTGCAGCGGCACTTCGCTTTTATAAGTTACCCTATATGGCAAGTTATGATTTTGACCAAGAGTTTGTAACAAATTTTGTCTATGACGTACGGGAGTACCCAGTTCGTCTTGTTGGGCAAGGACTCTCTGTAATGGGTTTATTCATGGGCCCATTGTATTTTTATTTGTTGGTACCGTTTTATGCTGCTTTTCAATGGCAACCTATTGGTGGATTTGTTGGATCAGTTGTTTTGGGATTAGCAACCATTGCGGCGTATTACTTTGTTGGTAATAAACTGTTCTCACAGAGAGTTGCTTTGTTTGCAGTTGCTTTGCGTGCAATCAACTACTATTCATTGGCCGGCGATTGGCAGATGGTGCCGACAGTTGGCAGCGATGGTTTAATTGTATTGCTCTGGTACTGCTTATATAAACTTTGGAAGCGAAAGCAGTGGTATCTGCTACCATCAGCTGCTATCCTCGGGATGTTTACCAGCATGCACCCTTCCCATTTTCCGCTTTGGTTTATGGTAGTCGCACTTCTCTTTATTTGGAGAAAAAAAATGCAGTATTCATTAAAAATTTCATTAGTAAGTTTGTTCGCATTTCTAGCTCCATCTACTCCGCTGTTTTTATTTGAGTATTGGCGTAAATGGGCGATGACCAAGCAACTTTTCGCTATTTTTTTTGGAGGAGAGCCGCATGAGTCTCAGTTTTTGACAAGGTTGCCAATAATGACAAACATCATCATAGATTTTTTTGAAGGTGTGCTTGATATACCCGTCCAACCGCAATTGCTTGGATTTTTTGCATTGGGTGTATCGGTTACATTTGCATATATATTAGTTCGAAAAAAACTTATTACTGATGGTGTTTTTCACTTTACCACTCTAAGTACGTTGCTGATCACAATGATTTTATATTACTCTGCGTTTCCAACCCAAGTCCCAGAGTACTATCTCGGTGCAGTTCGAGCTATGCTCTTTCTCTATATTCCTGTACTGCTGGTTCAATTACCAAAAGTTTATGGACGTCTTGGTTGGTTGATACTTATTGCAGTGCTATCGCACTCACTTGTGCGCAACATAGGCATAGTAAATAATCGATGGCAAAATGCAGAGCAAATGGCAACCTTGGTTCATAAAGAACGAGCGGTGCAGTACATCGTCGAACAGGCAGCGGGCAGGGAATTTGGTTTGTCGTTTATGACTCCATTGGGTTGGAATTTTGGTTTTCACTCATTGTTCCGCGTAGCTGGTCACGAGCCTGTAGGCAGAGGTTTGATTTACACGATCGTGGTACCCAAAGATCGTGTTTACCAAGATGAAATTGATTTTGTTAGCGGCGATATTGCTGTCTTGCTTCCGTCAAAAGAATAAGTTTCTCGAGATGTGAGATAATAGCCACATGTCTGGATTTTGGCCACTTGTAGCACTCACAACTTTGGGCAGCATTGCTGGTTTGATTGGTGGTATTGCGTTTCTGTATATCAAATCGTGGACTGCGTTTCTCAATCGCTACTCAATCCCGTTTGCAGCTGGAGTTTTTTTGACAGTAGCCTTGCTTGGGGTTCTTCCGGAGGCATTAGAGCTAGCGAGTCCAGATGTTTTATTGACGACACTGCTCGCATTTTTGGCTGCGTATGTTTTGGAAGTCTTTGTAGTGGATGTGCATCATCATGATGATCCTGGACACAACCACCTGCATAAAAGTTCTGCAAAGTTGGTAGTAGTTGGGGACACGATTCACAATTTGCTTGATGGGGTTGCAATTTCTGCAGCGTATCTAGCTAATCCAGGTTTGGGCGTTGTTACTGCGCTTTCAACTTTTTTTCATGAAGTCCCACATGAGATTGGAGATTTTGGTATTTTGCTCAAAGCAGGCTGGCAGAAAAAACATATTATTTGGGTTAATCTCGTATCAGCTTGCGCAACTTTCTTGGGAGCCATTCTAATTTTTGTATTTAATCCCAGCGAGCTATTGCAGGGTCATCTTTTGGGGGCTACAGCAGGAATATTTTTATATCTGTGCGCAGTAGATTTTTTGCCACAAACACAAAAAAATACTAACAAAAAAGAATCAATTGTTGCACTTTTGCTTGGTGTTCTTGTAATGTTTGTTGTAATTAGCCTGACTCCACACCACTAAACTACTTACTTTGTTCCTCAACAAAATTTTGTGTAGATTGCCAGTCATTTGTGCCTGTTTTTGGGAGTAAAATAAATTGTCCGGTTGCCGATTTACTTGTGGTTAAAACATTTTCAGTACTCAGAATCACGGTCTTTCTTGGAAATTGCGTAGCCGCTAATGCCCGAGGTGCAAACTGTGTTGCAACTTCTACAGAGATGTCTGTCGTGATATTACTAGCGATTGAGTCAAAAAAAGCTGCAGCGTCGCCGAATGCATCGAGCTTAAGCAACTTTTCGACAACTGCTTGCAGCACTGCATGCTGCCGCTTGCTGCGAGAAAAGTCACCCGAACCAGAGCCATGACGAGAGCGGACAAAGGCAAGAACATCACCACCTTCCATGTGGTTGAGACCTGCGGCAAAGTAGACATGCTCATAGCGACAGGGAAATTGCTTCTCGAGCTCAAAGCCAGAAAATTTTTGGCTTACTTCTGCTACTTCTTCGGCGGTCATGCCACACGTCTCAAGTTCTAGTCCGCGCACGGGATACCAAAGATCATCGAGTGTTTCAGAAGCGATCACGTCGATGCCGTGGAGTTTTTCACCAATCACTCGTTGCAGTCCGACAAAGTCAATTCCGATAAAGTAGTCAATCGGAACTCCCGTGACCTGTGACGCCATCTGTTTAACGGTTGTAACTCCTGGCTGGGAACCAAAGTTGCCAGCGCTTATGCCTTTTGCAAATGCTTCATTGATTTTACCGGTGTTGTCACTTTGCGTTGTGACCCAGAGATCGCGCGGAATTGAGATGAGGGAAACTTTTTGGTTGGCAAAATCTATGTGTAGGACCTGAATCACGTCGGTCAAAAAGCCACCAGAGTGTCCTGGTCCGCCGTAGCCAAGCAAAAGAATCCCAAGACTTTTTGTTTCTGCCAGATCACCAATATCTCCTAGATCCCGCACCTGTGGCGCAGTTCCCGTGAGCGAGTTACTTTGTCCCAAACTTGTGCGGTGCGTAGATAAAAAAATGGTACCTGCAATAGTTACAATAAAAACTATTGGTAAGCTCAAGAAAAAGGGGTTATGCAACCATGATTTCACCTGCTTATGGTACCATGCCTCATAGTTTTTCTATGCAAACCAAACGAATTATTTTCTGGATAATGTTTTTCTTTGTTTGTTCGTTTTTTACCAGTACGTCAGTGGCCGCAGCTACTCCAGATTTTGCAATTATTTGTCAAAATCAAAGCATCTGCAAACAGCTTGGTACACAAAATGTGCCAATATTTACCGAGCAGAATATTGTGCCAGGGCAGTCATTTACGCGCGTCGTACAAGTGAAGAACGAGAATAAATTGCATGCTTGCCAATTGCATTTGCGTCTCACAGAAACAGTTGGTGCGCAGGAAAATGTATTGGCTGACAAGCTTTTAGTACAGGTCTTTCATAATGGGGCATTGTTGCTAGGATCTCCTGTCGTAAACAATACTTCGCTGAATATCCTACAGCTGCAAACAGAAACATTTGCCCGTTATTTTTGGTCGCTTCCACCAAAGGCTATAGAAAAATTTGATCTTGCCATCACGTTTGATCCGCGAGCTGACAATCAATATCAGGGAACCAATGCTCAAACAGATATTGCTATTGCCATCACCTGTTTACAAGAAGATGAGCTGTTCCCAATTTCTGAAACGGCCGTAGTGTTGCCAAATCCCACCCAGGAAATTGTAGAGGTTCCACTTGAAGGGTGTTCTATAAATATCTCTCAGGAAAGGCCAAAGCTTGTGCTAACAAGGATTGATGAAAGCAGAGGTTTAGTCTCTTTTTCTTGGTCACCGATTACTGGCGCAAGCGAGTATTGGCTAGAGTTTGGCTCGGAAGAAAACTCGGAACAATTTCGCCATCGTGGCATCACAGCTACAAACTACACCATACTTGCGGTAGATATGCAGACCGACCTGTTCTATCGTGTGCTGCCCGTAGCAGATTGTGCGCGTGGGCAGTACTCAAATTCTGCAGAAGTTTCTGGCAAACAAGACAAAAAACCAATCGCCTCTGAACTGGTCGAAGAGCCACAAGTGCTTGGGTCGCAAGAGAGAGAGGTGAATGACGCTGTTCAAGAATCGGCAGGTATGACAAATCAACCAAGTAGCCAAGATTTCACCCCGCACCTTTTAGTCATAGTATCGTTGTTTTCCTTTTGGATGTTGGTTATCCGTAAGAAGTAATTTTTTCTTGCTACAACAAAGAATATAAAGTATCTTATATTATTTGTTATAGTATGAAGTAGTTGACATCTTAATCTCGAAAAGCATACCCTATTACTTGCACAGAGTATAAATCAATTATTATTGTCTGTAACAGCATCAATACGCTACTAAATCAACCTTTATTACGTATTTGATATTAACTGTGTACGCATTAAATAATGATTGAATATGTAATAAGTAAGTTCTTACATCCTAGGTTGTGCTGATATATCAAAAGTATATTGACCTAGAATATAAGAATATAGCTGAAGAAGGGGTAACCCCAATGAATAATAAAAAAGTCCTACTCGCCATTCTTGGCGTTGGAGCAATTGGAGCAACGGGTGTTGTTGCTACCCGGGCACTGTTCTCTGACGTAGAACAGAGTGCATCGAACGTATTTACAGCTGGCACGCTCAATATGACTGTGGGTGGCGCAGATGGCACAGCCTTTGAAGAGTTTAGTTTTACCAACCTTGGAGTTGATGGTCAAGTGAGTGGTGGTAAAACATGGACGATCGTCAATACCGGCACTGTTCCTGGAGAATTGACACTTTCTATGAATAATCTTGTCAATGATGACAATGGTTGTAATGAACCAGAGGCAATTGTAGATAATACATGCGGTGCTGGTGAGGGTGATCTCGGTGCAGCAACAACCACCACCATTTTGCTTGATACCGGTGCTGGTGATGTACCAGTTGTGAGTGCAAACCTAGCAACAGCAAGTCAGGCGCTGTATGCCTCGCAATGGGTGAGCAATGCGGGTACCGTAACCATCCCTGCTGGCGGCAGCGTAGATGTCACGATGAATTGGGCAACTGATCCTAGTACCTACGGGAATGAGATCCAGAGCGACGGACTGACCTTTCAGCTGCAGTTCGACTTGGTGCAAGTGATCCCATCTGTATAGATGAGTAGCTAGTTTGTAAAAATGAGGGGAGGGCGATTGTTCTCCCCTCATTGGTAGAAAAAACAGATGATCTTGACAATACTCAAAGCAATTTGGAATTTTATTTTTTGGACGGTACTTGTCATCGTCATTGCGTTTTCGGTAGTCAATTCGTTCTCAGAGCGACCCGACTCCAAACTGCCCTTTCGCACGTTCATTGTGATATCTGGTTCGATGGAGCCTACCATCATGACTGGAGATCTTATTTTTGATCGCACCAATCGTGGTTTTGGACCCAATACGATCATTACATTTCAAGATCCAAAGGGGCACATCGTCACCCACAGAATTATTAGGACAGAGCAACAACCCAATGGTTCTCTCGAATTTATTACCAAGGGAGATAATAACGAAGATCCAGACCAATACACGACACCACCCAAGCGAGTGTTTGGCACGCATTGGTTTACCATTCCCAAACTTGGTTACATTCTTGTTTATATGCGCTCGTTCATGGGCATAACAATTATTGTGAGTTTATTTGCCGCTTGGTTTATAAGTGACTTCGTATGGCAGAAGCTACAAAAAAAAGAGTAGACAGATGTGCTATTTTCTAAAATCAAACAAGCAGCTCGACTACTCCTCGCAACCGCTGTGATACTTCTTTTTAGTCAAGTTACAGATGCAGACTTACTCGATCGCGAGGAAGTGACTGCCAATATTGTTCGTGCCACCACGCTCGATTTTAGCAATCGTGACACCGCAAATGAAACAGGCAAGTCATTATTTTTCTCGGTGCAGGGTCTTATCCCAACTGGATTTCAAGTTGAGTCTGTACGGATAAAGAACGAAGGAGAGCTTGCAGTTTCCTATGAACTGTCAGCAACTCAGACAGCAGGTGATACAGACTTTTGTAATGCGTTGCAGTTGCGGGTCATGTCGGATTGGCAAACTGAGTATTCTGGTTCTTTGCTCGGCCTGAGTTTTGATGCGACTGTGCTGGAGGGTCAAAAAGGTGATCTCGTGTTTGTGGTCAGTTTAGATGATACGAGTAATAGCTTGACCAATGACACCTGCGCGTTCAATATACGAGTGGCGTCAAAACAAGTGGCGGGCGGTGCGGTTGTACGATTTTCGGATGAAGAAATCCTGCAAAACCAAGTGACTGCAGGCACATGGAGCACAGGAGGTTAAAATATGAAAGAACACAAGGTTATCCAAAGCATCTTTGTAATTTCTTTTACCTTGGCAATTGTCGGATATACGCTAACACAGAGTTTATTTCGCGACACTGAGACCTCCGACACAAGCCAATTTGTTGTCGGTACGCTCGACATGGATCTGACAGCGCGCAATGGCTCGGTGGCCGAGAGTATTAGTGTCACCAACTTCGGTTCGCCTAATTCGCTGGAGGGTGGCAAAACGTGGAAAATTACCAATGTTGGTTCTCTGCCCGGAGAACTCTCGATGAGTGTAGTGAATTTGGTTAATAACGAAAATGGATGTAATGAGCCAGAGGCCTTGGTCGACGTCACCTGTGAAAATCCTGGAACCGACCAGGGAGAGCTCGGAGTGGTTATTACTGCGAAGGTTTTACTTGACGACGGTGTGCACCCCGATCCAGTTATCGTTACTACGTTGGGACCAGGCTCGCAAGATAATTTTGCACTCCAGTGGCTGACCAATGCGGGAACAGTTAGCTTGCCTGCAGGCGATAGTGTTGAAGTGCAACTTACTTGGTCGAGTGACGCAAGCTCATTTGAAAACGGAATTCAATCCGATAGTATTATTTTTGACGTCGTCTTTGACCTGGAGCAAGTGCCGGTCTAGAGCGAGAAGTACATGCGCAGCAGAAGAAAACAAAAACTCTCATTTTCAAAAATCCTGCTCACGACAGTGTGGGTCATATTGGGTGTTGGCATAGTGTTGCTTATCTTTCGTTTGGTCTTAAAATCTGGTTTTCAGCCGCCGCTTGCATCATATGTCGTACAGTCTGGTTCTATGGAGCCGAGTATCATGACGGGCGATATTATTTTGATTCGTCCAGAAATGCAGTACTCTCTCAATGATGTTATTACTTTTCGGGACCAAAAGAAGCGTGTCATCACACACAGAATTACCGACGTTCAAGCTCAAAGTGGCAAAACAATTTTTCTCACCAAAGGGGATGCAAACCGTTCAATAGATATTGAGTTCGTACCGCTCGAAAATGTGGTGGGTAAGGTGCAGTTTGTGGTGCCAAAACTTGGTTTTTTTGTTAGCTTTGCCAAAAGTACAGCTGGAATTATTTTACTGGTAATTGTACCGGCCACAATTATTGTTTCAGACGAACTCGGTAGCTTGCGTTCGAGCTTAGGCAAGAAACGCGTATAATTTTGTGCGAATGTTATTTTGAATTTCTGTAGAATTTTGGGGAGTTGGGAGTTGATCGAGTAGCCAATTAACCTCTTCGACTGAGAGCTCATAGTTCGCTGCGTCTTGTGTTTCGTTTGCAAATTTTTGTTGGAGAAGTGCGGGCGCAGCTTCATTTGCTTGCGTCAATTGGTTAAGCTCCAGCGATTCTTCTTTGGTAAATATGATGACTCCGCGTTGCATAGGATTAGTGTAGCAGAAGAATTCTAGAGTATACTACTTGAGTATATATGCAAAAAAAAGTCGCCATCGTCACCGGAGCTGCCCTCGGCTACAAATCTGCCGGTAAATCAATTGGTGGGGCGGTCGCGCTTGAGTTGGCTAGAGACGGCTATAAAGTAGTTGTGGTTGACCTTGGCGAAATGGGACAAGCCACAGCAGATCAGATTGTAAAAGACGGTGGTGAGGCAGTTTTTCTCCAGCTGGATGTCACCAAGACAAAAGACGTACAAAAGATTGTAGAGACGGCAAAATCCCAGTTTGGCGGTTTGCACTGTCTCGTCAATTGTGTGGCTCGCTACAGTCCCGGCATGGCAAAAAATGTAGCGGAAATTTCCGAAGAAGAATGGCAAATAACACTCAATGTCAATTTGAATGGCTACTTTCTGATGGCAAAGTACGCTGTTCCGCTCATGCAGAAATCTAGTGGTGGGGCGATCGTTAATATTTCTTCGATAGAATCGCACACAGTGTTGCCAAACTTTGGCGTCTACTCTGTTTCTAAGGCTGCGATAGATGCACTCACGCGCTCACTGGCGGTTGATTTTGCCCCAACAATTCGCACGAACGCGGTCTTGCCAGGCTTTGTGAAAATTGCTAACTCAGAAAATAATCGCACACCAGCAGAGCTAAAAAAGTGGTACGCCAGCATTGCTAAACAGTACCCCATGCAGCGCGTTTGTGAGGTGGAAGAAATCGCCAATGTCGTTTCATTCCTGGTGAGTGACAAAGCCTCGTATATAAATGGTCAATCAATTGTAGTCGACGGTGGTAAAATGATCGCAGATCTGCACGAATTTTGATAGAAAGTCAGCGGAGCGAAAGCTTCGCTTTTTTTGTATGGATAGAGCACTATGGCAGTTACAAGGGAGAGATTGGCATTATTGGCCCAAAATAATCCAGAGGGTGGAAAACCAACATATTTAGATTTTGGGATTGTTTGCTTGGTCTTGGGTTTAGATCCATCTAAGCCAAATATCAATGAGTTTTTTACGCTAGAAATACTTTTTAGAGGACTCAAAGGTTCTGATTTAGAGATACTTGGAGAACACGAAGAAGATAAGGAAGGCAGGAAAACTAGAGTAATTTTCATCGGTGGTTCTGCTGTAGATAAAACATGTTATCGGGTTGCTTTTCATTACTGTAGCAATGGCAGAGTTACTAACGATGAAGTTTGGACTGTAGAGGCCATTGAGTTTGCGAGCGACAGATACTCTAAAGAATTAGCGCGTTGCAAGCAGTGGCATGATCAGAAAGATAAACAAAGGAAGAGAGAAGAAAAGGCTCAAAAGAGGAAAAGTGCTACACAAGAACGGCGATTTAGAGTTCAACAACTTAGTATTTTTGACTTTGAGGCAAGGGCTGCTAATGTTGCAACAAGCGAAATTCCTGTTGGAAAACCATCGACAAAGCCTGTGGTCAAATCTAAGACGCAAAACCCTAGGAGAGTTACAGGAGTTTCAAAGGAAGAGTTGGCTAAGTTGCGTGGAAATATTGTCGCCTATGCATTTGAACTAAATAGTCAGCACCATTAACCTTTTCTCTGCCCTAGCTTTTTCCCCCAAAATACGTTATCTTTTTCCCGATAGTAGCTAGTACTTGAAAGTTCCATGCCATCTCGTCTCTCCCTCCTCGGGTCAATCGCAGCAATAGCTGTTGTAGTTAGTGGTTGTTCACTCTTGCCACAAAAAGATACGCCGGCTGTTGCTCAGCCAGCTAGTGATTCTGCCGCGATGCAAAAAACTTTTACGCTCGAAGAAGTCGCCATGCACGCGACTCCAGAAGATTGTTATCTCGCTATCGAAGGCAAAGTTTATGATGTGACGGAGTTTATTGCTTCAGAGAAACATCCCGGTGGAAAGGCAATTATCGCTGGTTGTGGCAAAGATGCGACTAGTATGTTCAATAAGCGACCAAACGATGGTACGCCACACTCTGAACAAGCACGCTCATTCTTGCCAAACTTTTATATTGGTGAGTTAGCTCAATAATTTTTGACCGGTTTTGATCTTTTTTGTCAGCTTGCTAGCTTCGGGTTTTATTTTGTACAGTACTCTGTATGTACCAAACAATACACGAAGCTGTAGCGGTCGTCGGTGTCTATAATCATGCTTGTTTTACCCCCAAGAAATTTTTGTGGAAGGATCGCGTTCACCAGATAGCAGATATCACGAGCGTGACTGATATTCGTGATGGTCAGGTGCGAGAGCGCCGCTATTCTTGTGTTGCCGATAGCAATTCATATCGATTAGTCTTTGATCGCACAGAGGAAACTTGGTTGCTGGAAGAGGTGTGGTGTGAGTAATCAGTCAGACGTTTATTTGCACATTGATATCAATTCATACTTTGCAACGCTGCTCCAGCAAGAGACACCGGCGCTGCGGGGTAGGCCGTTGGCGGTGGTCAAGGACGTCGGTCGTACTTGTATTATTGCCGCTTCCAAGGAAGCAAAAGCATTGGGTATTCGCACGGGGAGTTCTTTGCCTATGGTTCAAAAAACAGTGCCGCAGATAGTAGTAGTACCAGTTGACTTTGCACTGTGTTGGTCGGCTACGAGTAAATTAAAGACGTTATTCGAATCGTTTACTCCGACGTCGGAGTTGTTTTCGCTCGATGAGTCGTTCATTCACTTTACGCCGCTCAATAGGTTGTATGCTTCGCCATTAGAATTTGCACAAAAAATACGAGCGGAAATATTTGCAGCGTTGGGTGAGTGGGTAACATGCAACATTGGAATTGCTCGGACGCGTTTTTTGGCAAAGTTGGCTAGCGAAACAGCTTTGCCAGATAGCATTACGGAAGTGTCTATAGAGCAGGAGACAGTGCTGTTGGCAAACACGACGTGTTCCGATGCTTGTGGCATTGGCCACCGGTTGGGTAAAAAATTGGCAGCTTTGGGAGTGAGTGTGCCCTACCAAATAAACTTTATCCCACAAGCTGATCTTGAGCGAGCGGTCGGTCTGTTTTGGACACACCAACTGCGTTTGATGGCACAAGGCAATGAGCCTCTTTTTTTACGTCGATTGTCGCTGCCGCCGCAGGCTATGAAAAGTGTTGGGCGTTCTATCACTGGTTGGCGGTTGTGTAGTAATGAAGCGATGATCAAGCGCACACTCTACAATCTGGTAGCAGAGGTGGCGCACAAGATTCGTCGCATGCACTTGGCTGGTCGGCAGGTGAGTTTATTCGTATCTGGTGGTGACAGGCACTGGAACAATTTCGTTACACTGCCACATCATATTTGGCATACCAAAGAATTATTTTATTGGATTTATACACATTTGTACCAACAGTGGAGTGAGCGTTTTCCCGTTATCAAATTGGCAGTGCGCCTCAGTTTGCTCCAGTCATGGAGCGTAATACCGCAGCCACTTTTACCAGCTTGGCAAAAAGACGAGCTGGTAGCCGAAGCTTGCGACGAGATTTCCGCGCGCTACGGCTTGTTTGCGGTTACCGCTGGTATACTTGCGGGTGGACACAAAATTCGTCCAGAAGTTACCGGCTTCTTAGGTGACAAACAGTACCAATTCTTGTAAAAAGGGTATATGCCAGATAAATTTGCTGCTACATGGGTTTCACATAGTTCAATTGGCGATTTTATAAGTTGCCCACGATCGTACTTTCTCAAAAACATGTATCGTAGTCCACAATCTGGTCACAAGGTTCAAATCATGTCACCTTCGCTTGCCTTGGGACAAGCGGTTCATCAAGTGCTAGAGAGTCTGTCGGTTTTGCCCGTGAGTGAGCGTTTTACTTCCACATTACTCGAACAGTATGAGGATGCCTGGAAAGGTATTTCTGGAGAACATGGTGGCTTTCGTAGCGATCAAGACGAAGAACGATATAAAGAACGTGGCAGGAAAATGCTCCAACGTGTCCAGCGAAATCCTGGTCCCCTCAAGGAAAAAGCGGTCAAGCTGCAAGCAGATTTGCCGTACTACTGGTTGTCGGAAGAAGATGAAATTATTTTGTGTGGCAAAATTGATTGGTTGCAGTACTTGCCAGAGCAAGACGCGGTTTCAATTCTTGATTTTAAGACGGGCAAGCACAAAGAAAAAGCAGATTCACTGCAGTTGCCGATTTATTTACTTTTAACAACGTACACACAAAAGCGTGCAGTCGCAGGTGCGAGTTATTGGTACTTGGACTCGGAGGATGAACCAGAAGTACAAGTACTGCCAGATATTGATGCAGCGCATGAGCGAGTATTTGCGATAGCAAAAAAGATCAAAGTGGCGCGCAAGCTTGAGCGTTTTATCTGTCCACAAGGCAAACAGGGTTGTCGGTTATGCCAACCATTTGAGCAAATTCTGCTCGGCAAAGCACACTACGTTGGCGTGGGCGGATATAAGCAAGACATTTTTACATTGATAGAAGAGGAAAAAGACAATAGAGACAGCGTGATATTATAATACTATGAAAGGTTTTTTAAATTTTACCCGCGAGCAGGGAGTTGTCGGATTGGCAGTGGGTTTTGTGTTGGGCGGTGCGGTTTCAAAAGTAGTTACTTCACTTGTTACTGACATAATTAACCCAGTTTTGGGTGTTGTGCTTGGTGCTGCGGGAGACTTAGCTGGTGCTGCCTTGGTATTTGGGCCAGTCAAAATTATGTGGGGAAGCTTTTTGTCTGTGCTCATCAACTTTATAGTTATTGCATTTGTTGTATATTTTGGCGTGCGCGGTCTTGGTCTCGACAAGCTCGACAAGAAGAAATAACCGCTCGTCAATCACTTGCGCATATGAGATCATGTCTCATGTGAAGCGTCTTTTTATCGTTTTAGTCATATTTTTGATCGGCTCATTGGTGGGCGGTGTCGTCATACAGCAGAACCTACTTGTTCGTCTGCTGCCAGAAAAGCAAGTTGTTATAGACGAACGCATGGCATTTATTGATGAAGTGTATGCCTTGATTAAAAAAGAGCACTGGGAATTGCTTTTTGATGAACAACTGGCGATGCTATTTCAAAAGGCAATCGAGAAAGTTACAAACGAAAAGATTGAGCTAGTTACAACAGATTTATCGGGAGTAAAAACCGCACTGCAAGAAGTACTTGTCAAGCAAGAAGACGATGAGGGCAAAAACAAGTTGGTAGCAGATGTGGTTAATGTAGTGTTAGTTAACCTCCAACCATTTGGTCGCAGTCGTTTATTGAGCCAATCAGATTCACAGGAGATTCTCGACTCCGTCACCAGTCGCAACCCAGATGCTAATTATTTCGAAACACTGGGGTTAGACGCAACCGCTTCTTCTGCTGTTGTGGCTCAGAATTTCAAACAAAAACAACAAGAGGTGGCTAAGTCACAGCAAACTCCAGAAGAAAAGAAACACGCGCAACAAGCATTGGAGCGCGCATACCAGGCGCTGGACTCTGATGCAGAGCGATCTCGTTATGCACAAACCGGCGTGGAGTCATCTCTTTCAAGCGAAAATCTTACGACCGATATCTACTACTTACAACTCAATTCTTTTGCGCCAACGACGTATGAAGATATAGCTTTTGCTCTCAAGGCAGTACCACCACAGCCCAAGCAAACCAGTTTGATTATCGATCTTCGCGGCAACCCAGGCGGATATATTGATGGTTTGCCCAATGTCTTGGGAGCATTTTATGGTCCAGGGACAAAGGCATATCAAATGCTGAAACAGGGGCAGAAAACAGATCTCGAGACTCGAACAGATAAGCTTGCAGGATTGGCACAATTCAAAAAAGTAGTCGTGTTGATTGATCAGGTGACTGGTTCGTCAGCCGAGGCTATGGCAGCGTCCCTCAAGAAATATAATGTTGGCGTCTTAGTAGGTGTACCTTCTCGTGGTTGGGGCACGATGGAACGGCTTTTTTCGGTCACGCACCAGTTTGAGTCAGGGCAGATATTTTCAGTTTTACTCGTGCAGAATTTGACTCTGCGTGAAGACGGCATCCCGATTGAAGGCAGTGGCATTACACCCGATGTGAATATTACTGAACCTGGTTGGCAACAAGAATTGCTGGCATATTTTAACTCTTCGTCACTTGTGGCAGCTGTAGAGAAGATGGCAAAACAATAGGATGCAAAAACGTACTGGCTGGTTGGGGCGGTGCCGCTCGAGACTCTGGCTACTCCGCTCGCATTTTTCTTTAGCGGTATTGTGGCTATTTGTGCCATGATTTTGCCCGGGATTTCTGGCTCGTTTATTTTGGTCTTGCTCGGAAGGTATTCACAGGTTCTGCATGCTGTTTCAGACAGAGATATTCTTACGCTGGTATATGTTGCACCGGGAGCACTTGTTGGTTTGAGTATTTTTTCTCGCTTGCTCAAGTATTTGCTTATATCTGTGCTATAGCCGGAGCATTGCTTGTTTTGGGCATTAGTCACTTGGAGCGTGGCAAGCGCACGATTGTTACTGAGTAAGCTCATCTAATTGCGCAGTGAGTGCTACGGCATCAATGCCGATTGCTTCCAGTTTGAAACCAATGAGTACGAGTGAATTTTTGTCTCGTTCGGTATTTGGTGGACAGGGCGAGAAGGTAGTTCTTGTACCTACAGTATTGAGCATCTGTGTTTCATCATTTGATGTTTTTACAATGCCCTTAATACGAAAAACACCATTTGGTAACGTTGCGATCCAAGACAAAAGTTCTTCTTCAGAAATTTGTCCCGGAAAGGTGAGCGTAATTGATTCTAAGCAATCTTGCATGAGGTGGTGAGAGTGATCATGTGGTCTTGCTAAAAGCGTGGTCAGTTCCGTACTTGTGACGCCAAACACAAGGTTGGGATCGAGCGTTCCATTTGGTGCTTCGATAATCGGACTGGTTGCATTGAGTTCTCGTACATAGCCGACCACGCGACGTTTCTGTTCGAGATCGACTTGCTCAACTTTGTTAAACACGATCAGGTCTGTAAATTTTGTTTGATTTCTTGCTGTCGTGCTGAGGTCTTTGTACCCAGAAAAATTGATCACATCAATAATTGAAATGACACCATCGCGTTCGAGTTTTGGATGCCCGTCGATCATGAGTGCAATCGCTGCTGGATCGGCAGCACCAGAGGCTTCGATAATAATTCGATCAGGAGCGTACTGCTCAATCACCTCATTAATAGAAGTGATAAATGGTCCGACCAGTGTGCAACAAATGCAACCGTTTAACAGTTCTCGAGAGATAATACTCTTACCGCGCATAATTTCTGCATCAATATTTTCTGCCCCAATTTCATTTTTGATGTAAATAACCTGCGTACCAGATTGTTGGAGTTGGCCAATCATGTTGGCAATGATTGTTGTTTTGCCAGAACCAAGAAAGCCGGTGAAAACTGTTGTGGGAATAGTCGTTGATTGCATAGCTTGCATCCTACACGGGCGGAGAAAGTTGGGCAAATCGAGTCTTGTTGGCAAAATCTTTGGAAAGTTGCAAACTCCAGCCATTTTTTACAAAGTTTGCAAAATAACTTTTGGTATGAGTGTGGTCAATTTCTAGAAATACAGAAGCGTTTGGTTTGAGTATCGGAAGTACTGTGTCGAGCAAGCGAGTAATTAGACTAAAACCATCTGGTCCGCCATCAAGCGCAGCGTGTGGCTCGTGGTCCCGCACGCTTTCGTCGAGCGTGGCAATGCGAGCGCTTGGAATATACGGCAAGTTGGCTACGACAATGTCAAATGTTTGCGATCCAAGATTTTCCAACAAATCACTTTGTATAAAGGTAATAGGAACATCAGTGCCAAGCATTTGTTTTGCATTTTTTTGAGCTAGAACTAACGCTGACTGGCTAATATCGCTGGCGGTGAATTCCAACTTCGACCACTTCGTTTCAAATTGTCTTGCCAGCGCAATGGTAATAGCACCACTGCCGGTGCCGACTTCGAGAATTCTAAGTTTTGCTGATTCACTCGATAGTTTTTCGCTAATAGCACTCGCTACTAAGGCAACCAATTCTTCTGTCTCAATTCTTGGAATGAGCACGGTCTTATTCACTGCCAAAACAAAATCGCAAAATTCTGCTCTGCCAGTCAAATATTCGACTGGCGCAGTCGTAGTAGTTTTTTGTAGCGGGTCAGCCGCGTAGCGAGCGAGGTGTGTTTGCTCGCGTGGGGAAAATTGGCGCAGTGGCTGTTGTATCATATGCATAGTATACGTCCCGAAAACCATGTCTTGTTTTTTTACCCGATATACATCAAGATAGGCCAACACGTCATAATTTAAAAGGAAACCATGCCAACAAAGAAAAAAACGCCCGATCAGCCAGCTAAAACATCTAAACTTTCGCTCGATGCATTTTTGACCTTTGTGCAGAATAACTTTGTTATTTTATTTGTACTGATTCTTATTTTCATCGGTGGCTTCTTTTTTGGCTCTCTTTGGACAGAAAATAAAGTTGCCAAGAGTGGTCGCATCGGAACTATTGCTGCACCAACAGCCCCAACCGCACCACAGGCTGCTCCAGGTGGTCCAACGGCAGATCAGCTTAAATCTGTCGGAGACATCACTGATGCTGATCACGTGATTGGTAATCCAAAAAAAGCCAAAGTAACATTGTTTGAATACTCAGACCTTAACTGTCACTTCTGCCAGCAGTTTCATGTAACGATGCAAGCTGTAGTACAAAAATATGGTGATGACGTCGCTTGGGTTTACCGCCATCATCCAATTCTGGGATCACAAACAGAGGCAGAAGCAGCTGAGTGTGCGGCCAAACTTGGTGGCGAACAAGCATTCTGGGGATTTGTAGATACATACTTCGCAACAGTCGCTGGCACGCCAGACGCAAGTAGCAGAGAGGCAATGCTTGGAGTTGCAGAGTCGCTCGGTGTTTCGAAATCGGAAATGAGCACGTGTCTTGATTCCGGTGCAATGACCGCAGTTGTATCGGCTATGAGTAGTGGTGCTCAAGGTATCGGTATTTCATCTACGCCATCCACGGTCGTGGTGAGCTCAAATGGCGATGTGGAATTGATCAATGGTGCGCAACCGCAGGCGCAGGTCGAAGCAATTATCGAAAAGTATTTGTAACCATGTCAAAACTCAAGCAACAATTACGAGATGATCTTAAGTTGGCAATGAAGGCGCGCGAAGTGAGTAGACTTGGTGCCATCCGTTTTTTGCTCGCACAAATTCAAAATGAAGAAATTGACGCAGGCGAGCTGTCTGACGAGCGGATTTTTACTATCCTAAAGCAGCAACTCAAGCAGTTTGATGAAACAATCGCGGGCTTGGAGCAAGCGGGTAGAACAGAGTTGGTTCCAGAAGAACAAGAGAAAAGAAAATTTGTTGAGTCATATTTGCCACAACAGGCGAGTGACGAGGAAATTCAGAGTGCAATCGCAACTGCGCGAGCAGAGAGTGGCGAGTCTCATCCTGGCAAGCTAACTGGTTTGGTGATGCGACAATTGGGTGCGACTGCAGATGGAGCGCGCGTATCCAGACTCATTCAAGCAGCGCTCGCCCAGTAGACACGCATGCACCAAAAAACTGTTGGCACAATTCTTTCCGAAGAGCGACAAAAACGACGACTTTCTACTGCCGATTTTGCGAAGCGAGCACGGATTCGAGAAAGCTATGTGCTTGCGCTCGAGAGCGATCACTATGATGATTTACCCCCGGCCGTATTTGTCAAAGGCTACGTCAAAATGTATGCGCGTATCCTTGGTTTCGATAGCGCCCCAGTGCTTGCATTGCTGCGCAGAGATTTCAAACTGAGTGCGCGAGGCACTCTGGTTCCTCGAGAGTTTCTTACTCCCGTGCTCAAGCGGAGAGTGCGCTCTGCGCGGGTGACAGTTGCCCTGATGGGTCTTGCGATCGTTTTTATGACAGTGAGTAGTTATGTGTTTGTGCAGTGGTATCAGTTGCAGCAACCGCCCATGCTTCGCGTTACTGATCCTGCAGAAAATATTGTGTCTAGTCCTTCGGTCGTAGTGCGCGGGCAAACAGATGTGACCGCACTCCTGACGATCAATAATCAGCCAGTGGCGTTGCGCCCCGACGGGAGTTTTGAGAAAACGCTTGAATTTTTCACCGAAGGCGTCGTTTCTCTTGTGATCGAGGCGACAGATCAAAATGGTAGGTCGAGCACGCAGGTCCGACAGGTACAGGTACAATTTTGAGACAGCCTGCGGTATAGTAGAGGTAGAAAAAGTGAGGAGATAGTATGGATATATTGCCAATAGTATTTGCGGTCGTTTTAGTGATCTTGGCTGTCGTGCTGAGTGTCGTCGGCGTCCAGATGGTGATGGTGCTGATGCAACTGCGTCAAACGCTGCAGCGAGTAAATACTGCTTTGTCGATTGCAGAGGCAAAAGTCGCGTCACTGACCGAGCCACTCAAACAATTTTCTGGCACGGTTTCAGGCATTAAAACTGGTCTCAAAGTATTCGAAACATTTGTTGGCTGGTTGCAAAAAGATAAAAATGCCTAACGAAGAACATGGTTCGTTTTCACTTGGGTTCACTTTTGGACTCCTAGCTGGAGCTGCGGGTTTTTTCGTTTTTGGAACGGAGCGAGGCAAGAAAGCGCGGGTGCAGTTTTCCAAGCAATGGCATGATGCTCACAAATCTATGGCAAAAGACCCCGACGCTCTCGTTCCGTCACTCCGTGAAGCTTACAATACAGTAGTTGCAGCCGCGCTCGGCGAGACACCAAAGAAGAAGAAAAAGCCAGCCAAACCTCGAGAAAAGAAACAAACTTTTTCGGGCACTTGATGGTACAATCGGATACCTATGCACCCAGACGAAGTTCGCCAAAAATATCTGGAATTTTTTCGTAAACAACAGCACGCAGTTTTGCCTTCGGCGCCACTCGTGCCAGAAAATGATCCTACGACCTTATTCACTGGTTCTGGCATGCAGCCTATGATCACATACTTGTTGGGAGCGCCGCATCCCAAAGGTAGTCGAATTGTGGATAGCCAGCGTTGCTTTCGTTCGCAAGATATCGAAGAGGTGGGTGACAATCGTCATACCACATACTTTGAGATGCTTGGCAACTGGTCGCTTGGTGATTACTTTAAACAGGAACAGTTGCGGTGGGTTTTTACCTTTCTGACAAAAGAGCTTAAGCTTGATCCACAAAAATTGTTTGTTACTGTTTTTAGTGGCAGCAAGAAACTCAATATTTCGTACGATCAAGAGTCTGTAGAAATCTGGCAAGGGCTTTTTGCTGAGGCAGGTTGTAGCACAGGCGTAGTGAAGCAGCCAGAAAAAGAAGGCATGACTAAAGACGGGAGAATATTTTTCTTTGACGAGAAAAAAAACTGGTGGTCGCGCGCAGGCATTCCAGACAATATGCCGGTGGGAGAGCCAGGTGGTCCTGATAGTGAAGTGTTTTATGATTTTGGCGTTACATTACAATTGCACGAGAGCTCGCCATTTGCAGCTGAACCTTGCCATGTCAACTGCGACTGCGGAAGATTTTTGGAAATTGGCAATTCTGTGTTTATGCAGTACCAAAAGCAGGCTGATGGATCTTTTTCAGAATTGCCCCAAATGAACGTCGATTTTGGTGGTGGACTCGAGCGCCTGGCAGCCGCTGCAATCAATGATCCTGATGTATTTACAACCGAACTGTTTATCCCCATTATTTCTGAATTAGAAACAATGTCAGGTGTTTTGTACAAACAGGACGAAAAGTCTCGGTATGCATTTCGAGTCATCGCTGATCATGTCCGCGCGGCAGTTATGCTTGCAAGCGATGGCGTCTATCCGGCAAATAAGGAGCAGGGCTACTTTGTTCGCCGTTTACTGCGTCGAGCGATCCGTTATGCACATGATCTCGGAATCAACAAGCCATTTTTGTCACAACTCGTGCCAGTGGTCGCAAAAATATATGCAAATGCATATCCTCAGGTAAGCGAACAGGCAGAAAAAATTCAAGCAGCACTCGTTCTAGAAGAACAAAAATTTCAAAAAGTACTTGAAAAGGGGTTGCGACATTTTTCCAGCTTAAAAGAAGTTGATGGGGAAAGTGCTTTTCGACTCTATGAGACATATGGCTTTCCTTTTGAATTGACACAAGAACTCGCGCAAGAGCGAGGACAAACACTTGATGCGGCGGCGTTTGACAAGGCTCGTCAGGCACATGCCGTAGCATCCCGCACCGCCTCGGCTGGCAAGTTTCGCGGTGGTCTGCAAGATACGAGTGAAATTGCCACTCGGTATCACACCGCGACACATTTACTCCACGCTGAACTACGTAATTTGCTCGGCAAAGCGGTACAACAAAAAGGTTCTAATATCACAGACAAACGTCTTCGATTTGACTTTTCATTCGATCGCGCGTTGACAGAGTCAGAAATTTCCAAGGTCCTCGCCCAAATAAACGAGTGGGTGACCGCAGATTTACCCGTTACCAAAAAAATACAAAAGAAAGAAGTAGCCCTCAAGTCGGGTGCGCTCGCATTTTTTAGTGAACAATATCCAGATGAAGTATCTGTCTATACTATTGGTGGTGAGCAAGACTGGATCTCTCGAGAGTTGTGTGGCGGTCCTCATGTGACGCATACGTCTGAGATTGGTCAACTGCAGTTTATAAAACAGCAAGCTGTTGCCGCCGGCGTTCGTCGCATTTACCTACAAGTCGAGTCACCCTAGTCTTCTGCTCATATATTTGCTTTAATAGAGCTGTATACACTTCTCGTAGGTGTAACAGTCTATGCAGTTGTCAAATATTTTTTCCGCTAGTAAACAAGAAGAGCCAGTCTTCATCTTGTGCGTGGTAGTCACAGATGCAAGTACGCAGACTTTATTGCTCAGACTGCATGGTTTACAGAGCGTCATTGTCTCGAAGTCGAAACGTTATCACTACCTTGATGCAAAAAGCTTAGTGGTCAAAACAGACGAGGGGTTGCAAGAGCTCGGATCAGATTCAGAACAAGTAAATACTGTTGTGTTCGCGCTCGAAAAAAGTTGGATCGAGGACGGCGCTATTATTGCCAAACAGCAGCAACTACTCGACACGCTGGTCAAGGACTTGTCGCTAAACCCAGTTGGATTCATTGAGCAATCAGAGGCGCTGGCACACGCGATCACACTACAACAGCCGGCTGGTGGAATAATTTTATTATTGTTTTCACAGACCACAATTAGTGCAATTTTGATCAATCAGGGAAAGATGTCGGGTGAGCAAAATATCGGAAAATCTGGCGATACCGTTGCAGATGTAACCGAAGCCCTGGCCCGATTACACCAACAAGCTGGCACATTACCAACCAAACTACTTTGTCTCTCCGCTCTTTTGACCGATGAAGAGCTCGAGACTGCCCAGCAAGAGCTGCTGGCTGCGGATTGGCAGAATACAGACTTCTTTCTACAACAGCCCAGTATTGAGCTCATGCAGGAAGAGGCATTGCTCTCACTGCTCGCTCAGCAGGCGGGTGTGGCGGCACACGTGACCACGCAGGCGTCGGTTGTCAAAGAAGAGTCAAAAAAAGAACTGGGCGGGGATAATTTTGAACCAGCGTCGGCAAAATCATTTGGTGTTCCTATGCCGATGGAAAGAGCAGTCGAGACAGATTTCGGATTTGTCGAAGAGGCAAAAATATTGAGCAACGAAAATAATGAAAGTACGCCAATAGTACATCACAAACCGCACAAATTTATTGGCATTGGTGTGGGTATTGGCCTCCTCGTTTTACTGACTCTCGGAGTTATTGGCGTATATTTTTGGAGCAGCGCAGTTGTGTATCTCACCCCAGAAAGCAAAACCATTTCTCAGGAAATGGAATTAAGTTTAGACGCATCAATCGCTGCGTCCGATCCAGAAGCACGTGTTATCAAGGCAGAGCAATTTGCCGCTGAGTTCACATCGTCACAAACTACCGAGTCGAGTGGTGTCGCGCTTGTTGGTGAAAAGGCGAGCGGTACCGTGACCATATTTAACAAGACGCAGGAAGAAAAAGCCTTTGCTGCTGGAACCAAATTTAGTACAAATGAATTGGTTTTTACACTCGATGAAGATACGACTGTGCCTGCAGCGACAGTAAATAGTTCTGGAAATGAAACCTCAGTTATTACGTCTGGTAAAAAAACTGCGACAATAACCGCAGCCGCAATTGGAGCAGAAAGTAACCTAGCCAAAGATACAGAGATGACCATAGAGTCATTTGCAAGTAGTTCTTATGTAGCTACAGGTGAACAAGATTTTACTGGTGGGGCAAGTCGAGAGGTTCGAGTTGTTTCCAACACAGATATAGAGTTGTTGGTCAGTGATGCGAAAAAGGATATTCTTGCACAAGCAGAGCAGCAATTTTCCGAAAAATCTGGTTCGGGGCTGCATTTTCTACCTCCACAGCAGCTCGAAATAGTTAGTTCGACAACGACGAGTAAAGAAGGCACCGAGACAGACTCTGTAACTGCAACCATAGTTGCTTCTGTTAAGACTTTAACCTACAAAACAGAAGATTTGCTCCCGATCGCAACTGCAGCCTTGCAATCAGAAATTCCAGAGGGTTTCGTGCTCAAAGATCAAGAACCAGAGATTTTATCGACGGCAAATGAGGAAGCAGATTTGTCAAAGAAAATCACGCTGGACGTCAATATTTCAGCTCAGGCAATTGCGCAGTTTGACAAAGAAGAGTTGCGCTCCAAAATACTCGGCGAGAGTTTTGAGGCAGCGAAAAACATATTGGTTGCAAACTCCAAGATTCATACTGCCACGATAGAGCTTCGTCCTGCAGGTCTTGCAGTAATTTGGCACAGAGTTCCGAGACATGCAGATCGAGTAACTATGGAGATTTTGGGAGACGCCAGTGAGTAAAAAGCAAAAAGTGGTCGCACCAGTCAATCAGTCAGATTTAATCGCACTGTATAGAAAAGCATTGCTTGGTGGCATGACAATGGCCGCACTCGAGTCAAAGGTAGAGCGCCATCTAGAGCGTTTGGTTGCAGCCGATGAAATCGAAACAGAAGCAAGTGATCAGGAAATTAGTGTAATAAAAAAACGTCTGCCCCTCGCCGTCCGGGTTGGCGCCGCACTTGTTCCCATAGTTATGTTATTTGTGGGACTCTTTTTGGTGGGGAGCGCAGTGTTGCCAATTCTTGGTAGCTATGTCACGACAATTCCGCAACTACAGGCAGCCGAGCTCACCTCACCTGTGCCGCAAGAGCAAGTTATGGCTTTGACCCCAGTCATGGTTTCGGAAATGGCAGAAGTTGTTCCAAAAAAACGCGGTTTTGCATTTCAGCCAGAAATCATTGATACAGAACTTGATTACACCAATTTGCTCAATTGGTTTGCAGACAGCGCACTGCCGGAGTTGGCTGATGCGCAAAATACTTCAGAACTCACCGAGTACACCATTACTATCCCTAAAATTGATATTTTCAACGCGAAAATAGCAGTTGGTGGCACCAACTTGAACGAAAGTTTAATCGCCTATCCTGGCACAGCCAATCCCGGTGAGTTTGGTGCGCCTGTCATTTTTGGACACTCAGTTTTACGTCAGTTTTATAATCCCAGCGAAAAAAATCCTCGTCGCTATAACTCAATTTTCAGCTACATCATGACCCTTACCAAAGGTGATGAAATCATCGTCAAAACCCCCGACGGTGTGACCTATACATATATTGTGCAAGAAAAGACGGAGGTCAAACCGAGTGATGTCCAGATTCTTACCCAGAAGTACGATACAAAAAGCCTCAAGTTAGTCACCTGCACTCCAGAGGGAACGTACTTACGCAGAGGTGTCGTAACTGCGCAGTTAGTGTCGCAAACCTAAGGAAGCGTTTATGACAAAGGTACTAGGAATAGATTTTGGCACCAAGCGAATCGGCTTGGCTCTTTCATTTGCTTCACTTGCTGAGCCGCTCACTATCGTAGAAAATGACGCCACAGTTTTTGCCAACATCCAACAAATTATTACAAAAGAAAAAGTAGGACAACTGGTGTGCGGTATCTCCGAAGGAGAGATGGCAGTTAAGACAAAACAATTTGCGACCGAACTTGCGCTCTTCACTAAATTGCCAATTGAGTATGTCGATGAGACACTTTCTTCTCAGGTGGTGCGAGCAAAGACACAGACAAAGCGTTCGTCAAATAGTCACAAACCTGTTGATCACTTCGCTGCGGCCGAAATTTTGCAAGAGTGGCTCGATATGCAGCCGGCGAAAGTATACGCATGACGCCATTTGTCTCTGCCAGTCTTGTCGGTGGCTTGAGTTTACTATTACTTTTAGTTGCCGCCGAACTATTTGTTTGGGTTAGTACCAGGCTCGCACAAATCTGGCGTATTTCTCCACTTATTACGTCACTTATCATTGTGGCCTTGGGTACCAATGTGCCTGAATTTGCCGTCAGTATTGGCTCAATTGTTCGCAATGATCCAGGTCTTGCGCTCGGCAATCTCATTGGCAGTAGTGTGACTAACTTAAGTTTAATTTTCGGAGTCAGCATATTGTTTGGTCTCATAAAACCAGGCACAGTTAAAACACAAATTAACGCCTGGATGCTGCTGAGCATCACGCTATT
Organism: Minisyncoccota bacterium; assembly: GCA_009991965.1. GTDB lineage: Bacteria > Patescibacteriota > Microgenomatia > UBA1400 > PJMF01 > UM-FILTER-42-14. Next base: position 83,051 of record JAACWQ010000003.1, on the reverse strand, counting down.
GTTTACGAGTATGTCATTGTTACATTTGGGTCACAAACTGCAGGCGCTATATCTACTTGCTGCTATGTTGGCTGTTGTTTCCTACCAATTTTTACTAGGTATTCGAGGTAGACGCAAAGAAGATAAAGCAAGTCTGAGGCGAGTAAAGTCGAAAAAATTAGGACCACTTGGGATTACAAAATACGTTTTTTTATTGATTATAGCCATTGCGCTCGTTTGGATTGGAGGTAATCAGGTTGTGGCATCTCTCACAGTATTTTCTACCGAACTCGGCATTAGCACGACAGTACTCGGTTTGACACTCGCTGGTATTGCGACCACTTTGCCAGAGTTGCTCACGACTCTCACTGCGAGTTTTCAGCATCAGAATAAAGTAGCGATAGGAACCGTACTCGGAAGCAATATTTTCAATCTCACGCTCTTCCCAGCAATTGTATTTGGAACTGTCGGAACTTGGTATATTAATCCTCGGATAGCAGCTATTCTGCTCGCGGTCACTCTCTTGTTTGTAGGGACGCTTGTGCAGTTTCGTGGACGACCGATTCCAAGATATTTTGGCCTCATATTTCTGAGTGCCTACTTCTGTTTTCTGTTTGTTTCTACGCACTTTCAAACTAATCTATGAAACCAATTACTCTCTCCAAACCACCTGTAGTCTGGAAAACACTCGGTCCATCATTTATTTTGCTCGGCCTCGCGCTTGGCAGCGGCGAGTTGATTTTGTGGCCATTTTTGACAGCAAACTGGGGACTTGGTCTCTTGTGGGGTGCGCTCCTTGGCATCACGCTACAGTTTTTTCTTAACACCGAGGTCATCCGTTACAGCCTGAGTTGGAGCGAAAGTGTGTTTGTTGGCTTTCGCAAACTTTCACCAATCTTGCCCGTATGGTTTATTCTCTCAACAGTGATTCCCTGGTCATTGCCAGGGTTTTCATCTGCCACAGCGGAGATCATGCATTCACTTTTTCCCGCTGTATCTGCCAAAATTTTCGCGATCGGATTGTTGTTGCTCGTCGGCTTCTTACTTTCATTTGGTAAATCACTCTACAAGACGATGGTTCGCTTCCAGACAATTATTATTGTTGTGAGTTTGGCGACCATTGTTTACTTGGTTGCTCGTCTCAGCGATGGCGCCGCCTGGTCTCAAGCAGCTCTCGGCTTAGTTGGTCACGGTGATGGCTGGTGGTTTTTCCCCGCGGGTGTGAAGGCATCAGCATTTTTGGCAGCTTTTGCTTACGCCGGCGCAGGCGGCAATCTCAATTTAGCACAGACGTACTACATCAGGGAAAAAGGTTTTGGCATGGGCGCATTTGCCTCCAAGATCACTGGCTTATTGAGCAAATCACAATCAAGCAAAATCCGCGGTAGCACCTTTCCGCAAACAGCGGGCAACATACAGCGTTGGAAGCATTGGTGGCACTTTACCAATTTGGAGCATGCACTGATTTTTTGGTTTCTTGGTTTGGCCACGATTATTCTGCTTGCCATTTTGTCCTACAGCACGGTTTTTGGTCAGGAAGTTAGTTCTGGGCTCTCATTTTTGCATGCGGAGTCTGCAGTGATAGGCTCACAACTAGGGTCCGGCCTAGGCGTTTTATTTTTAGTGATCGCTGCCTTCATGCTGTTTTCTACACAACTTGGTGTACTGGAATCATCCTCTCGCATCATCTCTGAAAACATTTCTCTGATGACCAATTGGCGCAAGAACGCGACCGATCCGACGCGTGGTTTTGCCGCACTCGTTTGGTTCCAGATCGCAGTGGGGATTATTGTGTACCTCAGTGGCATGACCGAGCCGAGAGCGCTCATCACTTTGTCTGCGATACTCAATGCTGCCGCTATGATGGTTTCGTTTGGTTTGCTATTTTTCCTCAATCGTCGTTCACTACAGCCTGCACAGCGAATTGGCAACTTCCGCAAGTTTGTCCTGCTGTTTGGCGTCGTATTTTTCTTGATCTTGCTCGCTGTTACGGTGTTTGGGTGGTAGGGCAAAGCTTAGTTTCACCGATTTAGCAAAAAATTGTTGTATAATTTATTCATGGTTTACATAAATCCGGTAAGATATATTAAAAAAGAGGACGCAGCTTACTTTGTAAGACAGCAGTATAAGTTAACTGGAGTGATTTTCTTCACTTTGGCTTTTGTACTTGGGTTGTTATATTTTTCTGTTGCACCAAAAATGATGCGGCTCTACGCTAATTTTTCTATTGCGCCACATCCCTTCACCAAAGCTTTGCTATATATAGCAGTACTCTCAATAGTGGTACTTGTATTCTTTGGTCTTCAATCGTTTGGAAAAAAAGTTGATAAATCAGAATTAAGCAAGAAGTTGCGCGCATATAAACCAAGAGAAATGATTTTATCTAATAAAGTTTTAGACATGCGGATGGCGTATGTTGCAATGGCGATAGCATTCGCGATGATTGCAATTCTGACTGCATCAGTAATTTTGCCAATTTATAATTTAACCGAGAATTTGTAAGATCTCATGAAACTTACCATCCAAAATTCAGGCAAAGTAGTTTTCGTTGGCATCACCAGACCAGGTTTGCTCACAACTGCGTTTGTACTCAATCTGCTTCTTGGATCTTTCCTGACTTTTCTTAGCTATGCTGTAATCCTTGGTGCGCCTGCAGATTTATCAAACGGCCAATTTCTTTTTCAACTCATGCTCTGGTTTGCACCTGGATTTTGGTATCTTGTTTATAACTTTATTGATCTCAAAATGTACGCGAAATCTACCCAGATCGAGCTATCCGACAATGGAGTTACTGTCACGTCAAAATCTATTAAGCACTCGTTGAGTGCGCCAATTAGTTTCGAGAACTTAGCGGGTATTACTGTGAATCAGTCTTTTTATCAGAGAATATTTGGCATAGCATCCGTGGCGATTACTACAGAGTCACACGAAGGCTTTAGTCCTTGGGGATTTTTGCATGATGAGGCGGTCAAGTTTTCGCAGGAAGTCCTTGAGAAGCATCGAGTACTCATTCGCTCGGTGAAGAAGTAGATTACTTTCCCATTGTTGTAAAACTAAAAACCTCAGTTGCGGAGTAGCGCGCTACAGTTCAGTTCACAATTTGGTGGGATCCTTTGGGGATGAAGAAAATAAATGCACAAGGTTTTAATAGTGGCGAATTTGCCATAATTGAAAGTTGCTATTAATAGAGAGCAAAATCCTAAACCCATCGAATTTGATGGGTTTAAAGGGGTCGAATTCGACTCCTTACGTTATCAAAGAACTCCAACAATTTAAGGAAGTATATAACCTGCGTATCTGTTTGGATTGAAAGTCAAGCCGATGCTGAATAATAGTGCAATTTATCAGATGAGGTTGCTAGTTGGAAGTGCGGGTATAATGAAACTGCAATCTATAGGGATGAATTAAGCGAGATAAAATGGATAAAATTCTAGTATCCCAAGTAACAGAAAAAGACGTAGAAGCATACGAGGCACAAATTTGGAAGCCTGAGGATATTGCCCACTATGGCCGAGAGGTATCTTGGGAAGAATGGAAGCCAGACTTTTTTATTTTCAAAGCAGAAAACAATGGTAAGACTGTGGGAGTAATTGGAGGACATACAATCGCAGGTGTTTTATTTATTGAGAGAATTGTTGTTTCACCATCTGAGCGAGGCAAGGGAATTGGTAAGCTTTTGATGGAAAAGGCTGAAGAGCATGCGCGGTTAATAGGTGCGCATAAGATTTTTCTGAACACTGGCAAAGGTTGGGAGGCGAATGAATTTTATAAATTTTTAGGCTACAAGAAAACCGGTGAGCTGACAAAACATTATTTGAAAGTAGATTTTGTGGTTTATAGTAAGTTTTTATGACAGAATTAAACACATTTAGAAATTCTGTTTTAGGTGCAAAAAATCATAGAGAGAGGGCGCGTGAGGGTAAAAAACTTTTGGGAGAGGGTCGCTCGCTCAGTGAGATGAAAACTCCACCTACGGGCATGACGGATGGAGAAAATGTAGAGCGAAGAACAGAATTTTTGTCTGAACTCAAGCAGATGACAGAGCCAGAATTGAGGACCCAACTTGCCCAACTTGAGGCACTCATTGAATTTAGATTAGAACAAGATGAAAAAGGCACTTCAGAATTGGAGTGGAGGAGGATCGCAGTTCTCGATTTACTAGAAAAGTAAATTTGAGATTACTCAATGTAAAATATGTTTAACAAACTCTACGCTCTTTGTCTGCTCGTCGAAGACTACGAAAAATCGTTGGCTTTTTACAGAGATACTCTGGATCTCAAGCTCAATTCTCAGGATACCAACTACACAGATTTCAAACTTGGTGAGACACTTTTGGCGATTTTCCAAAAAGATGAGGCTGTGGCAATGTTTCCAAAATCCCATATGAAATCTGGTGGAGGGTGCGTGATTGCGTTTCCGGTGGCGGATGTAGAGACAGCATGTCAAGAACTGCAGAACAAAGGTATTGATATTTTTGAGGGTCCCAAGCAAATGCCTTGGGGACAAACGGTTGCTTATTTTAAAGACCCAGACGGAAATATTTTGGAAGTTACAGAGTAATTGACTACAGCTATACTATCAATCGTGCAAAAAACTCGAATTCTTATTGTAGCCAGCCTAGCCTTTTTAGCTTTGGTACTCGCAACCATTTATTGTGGAGCAAAATACCTCCTTGCCCCAGCTGCAAATGCTGGCAATGAAGTACGGTTTGTTGTCTCCAAAGGCCAGGGGATTGCAGCTATCGGCGCCAAGCTAGAAGAAGCCAAGCTCATTCGTTCAAAATACGCTTTTCGTTTGTATGTGCAGCTCAATAAGCTCGATACCAAAATCCAAGCAGGCTCGTTCACGCTCAGCCCGACCCAAAGTACGCCAGATATAGCGCAGACTTTAACCGAGGGTACGGAGGACGTCTGGATCACGCTGCTCGAAGGCTGGCGCAGAGAAGAAATTGCAGAGTATTTAGAAACCATAGATCTGTCCGAGTTCGACAAAGCAAAATTTCTCGAGCTGACTGCTACGAGTGAAGGATATTTATTCCCAGATACCTATTTGGTACCAAAAGAAATTACGACGACCGCACTTGTCAACCTCTTCACGACAACTTTCGAAAAAAAGTTAGCAACAGTGGGTGATTTCACAGATGCTGAAGCAAAGCGTTTGGTTATTCTCGCATCCTTGGTAGAGCGCGAAGCACGGGGGAGTGAACAGATGCGGCATGTGGCTGGTATTCTTGAGAATCGTCTTAAAATTAACATGGCCCTAGAAATAGATGCAACTTTGCAGTACGTTCGCGGCAATGTTGCTGGAGAGTGGTGGGCGCCGCCACGCGCAGCAGATAAAGAATTGAAATCGCCATTCAATACGTATCGCAACCCTGGTTTACCACCACACCCAATTGCGAATCCAGGTCTTTCTGCATTGCAAGCAGTGCACACACCTCTGGAAAGCGACGACTTTTTCTATCTTCACGCCCCAACGGGTGAGATTTACTACGCAGAAACCTACGAAAGTCACCTTGTCAACGTAGCACGCTACTTGCAGTGAGATCTTGATCGTGTTAAAATCCTGAGTTCAGCTATTAGGAAATATTAGGAAACAAATAAGTAGGGGTGATTTTCTTGAAGACCGCAACGCATCGTTTTTTGGTCAGTGAGTAAAGTGTACGCAAACACGACATCGTCGTGGTTGTGTTTTTGTTGCTCAATCATCATCACTACTACCAGAGTTACTAACGCAAAGGAGAGACTATGTCACAACTTGATCGACAAAATTGGGGTCTTGTTCAAACAACTTTACCAAAATTAGATTTGGTTGGTTTGCAGATTGAGAGCTATCGCATTTTTCTTGATACAGGTATTCGTGACACAATCGCAGAGATCTATGCCGACGAGGGCGTAGAAGATTACACTGGCAAAAACTGGTCGCTCAACTTTGGCGAGCACTACTTCGGCAAACAAAAATACACCATTACAGAGGCAAAACAGAAGGGTGTCTCCTACGACATGCCGCTGTATGTTTCGGCAAAATTGACCAACAAACGCACGGGTGATGTGCAAACACAAGATGTTTTCTTGGGCGATATCCCAAAGATGACTAACATCGGTACCTTTATTATTAACGGTATTGAGCGTGCGGTTGTTACCCAACTCGTCCGTTCTCCGGGCGTCTTTTTCTCTGGCGAAACAGATCCTGTTACAGGCAAGCAATTGTTCACCGCAGAACTTCGTCCAAAGCGTGGTTCTTGGCTTGAATTGACTGTTGGTAAGAAAAATGTCATCACTGTCAAAATTGACCGAAGACGAAAAATTCCTGCCACGACACTTTTGCGCGCTCTTGGTTACAGTTCAGACGAAGAAATTACCGAATTACTCCGTAATGAAATCGGTCAAGATGAATTTGATCTTGTCCAAACCACCCTCACCAAAGATACTACGCGCTCACAAGCAGAGGCACTCATTGAGATTTATGAAAAAATGCGTCCTGGCGAACCAGCTGTTGTAGAAACTGCCAAAGAATATCTCACCCAATTGTTCTTCGATCGCAGACGTTATGATCTTGGCAAAGTTGGTCGTTATAAACTCAACCGACGTTTGTCTCTCAAAACTGACAAAGACACAACTATTTTGACTCCAGAAGATATTATTTCTGCTGTGAAGTACTTGATCTTGCTGCAAAATGGTATTGGCAAGACCGATGATATTGATCACTTAAGTAACCGCCGAGTTCGCCAAATTGGTGAGCTGGTACAAGAGTCAGCCTTCCGCATTGGTCTGATTCGCCTTGAGCGCTCTATTCGAGAGAAGATGTCTCTGACCAAAACTGATGAATTACTCAGTCCAGCAAGTTTGGTCAATGCCCGTCCACTCATCGCAACTATTTCCGAATTTTTCCGTCGTAATCGTTTGTCGACTATTCTCGATCAAACAAATCCACTTTCTGAAATTGATAACCTTCGCCGTTTGTCCGTCATGGGCACTGGTGGAGTTACTCGTGAGCGCGCTTCATTTTCGATGCGTGATATCAATGCTTCACAGTACTCGAGAATTGACCCCGTACGTTCACCTGAAGGTCCAAACATTGGTTTGGTAACCTATTTATCGCTGTACGCTCGAGTAAATAATTTCGGCTTTCTCGAAGCTCCGTATCAGCCAGTGAAAAAAGCTGGTTCGAAAATGCACGTTTCAGATGAAATAATTTACCTTTCTGCAGACGAAGAAGAAGATTACAAGATTACTCACCGTAGTATTGATCTAGACAAAGATAACAATATTGTCGATGAGTGGGTGCCTATCCGTTACATGAACACCTTTATTGAAGGTCCAGTAACTGATGTTCAGTACATCGACGTTGTACCTCGACAAGTTGTCGGTACTTCGGCCTCACTGATTCCATTTATCGCACATGACGAAGCAAATAGAGCACTGATGGGTACACATATGCAGTGTCAGGCTGTTCCGCTGATCAAGCCGCAGGCGCCAATTGTTGGTACTGGCATGGAGACTGAGGTCGCAACTGCTATGCATCGTTCTGTCAAAGCTCGAAACAGCGGCGTAGTCGCAAGTGTCGATGGTACCAAGGTGCAGATCAAGCTTTCCAAAGCAGATGCAGCAAAAGTTGATCTTTCACTCAATGACGAAACAACTTTCCTGAAGGGTGATATCGAGACTTACTTGGTAGAAAAATTTGTTCGTACGTCACAGAGTACTTGTTACTCACAGACCCCTATTGTTACTGTTGGACAAAAAATTACCGCTGGCGACGTCATTATTGATGGCCCTGCTTCCGATCATGGTGAGTTGGCTCTCGGCAGTAATGTCGTGATTGCCTACACCTCATTTGACGGTTTGGGGTACGAAGACGCCATTGTTATCTCTGAGCGATTAGTTCGTGAGGATGTTTTGACTTCAATTCAAATCAATGAGTTCAAAGCAAAAGTAATGGATACAAAACTTGGCCCGGAAGAACTCACGAGCGACATTCCAAATGTTGCTGAGATTTTCCTGAGTAATCTGACAGAAGAAGGTGTTGTCCGTGTTGGTAGTGTGGTAAGTTCTGGCGATATCTTAGTTGGAAAAATTGCGCCAAAAGGTGAAACAGAATTAACCCCAGAAGAGCGATTATTGCGTGCAATTTTTGGAGAAAAATCTCGAGAAGTACGTGATACCTCACTGCGTATGCCACATGGTGAGTCCGGTACAGTCATTGATGTACAGGTGCTCAACTCAGAATCTGGCGATGAACTCGATCCTGGTACGCTACAAGAAGTAACAGTGCGTGTTGCACAACTGCGAAAAATCACCGTTGGTGACAAACTCGCCGGTCGACATGGTAACAAAGGTGTTATCTCGAAGATCGTTCCAACCGCAGACATGCCACATCTAGAAGATGGCACGCCAGTTGATGTCATCATTTCCCCGCTCTCAGTACTTGCTCGTATGAACTTGGGTCAATTACTCGAGGCACATGCAGGTTGGGCAGCCAAGAAACTTGGTTACACCATCGCAGTACCAGCCTTTGAACGATTCAAAGAAGACAAAATTTGGAAAGAATTAGAGCGAGCTGGTTTGCCAGTCAGTGGCAAAGCACAATTGTTTGATGGTCGCACTGGTGAAACCTATGGTGAGCCAAGTACTGTCGGTATCGGGTATATTTTGAAACTTTCACACATGGTTGAAGACAAGATGCACGCACGTTCGACAGGACCATACTCACTCGTCACGCAGCAACCTTTGGGTGGTAAAGCACAAATGGGCGGCCAGCGTTTGGGAGAAATGGAAGTCTGGGCACTCGAAGCACATCGCGCAGCACATACCCTGCAAGAGATGTTGACGATCAAGTCAGATGATGTCATGGGTCGATCCAAAGCATTCGAAGCCATCGTCAAGGGCGAAGTGATTCCAGCACCAACTGTGCCAGAGTCATTCCGAGTACTGATGCGAGAGCTTAACTCACTTGGATTAGATGTCGTACCACATGGTGTAGAAGAAGTGGAAGAAGAAACAGTGGTTTTGAAACTCGATAGTGATGAGCCAGATATGGTTGATGACGTCGAAGAGACTGAACCTGAGACAGGCGACGAGGAAGAGCCTGCTGAGGACGAAGAGGTCTCAGAAGACGAGTTGTTGAAAACAGATGACGACGATGATACAGAAGCAGTAGTGACTGAAGAAAACTAAAGGAGCATATGAAAAACATGATCGATTTTACCGCTCTTGAAATTAGAATTGCTTCACCAGAAGTGATTAAGTCTTGGTCGTTCGGCGAGGTTCGTAAGCCAGAAACCATCAACTACCGCTCGCTTCGAGCAGAAAAAGATGGTCTTTTTGACGAGAAAATCTTTGGCCCAATGAAGGATTATGAGTGTTACTGTGGTAAGTACAAACGAATCCGGTATCGCGGTATTATTTGCGATAAGTGTGGTGTCGAAGTTACCCAGGCAAAAGTTCGTCGAGAGCGTATGGGCCACATTAGTTTGGCCGCACCTGTTTCACACATTTGGTTTTTCAAAGGAGCTCCTTCTAAGCTTTCATTGTTGCTCGATATCTCGCCAAGAAATATTAATGCCCTCGTGTATTTTTCAAAATACATTGTGCTCGAGATAGATAACGACGAAAAAGTACAAAATCTCGAAAAAATGGATGTCGACTTGGTCGCTGCAGTGGACGAGCTAAAAGATGTTGCCAAAACAGAGATGGAAAAAGTAACAGAAGCGCTCAAAACAAATCTCGTTAGTCTCAAAGAAAAAGTCACCAACAAAGAGACATTGCAACTCAAAGTTTCTGAGTTACAGCTTAAAGCAAAAAATAAGATTGCTTCACTCAAGAAGCAGCTCGACAGCCAAACTGTTCAGACAGAAGAGATTTACAAAGCGCTGAAGTCAATGGTAAAGAAAATCAACCTCGGTGTGATTCTTTCCGAAGATGAGTACCTCAAGATTGAAGAGTACGACGTTGCTTCTCACTTGCGCGTTGGTATGGGTGCCGAGAGTCTGCTCGAGCTCGTACAAGAACTGAAGCTCGACGACTTGGTAGAGAAGTTACGCATAGAAATGAATGAGAGTAAGGGTGCAAGACGAATCAAAGCCACCAAACGACTTCGAGTAATCGAGGGCATGCAGAAGGCTCAGATCGATCCAACCTGGATGTTCCTCAACATATTGCCAGTTATCCCTCCAGATTTGCGACCTATGGTCCAGCTCAGTGGCGGTAGATTTGCTACTTCAGATCTTAATGACCTGTATCGTCGAGTAATTAACCGTAACAACCGTCTGAAGCACTTGCTTGATCTTGGTGCACCAGAAATCATTTTGCGTAATGAAAAACGTATGTTGCAAGAAGCAGTAGACTCGCTGATTGATGGCACACAAGCGCGTCAATCTCGACGAAGAGCGACTCGTAGACCACTCAAATCACTCAGTGAAATGTTGCGTGGCAAACAAGGTCGTTTCCGACAAAATTTGTTGGGCAAACGGGTTGACTACTCTGGAAGATCAGTTATCGTTGTTGGTCCAGAACTAAAACTCAATGAGTGCGGTATTCCAAAAGACATGGCGCTTGAGATCTTTAAGCCATATGTTTTGCGCGAGTTGATCGTGCAAGGAGTTGCGCCAAACGTTAAGAGTGCGCGACAACTTATTGAGCGTCGAGAGCCTATGGTGTACGACATTCTTGAGCAAGTCACCACCAATCATCCAGTTATTTTGAACCGTGCGCCAACTTTGCATAAACTAGGTATGCAGTCATTTTTCCCAATTTTGATTGAGGGAAATGCGATCCGCCTGCATCCTTGTGTGTGTTCAGGTTATAACGCTGATTTTGACGGTGACCAGATGGCTGTGCACGTACCACTGACTGTTGAGGCACAAGCCGAGGCAAGTAGTCTTATGCTTGCAACACATAATTTGTTGAAGCCAGCAAATGGTGAACCTATCACAGTGCCAAACAAAGAGATGGCTATGGGTATTTACTACCTCACCATTGCTAATGAAGATAAGCCAGCATTCCCAAAGGTATTTGCAAACACGCAAGAAGCTTTGTTCGCATTCCAGACAGGTCATATCACTCGTCGTCAATTGATCACTGTTCGTTTGGAAATAGCGGGTAAGTTTGAGCGACTCGAAACCACAGTCGGACGATTGATGTTCAACGCAGTTTTGCCAGACTCCTTCGAGTTTATCAATGAGCCAGTCAATGCCCAGCGCATTAAGCAAATTGTGACTCGAGCGATTCAAGTGCACGAACGCGATGAAGTTTCTGCTCTTATCGATGACATCAAAGATCTCGGATTCCGCGCAGCGACAGATTCTGGACTTTCAGTTTCAGTGACTGACTGCGCCATGATTCCAGAGAAAAATGACATTGTTGAGTTAGCAAATAAACAGGTAGAGACAATCCAAGAGGAATACCTTGAGGGAAGCATCTCTGCTGATGAGCGCAAACGCCTTGCATTCGATGTATGGATTAAGACCACTGACACTGTTGCAGAGAAAACCTGGAATTCATATGCAGAGACCAATGCGGTCAAAGTTATGATTAACTCCGGAGGTACTCGTGCTTCCAAGGATCAGGTCAAACAGCTCGCTGCTATGCGGGGCTTGGTTGTAGATCCATTAGGTAACATTGTGGAAATGCCGACGAAGTCCAATTTCCGCGAAGGCCTTTCTATCTTTGAGTATGTGACCTCTGCACGTGGTTCGAGAAAAGGTTTGACTGACTCTGCTATTAAAACTGCGGATGCAGGATATCTCACTCGTCGTTTGTGTGATGTAGCGCATGACGTTATCATCAGACTCGAAGACTGTGGTGCAACGGAAGGCATCGAAGTCGTTCAAGCAGATCGACCAGATATTTATGCCACCAGAATCATGGGTCGCATTGCTGCGCAAGACATCAAGTTTGGCAAAAAAACCTTGGTCAAACAGGGAGAAATTATTACTCCAGTTTTGTCTCAAGAAATTGCCGATGCAAATATCAGTCCAGTATTTGTTCGATCCCCACTTGCTTGTCAAGCGATCAAGGGTATGTGCTCACAGTGTTATGGTTGGGATTTTTCCACCCACGACATGGTGCAACTCGGTGTTCCAGTCGGTATTGTCGCAGCACAATCTATTGGTGAACCGGGTACACAGCTGACTATGCGTGTGAAGCACTCAGGTGGTATTCTCGGTCTTGATGTTACTCAGGGTTTGCCACGGGTCGAAGAATTACTCGAGGCACGTATTCCCAAAAATCAGGCATTAATTGCCGAAGTTGCGGGTAAGGTGAAGATCAAAACCAAAGACGATGAAACAATTATTACGATTGGAACCACGGATAAAGTCGAGTACACAATCTCGTCTCGCACACCAATAATCGTCGAAGACGGTGACTTGGTTCACATCGGTCAGCAGCTTACTGCTGGTTCGATTAACCTACGCGAGATGCTGCAATTGCAGGGACTCTTGCCGGTGCAACAGCATTTGGTTCGAGAAGTGCAACGTGTATACGAATCACAAGGTATTCCAATTCACGACAAGCATTTTGAAGTGATTGTGCGCAAGATGAGCGACAAATTGCAGATCGAAGCATCAGGCGACACCTCATTCTTGGCAGGAGAAATTGCACAACGCAGTCGCTTTAGTCAGATCAATGAAGAGACAATCGCTGCTGGTGGTGAGCCTGCAACTGCAAAGGTACTATTCCTTGGCATAACTCGCTCTTCGTTGTACACAGACTCATGGCTCTCTGCTGCATCATTCCAGCATACGAAACACATCCTCACCGACGCTGCGAGTATTGGAGCTGTCGACGAACTGCAAGGACTCAAAGAGAACGTTATTATTGGTCGCTTAATCCCGACAAGTGAGGAGCGAGCAAGAATTTAATGGTTTACCTCTGCACTCAGGCAGGGGATGTGATAAAATCATGAATCTCGAAGAGAGAAATATATGCCAACAATAAATCAACTAGTTCGCAAAGGCCGCAGAAGCAAACCAGCTACGATTAAAGCAAGTGCATTGCGTCGCAGTTTCAACTCAAATACGGGTCGTCCAGTCAAGACAAATAATCCACAAAAACGTGGTGTTTGTACTGTCGTCAAGACGATGACGCCAAAGAAACCTAACTCTGCATTGCGTAAAGTTGCTCGTGTTCGTTTGTCCAACAAGATGGAGGTCACCGCCTACATCATGGGCGAGGGTCACTCTCTAGCAGAGCATAGTATTGTGCTAGTCCGCGGTGGTCGTGTCAAAGATTTACCTGGTGTGAAGTATCACATCGTGCGTGGTAAGTTTGATGCCACTGGCGTAGATGGACGCAAGACCAGTCGTAGTAAATATGGTGTGAAGCGTGGCTAATCCCCGTTAAAGAATTATGCGATCAAAACGACCTCCAGTTAGAACAGTTGCTCCAGATGGCAAATACGATTCAATCGTTGTTGCTCGTCTGATTAACTACGTCATGAAAGACGGCAAACAGAGTGTGGCAAAGAAACAAGTCTACAACGCACTCGAACTCGCCGCCACAAAATCTAAGCTGAAACCAATTGATCTACTCAACACTGTCCTGGTTGCAGTTACCCCACAGATGGAAGTTCGCTCTCGTCGTGTTGGCGGCGCCGCATATCAGGTGCCAATGCCAGTACGACCTCGTCGTAGTGAGGCACTTGCTTTGCGTTGGTTAGTGCAAGAATCTAACAAACGACCAAGCAAGCAGTTTCACTCATTTGGTGAAAAGTTGGCCGCAGAAATGCTTGATGCACTCGATAACACTGGTGGCACAATTAATCGCAAGCAGACAGCGCACCGTATGGCTGAGGCCAATAAAGCATTTGCTCATTTCCGTTGGTAAGCGATTCCTATGGCTACCCCGTCTCCAAAATCCCAGCAAGTTCCTTTAACCCGCATTCGTAATATCGGCATTATTGCTCATATTGATGCAGGTAAAACCACAACTACAGAGCGTATTCTATTTTTTACCGGAAAAACATACAAAATTGGTGAGGTTCACGAAGGTGCTGCAACTATGGACTGGATGGCACAAGAGCAAGAGCGAGGCATCACGATTGTTTCCGCTGCAACCACGACGTTTTGGACACCATATCTCGAGACAAATTTAGTCAAAGCGCCATATCGACTCAACATTATTGACACCCCAGGGCATGTCGATTTTACTGCTGAAGTAGAACGCAGCCTTCGCGTGCTTGATGGCGGCGTGACTGTGCTGGATGCCAGTGAGGGCGTGCAGTCACAATCCGAAACCGTTTGGCGCCAAGCAGATAAATACAATGTACCACGAATTTGTTTTGTCAATAAAATGGACAAACTTGGTGCGGATTTTATGGCTACAGTCGAAGATATCAGAGTAAAATTTGGAGTTATTCCTGCGGTTATGGTTTTGCCAATGGGTGCAGAAAATGACTTTGAAGGTGTCATCCAACTGATTGAGCGTAAGGCGTTGTACTGGCATGACTCTGCAGCAGCTACAGAACCAGAAGTCAAAGAAGTTCCAGAAAAATACAAAGAAGAAGTAGAGAAAATGCGCGCAGTGCTTGTAGAGGCGATTGCTGAGACTGACGACGCATTGCTCGAAAAGTTTTTTGCAGAAGAAGAAATAACTGTAGAAGAGTTAAAAGCTGCGCTGCGACGTGCTGTTATCGCATACAAACTAGTTCCTGTTTTTGCTGGTTCTTCACTCAAAAATACCGGTGTTCAACCCGTACTTGATGCAGTTGTAGAGTACTTGCCATCACCAACAGACATTGATCACATTACTGGCACCAACCCGAAGACTGACGAAGAAGTAGTACGCAAGCTTGTTCCAGAAGAAAAATTGAGTTTGTTGGCGTTCAAAATCCAGACAGACCCACACGTTGGTAAGCTCACCTACTGTCGAGTGTATTCTGGTGTTTTACAATCAGGCACCTACACCTATAACTCCACCCGAAAAAAGAAAGAACGTGTCGGACGCTTGCTCCTCATGCATGCAAATCAGCGCGAAGAAATCACCGAAGCGCGCGCGGGCGAGATCGTTGCAATTGTTGGTCTCAAAGAAACTAAGACGGGCGACACACTCTGTGACGAAGCAAATCCAATCATTCTTGAAGGTATCACCTTCTCCGAACCTGTTATCTCACTTGCTATCGAACCACGAACCAAGTCTGATCAAGAAAAAATGGGTATGGCTTTGGCCAAGCTCGGCGAAGAAGATCCAACATTCAAAATCAGTTCAAATGTGGACACTGGCCAGACAATCATCGGTGGCATGGGTGAGTTACATCTTGAAATCATTGTCGATCGTATGAAGCGTGAGTTTGGTGTCGATGCCGATGTTGGAAAACCACAAGTTGCATATAAAGAAACAATTACCAAAGTTGTCGAGGCAGAAGGTAAATATATTAAGCAGAGCGGTGGTCGCGGACAATATGGTCACGTACTACTTCGTCTGGAACCAAAAGACAGAGGTACTGGTTACGAATTCAAAAATGAAGTTACTGGTGGCTCAGTTCCCAGAGAGTACATAGAACCTGCAAACAAGGGTATCCAAGAATCACTCGAGCGCGGATTTCTTGCTGGCTACCCAATGACCGATATCGCAGTTGCCTTGTACGATGGTTCATATCACGACGTTGACTCAAGTGAGTTGTCATTTAAGATGGCCGGATCCCTCGGTATGCGCGAAGGTGTCAAGACTGCTGGTATGGTTTTGCTCGAGCCAATCATGAAACTTGAGGTTTCTACCCCAGATGACTTTATGGGAGATGTTATCGGAGATTTAGGCTCACGTAGAGCGCAAATTCAAGGCACCGCAACTCGAGGTGCAACAACCATCATCACCGCACTCGCGCCATTGGCAGAGATGCAGGGCTATGTTACAATCCTCAGAAGCATGACTCAAGGTAGAGCGTCTTCAGTGATGCTTCCAAGTCATTATGAGATCGTACCGCAATCAATTACAGAAAAAATTATCGCAGAACGACAAAAATAGTAGTAGTTTGAAAGTATAAAAAACGGAGGCACAATGGCAGACGCAAAAAAATTTGTTCGCAACAAACAACACGTAAACATCGGGACAATCGGTCACGTTGATCACGGTAAAACAACACTCTCAGCAGCAATTACCACAACGCTAGCTGCAAGAGTACCCTCAGATATTAATAAAGCCATGGGTTATGGCGATATTGACAATGCTCCAGAAGAGGCTGCTCGTGGTGTTACGATTAACATTTCTCACATAGAGTACGAAACAGCAAAGCGTCACTACGCACACATCGATGCTCCAGGACATGCTGACTACATCAAAAACATGATCACTGGTGCCGCTCAGATGGACGGTGCAATTTTGGTTGTCGCAGCTACCGATGGTCCTATGCCACAAACAAGAGAGCACATTCTCTTGGCCAAGCAGGTGAACGTTCCACAAATTGTGGTCGCACTGAACAAGTGTGATATGGTTGACGACGCAGAGTTGCTCGACTTGGTCGAAATGGAAGTTCGCGAATTGCTCACTAAATATGGTTATGATGGTGACAAGACTCCGATTGTTCGCGTTAGTGCACTTAAGGCTCTCGAGGGTGATTCAGCGGCTCAAGATAAAATCATGGAGCTCATGGACACTGTTGACTCGTATATTCCAGATCCAGTTCGAGAACTTGACAAACCATTCTCTATGCCTATCGAAGATGTCTTCTCTATCAAAGGAAGAGGCACTGTTGTCACTGGCAGAATCGCAACCGGTATTGTCAAAGTTGGCGAAGAAATTGAAATCGTCGGTTTGCACAAGGCACAGAAAACAACCGTTACTGGTGTTGAAATGTTCCGAAAGATGCTCGATCAAGGTGAAGCTGGCGATAACGTCGGAATTCTCTTGCGCGGTGTCGGCAAAGATGATGTTGAGCGCGGACAAGTTCTTGCAAAACCAGGAACAGCAAAGCCACACACCGATTTTGAGGCAGAGGTATACATTCTTACCAAAGAAGAGGGTGGTCGTCACAAACCATTCTTCACAGGTTACCGACCACAGTTCTACATCAGAACCACAGATGTAACTGGCGAGATCTCTTTGCCAGAAGGTGTAGAAATGGTAATTCCTGGCGATAATGCCAAGATGACTGTAAAATTGATAGTGCCAGTAGCTCTACACGAGGGATTGCGTTTTGCAATTCGTGAAGGCGGACACACTATTGGTGCAGGAGCAATAACCAAAATCCTGAAGTAAAACAAAGAAAAGAATTGGGTAGCGCTCGAGGAAACCTCGGGCGCTTCTTTTTTCTGCCGATCATACAACTCAATCTCGAGTGACGGGGTTTACTTCTCGAGAAAATGTTTGTATAATCGCACCCTACGATTTGGTCAAGAAAGATACATGGCAAAACAAGATAAAACAGCGGCACCAGTTAACAAGATCAGAGTCCGTCTCAAGTCTTACGACCATCGAGTAATTGATGAAGCAAGTAAGAAAATCCTTGAAACAACCCTTTCTACTGGCGCACAGGTGGTAGGCCCAGTCCCTTTGCCAACGAACATTCGCGAATTCACCGTTTTGACCTCGCCACACTCAGACAAGAATGCCCAAGAGCATTTTGAGATCAGAACACACAAACGCATGCTCGATATCGTTAACCCAACAAGTAAGACTATAGATTCATTAATGCATCTAGAGTTACCAGCCGGAGTATCAATTCAAATAAAGATGTAAGCTGAATGCGCCAGGCAAATAAAGATAATAAAACGTATGCAAGATATATTTGTGACCAAAATTGGCATGACACAAGCCTGGAATACAGCCGGGAAGCGTATTGCTGTCACTCGTTGTAAAACCGCACCGAATTTAGTCGTAAGTTCAAAAGAATCAGATACTGCAGGTACCTTTGCACTTACGCTTGGATATGGCAAAAAAAACCTCAAAAACATGAAGAAACCCGTCCGCTCTCAGCTTGCTCAGAGCGGTTTTGCTGTTGGCGCGCGTTTTTTACGCGGTACTAAGTTTGTCGCAACTGATGAAACGACGGCTCCAGCTGTTGGCAGCACTGTCTCAGCACTCGATGTACTCTCAGTTGGAGATGTAGTCAAAGTGCAAGGCACATCAAAAGGTCGAGGTTTTGCTGGTGGTGTGAAACGCTATGGTTTCAAAGGTGGTCCAAAGACACATGGTCAATCTGATCGTACTCGTGCTATCGGTTCAATTGGCGCAGGTACGACTCCAGGTAGAGTATATAAGGGCAAGCGAATGCCTGGACACTTTGGTGTCGATACAGTCACCGTCACGGGACTCGTCATAGTACATGTTGATCCTATAGAACAAGAGATCTGGATTGGTGGTCCGGTACCAGGTTCAATCAGTTCGTCACTGCGCATCCGCAAACAGGGTAAGCAAAAAGATGTAGCACTCGATTTTGCATCGTCTGGTATCAAAGAGCCAGCAGCAGAAACGGTGGAGCCAGAACCAACAGAGGTGACAGAATAACATGAAAAAACTCATCAATAAAAAACTAGTTTCCCAGGCGGTTGCCATCGCACTTTCAAACAAGCGACAAGGGACAAGCAAGACAAAAACTCGCGCAGAAGTTTCGCTTTCCAAGAAGAAAATCTACAAGCAAAAAGGTACTGGTGGAGCCCGACATGGAGCAAAATCAGCACCAATTTTTGTTGGCGGTGGAGTTGCGCACGGTCCAAACGGCAATGCCAATTGGTCTCGATCATTACCACCAGCCATGAAGCGACAAGCGTTGTCGAGTGCCCTAACTATGCAGTCTGCGGTGATTTCAGTTGTTCCAGAAATTGCTACATTAACTGGTAAGACAAAGATGGCTGACCAACTGCTCAAAAAAGTTGCACCAACAGCCAAAAACATTTGCATAGTTATGGAGCAAGCGGATCCAATGCAGCTTCGTTCCTTGCGAAATATTTCTAGAGTAACTCCAGTTTTGGCAGCGCAGCTCAATGCACTCCACGTCGTGCAAGCAGACACAATTTTATTTACTGCAAACTCGCGAGCACTTGTTGATGCTCGCATTGCTGGTAAACCAGCCCCAGTTTTGGAGCTGAAACCAGTAGCTAAAAAAGCTTTGGTTAAGAAACCAGTGGTTAAAAAACCAGCAGTTAAGAAAGTGGCCAAAGCAGCCGCAGCAAAAGTGACAAAAAAAGCACCAGCTTCAAAAGCGAAAGCAAAGAAGGCATAAATGCAAACATTCGCAATTAAAAAACCAATCATTACCGAAAAGACGTACCATTTGGCTTCGACTGAAAATGCATATACTTTTGAAGTAGCTACTACGGCTACTAAAAATCAGGTAAAAGAAGCAATTGAAACGATCTTCTCTGTTTCTGTTTTGGCCGTCCGCACACTTATGTACGCGTCGCATAGTAAAAGAGTTGGCAAAAAACGCTTGCTCTCCAAAAAGATAAAAGTTAAACGAGCGCTTGTCACACTAAAGGCAGGCGATAGCATTGACTTATTCAATTTAGGATCAGAAGAAAAAACGGCATAAACTATGTTAATAGCACGCAAACCAACCAGCGCAGGTAGAAGAAATCAAGTTGTAATTGACCGTTCCCTCTTACACAAGGGAGCTCCAGAAAAATCACTTCTCGTTTCAGGTCACATAAAACGACAGGGAAGGGGTTTTCGAGGACACATCACTGTTCGTCATCGCGGCGGCGGCGTCAAAAAGCGTTTACGCGTAATTGATTGGAAGCGTAGTAAACGTGATATTGCAGGTGTTGTACAACGAATTGAGTACGATCCCATGCGCAGTGCACATATTGCACTCATTCAATATCCAGATGGCGAAAAAACCTATCAACTTTGCCCAGAAGGTTTGGAGCCAAACGATACAATCATGGCAGGTACAACTGCTGAGATTCGCCCCGGCAATGCATTACCACTGGCAAATATCCCTATTGGCGTCATTATTCACAACCTAGAAGTTACTCCAGGCAAGGGTGCCCAAATCGTTCGTGGTGCTGGTACAGGAGCGCTTATTCAATCAAAAGAGGGTAAGTTCGCTACAGTTTTACTGCCTTCAAAAGAACTTCGATTGCTAAAGCTCGATTGTATCGCTACAATCGGCCAGGTTGGTAATCAAGAGTGGAAGGGTCGCAAGCTTGGTAAAGCTGGCAGAAAACGATTACTCGGTATTCGCCCAACTGTTCGTGGGACCGCACAACACCCTGGTAGTCATCCACATGGAGGTGGTGAGGGTCGAAGTGGTGTTGGTATGAAGTATCCAAAGACACCATGGGGCAAACATGCATTTGGTACGAAGACTCGTAGTAAGCGAAAGACAAGTAAAAAATTTATCGTACGTGATAGACGGAGCAAAAAATAATCATGTCTAGATCAAGTAAAAAAGGACCATTCGTAGAACCAAAATTGCTCATCAAGGTGATGAAGCAGAAGCAGAGTGGTGACAAAACTGCTATCAAGACTTGGAGCCGACACTCTGTGATCAGTCCTGATTTTGTGGGACACACGTTCCTCGTCCATCAAGGCAAGGTATTTGTCGAAGTCTTTATTAGTGAAGCCATGGTTGGTCATAAGTTGGGAGAGTTTGCTCCAACCAGAACCTTCCGCGGTCACGGCAGAATTGTAAAGCGAGTACTTACTAAGACCTAAACTATATGACCATTAGAGTAGTTCAAAAAAATACCAGACAAACACCAAGAAAAATTCGCTTTGCGGCTGATGCCGTTCGCAGTCTTTCGGTCGAAAACGCGCTCAAGCAGCTTGCCGTTATCGAACGACGCTCGGCACTTGTGTTGCTGAAGGTGTTTCGTCAAGCATTGGCAAATGCGCAACACAATCACAATCTTTCAGTAGATCAATTACAGATTAAATCAATTCAAGTAAACGAGGGAGCTCGCTATAAGCGATTTCGTGCAGTCAGTCGAGGACGAGCCCACAGCATCGTTAAATTGGCGAGTCATGTAATTTTGGAGCTCGAAGAGGTTGCAACAAAGCCAAAAAAAGTAGTAGTAAGTACAAAAAAGCCGAGTAAAAAGTAGGAGAGTGTAGTACAATACCCCTCTGGTAAAAAATATGGGACAAAAAGTACATCCAACTGGTTTTCGTGTCGGCAATACTTTCGGTTGGAAGTCGCGCTGGTTTGCTGAACCAGCAGAATATAGCGACACCGTGATCGAAGATTATCGATTACGTGAGCACCTGAAGAAGAAGTTGCTAACAGCAGGTGTGGTGCAAGTAGATATCGAACGCTCTTTAACGATCATTAAAATTGTTTTATTTGTCTCCCGACCAGGCGTTGTAATCGGTCGAGGTGGCGCAAATCTTGAAGAAGTAAAAAAAGATGTCGAGCGTTTACTCAATGTCTCAAAACTCAAGAAAGATCGAGTTAAAATTGATTTACGCGTAGAAGAAGTCAATAAACCAGATCTGAGTGCAAAATTAGTTGTTGAGAGAATTCAAAATCAACTTCTCAAGCGATATCCACATCGCAGAGCTGTTCAACAAGCTATCGAGCGAGTGATGCAAGCAGGTGCACTCGGGGTAAAGATTGAACTTTCGGGAAGAATTGGTGGAGCAGAAATTGGCCGCAATGAAAAATACTCAAAGGGTAGTGTGCCAACACAGACATTGCGTGCAAATATAGATTACTTTGAAGAGGCCGCGCGAACTCGTTCAGGATTCGTCGGCATCAAGGTTTGGATCTATAAGGGAGAGGTACTCTAATCATGCTGCAGCCAAGGAAAGAAAAATTCCGCAAGCAATTTAGAGGCAAACGCCGAGGTGTTGCTACCAGAGGTGTCGATGTTGCTTTTGGAGATTTTGGTCTCCAAGCTACAACGAGCGGCTGGGTATCTGGTCGACAGATTGAGGCAGCACGTAAAAAAATTACGTTTATGACCAAACGGGCTGGTAAATATTGGATTCGTGTGTTTCCACACAAGCCAATTACCAAAAAGCCAGTTGGAGTCAAAATGGGTTCGGGTAAAGGAGCGATAGAGGAGCATGTAGCAGTAGTGAGACCAGGTTCAGTTTTATTTGAACTCTCAGGAGTAACAGAAGAAACGGCACGAATTGCATTTGCTAAAGCAGGACATAAGCTATCTGTTAAAACAGCTTTTTTGAAGAAATAAATATGAAACAAAACGATATTCGCAAACTACATGAACTAGAAACAGCAGAGCTGACGCAAAAGCTCACAGAACTGCGACTTTCTTTTGTTTCACTCAGAATGCAAAAATTTGCAAGCAAGTTAGCCAACGTTGCTCAAGTCACTCACTTGGCAAAAGATATCGCGCGTGTACAGACGGTTCTAACAGAAAAAATGAAGGCAGCAACAGCATGAAACAGCTACAAGGTATCGTAACCACACTCAAAACACCACAGACTGCACAGGTGACGGTTGCTCGACAGTGGAAGCATCCTATTTACGGCAAGTCAGTTATGAGAACTAAGAGATATGCTTGTCATTACACTGAGCTGAAACTCGAAGAAGGCAATGAGGTCATTATCGAATCTTGCCGACCGATGAGTAGAACAAAACGATTTAAAGTTATCCAGATTGTACCGAAAGTGACAAAGGTAGCATGATTCAACTAAGAACCGTACTAGCTGTCTGTGATAACAGTGGCCCAAAACGCCTAAGAGTTATCCAAGTGCATGGTGGCTCGAAACGACGCTTTGGTCACATTGGTGATATTGTGGCAGCATCAGTGCTTGCCGCAGATCCTCAATCTGCAATCCGCAAAGGTGACAAAGTTAAAGCTGTGATTGTGCGTACCAGAAAAGAGCTTCGCAGAAGCAATGGCACATATATTCGATTTGATGACAATGCTGCAGTTATTATTGAGTCTGTAAAAAACACAATTCCAGTTGGCACCCGTGTTTTTGGCCCAGTAGCCCGAGAAGTAAAGAATAGAGGATTTGCAAAAATCGCGAGTTTAGCACCAGAGGTATTATAACTATGAAAGTATTCGTCGGCGATAAAGTGCTTGTTACCTCTGGCAGAGATAAAGGTATGACTGGAGAGATCTTTAAGATTTTTCCAAAGGAACAGAAAGTCGTGGTTCCAGGAGCAAATATGTACTCTCGTCACGTTAAGCCAAGAGATGGTCAACCTGGTGAGATTCGCAAAGTTGAACGGCCACTACCTATGAGCAAGATCGCAGTGCTCAACGAAAAAGGCAAACAAGATAGAATTGGTTTTGAGATCAAAGGTGGAACAAAAACGAGAATTTTTAAGAAATCTGGCGCAATAGCTCCAGTAGCGAAAGTTGCAAAGAAGAAATAATGACAGCCTTACAACAACACTACCAAGACACCGTCGTGCCAGCGCTCAAAAAAGAGATGGGCGTGAAGAGCGCATTTGCAGTGCCAAGATTACTCAAAATCGTGGTAAATATGGGTGTGAGTGATCCACAAGATCCTCGTGCTCGTAAACCAGTGCTCGAAAATATTGCCCTACAATTTATGGCAATGACTGGTCAGAAGCCAAATATCACGCTTGCACGCAAATCTATTGCTACCTTTAAACTACGTGCAGGCGACCCACTTGGAGTGAGAGTTACGCTGCGTGGCAAACGAATGTGGCAGTTCTTCGAAAAGTTGCTCACTGTTGCCCTTCCTCGGGTAAAAGATTTTCAAGGTGTCTCAAATACTGGTTTCGATGGCAATGGAAATTACAGTTTGGGAATTGAAGAGCAAATCATTTTTCCAGAGGTAAGCTATGATATGGTAGAGAAAATCAGAAGCTTCCAGGCAGTGTTTGTTACAACGGCTGAGAACAATGAGAACGCATTGCGATTGTTCACTTTACTCGGAATGCCGTTTGTCAAAGAAGCAGGTACTACAAGAAAGTAATGGAGTATGGCAAAGAAATCTAAAATCGCTAAATCATCAAAATTGCTCATGAAGCGTGAGGCACTACGTCTCTCTGGTGAGAAGAAGTACAATCGAGTCTCGACTCGAGGAGTAAACCGATGTAAAATAACCGGCCGACCAAAGGCGTATATGCGCTTCTTTGGGTTGAGTCGCTTAACCTTTAGAGAATTAGCACTCAAGGGCGAATTACCTGGTGTCGTAAAGGCAAGTAAGTAACATGACAGATCCAATAGCAGATTTTATCATCAGAATCAAAAACGCACTTCGAGCACATCACGACATTGTGGAGCTGCCGTACTCAAAGATGCGACACTCACTTGGTGAAATTTTAGTGCGGGAAGGCTACATTACCAAAATTGAGCAAGTTACGACTGGCCAATTTCCAACCTTAGTCGTGAAATTGAAGTACAACAATCGGGTATCGGTAGTAAATGATGTCAAGAGACTCTCAAAACCAGGCCGCAGAGTATATGCACCTGCAAACAAAATTCCTCGAGCACTCGGTGGCTACGGCATCACAATCTTGTCAACGAATCAAGGATTATTATCAGATAAAGAAGCGCGAAAGCGCAAAGTGGGCGGAGAGCTCCTTTGTCAGATTTGGTAACACATGTCAAAAATTGGACGCACCCCCATTAGCATTCCATCTGGAGTAACGCTCACACAAACTGGCCGAGTGGCTGTCGTGAAGGGTTCGAAGGGAGAACTATCCGTTACATTGCTCAACGGTATTTCTTTTACTCAAACAGCGGAGGAAGTTAGTGTAACTCGATCCAACGATACTCGACAGAGCAAGGCGAATCACGGACTTATCCGCAGTTTGCTACAGAATGCAACTGTTGGCGTAAGCGCAGGATTCACAAAAACATTAAAATTGGTTGGTACAGGATATAGAGCTCAGGCAAAAGGATCAGGAATTTCGCTCGCACTTGGTTATTCGCACCCGATCATCCAGCCAGCAGTTACTGGAATTACATTCTCAGTACCAGATACAGAAACAATCATCATCACTGGAATCGACAAACAACGAGTGGGCCAAATCGCTGCAGAAATCAGAGCCATGAGACCACCAGAGCCATATAAAGGCAAGGGTGTGCGATATGAGGGAGAAGTAGTCAAACGTAAACAAGGTAAAGCTGCTGCTGCATAAAAGCTGCAAGAACAATCATGACGCAAGCATTTCACCAACTTACTAGAAATCAAATTCGCCAACGCAGAGTTCGCGCCAAATTATGCGGTACTGCAGGTAGACCTCGTATTTCTGTTCTTCGCTCAAACAAGAATTTTCAGGTACAGGTGATCGACGATGAAGCACAAAAAACATTGTTTGGCTTGCACTCAAAAACACAACGCTCTGCAAAAGAGCCAGCGACAAAAACCCAGCTTTCCAACAAGCTTGCGGTAGCAGTTGCTGCAGAGCTGAAGAATCGAAAAATTCCAGCAGCAATTTTTGATCGCGGCCAATATCCTTATTTAGGCAGAATCCGCGAGTTTGTCCAGACATTACGTACAGAAGGCATTACAATATAGGATTCTTATGGCAGATCAGTACAATCAAGTATCAGAGTTCGATGAGAAGGTTATCCAGATTTCCCGTGTTTCAAAAAAGACAAAGGGTGGCAGTAAGGTAGGCTTTTCCGTACTCATGGTTGTTGGTGATCGAAAAGGCAAAGTCGGCGTCGGTCTTGGTAAAGCAAAAGATGTGGTTACCGCTATTCAAAAAGGCATCAAAAAAGCCAAGAAACATATGATCACTGTTCCTATCGATGGCACCACTATTCCATTCCGAATTGTTATGAAAAAAGGTGCAGGCCAAGTCTTGCTGAAACCAGCGCCAAAGGGATCAGGAGTTATTGCTGGTGGTCCAGTTCGTGCCGTAGTCGAAGCAGCTGGTATTCGAGACATTTCGAGTAAAATTTTGGGAACACAAAACCAAGCCTCAAATGTGTACACAACTTTTGCTGCATTGACACAGATTTCACAGATAGTGAAATTGAAGGGCATCACCCTCAAATCTATCGCTCAAGTAGAATCAGAAGAAGTTGTTAAGGTAAAAGAAGAGCAAAAACGATTGAGCGAAGTAAAGAAAGAAACAGCGGTAGAAGTCAAAAAAGAAGTAAAGCCGGTTGCAAAAAAGAAAAAAGTGATTGTAGCAAAAAAACCAGCTAAGAAAAAATAAGTTCCATGCCAAGTTTACTCTCTAAATTACTCGCAACTTCAGCCAAACAACGCAAGCGTCTTGGTCGTGGTTATGGATCTGGAGTAGGTGGTCACACTGTTGGTAGAGGACAAAAAGGACAAAAATCTCGATCGGGTAGCACGGTTCCATTGTGGTTTGAAGGCGGACAGCTTCCGCTTATCAAGCGTATGCCAATGCTGCGTGGTAAGGGTAAGTTTGTTTCTTTTGGCAAGCGAGTTGAGCTCACACTGACTGAGTTAAACAGAATAACAGCGACCGAAGTAACGCTCCAAACATTGAAATTAGAAAAGATCATTGGCTCACGAGCACAGGGTGTAAAAGTCATTAGTACGGGAGAAATTACCAAGAAATTAACACTGATTGGTTTGGTAGTAACTCCAGGTGCCCAGAAAAAAATTGTAGCAGCAGGTGGTAGTATTACGCAGAGTACATAACCTACATCGTGCAGAGATTTTTAACCCTCTTCCAAAAAATAGCGTCCGCCCCACAACTGAGAAAAAAGCTCCTCTTCACTGCAGGAGTCTTTTTGGTGTTTCGTGTTTTGGCCCATATACCACTCCCTGGTGTAGATATCACTCGCTTAGAGCAGTTATTTAATGGCAGTCAATTTTTGAGTTTACTCAATGTTTTTTCTGGTGGTACGCTCGCTCGGTTTTCGATTGCAGCAGTTGGAATCAATCCCTATATCACCGCTTCGATTGTGATGCAGCTTGCAGGTATGGTCATTCCAAAACTCAAGGAAATGCAAAAAGAGGGTGAAAGTGGTCGAGAAAAAGTTAATCAATATACTCGATTGCTGTCAGTTCCGCTCGGTATCGTCCAGAGTATTTCTGTGCTTGCCTTGCTTCGTTCGCAAGATTTGTTGCTCGCATCTGATCCAGTCATCTTGGGCGCAATAATTCTCTCGCTTATCACTGGCTCTCTGATTGTCATGTGGCTGGGTGAACTCATTACACTGTACGGTCTGGGCAATGGTATTTCTATGATCTTGTTTGCTGGCATCATCAGTCAATTGCCGACTGCTATTGCACAGGTCTGGTCACTCACCACTGCTGATCAACTGATGACCGTTGCGATCTTTGTCACACTTTTTCTCTTGGTTATCGCTCTGATTGTTTACATGAATGAGGCCGTTCGTAAGGTACAAATCCAGTATGCAAAACGAACGCGCGGGAGCAAAGTATATGGTGGTCAAACCACTCACTTACCTATTCGAGTAAATGTCACCGGTGTGTTGCCAATTATTTTTGCTGTTTCACTTATGCTCGTACCATCATTTTTAGCTGGAATTCTCACTTCTTCTGGCAAAGAACAATGGGTTGCATTGGGGCAAAATATTAGCATTTGGTTTGCACAAACCTCTTACATTTACATGATTGTGTACTTCGTGATCGTTTTGATTTTCACTTTTTTCTCTGCACTTATTTTCTTTAATGCCGAAGATATTTCATCTGAACTAAAAAAGAGCGGTGCATTTTTACCTGGAATTCGACCTGGTACTCCTACCAAAAAATATCTTGAATTTGTTGTTTCTCGCATCACTTTCGCTGGTGCATTATTTCTTGGCTTTATCGCCATATTGCCTTCACTCGCACAGTTACTAACAAATATACAATCACTTGCAATCGGTGGTACTGGAGTGCTTATTGTCGTTTCAGTTATCTTAGAAACTACCAAGCAAGCAGAAAGTATGGTGGTAGAGCAAAACTACGAACGCTACACATAAAGCAGTAATAGCATATAAAGGCAAACTATGAAAATAGTTCTCATCGGCATTCAAGGCGCAGGCAAATCGACACAGGGTAGCATGCTCTCAGAGAAGTACAATATTCCTTACCTTTCTTCAGGACATATTTTTAGAGAAATGGCAAAAGAGAAGACGAAGCTCGGTCGTTGGCTCAAAGAACTACTCAACTCCGGAGCGCTTGTTCCAGATGACACGACGCTCGAAGTAGTGCTTACCTACCTGAAAAAGCCTGAGTACAAGGATGGTTTCGTACTAGATGGTTTTCCTCGCACAGTAGCGCAGGCAGAAGCATTCAATGGTTCAATCGATCATGTTATATATATTGATGTCTCAGACAAAGAAGCACTTTGGAGAATTTCTGGTCGAGTTGCTGAGCGAGAAGATGAAACTCTGTCAGCAATTCGGAAGAGAATTTCATTATTTCATGGTGTAACTACCCCGGTGATCGAGTACTATCGCCAAAAAGGTAAGTTGCGATCTGTCGATGGTGAGGTTTCAATAGAAAAAGTATCAGATGCAATCATCGCAGCCATCGAAGCTTAAGATCACAGCAATGCGTCGAGGTGGTCGTATTTTGGCCCAAATCCGGGATGAACTGGCGCGTCGTACTGTTGTCGGCACTACCTTTGAGGAGATCGAATCTTGGGCACAAAAGTTGCTCCGCGAACATCATGTTTCAGCCAGTTTTTCGACTGTTCCTGGCTATAGCTGGGCAACCTGCATTATGCTCAATGATGCACTCTGTCACGGTATTCCCCAAAATGGTGTAGTGAGCAACGGCGATCTTGTCACTATTGACGTAGGTTTGCTTTCCGATGGATATCATCTTGATACGACGGTTAGCTTTGCAGTCGGCGATGCTACAGCCAAAGTGAGAGAGTTCTTGGCAATCGGTAAAAAAAGCCTGCAAGCAGCTATTGCTAAGGTCAAGCCAGGTGTTTCGGTCTATACGATAAGTAAAGCTATGGAGAAGGTTTTGGATGCGCACGGCTTTGGTGTGGTGTATCAATTGACTGGTCACGGGATTGGTGTGCAGCTGCATATGGATCCAAGTATCCCAGTTGCGGCAGACAAAGCTGATAAGCGAATTTTACTTTCAGCAGGCCAAACTGTGGCTATTGAGGTCATGTACACTGCTGGCAACCCAGAGCTTATGGTTGACTCCGATGAATGGACTTACAGAACAAAAGATGGCTCACTTGCTGGAATGTTTGAAGAAACCGTGCTTGTAACAGATACCGGGCATGAAGTCCTGACAAAAAGCCTATAATTTGGTACAATCAAGGGTTCTATGGGAAAAGTACAAGATCACAAGCGATCAGCAAAAGGAAAACGACAGGTCGATCCAACGCGACAGAAATCTGCTGCGATCGATCGGTTTGAAGTCGAGGGTGAAGTTGCTCAATGTTTGCCAAATACTATGTTTTATGTCTCGATTACTCAGTCTCAGTACCCACAGATGATTGGTCGAACACTTCTTGGTACTTTAGTAGGAAAGATGCGACTTTTTAGAATTCGCGTTCTGCCTGGAGATTTAGTTAAGGGATACGTATCAAAATATGACCTCAAAAAGATGAAAATTACCTTTAGATCAACACAAAAGGACACGCAGTCAATTTAAGCCTTTTCAAATGAGAGCACACCTGGTATAGTTCACCTCTCTTGAGGAACAAAGATGAAAGTACGTACATCACTAAAAAAAATCTGCAGCGGATGCACGTTTATTCGTCGTAAGGGTGTAGTACGAGTAGTGTGTAAGACAAATGCAAAGCATAAGCAAAGACAGAGCTAATTTATGATTCGTATTGTTGGAATCGATCTACCAGAACACAAAAAAATACGCTATGCATTGCGTAGCATTTTTGGAATCGGAGACAATCGTTCCCAGAGCATTTTGGCAGAAGCCCATGTCGATGAAAACAAACGAACCAGAGATCTTACTACCGATGAAGTAAATAGAATTCAGCGAGCTCTCGATAGATATCAGACTGAAGGAAATTTGCGAAGAGAGATCAACGATAATATCGATCGGTTGAAACGCACCCGCGCATACCGTGGATTGCGTCATATTGCACACTTACCAGTACGTGGTCAACGAACACGCACTAACTCACGAAGTGCTCGTGGCGGTGGTAAGCGAAAGACTGTTGGCTCACTGAGCAAAGAAATGGTAGCGAAACTAGAAGATACTTCAAAAAAATAACGTATGGCAACTACAACAAAATCATCAGTAAGTAAGAAAAAAGCGCGATTGGTTTCGAGTGGTCGCATGTATGTTACTGCGACATTCAACACTACCCTTGTGAGCATCACCGACGAGCAAGGCAATGTACTTTGTTGGTCATCAGCTGGAGAAGCAGGTTTCACTGGTTCCCGCAAATCAACCCCATACGCTGCAACGATTACCCTAGAAAATGCCGTCAATAAAGCTCGCGCTTTTGGCATGCAAAACATGGACTTGTTTATCAAAGGTCCAGGTCCAGGTAGAGATGTTGCATTGCGCGTATTGAAAGCACAAGGTATCCGGATTAGTCTGATTGCAGATATGACACCGTCTCCACACAATGGTACTCGACCACGGAAAGCGAAACACAACAAATAATTATGTCAAGACATATCGGCCCACGAAACAAACTAGCACGCCAAATTGGTGAAGATTTATCTCTTAAATCCAATGCACTGAAGGTTGGAAAACGGATAAACATTCGTCCAGGTCAACACGGTGCAAAACGACGTCGCAAGCTTTCAGATTTTGGTATTCAATTGCGAGAAAAGCAAAAGATTCGTTATATTTACGGCATCACCGAGAAACAACTGCGCAAGCTTTATCAACAAGCTACTGCAAGCCAATTGGCTACTGGTTCGACGTTAATCTCTTTGCTCGAACGCAGATTGGATAATGTTGTCTTCCGCTTGGGTTGGGCACCAACACGAGCAGCAGCTCGACAACTCGTGGGTCATTATCACGTTTTACTGAATGGCAAACGACACAATATTTCTTCGTACCAAGTACAAACAAACGACACCTTTGTATTGGGCGCAAAAGCAACCAAGATCCCAGCTATCAAAGATATGCTGGAGTCTGAAGCTACTCAGCCAGAATGGTTGGAGAAAAAGCAGATTGCTGCAAAAGTAACCCGCTTACCAGTTCGCACCGACGTAATTGAGCCAGTAGAAGAACAGTTGGTAGTGGAGTACTACAGTAGATAAGTAAAAGTATAAATTCAAGAAACGGATTCTCTCAAATGAGAGGAGAAGAAACGAAAAGGAGACCTATGTTACAAGATGTTACACAATACCCAGTGATGAACCCAACTTTTGAGTTGAGTGAAGTAGCTGAGAATGACCAACTTTCGGTTATTACGATCGATCCTTTAGAGCAGGGATATGGTCACACACTCGGCAACGCAATGCGACGAGTACTCCTTTCCTCTTTGCCAGGTGCAGCCATCACACAATTGCGCGTACAAGGTGTAGATCATCAATTTAGTGCTATTCCCGGTGTTACCGAAGATGTGCTCGAGATTGGTCTTAACCTCAAGCTCGTTCGAGTAATTGCAGAAAACAGTGGAACCGGCGTGCTCAGACTTTCAGCCAAGGGTCCAAAAGTAGTTACTGCAAAAGATATTGATTGCGAAGCAGGTTTCTCTATTGCAAATGGTGATCAACATATCATGACAATTGCCGCTACTGGATCAGTCGATTTGGAAATGACTGCAAGTACTGGCACTGGTTATCAGGTTTCCGATGAAACACAGAGTACTGGTGTTGGAGACGTTATGCTTGATGCACTTTTTTCCCCAGTTGTCAGTGTTTCATACAAAGTGGAAGCAACACGTGTCGGTCGCAGAACAGATTTTGATAAACTAATCATGACTGTTGCCACCGATGGTTCGATTGCCCCTCTTGATGCAGTCAAACAAGCGGCACAGATTCTTTCTCGTCAGTTTACACAAATCACCAATCCAACTGCTCAGGCTGTTGTAGAGCCAGAAACTATGCTCAGTCCAGAAGAAGCAGAAGTACTTCGCCTGACCGTAGAAGAGCTCGACTTGCCAACTCGTATCGCAAATGCATTACGCAAAGGTGGATTTGCCACTGTTGGTGACTTAGTTGGAACGTCAAAAAACATTATCGCTAAGGTCAAAAACCTCGGCGAAAAGAGTGTCGTTGTAGTTGATGGGGCATTAATCAAAAAGGGCGTCAGTTTAGGCGAGTAATTCATGAGACATAGAGTAGCAAAACGCAAGCTGAATCGAGATACCAAGCATAGGGAAGCGCTCCTTAAGAACTTGTTGCGTCAATTGTTTCTGCATGGTGCAATCACAACCACTCAGGCAAAAGCAAAAGAGCTGAAACGTCAAGTTGATTCTATCGTGATCAAATCAAAAACGAACACAGTTGCGAGCAGAAGAGAGTTGCACAAAACCTTTGGTAAACACGATGTGGTAAACACTTTAGTTGACGCGATCGCTCCTACGTTTACAAAACGTGATTCAGGTTTTACGACAATTGAGCCAGTAGGTATTCGTCGTGGAGACGCAACACCTCTATTCAAAGTAAGTCTGATGGAGCAACGTGAGCGATTAGGTACGTTTAAACCAGAGGTACCAAAAAAGATTGCGCCTGTAAAAAAGACAGTAAAGAAGTAGTATGCAAAAATCATTTATCACCAAATCAGAAGATGTCACGCGTGCGTGGCATATTGTTGATGTTTCCAAAACTGTGCTTGGTCGATCCGCAACTCAGATTGCAAAACTGTTGGTCGGCAAGCAAAAGAAAGAGTACACACCAAATGTAGATATGGGCGACTTTGTCGTTGTGACCAACGCTGCAGAAGTCGTAGTTACTCGCAATAAAGCACAACAGAAGATGTATTACACTCACTCTAACTATCCGGGTGGATTCCGTAGCATCAAATTTGCAGATCTACAGGCCAAGTTTCCTGAGCGAATTATTGAAAAAGCAGTTTTCAATATGTTACCAAAAAATAAATTACGTAGTATGAGAATGAAGCGACTCAAAATTTTTGCAGGTGCAGAGCACACGCATCAGAGTCAATTGGCAACAAAGGAGTAAGTCATGGCATTACGTTTAGCAAAGAAAAAAGGTCAAGCACAGCGGGTAGTGAAGCGTATTATTCCTCAGAAAAAAAAGACTGTTGGCGGTGTTACCGAAAAAACAGTTATCCCAGCACCAACTGGTGTGTATGTCGAAGGTATTGGTCGAAGAAAAGTAGCAACTGCTCGAGTACGACTTTTTTCTAAAGCAGGTGACTTCACTGTCAATGGTATTTTGGCAAAAGACTACTTTGCTTCCATCGCACACGCAGTAAAATTATTCTCTCTTCCTCTCACTGTCACAGGCACAGATGCAGCAATAGCTGTTTCGGCCAGAGTTTCTGGTTCAGGCATCAGAGCACAATTGGACGCAGTAGTGCATGGTTTGTCACGCGCAATCGACAAACAAAATTCCGAATTTCACACATTGTTAAAGCAAGCTGGTTTGCTCACACGAGATGATCGTATGAAAGAAACCAGAAAAATTGGCATGGGTGGAAAAGCCCGTCGTTCTCGCCAATCGCCACGTCGTTAGCTACTGGCGCTGGAATATTTTTTCAGGCTGTATCTCCACAATTTTAGACTCAAGAACAGCAGTGTCGTAGTTATTGCAAATACGACAGGTAGGGTTACGCTGACTTCTGTGTTGAGTAATACCTGAGCGGGCACAGTGAGCATGAGTCCAATGGGAAGTAGAAAAAAGAGCACAAGTCGTACTGATTCATTATAGATCGTCACTCTCATCGCTTGAGTAGCCGCCGACCGTTGAGACTGTTCGCTTGATCAATAATAAAAAGAGCAAACCCATGAAAAAACGAAATGCTTTGCCAAGCAGAAAGAAGAGGTTTGTTCCTCTATTTACAAAGGCAATTTGTAGTGCGTTGGCTGCAGTTAGCCGCCAAACGCGCCAGTAGGTTGCAAATCGCGTCATTGTCCTTGTGCCGCGTAGCTACGCAAGCCCTTTTGCCATAAATATTTATTTGCAATAGTGAATAAAATAATCCAAATGAGTAGGATGGTAGAGTGAAAAGCAATCTCATCTACTGGAATCTTGCCCAGAAATAATTGTGTTTGCATAAACGTAAGGTAGGGAAACGGCGTAAAAAACAAGATACTTTGCAGCCAGTCCGGAAGAATATTAAGTGGAAATAATTTGCCAGCAGAGAAATCAACAAAAATAAAAAATAAGAACTTGGGCCCCCAAGTTTCTGGGCTCCAAAAACCAAGTGTGCCAAAGAGCAGCGAAAATAAAAAGTTGAGAAGCACTCCACCGAGCGCCCATAAAAGAAAGAGGGCGAATACTTCGGACGGGGGCAGGATGATTTGAGGCTGAAACAACACGATGAGTATGCCACTTTCAATAATCGTAAAGAATACATTTCGCGCTTTGTCTGCAATTTCTTCTACCGCGAAATATGAAAAAAGAGATATTGGTTTTAGAAGCAGAGTACTAATTTCCCCAGAATAAATTCTTTGGGCCAAGCCGTGCAGGGCTGAGGCAAGGATGAGACCCTGCAAAAGTGCTGCGACGAAAATATAGCTAATCATTTCTGATCGGTTATAACCAAAGAGGTCAGTTTGGCTTGTAAAGAGTACACTCCAAACAGAAAGTGACATGACGCTGCCCAAAAACTGACGGAACCGCCACATAAGTAGGTTCGCTCTATAAACGAGCCCATTTTGCCAGGAGAGAGACAGGAGTCTCAAGTATGAGTTCACGCTGATTTTGCTTTGTTGCCAAACACTTCTCTAATAATTGCTTCAAGTGGTGCTTCTTCAATGTTGAGATCTTGTACGGGGAGTGACTCTAGTAAGCGAGCAGCAATTTTAGTTGCTTCTTTGCGCGAAACAAGGAGTGTGGCAGAAGATCCATTCCAATTTTTGACCGTGCCAAACTCAGTGAGTGATTTCTTTGTGACAGATTCACTAAATACGAGCGAAAGTGTTTTGTTTCGCGCGTATTTACTAATGATATTACTGAGGAGACCATCATAAATTTTCTTACCGTGGTCGATCATGATGACTCGTTTACAAAGTTCTTTGACATCGTCCATGTAGTGACTAGTCAAAATAACAGTGGCCCCAAACTCACGATTGTACTCAGAAATAAAATCCCTGAGTGTCTTTTGCATGACAACGTCGAGTCCAATTGTCGGCTCATCTAAGAAGAGTACTTTTGGATTGTGAAGGAGCGCCGCAATCAACTCACACTTCATGCGTTGGCCGAGTGATAGTTTTCTCACTTGGATTTGAATACTGTCTTTGACATCAAGAAGGTTCACTAATTTGTTGAGCGTTTTGCGAAATTGTGCCTCGGGAATATCATAGATTGCTTGGTTGAGTAAGAATGTTTCTATGGCTGGAAGATCCCACCACAGCTGATTTTTTTGCCCAAGCACAAGAGAGAATTGTTTTTGAAATGCGCTCTTGCGATTCCAGGGATTGTATCCAAGGACTGAGACCGAACCGCTGGTAGGATACAGAAGCCCCGATAACATCTTGAGTGTCGTGGTTTTGCCTGCACCATTTTGTCCAATGAAACCGACGATTTCACCTTGATTGATAGTGAACGAAATATCATCTACCGCCGCAACAGTTTCGTACTCACGATGCCAGAGCGATCGGATTGATCCGAGTAGTCCAGGTTGCTTTTTATAGACAGTAAAATGCTTTTTTAGATTTGAGACAGTGATGACTGGTTGTGACATAGATTCCTTATTATACCTGGCTTAGTTGCCGACACTACTATACCTTTTGATTGCGAAGTAAAAGAATTTTCGAGCAAGCAAGAGTGAGAGAAAACTACTGACAAACAGCCAGACTACCCATTTTGTCTCTGCTTTTTGTAAGAGGATTTCACTCGGTACACTCGCTACCAATGAGATTGGAAGGAGTACAGTAAAGAGCACTGACGCAGCTCCAGCAAACACGCCTCGAGGAACCTGCATAACTCGACGAAGTCCTGGAATGATCTCATTAATGTTGTCTAATTTTTCAATCCAAAATGAGAGTGTCGAAGCCATAAACCAAATGGCGTAAATAAAGAGAGCCGCAGCCATGAGCGCGAAGAAATAGAGCACTACGCTGCTAATCGATGGCGTGATTTCCATTCGATGAAGTGAAATAACGATGGCTGCACAGCCAATCAAGAAGCGGAAAATATTATTAAAACTATTTGAGCTTGTAGTTAATAGAAAGATTGTGCTGATGGGTTTGGTGAGCAGCATAGTGAGGCTGCCAGTAAATACATGTCTGGTATATCGTTGCATGTTTTGGTAGAAGAATGTCCAGGTAAATGCGTCAAGTAGGGTAAACGTGCCGAGCAGCAGATACATTTCATCTGCTGTCCAGCCTGCCACGGTATCTGACACTCGGAGAATAAGTGAAAAAAAGAAGAAATTAAATCCGGTCCATAATATAGAAACAAGCGCCCAAAACAAAAAGTCGCCACGGTACTCCATCATTCGCATCAACTCAAGTTTGCGGAAACGCCAGAATATCTTCCAGTATTTTTTAAACGCTTGCACTACCCTCCTGCCGAACTATATTTCTGAATACCTCGTTGCCACAAAAGAAAGATTGTCCCAATCAAGAAAGCTAGGGTGCCAAACAACATGCTCCAGTCCTGTGCAGTAGGTAACGCCTGTTCTTGAATGAGACGAATGGGAACGGCAAACAAAAACTTGAGTGGTTGTGCGTTGGTAACTTTCTGTAGCCACTCTGGTAAAAGTGCAAAGGGGATGAGTGTGCCGCTAAATAAAGAAATGACGAGTATTTTCAGGTTTGATAGACCTTGCGCTTCTTCAAACCAAAATGCTGTCATCGTTATGAGTAACGAAAGACAGAACTGTAATATGTACGCAAGCAAGAGTAGACAGACAAAAACCAAAACATGAATTGTGGTTAATGCTGGTATGGCAAAGAGTCCGAGATGCCACAGGATATAACCGAGAAGAGCAAGAAAGGGCGAGATCATCAGAATGTAGAGTAGTTTGCCGGCGATATCATTGAGAATAATTTCTTGGATGAAGCTATATGGTTTGATTAAAAAAAAGTCAATTTTCCCCATTCGAATTTCTTCTGGCCTATACTCCTCGAAGTGCGTGACAGTAAAACCTTGAACAAGAATGACTAAGTAGTAAAAGACCGTTAGCTCTGGAAGGGAAATACTTGGCGAGGCAGAAAGTGATAGTACTGATTGCCAAATGAAAAGCAAAATAATAAATGGGAAAATGTCGAGCAAAATCCAGAGGATCATTTCAGTTCGCCACTGAAGTGCTTTAATAAACTTGAAGCGAATAACTTTAGAGTAAAAGTTAGATTGTTGTGCGATGCGATTCATTTTTTGTATAACCAAAAACACCCTTTTTCAAGGGTGTTTTTTTTGTTCAATCTTAATCTGTCGTTTACCAAACAGCTTTTTTGAGCGGCTTACCTACTTTGAGGTTTACCACACGATGTGATTTGATGGTCTGACGTTTTGCTTCATTGCCAAATGGAACAACTTGCTTATCATTTACTGTACTGACGTAGATAGTGCCGAATCCTGAAATAACAACCTTCTCACCCTTTTTGAGAGAGCGTGTGACCTCATCGAATAGCGCTTCAATTGCATCGGAAGATGCTTTTTTAGTAAGATGTGCCTTTTTGGCAACAATCGCAATGATCTGTGATTTTGTCATAGGATACTTCCTTTCATTTTCAGCACATGATTTACTACAAGCAGCCTTACAAAGCCAAGTGTACTGGAAGCAAGTGGCAAGTCAAGTAGGTAAACAATTTGCTAGATGTATCGGTATAGTTTTAAAAATGCCAGGCCAGCGCCAAGAAAATCAAAGCCAACATCGCGTGCTGTGCCGAATCTACCCATCACAAACTGTTGGTGTAATTCGTCGCTGACGGCATAGAGGAGTACAAGTAAAAATGGCAGCAGCCAAATTCTCTTGTCCGCTGCGGCTGCAGTACTTGTTATTTTTTGGGATCTATAGAACAGGAAATAGAGTATCGCATATACGGTGATATGAGCCATTTTTTTGAAAATAAAATCGTAGGTATCTACAGAGAAACCTGGCAAAATAGGTTGGCTCGAGAGATAGAAAATGAATCCAGCCCAAAATACCACGGGGAGATACGCGCGTAAAAGTAGGGCTAAGCGGATATTAGATGAAAGATTTTCCTCGGGCATACAAACTGCTTATGATTAAAAGTAGACCTCCCAGTATACCACTGGAGGAAGAAGGTATTTGTTTCGGTGGAGTTGTTATTCGAGTATATTGCTTTGTTGGTAATCCAGCGCTTGATGCTGTATGACTAATTGCAAATTCTCTGAGCGAGTATGGATATGGTGTTTGTCGTGTTGTGCTGCCCAATACTTCTCCAGTTTCTGCAGGTGTTGCCGTTGTGTTCAGAGTAGATAAAACGCTAGCAACTCCTGGAGTCGGGGTTGGCTGTGGTGGCTGCCAGACTTCCCCGAGGAGACTGAGGCTTTTGCCACTAACGCACTCGCTGTAACTTGCCTGATCGACAACTATGCCGGAATCTGTGGTGATTTTTATACTATCCCCTGTG
This sequence comes from Minisyncoccota bacterium, assembly GCA_009991965.1. Classification (GTDB taxonomy): domain Bacteria; phylum Patescibacteriota; class Microgenomatia; order UBA1400; family PJMF01; genus UM-FILTER-42-14. The sequence continues at coordinate 44,678 of JAACWQ010000003.1, read as the reverse complement.
TTATTGAGCATACTACTTGTCCAGCTAAAAATTGTGTAATTATCCTTGGGTAGTACACCAGAGAATCTGCGTGTGTTGCCTGTACTATCTGTTGCAACCCAATTTATAATCTCTAGAGCTTCACCAGAGTTGAACAACTTGATCCATTCTGGTTGACCTGAGATTGGGCAGGCCATAATCTCAGAGAGACTCACTTCTGGCTTTGTGAGGATGGTTGCTGGAGTAGCGGTCGGCGTTGGAATTGGCGTGACTGTAGGAGAAGGAGTTGGTGTTGGAGCAACAACCGCACTAACCGTGGCCACTACTCCTGCGCTTGGCGTTGCTTCATATACTTCGTTTGTGGTGAGGTTGAGATGCCAAGACAATCCTTTGGTAGCATTTGGGTAGGTGAGGGTCGCGGAATAAGTCGCGCTCGGGTCACTCAGAACAACAGTGTCGCCAGTATTATTTAGTTTGCTGCCACTGAGGTTGAGCACAAAAACTTCATAGGGACCCAAAACAAAATCAACAAATTGGTGCAAGATACTGGGCGAACTCAGTGTGTCTGAAAGGGTCCAGTTGCTGAGGTAGGCAGAACTAGAGGCCTGGTTATATATCTCTACCCATTCATTTCCCCCTGTGTCTGGAGCTGGAAAGACTTCGGAGACAACAACATTTGTTTGCGCCAGAATTTCAACGGGCGACAAGCTCAATAGTACTAGAAATGTGATTTGTATAAAAATCCTTCGCACACATTGAGTTTATGTGCCGAAGATGACGGGAAGTGTAGCGAGATAAATCTAATAATTCACATGCAAATAATACGTGCTAATCCCATCACTCTGCTCAACTCGAACATAGCGTAGGTTGCCACCACCGCAGGCAATGCTGCCACGATAGAGTTTGCCTGGTTGCACTGCGCGGACACGCGAGTCTCTAGACGTGCTGAGCATGTCGATGCCAGTATGCGGAGATCCACCGTACGCTCGTCGCACGCGTGCGTAGTAGGTCATGCCAAAACCTTGGGTAATGCGAGCGGCGTTGAAAACCGGCCAGTCCCAGTTGCCACCAAACCCAAATGGACTATCTGGTTCGTTATTCCAAACAGGAGAAATTGAGCTGAGGTATGACGCTGGGTCACGTGTTACACCATCTTTGGCAACCTCGAAGTGCAAATGGCTACCAGTCGAGCAGACGCTCGCGCCACTGATAATGCTTGCAATAGTATCTCCAGTATTTACCGAACCAACCTCAGTCTCGCTTCCTTTACCAGCGATAATCGATTGGATGGCAGAAAGTTCAGCAAGTGTTTTTGCGAGCTCTGCCTGATATGCAGTCTCATTGCTTTTGGTTTCTTTGAGCAAGTACTGTTGTTCGTTTCGTTGTTTTGCTAAAACATTTTGTTCGCGCTCAAGTCGTGTTTGGACGACTTCAATTTCTTTTTGTTTCTCTTCCTTGGTAGATTTTTGCTGATCAAATTCAAGTCGTTGAGCTTCTGCGCGCTGCATTGCGACCGCTGTTTGCAGTCTGGCTTCTTTGAGATATTGCAATTGAGAAAAGAAGTTTGTGGCAGAGCTTGTTTTTAAAAAGAGTAGATTCGAATTAATTCGTGTTTGTTTGTACTCTGCTTGAATCCGTTCAACCAAGAGAGTGGTCAAGCGGTCCAGTGATAAGTTGAGTCCGCCAATCCGCTGGCTGAGATCACCAATTTGTGCTTCAAGCAATGAAAGTTCTGCCTCTGTTTGCTGGATCTGAACTTCTTGAATTTGAACTTTGCCATTGATGATGCTAATCGTGTTGGTAAGTGTTACGCGTTGATCTTTTGTTTCGTTGAGTTTGGATTCCAGACAACTCCGCTTGTCCTTTAAGCAATCAACATCATTTGTGTCACTACAAACAAACTCTTCGCAACTGAGTGCATACACAGGCGTCGTGCCAAAAGCGAACCAGAGTAGCCAGGTTAGAAAGAAAAATTTCATAGCTAAAAACTTACGCACGCGCTGCAAATCTGTTGGTAGCGACAAAGCTCGCAAACCCCCCGAGGAGAGCGCCGACAAGCATGCCCGCTCCCAGTTGTAGGAGCAAGAACTCGAGCGGGATAGGAAATGCAATGATGCCCGAGAAAAAGGTGGTCAGCGTTGGTGTGAGATAGAGCAGAATGACCGTGATCGCAATCCAACCGAGCAATGCGCCGAGTGCCCCATAGAGAATACCTTCGACTATAAATGGTTTGTTGATATACCAGTTGGAGGCGCCGATAAGACGCATGATAGTGACAGAATATTTTTTGTTTGCGGCTTTGAGCGTAATGATAATGGTGATGGTTAAAAATGATGCAAAACTGAGAATGCCAACGTCGACAAGACCGGCAATTCGTAAGGCTTTGGTCCAGTTGCTCAGTTGTTCGACAATATCTTGTTGAAACACAACATCTTCGATGATTTTTTCTTTCTTGAGATCTTCTGCAAGTTTGGTGAGCGTTTCTACGTTACTTGCTGAGACTTCGACACTTGCAGGCAAAATGTCTGCCGTTACGAGCTCTAGCAAGAGTGGTGAGTCGTCATACTCTTTTGCATAATCTTTCAACGCTTGCTCTTGGGTAATCAGACGTACGTCGCTGACATTTTCTGTGCTCGTGAGAGATTTTGAGAGCGTTTCCATTGCTTGTTTGTCAGTATCGAGTTTAAAAAAAGCGATCACCTGTGGGGATGATTCAAAATGCGACAGCACAAGATGCGCACCAGACAGAACGAACGAGAGGCGGTATCCGACAAAAAAAGTAACTGAGACCATCAATAAGGCCGCGAGCGACTGGTAGGGTGTCCGTCGCATGGTGGTAAGGGCATTGGCAAAAGATTGCATAGGTTACTCCAGGGCTTCCTGTGAAGTTACTACTTGTTTGGTGACTTTTTTACTCGTGGCTTTTTCTTTTTTTGATTTTTTCTCTTCCTTCTTTTTCCTTGGTTGGTTTTCTGGTTTTTCGACTGGATTCTCAACTGGTTTTTTTGTTGTTTGTTCCGGTTTTGTAAAGAGCTTTCCAAGCCAACTTTTCTTTTTAGCTGTAATCGTGGGTTTACTTTCTGGTGGCGTGACAACTTTTTTGACGGCTGGAGTAGCCGTGCTTTTTGGTTTTGAGTCGTGGATGAGCGAGCCGGCATCAAGATTAAGGATTCTGATTTGTCCTGCTTTGGTTAAACTCAGGTCGTGTGTAGCAAACAAAACTGTGGTGCCCAGCTGATTTATTTTCTTTAATAAATCGACAATAGCCTGGGTGTTTTCGGCGTCAAGGTTGCCTGTTGGCTCATCAGCAAAAATAAGCTCAGGTCCAAGTGCAAGCGCTCGAGCAATACCAACTCGTTGCGCTTCGCCGCCAGAAAGTTGAGAAGGGAAGAGGTAGGGTTTTTCAATCAAACCAATCAGCTTTAGTAAATCGGTTACGCGGCTTTCAATTTCTGCCTGCGGTTGTCCAACAATTTCGAGGGGAAGTGCGATGTTTTCCCAGACGTTTAATTCTGGCAGCAATTTGTAATCTTGAAATACCACACCAATTTTACGACGTAGTTCTGACACTTTTTTTTGTGACATTGTTGCCAACTGCTCATTGAACAGTGATACCTCTCCAGAGGTAGGCGCGTACTCACGGATGATGAGACGCATGAGCGTAGTTTTGCCACTACCCGATGTTCCAGTAATAAAAACAAACTCACCATTGTCGACAGCGAAGCTAATTTGCTTGACACCAAACTTGTTAGGCGAGAACTCTTTCGAGACGTCTTGAAATCGAATCATAAACACTGCTTAGTGTAGAGAAAAGGGAGTTACTTGGCAACGGGTGCTTGGCCATCGACATCGATAACTTCGACTCTGCCGACATCCATCAACCAACCTGCTCGTTGTGCCTTGAAGGTTTCGCCCCAGACTTTGACTTCCATACCGGTCAATTTATCGAGGTCAGTTACGGACGAAGTGAGGTAGACCGTTTGCGAATCGCCACCTGGACGGAGTAGCTTGTGTGAACCTTCGCCATTGATGCCGCCAGCTTCGAGGTAGCCAGTAGCGGGGTCATTGAAGGCTGCGGTATCTGAGCTGCCAAAAACATCGCCAGCTTTGACATTGTCGCCTGCAATCTTAGACATAACTGCTGCTGATTCGGTGTTCGAGTCGGCAGATTTGGTGTTGCCCGCGTATAAGCGGTAGCTACCGTATCCAGTAGCGGTTCCAGCCAAAATAGCTGCTACACAGAATCCTAGTACAACATTTTTCTTCTTCATGGAGTTTTTGTTTGTTATTTGTGCGCTAGTACGTTCTGGCGTGAAGTCTCGATTATTGCTTGCGGGTGGAAGTTCGTCAACTGCAGTTTCGGTAGATTCTATAATAGGTGTTTGTGGCGCGGTGAGATCTAGCTTGTGCATGGGTTTTTTGATAGAAATTTAGTATAGCAGATGGGCTTGAGCATAGGCTAGAGGCTGAGTTCCGCTTCCACAAACTCATCCAGGTCGCCATCGAGCACAGCCTGTACATCGGTGCGTACGACTGCTGTTCGCACATCTTTGATTTGCTTGTACGGATGCAAGACGTAGTTGCGGATTTGGTTACCCCAGCTGGCATGAGTGTGCGCACCTTTTTCTTTTGCCAGTGATTCTTCTCGGGCAGTTTCTTCGCGGAACGCAAGCTCGGCCCGAAGCTTTTGCATTGCACGCTCTTTGTTTTGCACCTGAGAGCGTTCTTCTCTGCAACGAACGACAATGCCGGTTGGTTTGTGTGTGAGTTCTACCGCGCTACTTACCTTGTTAACATTTTGTCCGCCAGCACCACCAGCACGTGAGAATTGCCACTCCAGATCTCCATCTTCGATAACCACAGATTTTTCACTTTCTGGAATAAGTGGTAAGACAGAGAGTAGGGCAAACGAAGTTTGGCGCAAACCATCGGCATTAAACGGACTCTGACGTACAAGTCGGTGTGTGCCACGTTCATGCTTGAGATAGCCGTACACAAACGGTCCATGGACTTCGTACTCTGCACTTTTGATGCCTGCTTCTTCCCCTCGAGATTCGCTGAGCAACTCAAATTTCCAGTTTTTTCGCTCAAAGTAACGCACATACATGCGTCGCAACATATCAGCCCAATCCATTGCTTCGGTGCCGCCTTGTCCGGAGTGAATGGAAATAATGGCGCCAAAACTGTCATACGATCCGCTTAAGTACTGTCGTAGAGTGACTTTGCGAACAAGTTTGTCCAGTTTCTTATTGCTGTTTGCCAACTGTTGCTCGAGGTCTAGATAGTCATCGCTGCCTTCGGTCGCAGATGCAAGTAAAGTTTGTAATAACTCCATGTCTGTCAGCGCAGCCTCCAACTCAGTTGCCATGTTCAATTGTTCTTGTGCAAAATTGAGTTGGCTGAGGATTTCTTGTGCGTCTGCCTGCTGCCAGAATTCAGGCGTGAGCGTTTTCGCTTCGAGTGCTTGATGATTCGCCTGTAGCGTCGAAATCCCTAATTCTTCGAGGAGAGCACTTGCTTTTTTAATGTCTGACATATCGATCATTCTATCATGTACTCGAGAAAAGATTGATCGAGCTGGTGTGTTTTGGCACCATTTTGCGTGATGCTCGTGAGTGTTGTGTCGGCAGTTCCTGGTTGTTTTTGCAGCAGTATGTTTAAAAAATCCGCAGAGTGAGTCAAGGTAAGAGCAATGCGCGTTATATTATTTGGCAGGGTGGTGACAAGAAACCCAATCTGGTCATATTGCTGGCCAGTGCTGCTGGTGACTGTTTCTCGATCAAACTCCGATACCTGTTCACCGTTGACAACAATTTGTTCTATGTCTTGGCCGGGGCTAAAGAGCAGTCGCTGATAATTCACATATCCATCCTGCGTGCTGTTGTTGTGCAAACTGATGCCAAGTTCTGTCAGGGTGTCCGAGGTCGTCATGACAAACTCACGGGTGACAGCCGCATTTACTTTGTTGATGCCTACGTTTGATTCAAGTGGATAATAAAAAAGTGTATTGGACTGTAGTGTTTGAGGACCGAGCGAACCAGACAGGCCAAGTGCTTGGGCTTGCTTTTCCAATTCTTGATTGGGGAAATAGACTAGTACATTCCCACGCAAAATCTGTTGTCGAAATTGTTCTATGATTTGTTTTTTTTCTTCGGTGTTTAGTTTCGCCACCGCCAATTTTAGTTGTGTAGTGGCCAGCGCTATAATGTCTTTTTTCGCAGTACTTCCAGCAAAAAACGCGTCTCTGTCTGCTCTAAGTACTTGATCGACATTCGTTTCACTCAAAACAATATCTTGGTCAGAAAGTGTGATAGGGCCAGTGATAGCAAGCAGAGATTGGACGACTGGTAAATTGATCGCCACAACACCATCAATATGATTGCGACTGGCCAGAGCAAAAAAGCGCAGGGTATCTTGTGAACTCAGCGCAAAGTCAGGATTCCAATTGGCATCGGGCAGACGCCAACCCTTGCCTCCGCTCAAGAACTCAGCTACACCTTTTGGTGGTTCAAAGTATTCCTGAACTTGTCCATCTGCGTCGTAAATATCTTCAACTAGGATCTCGCTCAAACTACCTGAATTGAAATGCAGCAATGCATACGAGCCCATGAAACCGCCAGTTGCACGCAACTCATCGGAGTTTTGCAAGAGAACAAGGAGCGTTTTCTCTCCTTCGGTAAAGTACTGTGCAAGCGGCACAACGTGAGTTAGCGTTTCTATTGCTGTATCTAGTTTGCCTAGTTTTGAGCCGAGTAAACGAGTGAGAAATTTCGAATTTTCAATATTCACAGATACGGCTTGCGCGCTGACTTCAAGCTCTTTTAAATTACCCGCAAATTCTGTGATGTTTGGTGTTTCGCCGTTATCAACATTCTCTTGAATTTTTTGCAGTGAAAGCAGGGTTGTGTTTGCAGCTACAATTGTTTTTAGGCCGCTTACCCATGTTTTATTCACCAATCTCGCAATTGGCAACGCTTGGCGTGCGTTTTTGAGCGACTGCTCATACTTACCACTACGCAAAAGGTGATAGGCATTGGCGCTCAGCAAAATGCCAAAGGCGAAGGTGAGGCAGAGGAGGCCGATGGCTGCAAAAAGAAGGCTGAGTTTTTGGTGTTTTGTCATACTTTCAAACGTTCTAGCAATATCCGTTGTATTGCAATTGGCAGTATACGATACTCAGCCTTGTGTATTCGAGCCGTAAGCTCAGCTAACGTTTCATCCTCACGACGTGCTACTTCCTCTTTGATAATAACTCTGCCCGTATCAACCTTGTGGGCTGGAAGCACCTGATGTACCGTTGCGCCCGTAACTGGCATTTCTGCAAGAGGTTTTTGATGCGCTTGTTCTATAACATCGGCCCCTCGTAGTTCGGGCACGCGTCCTGCTGCGGTAGCAACAAAACCCGCTCCTTTTCCAGAGAGGAGTGCTGGATGCAGGTTGACGATTGTCACGCCAAGTTTTTCTATCTTTTCGAGAAATTCATCAGACAGTATGCGCATCCATCCGGCTAGCACGATTACGTCAGGAATCCCCTCTGGGTGTGAAACTATAAATGAAAGAATATCTAGTTCGTATGTCTTGGCAGAAAAAACTGTTGTTTCGACTCCAAATGCTCTGGCCCTATCCATCACTCCGCCGTCCCGTTTATTGGTTACTACCCCAATTGGTTTGGCAAGAATTTTCCCGTCCTGCATCTGCTGCAAAACATTCTCGACGTTGGTGCCACTACCGGATGCAAAAAACAGCACTTTTTGCTTGCGTAAAGCTTCCAAGTGCTCCACTCGATATGTTGGGGGATTATTTTCGATAGGATCTGATCCACCAAAGCAGTGTCGGCAGAGCTGATTTTCCGATCGTTTGAGTGCTTTATTGACTGAGGTTCTATCAAGGTAGGTCACTGAATCTACTCCGAGTTTTTTTGCAACCAGATGCTCTACTTTGGAGAGCCATGCCTCGTATTCTTCAGTATTGTTCCAGTCAGGTCTTGTTTGCAGCAGCTGAAAAACAAAAAGCTCTTCGCGTGTTGGCAAATCAATACCCCATTCGCAGATGTCTACCACTGGTTCTGATCCAAGCACAATGTGAATCTCTGCTGGATTATGCTCACGAATTTTTGCCAATAGAGCGCTTAGCGAGGTTCCGCGTACCAGCGAGTCGTCACAGAGGAGAATACGTTTGCCTTGGATATAACCACCATCAACGACATGTTTTTGATTGACTATTTCTGTTCTTGCGGTGGGAGTATTTTGAATAAATGAGCGTAGCTCTGTTGCAATACTAATGGCTTCTGTATTATCCATCTCTAGGGCGTGTGATACCCCAATCGACATTTGCTTGCCAGAGTTTAAGATGGGAATCACACAATCAATGGCAATTTTTTTCTCTTTAAATCGAGCTCCGACTAGTTCTCCCAGTCGCCTGCGCTGCTCTCGAATAGTCTGTCCGTCATGAACACTCTCATTTTTCGAAAAGTAAATTGTTTCCAACACGCAGCGTCGCTCGTCGGCTTGGGCATACAGCGTCGATCCGCTGCTCCCATCTGGATTTAGTCGGACTATTTCGCCAGGTTCTACCTCACGAACGTACTGGGCTCCCATATTGGCAAGTGCTACGCTTTCTGACGCTACGACCCAAGTTTCATTTTTCCTGCCTAGGCAGAGTGGGCGGATTTCCCAAGGGTCACGGATGGCGTAGATGACATTTTCATCCGTCAAGCAAGCCAAAGAAAATGCCCCTTGCAAGAGTGGCAACATGGCAACAAATGTCTCCTCCCACGTTTTATACTTCTGTCTCGACTCGAGAAGAAACTGGGTCATCACCCAAGAGTCGCTGGCGATAACTGGCAACGGTTTGTGCAGTAGCTCGCGCAGGCGCTGAACAACTGCAACTGGGAGATTTCCATTGTGTGCCAGTCCCAACGTGAATGCTCCGTCGGAAAGGAAAAATGGTTGGGCATTTTCTGGTCTACGTGGACCACTCGTCACGTAGCGATCATGAGCGACGCGCAAGTTAGCAGCTGTATGGATGTTTCTTAGATCGTGTATGGGACTGCTACCATTTGACGCTTGTACGTGCTCAAGTTGGGTGATTTGACCAGACCTTGTAAGCAATCCCCAGGCATCATCACCACGATGTCGCAAGCGCCACCAGCCTGCAGCGAAATCTGCTGGACTCACATCTGGACCGCAAGTAGCAAGAACACCACAATGTTCTGTTAATTTAATTTTTTTGACTCCTTAGATATGGAGTAAGCTACTACTCCACCTTTACCGACACAATCGAATCACCAACCACAATCTGATTAACTACATCCATGCCTTGGGTCACATGACCAAAAATAGCATGTTTGCCATCGAGCCAATCGGTTGCGGCGTACGTGATGAAGAATTGACTGCCGCCAGTATTTGGCCCAGAGTTTGCCATGGAAACTATGCCTGGACCGCTGTGTGTCAGGCCAGGTCCAAACTCATCTGCAATTGTGTAACCAGGACCACCAGTTCCCCACATCGACTCTTTACCCGGATCTTTAGTCAATGGATCGCCAACCTGAGCCATAAAATCTGCGATGACTCGGTGAAAGACGATGCCGTTGTAAAAACCACTATTCACTAGCGAGAGAAAGTTGGCAGTAGTGAGCGGTGCTTGTTCTCGATAGAGTTCAATAACGATCGGTCCTTTAGTAGTAGTGAGGGTGACGATTTTTCCGTTAATCTCGCCAAAATCTGAGAGCGTCTTTTCTATTTTTCCGTTTGGTGGCATAGTTTCCTTTTGATTTTCAAGCGGTGGCGCTTGGTTAGTAGTATTTGTAGCTTGATCGGCAGGAGTGTTGATTTTGATTGGCGGTTTACTTGGTACCGGTGGTGTGCAGGCAGAAAACAAGATAACAGAGCTTACTATAATGGTCAGAAGTACTTTAGCTTTCATCGGCCTAGTATACGAAATATTGTGGTTGACACAAGGTGCGTTTTTGCTCTAGAGGTGCGTATAATGGTGGTATGTCGAGTACAGCGCCAGAAGTCATTATTCTCCACGGATGGTCAAGAGACGCAGCTCCCAGCGCCAAGTGGCAGCCAGTAGTTCGGTTACTACAGGAGGCTGGTGTCCGTGCATCTGTTTTAAAACTACCTGGTTTTGAATTACCGCTCGAGCAGCCCTGGGGAGTTGATGAATATGTCCAGTGGCTTTTGCAGCAGCTGGTTGGCAAGCAAAATTTTGTTCTCGTTGGTCACTCATTTGGTGGACACCTGGCTACTACATACGCCGCACGTTTTCCTCAGCAAGTGCAAACATTAATTTTAATCTCTAGCGCTGGTTTTCGCTCCCACAGCCTCTCTGCTCGATTAAAACGAAACGGCTTTTATCATTTGGCAAAACTTGGAAAGAAACTGTCAACTTCTGGCACACTACGCCAGCTACTACATAGAATGGCGGGCGAGCGAGATTACCTAGAAGCAAATACGATGATGCGTGAAACGATGCGTAGAGTGATCGAGCATGAGGTCGATTCTGAGCTCAAAAACATTGTTGCTCCGACCACCGTAATCTGGGGAGAAAATGACAACATTACTCCGATGGAGTTTGCCGATCGGCTGCTTGCGGGGATCCCAAATGCTAAGCTGCAACTAATTACAGGCGCGAGACACGGGTCGCCATTTACCCACCCAGAAAAAGTCGCTGCGCTTATCCTAGAGGCAGTACATGCTTAGCGTAATTTTTCTTTTTTATTTGTTTGGCTGGTCGATACATTTTTTCGCAGGGCTACTATGGTGGTCTGGTTTGCTACAACAAAAAGAGTATCGACTTGATCGTCTGCACGCACACCTGAACTCACTCTCTGGTCGTCAAGTTATTTTACATTTGCTGCCTTCTCTAGCCCTCGTTCGACCAATGACTTTTAAGCGTCCGGTAAAAACGCTGCGGGTCAAGCTTCTGCTGGTTTCCTGTTTATTGTTTGTTACTTTGAGCATCTACCTGTTAATCCCTTGGCTGACTGCGGTGCCAGCCTTGGTAGTAGGTCGTTTATTTGTATTACCTGTGTTGCTCTATTTCTTCACACCGGTAGTTTTGTTGTTTTTGGCGATTGCCATGAATGGGGTCGTTTGGTTACTCACGACGTATTATCTTCATCGCGTACGGGATCTGTTGCGCGCAAAAAAAGTTTTCATAATTGGAATTACTGGCAGTTTCGGTAAAACAACAACCAAACAATTGTTGGCTCATGTTTTAGCTGAGCGAGGGAGTGTTTGTACGACGCCTGGATCAGTCAATACCGCACTGGGAATTGCACGTTATTTACTAAAAAATTTGGGAACAGCTAAGACATTGGTCTTGGAGTACGCAGCGTATTGTCCGGGAGAAATTGCTCGATTAACTGCAGTATTGCCACCAGATCTTGCGATTCTGACGGGGCTAGGAAAACAACATCTTGAGCTTTTTGGATCACAAGAAAGAATTGCACAGGCAAAAGCTGAGTTGCTTGAAGCACTGCCAGAAAAAGCGAAAGTATATTGTGTCAATGAATCTGCTTTGAAGATTGTTGCTGCGGTTAAAAATCATGCCTCCCTGCAGGTAGAAAAAACTTGGTTGGCCAAGGGTCCAAAGGTGACAACAGCAATCATTGGTGATCACTATGGAAATACAATACGGGCGGTACGTGCTGTAGCACAAAATTTTGGCCTGTCTGAGAAGCAAATTACTACTCGCCTGGAGTCATTTGTCCCCACTGAAAAATGGATCCGTACGCGTACAACAAAATCGGGCACACGTATTATCGATGATGGGGGCACGAGCAATCCAGATGGTTTTTCGGCTGCATTGCAGTTGCTTGGACAGCAAGTCGCTCCAAGAAAAATCTTACTTACCTCTGGTATTATCGACTTGGGAACAGAATCAGGAAAAGTGCACACCAAGCTGGCGCACGAAGCTACGGCCTATGTCAGCGAAGTTTGGTATCTTGGGGAAGCTGGCAAACAAGCATTTGCAAAACAATTCGCTACAACATTGTTTGCGAGTAGAGCAGAAATACTGCAGCGAATACAGACACTTTCTGCAGACACGGTAGTATTAGTTGAAGGGCGGATGCCACAGTGGCTAGTAAAGATACTATGAAAAAAAACAAGCCAGTGTTTGGCAGTCTTGGCTCCAACTACTCTTTTACGTTCGCATGTCAGACACTCTGGTGGTACGTATTTCCTCCTAATAGTGCCGAAACACAAGCTTTGCTAGCCGAGAAGTTACAAGAGATCTTTCCTGATTTTTCTAAACCCCATTTTTTTGCAACGGGGAGAGATGCAATCCAATTTGCACTGCAGAACTTGCCGATCACTCCAGGAACGAAAGTACTGACTCAAGCATTCAGCTGTGCAGCAATAGAAGAGGCGATCATTGGTGCCAACATGCTGCCCGCATTTGTCGATATCGGTGAGCATTCGCCCAACCTAGATGTCACAACACTACAAACTGCATATGAAAAAAATCCAGAAGCAAAAGTCGTTTTGGTCCAACATTTGTTAGGATATCCCGCTGATGTCGCAGCAATTCGCACTTGGTGTGACGAACGCGGTCTCCTGCTCATAGAAGATTTGGCGCAAGCGTTTGGTGGCGTAGCGCCGTCGGGCGGGCGGCTTGGAAGTTTTGGCCATGTACTAGTTACATCATTTGGGCGAGACAAAATAATTGATGCGGTTGCTGGCGGTTGCTGCCTTTTTCGTCAGGGTTTACTTGCTACTGAACGAGCTCCGCAACAATTACGCTCACGAAGTACTTGGCGACAGGCTGTGTATCCGCTACTAACTGTTTCTATTCGCGCAACGTTTTCACTCGGTATAGGTAAAGTACTGCAGCGTGGAGCGCAGAAGCTCGGTATTATCACAACCCCCGTGCTCCGCATGACTCTAGTGTTGGAAAAGCTCTCAGTTGGCCAGGCAAAATTAGTTTTGGAACAGTTGGGGCGTTTGCCGTCTCAGTTGAACCATCGGACATTGATTGCGACGGTGTACGCTCGCCTACTCAAAAAATACTTACTCGCTCCAGATTTGCAAACAAGCCCTTATTCACTTCTGCGTGTTCCGCTGGTGGTCCAAGATCCAGATCAATTAGCGGCTGATCTGAAAAAGAGCAACTTTTATCTCACTGACCGCTGGTATCGCGCAGCAGTTGATAGTGGGAGTGTGGTTTGGGATTCTGCCTATCACTCTGGTTCGTGTTCACAAGCAGAGAAACTTGCTCGCTCAGTTTTCACCCTTCCAACTCATGCGCAAGTGAGTGTGGCAACCGCGGTTCGATTGGCCACAACTATTCTGCAATTGCTCGAGAAAGCACCTGAATACATGGTTCAAGAAGTTATCGACAAAGAGATCTGGGAGAACTGGATTGCTGATCGTCCAGAGGCAAACTTTCTACAATCTTGGCATTGGGGGGTATTTCAAGAACGGCTGGGGAATAAAATTATTCGCCTTGGGTTATATCGAAATGGATCGTTGACTGGAGTAGCACTCGGCATTTTTGAGCGTGCTCGGCGTGGCTCGTACTGCAGCTTTCCTGGTGGTCCGGTGCTCGATTGGGATGAACCTCGGGCAGTAGCAGCAATGTTTTCTGAGATAAAAACTATTGTCCGGCAGCAACACTGCTCATTTATTCGTTTTCGTCCACAGCTGGTAGACGACGAAATAGCTCGCGCAGAAGTCGCGCGGCTCGGCACGCTCAAAGCAGCTATGCATGTAACGGCTGATCGGACAATTGAAATAGATATTACTCAAAGTGAGGAGCAGCTTCTGGCAGGCATGCGGAAAAATACTCGCTCAGCAATTAGAAAGACGGAGGGCGAAGGTATTCGAACAGAAGTTTCGCGCGATCCCAAGGACATTCAAAATTTTTATGAACAACAGCGATTGGTGGCAGAGCGACATCACTTTGTGCCGTTTAGTTACAAATTTTTATTTGAACAGTTCCAGATTTTTGCACAAGAAAATCAGGCCTTCTTGGTTTCTGCATATCAGGGCACACAATTGTTGGCGACCGCATTTGTGCTGACGTATCACAAGCAGGCGGTGTACCACTATGGTATTTCGACACCAGAAAATGGCAAGTTGCCTGGTGCGTACGCAGTACAGTGGCGCGTGATTGCTGAAGCACAACAAGCTGGTTGTACGAGTTACAATCTGTGGGGCGTGGCGCCTCCAGGTATGGATGCGCATCGTTTTGCAGGCGTATCGCTCTTCAAGCGCGGATTTGGGGGCAGAGAAGTACAGTACCTAGAAGCACAAGATATTCCGCTGACACAATGGTATTGGATGACGCGTGCGTTTGAGCTTTTCCGCAAATGGCGCAGACATCTCTGATTATTTACGACTGACGTCGTAGGTAAGCAAGTGCTCCAAGAAAATTGCCGGAGGATCTTCGAGAATAAATTGTTGAAATTCTTGATAGATTTGTTTTCTCTCTGACTCTTCAAAAGTTTGTCGGCCTTTTTCCAGCAAGTTGTCGATGCGCGTATTTTTATAGTGGGTAAAGTTGGTGTTTTGGTCAGAGTGCCACAGATGATATTGGTCAGGGTCGGGAGGAGATTCTTGGCCGATGAGGAGCAGTTGGAAGTCATTGGTGTCGGGAAAGTTAGAAATTTTTAGCGTTACTTTGATGCGCATATTTGCGCACAAGTCTTTGTTTTCTATTGCTTTTGCCGACGCACATTGTTCCTCTGCGTAGACGCCAAATTCTTCCCATTCTGTTTTTATACTCTCGGCTCGTTCGGCAAAGGTTTGTGTGGTCGTAAGGGTAAAAATAAGTGGTAGTTGTGGGGCGTCATCAAACAAACGTTCGACTGCTCGATCCCAATCTTTTTCGTAATCTTTTCCTCCCGATAGATATGCCCAAGAATTAGAACTGATGGGCCCAATTGCTCGAGAAGCATCGCTTGGTTTGCTTGTTATATACGATAGTACTTGGCGAGTATTTTTTGCCATCAGTGGATCTTGCATATTAAAAAAGAGCGCAACATATTGATTATCGTTCAATCGCTTGGTTGTTGTTGTGGTTGGCCACTCGTAGATCTCATGTTTCCGAACCAAGTCTAACAAAAGGTCAATTTTTCCCTGTTTAAACGCTGTCTCTGCGTCTTCCTCAGTTTGGTAGAAACGATAAATGTATCGTTCTTTTTCACTATCAATGACGAGCTCTTTGAGTTGATTATTGTGTGTATGGTAATCACTTATTCGATATGAGCCGATGCCAACGGGGAGTGGTCTGTTGCGTGCAAACGGTACTTTTTGTTCCGACATTTTCAGCAATGGTTTCGCGACCAGGCTAGGAAAGGGAGAAAATTCTGCAGGTAGTTGGAAAATAAGATCATTCGCAGTCGTAGCAACGGTAGTATCTTTGAGGTTAAATTGAATTTCTTCTGGCTTGATCTTGCTTCCATCACTCCACTTGAGATCATCCTTGAGAACAAAACGGTATGTTTTCCCGCCTTGTTCAACTGCCCAGCGTTTAGCTAAAACGGGAACCACGCCACCATTTCCGGTTATGGCGGTGAGTCCTACACTCAGTTGATCAGTTACTATGTCTGGCAAAGAATAAATGGTGTATTGACCGATAATGCCAATATAAAATTGTTCTCGCTTTTCTAGTCGAGTAGCGATGGTAGGGACGACAAAAGAAAAAAATCCGATAGCTATCGCGAGTGAAGCAACAACCATTAATCCGCGTTTACGGATGTACGCGCTCAAATACCAGTACGCTTTGCGCATAAATGTCTAACGAGTGGATACAACCCCGAGGGCTGCGGTAATAAAAAGAACCACTCCAGCTATTGTCAGGTAAAACAGAACTTTTTCCAACCCCCTGCGTGTATGGTAGGTTTCACCACCGCCACCCCAAGTTGCTCCGAGACCAGAGTCTTGGGCTTGCAAGAGGATTGCTGCAATCAAAAAGATTGAAACAACTACTTGTAGTGCGAGCCAAAATTCTTTCATACCCTACTTTCTAGTATAGCGCACAACGCTTAGGTTGCGACTGCTTGCCCTCTGACTTCTCTGATAACAGAAACGGTCACAGTACCTGGATAAGTCATGCTAGCCTTGATCTCATCTCGAATTTTTGAACTCAGAACAGTCACGTCATCATCTTTCGATTGTTCTGGCATGAGTATGACGCGGACCTCTCGCCCTGCTTGGATTGCGTATGCCTGCTTAACTTGTGGGTATTGGGTCGCAATTTCCTCAAGCTGCTGTAAGCGTTTGACGTATGCATCGTAGTTTTCGTAGCGAGCGCCTGGTCGGGCGCCAGAGATCGCATCAGCGATGTAGACAAGTACTTGCTCTGGACCAGAGAACGGCTCGTCTTCATGGTGTTGCGCAATACCATCAATCACTGCCTGTGGCAATTTGAATTGTTCGGCAATTTTGACACCGAGCTCTACGTGACTACCTTCAGACTCTTCTGAAACTTTACCAATGTCGTGCAGCAAACAACCGAGTTTGACGGTGTTGACGTCGAGTCCAAGTTCGCTCGCGAGCTTGACACCGATTTTTGTTTCTTCAAGTGTATGAGCAATCATATTTTGACCGTATGAGAATCGGAACTTGAACTTACCCAACATGCGCATAAGATCGACTGGCAAGTTATATACGCCAAGATCGTGGCAAAGTTTTTTGCCAGCTTCAAAGGTAACTTTGTCGATTTCTTGTCGTACTTTTGCAACCACTTCTTCGATACGTGTCGGTTGGATACGGCCATCTTTGATTAATCGCTCGAGGGTAATGCGCGCAATTTCTCTTCGGACGGGATCAAAACAAGAGAGGCGAACTTCGGTTGGTGAAGTATCGAGGTCGACATCGACGCCAGTCTCGTGTTCGAAGGCATTGATGTTTCGACCGGACTTGCCAATGATCTTGCCTTTGATTTCTTCGGAAGGTAGTTGGACAACGGAGATGGTGTACTCTGGCACATAATCGGTAGCGCCATGTTTCATGGCATCGATCAAAATCTCTTGCACCTTTCCTTCTGCTTCTTCTTTGGCCTCTTCTTCTTTTTGTCGAACAAAACGAGCTTTCTCTTTGCTGAGCTGCTCATCGAGATCAGCGAAGAGCGACTTACGTGCTTCTTCTCTGGTTAATTCTGCAACGCTCTCCAATTTTTTTGTGAGTTTATCGCGCTCGAGTTTCAGATCCTGCGCCGCTGTGTCTAAATCCGCTCGACTTTTTTCGAGATCACGCTCTCGCTTGTCCATACTGGAGAGACGTTCGTCAATGCGGTCTAGTTTCTGATTGAGTTGTCGTTGTTGATCTTCGAGATTTCTGGCACTTTCTTGTGTATCGCGCTCAGCTTTGCTACGAATAGCGAGTGCTTCTGCTTTGGCTTCGACGATGATCTCACGAGCTTTATCTTGTGAATTGCGGTCTACTTGGGGGGCTGGCTGTTGTTTCTTTCGTGCAAGTGGTGTTACTGGGGGCACCGACACCGCTGGCTTTTTCAAATTTTGCTGCTGCTGCGTCTGAGGCCCGAAGAGGGACGAGAGATTACTAAATAATGACATAAGACTCCTTGTCTGTGTTTCTATAACAAACCTCAAGAGGAAAAAATAAAAGTAGATTGAGAATCAATGCGCAGTACGACTGAACGTTACTTGGTTAGCGCGGGTTGAATAGGCACAAAGTATTGATTCATAAGGACAATTTTTACTTTTACTTTCTCTACGTTCTTGTAGGAATGTGCCTCCGATTGTACTGCCAAAGTGGCAGCGAGTCAATCAGACTGCTTAATTTTTTGCCAGATTTCTTTTTGTATTTTCTTGAGTAAATCTGGGTGTTCAGCCAGGTATGCTTTGGTCGCTTCACGACCTTGCGCAAGCACCTCGCCACCATACTTATAGAAACTGCCACTCTTTTCTATAACATTTTCTAGCGCACCGATGTCTACTGTATCTCCGGTCATGGAAATACCATTTTCGTCCATGTCAAACTCGGCCACTTGGAATGGCGGTGCAACCTTATTTTTCTTAACTCGAACACGGTGACGACTGCCGACGACTTTTTCACCTTCTTGGATGTTGCCGATTTTGCGAATGTCTAATCGTTGTGTGGCATAAAATTTGAGTGCATTACCACCAGTGGTTGTTTCTGGACTGCCAAACATGACACCAATTTTCATCCGAATTTGATTGGTAAACATCACCAGTGTATTGGTTCTGCTGATAGCAGCGGTCAATTTACGCATAGCCTGAGACATAAGTCGCGCTTGCACGCCCATTTGGGCATCGCCCATTTCTCCCTCAATCTCTGATTTTGGCACCAGGGCTGCGACAGAGTCGATAACAACAATATCCACACCTCCAGAGCGAATTAACGTCTCAGCAATCTCGAGTGCTTGTTCTCCATAGTCTGGTTGTGAAATCAATAATTCATCAAGATTGACGCCAATCCTTCTTGCGCGCTGTGGATCAAGCGCGTGCTCTACGTCTACAAAGGCTGCGGTGCCACCTTGCTTTTGCACAGCTGCAATTGCATGCAGACAAAGTGTGGTTTTGCCCGATGCCTCTGGACCATATACTTCAATAATTCTGCCTTTGGGATAGCCACCAACACCCAAGGCCAAGTTGAGTGCTAAGGAGCCAGAAGAGATCACTGGCATGGTTGCCATGTGTTTGAGAGAGTCGCCCATTTTCATAATCGAGCCTTTGCCAAACTCTTTCTCAATTTGCTGCATAGCGATAGAAACGGCCTGTCTTTTTGCGGCCTGTTCGTCGCTTACAGGTGCTTCTACAGTTTCTTTTTTGATTGGTAGTTTTGTCATAATAGTTCCTTTGCTTGGCAGGCGTGACTTTTGGGTTTTTTTACTATAATTACTTTGTACTAGGATGTATAGTACATTCCAACTCTTACGTAAAGTGTAGAATTGTGCAACGGGTCAAAACGGGGTGTAGTTCAGATGGCTAGAATGCGCGGCTGGGGGTCGCGAGATCGCAGGTTCGAGTCCTGTCACCCCGACAAGGCTTATTATTCAACTTGTTTTGCACTTAGAATTTTGGGATACTTACATTTGCACAGTTATAGAAATAGAAAATCAAGTCAATAATTTTATCAGAACAGACAATGTATAAAAAAAGTAAAAAAGGAGGTCAAAAGCTCACATATCAGTTGAGGTTAGTAGCGTTTTGATTTAGATACTTGGTTTTAAAGACTATTTTGGTAACAATTGGATTTTACTAACTATTCCAATTTTTCAAAATTAAGTTAAACTAAATTTGGTTATATCAGCACTGTCTAAAGCTATAGGCTTTTGTATCTGAATATCAGTTATGATTTCATTTCACAACACCGACAAATGAAATTACTATCAAAAGTAACACTGATACTAGGTATTAGCTGTTTAGCCGCAATTTTATTTGCGGTTTTTGTTGCAGGCGTATATATATTTGCTTATCCTGCTAATCCAAGTAAGTTATGGATGAACTTTCATACAGCTGAGCAGCAAAAAGTTATATTGTTGCGTGAAGCATTGGGGTCAAAAAAAATATATGGCACTGGCGAAAATATAGAATGTTGGGAGTGGTTCAATGCCCGTTGTGGGATCGTAACTGTTTTTCAAAGTAACAGAACGATTGATGAATTACGAGCAAACTGGCCAAGTGACCAAGCAAAAATTGAGTATGAGTTTTCAAATGACTGGTATAGTTTATATCTGATACTTGGCCAATATACTCAGGGAAGGCTTGTGGTAAATGGTCAAAAATATAATGATACGAACAGAGACTATAGCTTAGTAGGTAGAGGCATGAATTGGTCCGCTGTTGATACTGATTCTAGAAAATATGCGATCGATGCCTTCCAAATTCCACAAGAAAAACTGCAGATACAAGCTGGTGACGAGCAAATCTCTGGCACTATTGTGCGGATAATTCTCTATATCAGAGGTCGCTAGAATTCTATTTATTAAGCACCCAGCCTCTAATCTTCTGCTTTGTATTAAAACAACCAATATTTTGTTACAATCCACTTATGCTAATTTTAATTCAAGAACACCTAGCAGAATTTGTGCAATACATTCAGTACAAGATTTTGCGTGCCAAATATAGCTTTCCTTTACCGCGTAGTATAGATTTTGATACAAAAATTGATAAAAAAAATAAAACTTTTTTAATAAACTCCGCAGAATATCCTGGTTTATATGTTATAGCTCCGCTTAATGATGAACAGACAACTATAGATTTGGTAAATGACGCAATTTTCACCTATTTTGATGTGCCGAGGTATATAGCGAAGAATACAGAAAACCATTTTTTTCCAAGAAACATGAAGCCAGGCAAAAAAACACAGTTTGTGTATCCCAAAGGATTGGCTTTCGCCTAGAATCTCATGGGCAATCTTCCCAGAAAAAGAAAGAAGATATTGGCTGTGCTTGAGTGTCTTGGTTTTGTTTTAGATGTGGGGACTGGTCGGGGTGGTCATTATAAATATCGGCATCCAAGCAGAGTGCCGATTGTAGATAATCAGAGACCATTTATTATGGTTCCTCGCCATGATTTTGAACATGGAAATTTGCATCAAATTATTGAGAGAGAGCTGATGTGTTTTGGTTTTAGTAAAAAAGAGATTAAAGATTGTTGTTGAAATGTCAGATTCTACTCCCACTACCTTTGGCCAACACCGCGCAGAAGCCCTTGAAGCCCGCCTCAAATCCGCCATTGCCAAGCGCCGCCAATTGGCTCGTGCAGAGTTTGCCAGTGCCGATCCATTGTCTAGCAGATTTAAACAAGACGGCGAGCGAGCAGCTCGGCAGATTGATCGTTTGCAACAAGAGATAAAATCAGGGCGATAATTCCCGCTATGATAATAATTGACTAATCAATACTTTTGATAAAGGATACCTACTACGCCTGAACCAATCACTGAATTATTAGCACCTGAGAATAAAGCAGTTTCCAATCTGTTTATGACAACAGCGGAAGGAATCATTGCGGCGGGATTTAAAATTCACGGCGAGGAGCATGATGAGGGAGGAATAGATCCGAAACAGTATCATGAATCATTGCATCTCGACACTGTGGTGCATCATATGGAGAAAATCCTTATAGCGATTGATGTTTCGTCCAAGGATCAATATTTGACTTTGATTGCAATCGCTTGGCACGACAAAGTGTTGTCGTATCAGCATGCCAGTTCAGGCGAATTATTAGAACAAATTTCTCGTTTCCGCGGGGCACGAGCAAGTGATTTGCCAAGTGGTAGTGAAGGAAGTGAGGCTCAAAGTGCTCGGGCAGTCGCACAACACATGCGTGACGCCAACAAACAAGTAGAAATCTTTACAGAAGATGACATACGAGTAGTGACTTTGGCGATTGAGTTCACTTTTCCAGAATTTAAGTTGGCAAAGTTTGCAGATTATCCATATTATGCACAGGCACTTGAAAATAATCCCAAACTCATTGCAGCTATCGGAGAAATGAGGGAAGGTGGCACCAGAGATGAGTTGTACATTACCCAACCGCATTTTGATGAAGCTTTGGAAGCTGAAAATAAAATACCTCGCCCCGCATTGATTATGGCAGTAGCTGATCTAGCAACTTCTGGGATGGAGAGTGCAAGCGATTTTTTTAATGAAGGAGATGCGGAGTGTCGAGAATTACATGAGAATCTTCGGGATCCCAAGCGATTGGAAACAATTAGTGAAATTGAGTGTATTAAAGTAAAAAATATGTTGTTGAATTGGTTAGATGGCCAACCAGGTTTTGTAGCTTGGCAAGCGTTACGATTTGAAAAACTTATGTACCGACTTAATGAGAAAAACGAACTTAGTCAGTCTGAAATAGATAAAATGCGTCTACATTTTTGTCAGTTTGAGAACAATATTCGTGCGAGTATGGTTCGCGCACAATCAATGAGAGAAACAGTCGAAAATTTTGTATCACAGCAAGGTGAGAAAGCTGCTCTTATTTCTCTGATGAAAACGATGGGTTTTACAGTCTGATATCATACAAACGTGTCCGCACCGCAATCCTTTTCCACCGCCTACCAGCAACTAAACGAAGACCAAAAACTTGCAGTCGATACGATTGACGGCCCAGTTATGGTTCTGGCTGGTCCAGGTACGGGCAAGACGCAGGTGCTTTCGCTTAGAATTGCGCGGATCTTGGAACAAACGGATACACCTCCGTCGAGTATTTTGGCGCTGACATTTACTGACGCAGCAGCCACCGAGATGCGTACTAGATTAATTTCACTGATTGGCGCAGCTGGATATGGTGTGCCCATTACGACCTTTCATGCCTTCTGCACAGCACTCATCAAAGAGTATCCCGAGTATTTCCCGATTGCAAAAGAAAGTGAGCCGCTGACTGAACTTGAGCGTTCAGAAATTTTGCACTCATTGTTTGAGACGTTGCCACTCGATATTCTCAAACCGCTTAATCAGTCAATGTTGTATGTGCCGTCTGCAATGAAGGCAATTAGCGATCTCAAGCGAGAAGGTATTGAACCAGCTGCATTTGCAGAAATTATCGATCGATCATTTGCGCCAGATGCCGAGCCAACAACAAAGGCGGGTAAGATCAAATTCGCACGCAACAAAGAGAAGAATCAGGAGTTGCTCAAAGTTTTCACTGCTTATGAATTGGCCTTGCGAGAAAAACTTCGTTTTGATTTTGAAGACATGATTCTATTTGTGCTACGTGCATTTGCAGAATTTCCTGACTTTTTGACGATTTGTCAGGAGCGATTTTTGTACGTTATGGTCGATGAATATCAGGATACGAATACGGCCCAAAACTCGCTTGTGGAGCAATTGGCGGCGTTTTGGGGAGCAGATGCAAATGTGTTTGTAGTGGGTGATCCGCACCAAGCTATCTATCGTTTTCAAGGTGCGTCACTCGAAAATACCTACAGGTTTCTGGAACTGTACCCCGCTGCTACGTTGGTCACGCTCAAGACAGGATATCGTTGTCCACAATTTTTGTACGACGCTGCATTTTCGTTGACAACGCATACGAGTTTGCCGGAGTCATTGCCAGCGCATTTACGCGAAGGTCTGAGTACGCAATTGCTAGCAGTTTCAAAAGAAAAAGACGGAGCGCAGACGGTCGTTGCAGATACCCAGCAGTTGGAGCACATTTTCCTAGCAAAGCGATTACGAGAGTTGCTTTCACAAGGAGTTCTACCGGAAGAAATAGTCGTTTTGTGTCGCAAAAATAGCGAAGTTCATGCGGTGGCCGAAGTGTTGCTGGCACAAGGTATTATGTGTAGTGTTTCTGGTGGTACGAGCGTGTTAGAAAAAACACATATTCTTGGTGTTTTGGCTTTTTTGCAAACTATTTTAGAGTTACGATCGGGAGGTGATGGACACGAGCTCTTTACTGTATTGAGTGCTCCGTGGCTTGACTTATCGCGTGTGGAGCTTTGGACGCTCGCTCGCCAAGCTGGCAAAGAAGGCATCACTCTTTTTGAGCTGCTTTCTAAGTCAGAAAATTCGGTGTCAGAACCTATTCTTGCAGCACTTTCTAAGTTGAAAGAGCTCGGCGTGACAGAGCGCCAACTCTCATTTCCCGATTGGTTCACTACTCTTCTCACTGATACAGGATATCTCGATTGGCTGCTCAAACAACCAGAGAAATATACCTATTTGGCAGAAATTCAAGCGCTGAGTGAGACTGCAAAACAACTCAGTTATAGCGACCATACATTTGGCCTGCGAGAGTTTGTACGTGCGGTATCAATCATGCAAGAGCGCACTATTCGTCTTGAGGCAGCGTACTTGCAAACAGAAACACAAGCAATTGAAGTTACAACTGGGCATAAGGCCAAGGGTCGTGAATGGGAGTATGTATTTTTAGTACACAGCCTAGACGGGGTTTGGGGCAATGCGCGCAAACCACAATTATTGACACTGCCTGACTCAGTACTCCGGTTCACCAGCGTGGGTGATAGCACAGAGCGATTAGCAGAAGATCGTAGGTTGTTTTATGTAGCACTCACTAGAGCAAAAAAACAGTTTACAGCAACATACTCGAAAACTATTTTGCAGTCTGGTAAAGAAAAAGCCGCCATACCAACACAGTTTTTGGCAGAGATGAATGCACTTTCCGAAACAGAAGTGAAAGTCGAGCTTGATGAAGCTGAGAAGGAAAAGTTTCTTGAGTCTTCTGTTTTGCCAAAATTATCGAGCACTTATTCTCCGACAGAGAAAGAGTATCTTTCTTCACTGCTCACAGATTTTCGACTCTCTGTTACGTCGCTCAATAAGTACTTGCACGATCCAAAGGACTTTATTCAAGACGTACTGCTACGTTTGCCACAAGCAAAGCCTGCTCCGATGGCGTTTGGCTCTGCAGTACACAAAGCACTGGAGTTTGTCTTTCGAGAAATATCTGACAGTGGAACGCAGCCGAGTCTTGCGGCAGCACAACAAGTATTCGTCGAAGCGCTGCAAAGAGAATTGTTGATTACAGATGAGTTGGAGCGTAGAGTTGCTTCTGGAGAGAGGCTCCTAGCAGCTTACTACCAGGAGCCTGAAAGATTTGTGGCTGAGCCAGTTTTTATTGAGCGATTTTTTGGCTCAGGCTTTTCTACCACCATGCTCGATGATATTGCACTAAGTGGGCGTATTGATCGAGTGGATTGGATTGATAAGAAAGAAAAACTTGTTCGTGTTATTGACTATAAAACTGGTAGACAGCGGAGCATCGGAGATATTGAGGGTACAACACAGGCAGCTGGACTTTCTGAGCGAGAACAGGCGTTACCCGAAAGTATTCGCGGACCGTACAAAAGACAGTTATTATTTTACAAATTACTAGCCGATCTAGATCCTTCCTTTCGACCTGTCGTTACAGAAGGTGTGTTTGAGTTTGTCGAACCTCATCGTGAGAGTGGCAAAATTGTTACCCGCTCTTTTGAGCTGACTGATTCTGCTGTCGCAGATCTTTCAGAATTAATCAAAACTGTTATGGCAGAAATTCGTAATTTGCAATTTTTGGAGTTGTAACTACTTCCACGTTGTAAAGTGAAAGTACACTTGGTCTGCAAATGCATTTGAGACAGGCAATAATGTCCAGTGCGGGTACCAAACTACAGCAGCAAGTATGATGCTCCCGCTGATACAGCTGATAACAACACGTTTCTTTTTTAGCTTCATCACCCAATAGGCCAGGATAATACTGAGGAGTGGAACAGCTGGTGCGTAGTGGTAAAAAAACATTACTCTGGGTGAGAATGCCCAGGGTGCCCAAACAACAAGATAGCTAACAAACAGAAACAGAAGTGCGGGCGATGATTTTTTAAATTTCCATACAAGTACTCCAGCTGTCAAAATAACCGCGATAGCTCCCCAAACAAACAGTGCTGGATTACCAAAAGCGTATATGTCTGCTCTCGTGCCAACTCCATATTCAACTGCAACCCAAACTGGCCGTATGTTAAAAAACCATTGCAGAGCGGTCGATTGATAGGGATGAGTTGCAGTTAGCGTAGTTTGATAGGCCCAGATTTGTTTGTGTAGTTCGACAAAATGACTCAATGGCTTACCTTGCAGCCACATTTGACCGTAGCTCGCTAGGTATAGAGCTGCTGGAATCAAAAGCAACAAACCAAGGTTGGGCAAAATTCGCCGTAGGTTTTTGATTCGATGTTGTGTAATTTGCACGCTAGCAACTTCAAACAAACCAACCACACCAATTGCGAACACTCCAGACCATTTACTCGCAATTGCGCAGCCAGCCATGACTGCAGCTGCCACAAAGTATTTACGAAGTTTTTTCTTGCGATATAACCAATACCACAAGAGCGTCTGCAAAATAAAAAAAGTTACATGAATATCATTCATCGCAATACGCGACTGTACGAGTAACAAACCATCGCTTGCAGCAAACACGCCAGCCAGCAGTGAGAGGCGTTTGTCCTCAAACAACGCTTGCGCAAGCCACACAGTCGTTAGTATGACAAGTGTGCCAAATACCACCGAGCTCAGTCGCCATGCGAAGCTTGTTTCTCCAAGCAAAAACATACTACCTGCCTGTAGTAATTTAGCTCCAGGGGGATGTAGCCAATCTATGGCGGTATCCTTCTCATCAGACTTGGCGTTCCACTCGTAAGCTCGTGGATCATTGTGGGCAATCAACTTTGCTGTAGAGGCGTGATATACCTCATCAAACATATATTTCTCTGGAATATGTACGCGGTAGAGGCGCGAAAAAAAAGCAATAGCAATGAGCAATACAAGTAGTGGGCTGTAGTAACGTTCTACAAATCGCTGCATAAGTTATGCGAGTAGGTAGAGGATAAAGATGACGCTGACGCCAAAGAGAAAGAGTGTAATCAATAACGGCTTATCATTAAATAATACGCGCTCTGGTGATTCTCCCTGATTTTTCTCATAGACTAACTGCAAATATCTCATGACTCCAAAAATCACAAACGGCACTGAGATCATCAGCCACTTTTGGGTATGCAGGGTTTTTGGCAAAAGTTGAAAGAGCGTTGCAAATTCAGATTGCGGGACAACGACTTCATTCTGGAAGGTGAAAATTGCATACGTCAGCCAGGTAGCGGTAGCAAACATGGCAGTATATTGGTCAAGCAAACGCTCGCTGTATCGTTTGAGAATTTTGCGAGTGGAGCCTACAGAGACATCGGGATTTCCTAGCAGCAGTGTTCGCTCGCTCTGCCGTTTCCCAACCGCAAGAAAGAGTGATGCGGATATCACCGTGAGTAAGAACCAAACACTCATGTGCAAATCAACAACTACGGATCCAGCATAAATACGAATCAAAAACCCAAGTGCGATTGATGCAACATCCAGAATGGGGATATGTTTGAGTTTTTTCGAGTAGGCAATTTGCAACACAACGTAGAGCAAAATAAGCAGCTTAAAGAAGAGTGAGAAGTAGAGGGTAAAAAATCCCGCAATGGCAAGCAGTGCGACGACTGCTATTTTGGCCAAAGAAACTGGAAGTGCTCCAGAAGCAATTGGTCGTTTATTCTTAAACGGATGTTGTGCATCGGCATCCTTGTCAATAATATCGTTGGCAATGTAAATTGCAGAGGTAACCAGTGTGAAAGTGATAGCAGCAAGCGTTACCGTCCAAAAATATGAAGGAGCGTCAATTGGGTCATAAAACAAAAAGCCAGAAAACACGAGTGCGGCAAAGAGCGAGAAATTTTTGACCCATTGTCTTGGACGAGCAGATTTTATGAGTAAAAAAAGCAGAATTAGTGGGGATTTCTTCATCATTTTTTTTGAGTACTTTTTTTGATCTTTACCCAGAATAATACACCAAACACGAGGCTCATGGTTATCGCAATTGTAAGCAATTTTCCGATAGTGTTCAAATAGAGAGAGAGCGTACCAAGCGCGATACTCGAGAAACTATAAAAGATTGCAATTTTTTGTCTGCTCCATCCAAATGTGTCAAATAATTTATGATGTAAGTGACCGCGGTCACCCCAGAATGGTGATTTTCCTGCATACAACCTTCTGCCTATGGTAAAAATTGCGTCGGCAGTTGGGATAGCGAGAACCATCAGAGTCGTTGCTAGTTTTGCGCCAGATAGAATAGCAAGTACACCCAAGAAAAAACCGGCTAGTGATCCTGCCCCATAGCCCGGCATAATCCGTTGCGGGTACCAGTTCCAGAGTAAGAGACCGGTGAAAGCGCCTGCCACAATAAATGCGAGTTGTGCGGTGTTAAATGAGGTGGGGTCGCCAACAAACTTGCTTGAAAGCAAACCAATAAATACAAGCGCCGCGGCCGCAAAACCTGGCAATTGTCCATCAACTCCTTTTGACCAATTCACAATGTTTATGTTCCAGATAATAAACAGCACTGCAAACAGATCGGCAAGCAGCCAGATATTCCGTATCTCACCAAAAAAAGCAAAGGATATTTGTGGCTGATCAAGATGTATCACGCCAGGACCAAACGGGTTGCTGACGTACGCGATACCAATTCCAGATCCCACAACGAGTAGTGCGGCAAAACCGTTTGCAAGTAGGCGGGGGAAGGGGTGCAAATCGTAGATATCATCAAGAAAACCAACTATCGCCAAAATGCCAGCACCAGCCAAGATAGCAAGCAAGTATTGATCAAATTGTAAAAATAAAAGACTACACACGAGAATAGCAAAGAACACGACAATCCCACCACCGCGCGGCACCGCTATCTTATGTGTTTTTTTGGCATGTACTTGTTTTTTTGGATCATCAAGCCAGCCATGTTTTTTATACAATTTAATCACCATTGGTGTGATTAAGAATGCCAGCAAAAAACTGAGAAAAAAAAGCATAGTTATTTTACCAAAAGAACTATTCGTACTAGTGAGAGTAATAGAATGCCGTTGATCGTTGTGCTGCTCCAAGCAAAAATATTGAGAATTGTGGAGCCAAGTGAGCGGGAGAATAACATCAACAGCAGGCTGAAGAGACTAAAGATGAGCGATAGAGCTGGTAGGAGTGCGAGCCAAATTTTTGGCATCAGGGTGTTAGTTGCGAGTAGTTGATTATTAAACAGAGGCACGACAGGCTGAAGTATATTGATCGCGACTACAGCAATGCTAACTTGGAGCAAAATGATCAAAATATTACCAATGAACGGTGCGCGAAATTGCTTAAAAACATCCGCAATAGACAACTGAGAATCTGCCATAGCCTAGTATAGCAGGCCGGCCGCGTTTGGTAGACGTTTCCAAAGCGCGAATTTATCGTACTGTGTATTTATTGTGTACTCGTCAAAGAGCAGCTGATTTAGACCTGGTAGCTCTCGAGTCTCGTCATTCATGACCACAATATATTCGGGCCGAGCAGCATTGACATCTTTCATTGTCTGTTCGTAGACGTTGAGATCCGCAATATGAAATGAGACGGTAAAGCGCGTTGGTGGCACTGCTTTGGTGAGCGCATATAGCATTGGATCTGTTCCCCAAATGAAAAGACTTGGTTTGCTACTCGTCGTTGTGATAAGTTTCGCTGCTGCGTAGTTATCGTTCATGAGTGAGTCAAACGTTTGAAAATACTCTTGTCGGGTATATTGTTTGGTGAGATATTTCAGCCAATTTTTGTAGTATGCGCCAGTACTATATAAACCTACGTGGAGTAAGACAAGTACAGCTAGTAAAACTGTCAAACTACCACTAATTAGAGCTAGTCCTCGCTCTCGAGTAAAAAAGAGTGCGACTAGTATGGCTGCGGGTGGAATAACTTGTAGAAAATAGTGCGGGTATGGTCGGTTAGAAAGTAAGCTGGCAAACAATGCAAGCCAAAACCAAGCGAGCGAAAATTGCGTTACTGGCGACAGTTTTCGATTAAGACCAAGCAAGAGCAGTAACATACCGCCAAGTACGAGCGCCTTACCCTGGAGTGTAAAGAAGAATAATACTACTGGACTGGTGAATGAGAGCTGCCAGGATCCCGCGTACTTAAAGTTGTACAACAGGCCAAAGTTGAGATAGTCTTGGCCAGATCCAACAGCATAAAAATACACGACAGAAATGACAAGTGGGAGCAAGCAGCCAATCGCAAAAATACCCGCACTTAACAACTGCGGCGCCAAGTGTTTAAGTCTTGTTCTCCAGGCAAGAAAGACAAAGATGAGACCAAACGCGACAATATCGAAAAGAGCGGGAACTTTTGTCAGCAGTGCCAGACCAAAACTGACGCCAGCCAGCAGTAGCAGTGCCTGTTCCTTGGGAGATGGCATTCGTTGTCTTCTGACCTCATCAGACGAGAAATATGTTTTTACGAGAGAAGTGTGGAGTAGTATCCAAGCGCCGTACAAAACAAAACAGATAACAAACAATTCACCATTTGGAATGTGTCCTTCAAACCAAGGCAGCGAGGTAAAGATTACAAATAGAAGTGTTGCAATTGCGGCTGGTTTCAAGCGACCAAAGAGTGTGCGACAGACAGCAAAAAAGGCAGCTGTCGAGAGCATCATCATGCCATACATCAAGATACGGAACTGGAGTTGATTTTGCACCATCGCAAGATAGTAAATGAGTGGTGTTTTATGATCGACAATAGTTGTGTAGAGCTTGCCACCTTCACGCAGTGCGTTACCGATAGTGAGATAAATACCTTCATCTCCATACCAGTATGGCTCGGCAAAATTTGGCACACGCAGGAGCGTGAGAAGTAACAATAAAGTAAAAAGAATGCCCTTTGGTTCAAGCAAACGTTTGCGGAGGAGAGTGAGAAAATTCATGCGTAATGTAAGTATATGCGCTTAAACTTTTTCTGTCACCTTGTACTCTAAATATTTTCCGAACATCAATCTTGTATGGGCGTCGATGCCTGGCAAAGCCGAGAAAAAGAAGCCGATGATTGGCAGCATCAGAAACTCAAGTGGTTGGGCAATATATGAAAGTAGCACTCGTTTGTTTGGCCGAGGTGGACGATTTATGGCGTCAATCACAAAGACAGCGAGCATGGATGCGAGCGAGGCCGTCAGTAATGCAGAGGTAACTTGCGGCAGTGTTTTGCCAATGACTGTGCGATTAAATTGTTCGTTCAAGAGTGGCGGAAAAAAAGCAGAAACAGTGATGGCAAACCAGTTGACTGGCCAGAGAAAATGATCCTCAATTGTCTTGAGCACGCGGATTGATTTATCCCAAAAGGGCACATTCGGTGTGGTGAGATATTGTTTGATTATGTACGCGTCATCGCTCACGCCCCAAGCCCAGCGCTTCAGTTGTTCGTACTGATTTTTGTAGGTTTTCCAAGTAGTACTCGATTCAGCGGCATCGGAGTAAATAGGCAAGAAAATAGGGTGAACCTCAAACGCACCTTTTTTGGCAAAGTAAGATTTAAAAAACAAGCGGTAGTCTTCTGGAATAACATCGGTGTCCCAGTACCCAATATCGACAATATGCTTGAATGAAGTGGAGTAGGTAGAAAAATTAATTAATCGGTCTGAGCGCATGAGCACGTGCATTTGAATAACCGAAAAAAGTGAAGCGAGTACGCGTATAGGAGCAGGCACACTCCAAATATTGTTGTAAAACACAATCGAGCCTTGCCAAATACAATCGAAACGGTCGGTCCGAGTCAAAAAGTCGTGGGTGAGGGCAGTAAAATACGATTTGTGAAATACTGCATCGGCGTCTTCGCTGGTAATAGTCGTTTTGTCGAGCGCTATGTGTTTTTTGTCAATAATGTGCTCCTTTGCCTGCCGAGCACCCCAAGCAGTGTTGGAAGATTTGCCTTTTATTTCTCCGAGAATATCGGGGTGGTAGACGGTGAGTAGCGTGCCAAATGTATGACCAAACTGAGCGAGCAGTTTCTTCGCCTTTTCCTCTGCGGCGACCCCTTCTCGTTGTTCAAACGAAAGAACGATGTGCAGATTTTCCCTGGGAAAAGTTTGATTTTGTAAGGCAGTTAGCGTACGAACAAGGGTCTCTAGTGGTTCTTGATACGTTGGAATAATGACACAGTGATGTATGCTCTGCCAATCTTTGGGAAATTGGTGCTTTAGGTCTGTCAACCAATCAAATTTACTAGCAGCCTTGATTTTAAAATGTGCTAAGACAGAAAAAATAGCCATATTAATAGAGCGGTACAGCCAATAGACACTAAACGTTATGACGTAGTACGCAACTACCTCAGGGATGATGAACGAACCCCAGATGGGAAAAAGAATGAGTGACCAGGAAACAAATCCCGGCAAAATTTCAAGCCCCCGCTGGGTTTTGACAGGGTGTCTCGTGACGTAACGGGCGATTCGCTCTGCAAAACTCATAGTGGTAGTTTATCTAAAAAAGCTGCCTGTGTGTTACTCAGTATCTGGTCAGCAGTAATGCTTTTTTCGGAGAACAAGTGAGTCGCAGTTTCGGCAATCATGTATGGTTCGCAAACTTGGCCGCGATGGGTTTGTGGCGGTAAAAATGGTGCATCAGTCTCGAGTAAAATTCTATCGATAGGAGCCAATGCGATTGCGTTTTTGATAGCCTCACTTTTTGGATAGGTGCTGTTGCCTGCCACACCTATATACGCGCCGAGCTCTAGTGCTTTTTGCACATATGCGATAGGACCGGAAATGCAGTGTAAAATAAATGGAACATTACCGCGCTCGACAGACGAGAGAATTTCGAGTACGTCAAAGTATGCCTGCTCCTGTTTGTCGCGGACATGGATGCAAACTGGCAGCGAGTGTTTTGCGGCAATCTCTAGTTGTTCTCGAAAGGCTTGTTTTTGTAATTCCTTAATTTCTACATCAGTCGCAGAGTCAGACAAACGAAAATAGTCGAGGCCAATTTCTCCAACGGCAACTACTGACTCATTTAGAATTAACGCGTCAAGTTTGCTGAGTTCTGTAAGCTGCTCTTGGGTTCTAAAAAAGTTTGGATGAAAGCCTACCGTTGCGACAAAGTGTGGATTTTGTTTCGCAAGCTCAATCGCTCGAGAGCTCGAATCGACATCGGTCCCTACAACAACGCTTGCGATAACGCCTATTGCCTGTGCTTTTTGCCAGTGCTCCTCCCAGGAATCAAAGAGCGGTTCAAGATTGTAGTGGCAGTGCGTATCGACGATCATGAAAATTACTTTCGAGGAAATAGCGGAGTGATGGCTATAATTTTTGGTTGTGAAAAATGCTGCAAAATACGTTCGGCTGTTTTTGGCATTATTGGCTGCAGGTGATATCCGATGCTCAAGAGCTTTTCGACCGCAACGACTAAAATTTCTCTTTGTTCTGCTGGAGGTTTGGTCCAAGGAGTTTGCTCACTCAGGAAACCATCGAGCTTGCGAATTTGTTCGCTGATCCACTCCGCTGCGGTAGAAATTTCAAAATTGGAAAAAGCTTGATCAAATTCAACCGAGAATTGTTCAAGCACAGTACCGCCTGCGATTCCATTCTTTTCGCACAGCTTGGCGATTCTAGAACAGAGATTTCCAATACCATTCGCAAGATCTGCGGTATACACCTCTGCAAACTTTGTCATAGAAAAGTCTCCATCCGCATGCGTGGGAACGTGGCGCAAGAGATAGTAACGGACTGGCTCAAGCCCGTGTTCTTCGACCAACTGAAATGGCTCGATCACATTACCGAGCGATTTACTCATTTTTTGTCCGTCTGCAGTAAGATATCCATGAACAAAAGTTGTCTTGGGAAGTGGTAATTTTGCTGACAATAACATTGCGATCCAATAAATAGAGTGAAAGCGATTAATGCCTTTGCCGATGACTTGGACAGCAGAAGGCCAGTATTTTTCAAAATCTGTTTCATCACCGCCCCAACCAAGCGCAGTAATATAGATGGCAAGTGCATCAAACCAAACGTACATCACTTGTGAGTCATCGTTGGGAACTGGTACACCAATGCCACGCGCGCGTTCACTCGAACGAGAAACGCTAAAGTCTTCGAGGCCACGCTCAATGAAGCGAAGCATTTCGTTTTTATACTGCCCAGAAACTATTTGATGTTCGTCTGAATTGAGTAACGCAAGAATTTGATCTTGGTATTTTGAAAGTCGAAAGAAGTAATTTTCTTCGGTAACAGACTCTGGAGCTTTCAGATGCTCAGGGCAAAAACCTTCTTTAGTCAGGTCTTCACTGGTGTAAAAACTTTCACAGCCGACGCAGTAGAGGCCAGTGTACGTTTTTTTATAGATGTCACCATTTTCAAGACAACGTGTCCAAAGTTTCTGCACGCCTGGCCAGTGAAGCTTTTGATCACTACCTCGACGAAAATGGGTTAGTCTAATACCAAAAAAAGCAAACGCATCCTCAAATATTTTGGCATACTCGTCGAGCCAAATTTGTGTTTCCACGCCAGCTTTCTCTGCTGCTTGGACATTTTTAAGACTATTTTCATCAGTTCCAGAAGTAAATGCAACATCTTTGCCAAGTAGCTGGTGATAGCGTGCGAGTGCGTCCGCCTGAAACCATTCTAAGACATGACCCACGTGTGGACGGGCGTTTATATAGGGTATAGCGGTAGTAATATAGTATGGATCACGCATGGTGTTTTCTCTTGCTAGTACTAGTATACGAGAATACTAGAGAAATGGAACGTAGCGGCGGATTTTTTCTGCCGTTTCTCGAGCCCAAGTGTCGAGGTTGAGTAGTTGCAGCGCCATCTGCATGGCTGGGGATTTTTGCTGCTGAGAAGCAGTTGAGATAGTTGCACTTGAGACGCCGAGTATTTTTTGAATTTGTTCGTAGGATTTGCCGGCTTCCAATTGTGTGTGAATTGCCAAGCGTGTGCCGAGTTGTGAGAGCTCATTGTTTGACAGAAAACTATGTAAAAATGCCATCATTTTTTCTTCGTCACGAATGTTAGCAAGTGTCACAGCGAGTTGCTGTTCAAATTTATTTGGTTTTTGTGTAATCTGAGTACTTTTTTTTCTTGGCATACCAGGCGGTAGTCTATCACACTAGATCATATTTTCCTATAAATACGTGTTGTAAGTGAAGAAAAAGTAGCAGAGTAAGTATGAGTGCAATGAAGAGTCCTTTTCTCGCACTTTGCAGCAAATAGCCGAGTACACAAAAGCTAGTGAAGAAAGAGGCGAGTAAGAATGGCCCATAAGTGTTCGGCAGTGGCATGTCTGCGATTTGTGCTGGAGGAATTTTGGTGAGAATGTACAACAGCGCTGCGATCGAGATGACACCGAGTAGACCAAAGGGTGCGGTGCGAATGTATTTTTTCCACCATACAGGTCCGGCAACCCGTTCCGGTTCTGGCTGATCTGCTAATCTTGAGCGAGCTTTTTGCATTGTGTTTAGTATACTAGCTCACACATATGGATTTCGAAATTTTAGTTCTAGTGGTGATTGTGGCAGGCTTTGCTGTTTTGTATTTTTTCATGCGTCAATTGCTTTCCAAGCGGTCCGATGGTGATATGAGCAAAATGGTTGATGAAGTGTTTGGTCGGAGTGCAGAAAAAATTGCCGAACAGAGTAAACGGCTGCTGGCTGGAGACAGAGATGCTATCAAGATTGATTTGGCCAACAAGCAGCAAATGCTCGAGGGACTCGTCACTCGCTTGCAAAAAGATTTGTCAGTGCGACAAGATGAGTTGCGGAGTCTTGAAAAAGATCGCTCGCATAAGTTTGCAGAAATTGTTACTAGTTTAACCGAGAATCGGAAATTGACTGGCGAACTCGCACAGTCAACGGAGCAATTGGCAAAAGTTCTCTCAAACAATCAAGCCCGTGGTGAGTGGGGCGAGCGCATTATCGAAGATTTGTTGCGGGTAAATGGGCTTATCGAAGGTGTCCACTTTGCGCGTCAAACGAAACAACTTGGTGGCACGGCGCGGCCAGATATCACGCTGCTGCTGCCTGATAATAGAGTTGTGCCGGTCGATGTTAAATTCCCTTACGCCGATATTCAAAAGCTGGCTTCTAGCAGCAACACGGCAGAAAAAGTACAGTTGGTAAAACAACTACGCATAAACATCCGAGCCAAGATCGCCAAAGTTGCGGAGTACATTCAACCCGACGCAAACACGCTCGATTATGCGATTCTTTTTGTACCAAATGAGATGGTTTTCTCCTTTCTGAATCAAAAGTTTCCAGAGGTGTTGGACGAAGCATTGCAACAGCGGGTAATTGTTGTCTCGCCATTTTCATTTATTATCGTGGCGCGCACTGTCAGAGAGAGTTACCGCAATTTTATGATTGGGGGCAAACTAAAAGAAGTAATTAAACACATTGACGGATTTGTCTCAGAGTGGAGCAAATTTAGCGAGCACCTTTCGAAGTATGGACGCTCGCTCAGCACTTTGCATAATGATTATGAGGCGTTGATGGGAACACGACATCGTCAGTTAGAACGCAAAATTGAACAGGTAAAGATCGCAACACAAGGCTCGCTGAGCGAAGGTTCTCAGCAAAAAAAGCTACTCGATTAATCTAAAATTAATCTAAATTTTCTGCGAAAAATTCTAAATCTCGTTGAACTGCCAGGTTCCAATTTGGCTGTAAATTATGGTCTGCTGCTGGGTATTCGTAGTAAGTATGTTGCACATTATTGGCAGTCAGTAATTCGGCAAACTCATCGCTCCAGATTTTTGGCGCTGCTTCGTCTAATTGACCATGGTGGATTTGTAGTGGTCCGGTCAGTGCGGTGACATATTGTCTGAGCGAAAATTGTCGCAGGACATACTCAGATTCGAGTTGGTTGATCCAGAGTCGAACGGCTCGACCCTCATCTGCTTCCTCGTCACTGTAGTAGAGCACGGAATAGGGAAAGGGTGCTGTCACCGGCGCCCAGAGTGTGGTTGGAATGGGTTGCTGTGAGATTTCGAGTGTTGTAAGTGCAATTTGCCCACCGTTGCTATGTGCCCAGATACCGACTTTGTGCTGCCCTTGGTCAAAGCTGGGCAAACTTTGTAACAGCTGTGCCATTAAAACTGGTTTTTCAAACCGTGCCGCCCAAACGTCTGCCAACTCATCGTCACTCCCCGCCATGCCAAAGAAATCTGGAGCGATGGTGATATAACCATTTTTTGCAAAGACGGCAGCCGCATTTTTTGTGCCCACGCCTGTTTGATACGATTCGGCGGGAACATAGCCGCGGATCATCAGTATGATTGGCGTTTTGGTGGTAACTACTGTCGGCAAATTAATTTGGCCGATCATGCTGCGCTCACCAAACTGAGCGCTAAACAGTGAGCTGGTGAAAGCACTTTCAGTGGCAATTGGTTCGAGAATTTGAATAGAAACAGGCTCGTATGTTTTTCCTTGTAGGGCAGGAATGCTGTAGGCAAGATAGGGGTGTTCAACAGGTTTTTCTTTTTCGGGAACTAACGGCGAGTTAAAGTTGCTTATTTGGCTGGTGAGCTCTGGTCCGACAAAGACACCAAGGGCAAAACTGGCAGCAAATAAAAATCCGAGGATAAGGGCTTGCGTTATTTTCATACTACTGAGAACATCATACTACTGATTACAAGATGAAAAATTTTATTACCAGATATTGGATCTTATGTTTATTTGCAACTGCTGCAGCCGGGTATCTCTTGGGAGTAGCGCGCGTTGGCAGTACTGTTTGGGGTGATTCTATCTATTATTATTCGTATACACGTTCGTTAGTCATGGATCGGAATATAGATTTCTCCAACGAAAGTGTTGAGCCGAGTTTACCGTATCCGAACCCGCCAGTAATTAATTCTGAAACAAATCTAGTTGAGAATAATTTTTCTCCTGGCACAAGTTTGCTTTGGATCCCAGCTTTTATATTTGGTCAAATTGTTGCAGGTACTTTGGCTTGGCTTGGCGCTCCAGTTCTCAGTAACGGCTATTCATTAATCACTCAGATTATTGTCGGACTCAGTGCTGTTGGATTTGGTACACTTGGTGTGCATTTTTTTGCAAAAGGGCTAAGAGCCTTATTTCCGCAGAAAACTGTTATTCGTACCGTCATAAGTTTTTTACTCGCGACGCAGCTTTTGTACTATCTCTCGCTTGATCCGCTCAACTCTCACTCCGTTTCATTTTTACTTGCTAGTTTGTCATTTTTTATTTGGGTGCACATTTGGCAAAAGAGAGCCAGTACTTGGAAACAAGCGATTGGTTTGGGGGCCAGCTTGGGTATGCTGGCACTGATTCGCAATCAAGATGTGTTGACAGGTGTTGTGTTGCTCGGCAGTTTACTTTTTCGAGTCAAGCCACGTGTGTTACTGCTGCAGCAGATTTCTCTTACATCTTTGGTTGCAATCGGTCTTGGTTCAATACAGCTTGCAACAAACTGGACACTGTTTCATAGCTGGCAGAGTCCATACATTCTCACTGGACAAGCCTTGAGTTGGTTGCATCCAGATTTTATCCGCGTATTATTTTCTTCTGGCAATGGTTTTTTCCGATACGCCCCATTTGCTGCAATTAGTTTTTTTGGACTTTTCTCTTTTGCAAGAGTAAAAAAAGATGTAGCAATCGTTTGTTTGCTCGTTTTTCTTTGCCAGTTATATGTCATAGCAAGTTGGGGTCCAGAAATTATTGGCGGTCCGTATGGCTCTCGTATGTTTGTGGGGACATTGCCATTTCTAGGTGTTGGATTGGCACATTTGTTAACCGTAGCCAAACAGCGCCTGTGGTTATTTGGCACAGCAATTTTGTTCGTTTGGAATTTGTTTCAGATAGGGGTTATGCTGGTTCGATGGTAATTTTATGAAACTTTCTAAGTGGTTGCAGATTGCCGGAATTTTTTTTGTTGCTTTGATACTTTTTGCTATTCGCGCACACTCTTTTTCAACAAATCTTCAATTCGACAGTGATTTCGGTAGAGATTCACTATTTGCGCTCAGAATACTCGATGGCAATCTAACACTTTTGGGGCCAGCTGCGAGCGTGGGTGGATTTTATCTTGGACCCTTACTCTACTATTTTATAGCTGCGATTTATTTGGTGTTTGGTTTTAATCCAATTGCTATCTCGATATCATATGTGCTGATGGGTGTGATGGTTGTCGTACTCGGTGCTTGGATACAGAAAAAATATATTTCTACGCACGCCGCGATACTCTTCGCACTCTTGGCAGCTACTAGTGTCCCACTTGTCACAGCAAGTCAATCGGCAACCAATCAACCAATGATGCCACTTGTGACCGTGTTATTTCTCGCAGTGTATATGGCTGGATTGAAGAAAAATTCACTACTTTTTGATGCTCTCACCGGCATAGTCTTTGGTTTATTTCTCCATATTCATTTTAGCGCATTCCTTATTTTCATCCCGTTGGTGCCGCTATTTTTTTGGCAGGCGACCGGAGATTTTAAGAGAAAATTCTTACACTTAAGCATGTTTGCTCTTGGTATATTTTTTATGGCTTCACCAGTAATTTTGTTTGATATCCGTCACGACTTCATTACCACCCGATCGCTGTTAGGTTATGCTCAGGCGACAATTTCTGGTTCGACACTGAGTGATGCACGACCACATTTGAGCATGCTCGAAAAAGCCAGTTTGATCGGTGAGCTCCTCACTCCCGTATTGTCACTGACTATATTAAGTTTTATGCTTGGATTTGCTGGAGGTTTACGAAACAAGAAACTGCTGGCTGCAAAGTATGTACAAACACTTATTGTTCTTTCACTTGGCAGTCTCGCTTTAGCCTTTTTGTATAAAGGTTATTTGTTTGCGTACTACTTGCTTATCCCAACTACTGTATGGTTGCTTCTATTTGCTTCGCTGCTTGCGCAGCTGCGACCGAGATTTTTGGGAATACTATTGGCTACTATAATTAGCTTGTTATCGTTTTCAAGGCTAACGTATAACGATAAATTTCGCACGGTAAAAAACTTATCACAGATAACAGCTGTTATCGAACAAGATATAGAAAACACGCAGCCGGGTAGTTTCACTATTTTCAAAGACAGCAGCGATCAAATGACTGGTTTGGGGTACGAGTATCGCTTTTTACTCGCTCGCGATGGCTACATGCCCCATTCAGAGTACGAGTACGAGGGTGCTGATGTTTTGTACTACATCCGCGAAGAAGGCAATGCAGATCCACTTATCTCAACGCACTGGGAGACAACTCAGTTTGGGGCGACTCAGGCAGAGCTAATTGCGGAGCCACAGGTGCATAGAAATGGCATAGCTATTTATCGTATGACAAGGTAGTATTTTATTGTGATCCGCCGTTTTTTTCTGATTGTAAGTTTGTTTTACTGTATCTTACGTTTGCCTCAGCAGATTTATGCTGTTTCGCAAGATGAAATTACCTCATTTCACTCGGACATCGTCATCAATCAAGATACCTCACTGAGTATTACCGAAACCATTGAGTACGCAACCACTTTACAAAAACACGGAATCTATCGCTATATTCCAATCAGTTACAGCCGGGAAGGCCAAAAAGAAGTTTTGCCAATTCGCGATATCACTGTGAGGGATACGGCTGGCGAAAAACTTACTTTTACGAAGTCGGGCGATGGTGTGTTTCTTACGCTCAAAATTGGTGATACAGACGTTACTTTTACTGGTTCAAAGAAGTATGTCATTCACTACCTCGTTGATCGCGGTGTTAGGCAATTTACCGACCATGCAGAACTATATTGGGATATTACAGGTGAAGGTTGGCAGATTCCAGTTTTACACAGTTCGGCAACAGTTAGTTCTTCGTTTGCTAGCATTACGAGCGTTGCATGTTTTTCAGGCAGATTTGGATCAGATGATGGTTTGTGTGAGCAAAAGTCCGAGCCGTCGCTGGCAAATTTTGTCTACCCAAAGACTATCTCATATGGCGATAACTTCACCGTGCTACTTAGTTTACCCAAAGAAAGTGGTTTGCAATTCCCTTCTCAAACAGGTCTGATCTTACTTTGGATTCGCTACAACTGGGCTCTGCTGCTGACGCCATTGCCAATTTTACTCATGAGTATCTGGTGGTTTCGATCGGGTCGGGATTGGCAATTTATCTCGCCCAATGTTTTTTTGCTTGATCCTGATCAGCCAAAACAGCGACGGCCAATTGCATTATTTGCTCGCGAACCATTTGTGTACGAGCCACTCAAGCAGTTATCACCTGGTGAGGCTGGTGCACTTTTGGATGAGAAAGCAGACATACGAGATGTTTTAGCAGAGCTCCTGGAACTGGCGCGAAAGAAATATATCAAAATCACTGCTCTTGAAACCAAACAGTTTTTTGGCAAGCGTCGAGAATTTGAATTTAAACAACTTGCTGCTTCAGATGAAGGTCTTTCTGGTGCACAAAAACTGCTGTTCAAAGGATTATTTGCGAAAAACGATACAGAGACAACTTCAAGTCTAAAAGGGAGTTTTTACACAACAATACTTGCGGCAAAGGCTGAGCTCGATGCCTCATTGGTTGCCAAGCAATGTTATGTTAACAATCCGAATTCAGTTCGAGCAAAGGGCATGGTTCTGCTTGCTTTATCACTATTTTCTGTGGGATTTGCTGTCGTCACCACACTTTTTACTGTAGGAATCTATTGGCCGATTGTTTTGCTTGTTCTCCAATTGCCATTTGGCTTTCTGTTTGCATACAATTTGCCACAAAAAACAGCAATAGGCACCAATCTTTGGTTGCAGGCACGCGGTTTGCGCAAAAGTATCAAATATGGCAAGTGGCGTGAGGAAATAAAGGAGAAGAATCTTTTTATCGAAGAGATTTTGCCATTTGCAGTCTCGCTCGGAGTTATCAAAAAGCTGGTTGGTGATATGCGCGAGCTCAACTTGCAACCACCCGAGTATCTACTGGGTGCGCAGGCGCTTGGTTGGAGCACGACCGACTGGATGGATAGCTTTACTCAGGACGCAGGTAGTAGTCTTTCTTACAATCCTTCCTCATCTTCGTCATCAGGCTCTGGCGGCGGCGGATCTTCGGGAGGAGGCGGAGGTGGCGGCGGGGGAGGGAGTTGGTAAATTGTTTGCTACAAGAATTTACACATAGGCGGCACGCAAAGAGTACTTGGTTTCTAGGTTTCTTGAGTTAAAAATTGTTATAACAGTTTGTAAGTCTGACGCTGCTGTATTTATGGTTTTACTGCCATTTTGTCTAGTAATAATGATGTACGGAACTTTGTTTCGCTTCAGTCTTTCTCTGACAAGGCTTTTGTCGATCATTTTGTTTACATCTCTATAAAGCCTATTGACTGAAATAACCAATCCTTTTTTTTCAGCTGCCTCTGCTGTTCTGACTGTGAGGGTGTTTAAACCTAATTGCTTTGTCCAACGCTGAGAAAGCAATCTCTCAAGCTCTGTGTAATCATAAACATTCCATTTCTCTCGTAAATCAAATTCGTTGAGAATTTTTTTTGCTAGTGTGTAGATTTCTGGCGCAAGTATGCTCTGATAATCTTCAATTTTTCTACCTGCAATCAATGACTCAGCAACTTCCTGTGCAACTTTTGCATGCAGCAATCTGCTATAGACTCCAGGCCGTTTTAAAAATCGAACATCTGGAACTTCGAGAAGTAGGTTTGGAAAGTAATTTCCAGCGTGCTCATTTTTTAATACATTTATGCTTTTACGAATCCATTGTCCCGCTGCTGTTTTTGTAGCGCCATACCATTCTCCGATTTGAGGAGTGGTTAGAATACTCAAGCAATAGAGGAAGAATGCATCAATCTCTTTTGTGTATAAATGCTCTTTGAAGAATTCTCCGGCAATGCTTGCGCGCCTGAGATATTTTATGACGTCAGGATCAGTACCTAAAAGTAAACAAACTTGATCTATAGAAATTTTGTCGACCATGCCTAGAAACGCAACAGCTCTGAACCCCGCTAATTCCAAGGATTTGTCATCCTCATCTATTCGAGTCTCACCTGTGGCAAGAGAACGATGTTTTTCGGTTATAGAATAGATATAATCAATTAATTGCCATTTTGCTTCTGTTTGATTCATTGTGTGC
Organism: Minisyncoccota bacterium; assembly: GCA_009991965.1. Taxonomy (GTDB): domain Bacteria; phylum Patescibacteriota; class Microgenomatia; order UBA1400; family PJMF01; genus UM-FILTER-42-14. The sequence goes on along the minus strand of JAACWQ010000003.1, from coordinate 2,413 downwards.
CTCACAGCACATATACCAAACTCTAGGATTATTTCTAGTGCTACAATTTTCTGGATTTTAAATTATGATCGCGCAAAACTTCAATGAGAATATACCCGATCAGGATAATCACTCCGTATAGATCCAATCTGCCAATTACTTTTTTCGCATCCTTAGATATTAAAAACAAAAACGCCAAAAAGTATTGCTGAGATGGCAAAATACATTCGTAGCTGTAGGGGCATGCGTTGTATCGTAACATAGTTACTGTATAATTTTGGTATGCCAACACCCAAAAGAAATATCGCTGTTACGCTCGAATGTTTTGTCAAAAAAGACGGTAAATATCTCATGCTGCATCGCAGTCCAAACAAAAGAATTATGTCCGATGTCTGGATGGCTCCAGGTGGTCATAGAGAGTTTAACGAAGGGCTGTTTGCATGCGCACGTAGAGAGATCAAAGAAGAAACAGGTTTAGATATCAAAAACTTGCGGGTTATCGCAACAGGCAATGCACATTTGCAAGATCTTGATCAGGAGTTTTTCTTTCATTTTGTGGAAGCAGATTACGCGGGTGGCGAAGTTATTCCCGAGCCGGAAAATGGAGAACTTGTCTGGCTGACTCCCGAAGAAATGTTGCAAAAAGAAAACATGCTTGCAGAAATTCACGCTGTATTGCCCTATTTGTTTAACAAAGACGGCAGGGTTATTTCTTACAGTGCGGTGTATAAAAGTGGGAACAAGCTGATGGAGTTAAATATAGAAGAGAGTTGACGATGAGTACTTTGATAATTTTCGAAAAAATTAAAAAGATCAACGAATATAACTCAGAATACTGGTCTGCAAGGCAACTTGCAAAGGTCCTTGAGTACTCTGAGTATAGACATTTTCTTCCAGTGGTAAAAAAGGCAAAAGAATCTTGTAAAAATGCTGGACAGTCAATCAAAAATCATTTCGAGGACTCGCTCGATATGATCAATATAGGTAAAAATGCATCAAGAGAAGTAAAATCTCAAGACTATTCGATGAAAAAGGTCATTCATATTACGTTGACAACGGGTCATATGATCGCATAGTAAGTTTTCCTGAAATAGTTGGGGAGAATGGACTTTCATACATTGGAAACTGTCGTGACATCACTGATGCGCTGATTGAGCGAATTCTAGCAAGTAATTTTTTGGATCGGGTCAACGCGGAAATCAAAGATGAATCCTATAGTGCTTCGAATTTCGAACGGTAATAACAACACACATTTCAGAACAGGATCGCATGTTTGGGCTTGTTTAGTAAAAAAATCAAATGGAGACTCCAAAGACGCGGTTGTACTTGACGGATCCTATCAAGAGATTTCACACCTACGATCCAATGGGCAGTTGGATTTACACTAGGTGGTGAGAAATTCATTCCATTTATCCGAGTTGATCATCTGAATGGAATTGATGGGGCAGTTTTTTTATTCAACCCAAACAGTTCTGCAATGAATTATAGTTTCAGAAGAAATCCGTTTGAAATATCAGATGCAGTAGCGAGAGAGGTTAGAGAAATTTTGGAGGCATTATCCCAAACTCAATTTGCGCCTAGTGGCCATGAAGTAATTCTGTCCATCAGCTAACCCAGTATTTTTGTTACGGTATCTCTTCTGGTTTCCAATTTACCAGAACCAGACGATTTCTAATCTAAATTTCGGCAAATATTTTAGCTTCAGGTTTGAGAAAAGATTTCATCCTGCGCCAGAAAGTGATAGTCAAGGTATCTTGTATTTGCGCAGTTGCAGGCCGTTCTACAACAGGCGAGGAAACTACCGCTGGTACAGTTGCCAGAACTTCTGGTTTTGGGTTCTCCTGAAGAAGGGTATACATAGCACCGAAAAAATCTGCATATATAGTATCTTCCTGCAGCTCTTTGATTACAATAAGAGCAAGATTTGGATTCTGAGAATGTGGAGAGGTTTCAATGCTGACTGCATATGTTTCAGCTAACGCCTCAATTATTTTCGCTTGATCAAAAGTACACTTACTGCGTATTTCTTTAAGCATGTTGTCGCCAGTATACCTTTTTTCAAGACACAATTGGCACCAGATTAATGAGGCATCAAGCAATACTTAGTTTAATCTCCAGATTGAAAAATTAAGTATTGTTGCAAAACTTACCCAAAGTAAATATGGGATGAGCAGGCATGATGCTTTTCTGTTAATTTTCCAAAATAATTTGATTAGATACACAATCATTGCCCACAAAATTAGTATGATCGCTAGCGCAAAGAGCAAATTCTTTAGGCCAAAGAAAGTTATAGACCAAAAAGTATTAACCAGCAGATGAATCAAAAAAATATCTACAGCTATTTTAATCCCGTATTCCCCGACGCTCTGCGTCGTGGGTCGCCTTCTCGAAGGGGATGAAAGGGGAAACTGAGTTTCCCCTTCACCACTACTTA
>JAACWQ010000018.1 GCA_009991965.1 Minisyncoccota bacterium | reverse complement strand
GATACTATTTCTCTGCCTCCCGCGAAGTTGTCTTTATGATTGATGCAGCCAAACTTACTCAGGTTTCAGAGCTTTTTGCCCAAGCTAAAACGATTTTTGTAATGATCCCAAGCATTATTTCAGCTGACCAGCGCGCTGGGGCTGAAGCTTTGGTTTCTAGCTTTGTAGGAGCTGGCAAGGAAGTCCAATTTTTCTCACCAGAAGAAATTCACCACGAGTCGTTTCCTGAGTCAGAGGATGTTATTCCGCTCCATGAGCTGGGGAATCAGAATCTTTGCGTCAGTTTCGAGTATGAGCCAGAGAAAGTTGATAATGTTAGTTATCACATCGGTGAAAAGACTGGTCGCTTTTATCTGACCATCAGGCCGAAGAAAGGGCAGAAGCCTCTTGATCCAAAAACCGTCGAGTATTCTTATACCGGGGCGGAGGCAGATCTGATTTTTACGGTTGGGGTGAAAGATTTAACAGAGCTAGAGCAGTTATATCTGGAGTACGAAGATTTCTTCAGCAAGCTTCCGATTATTAGCATTAATTCTTTCGATCCTGAGTTTGCCGCTGCATCAGTGAACACGGGCAGTAGTCCCAGCGTTAGTCAAGAAGTGGCACGGCTAATTTCTGACCTTGGTCTGGACATATCCTCTGATTCAGCTACCAAGCTTTTATTCGGTATCGAGTCAGCTACCAAGAACTTTTCTTCGCGCACGGCTAATGCCGAGACTTTTGAAGCAGTTGGCAGACTTCTTCGTAGCGGAGCCAGGAGAATTTCTCAGCCAGTTGCTGGATTAATGCCAGCGACCGTATCTCCAGTCACCAGCGCGCCGATGGGCGAGATTAAGGTGCAGGAAAAGAAGGTTGTTTCCAAGAAAAAAGTGGCTAAAGGCTAGAATACTTGCATTTTCCTTAATATGGTATAGACTATTTTTTAGTATAAACCATATTAGACGATGACATATCTAGATCCTAAAACTACATCAAGAGTCGACGAGAAGCTCGCTAGACTGAATAATCTCCGACCACTTCCTAGTTCAGCCGTTAAGAAACTTCGAGAACAATTCGAGATAGAGATGACCTACAACTCGAATGCTATCGAGGGAAACAGCCTAACTCTAAAAGAAACATTTCTGGTTATTAATGAAGGCTTAACCATAAAAGGAAAGCCTCTCAAGGATCATCTTGAGGTCAAGGATCATCATGAAGCGCTAGAGATGGTTTATGAGCTAGTTGGCCCAGATTCACAACCAACTTTTTCAGAACACTTGGTTCGCAGTCTTCATCAACTAGTGATGAAGAAGACAGACGAAGAATTTGCGGGAAAATATAGAACTAGCAATGTTTTTATCGGTGGCGCAGATCACACTCCTCCAGACTCTCTTCAGGTTTCACCTCTAATGAAGCAATTTATGTCATGGTTTTCAAGAGAGAAAAAGCGAATTCATCCAATTGAATTGGCTGCATTGGCACACCACGAGTTAGTGTATATTCACCCATTTTTTGATGGTAATGGCAGGACTGCCAGACTAGTTATGAATATTATTCTAATGAGACATGGCTATCCGCTAGCCGTCATTCTTAAAAATGACCGTCGAAGATATTACAGAAGCCTTGACTTGGCTGATAAGGGCGATTTGACACCTATGGTGAAATTTGTAAATCGGGCGGTAGAGAGATCTTTAGATATCTATTTAAAGACACTATCTCCCGGTTCAAAGCAGAATGAAGTATTTCATCCTTTGTCAGAGATAAGTAGGCAAGTTGTTTATTCAACAAAGTATTTAAATCTACTTTCGAGACTTGGAAAGCTGGAGGCTCACAAGCAGGGAAGAAACTGGTTAACCACCGTTGAGGCAGTCCAGAGATATATTGATTCTAAAGAAAGGGTGAGAAAACCTTCTCGCTAAAAACCTGCAAATTGGTAATCCAATTCCTAATTTACAGGAAAAGTCATTCATATTGACAAAAATCATCACAAACTATAAACTGTAAAGTTATACTTACGAAACTGTAAAGTAAACCATTAAGTTGACCATGGACAAAATTTTAGAACTTCTCACCAAAAAGAAAAAAGAACTAGATTCTTTTCGACCTCTACCACCAGAGCAACTAAAGAATCTGGAGGAATGGTTCGATATTGAGTACACCTACACCTCCAACGCTATTGAAGGCAGCACCTTGAATCGTTCAGAGACGGCTATGGTTGTAGAGAAAGGCCTTGTTGTGAAGGGAAAAACCCTAAAGGAACACCAAGAGGCAGTAAATCATGATAAAGCCATAAATTTTGTTCGGACTCTACTAAATAAAGGGCATCAGTTCATTTCAGAAGACGACATAAAAAGAATTCATAAAATGATTTTGTCTGGAATAGATGATGACTGGGCGGGTAAG
>JAACWQ010000001.1 GCA_009991965.1 Minisyncoccota bacterium | reverse complement strand
ACAAAGTTACACAGAACTACGCTTGGACTATTTGATACTGTGTCGTAAGTGCACCATACCCCGTATGCTCTGCATCGGGGTTGCTTATTCAGAGCTGATGGTACAAGTGGACTATGTCAGAACTTTTTACTTAACTTTTTCAAGACTCCACCCTAGAATTGTCCCAAGAATCACAGTCATTATTAATATTGGTAGTAAGCTAATCGGATTATTCCAAGCGATCAAGAAAGCTAAGGGAACAAGTAAAATCATAGCAATAGTAATTCCTTTAATTGCTCCTTTAAGTTGAATATTAGTAGTTGAAATAAAGAAGGCTGCTATTATCCAAAATGCAAAGGCGGATAAATTAGCATCCCATGTTAATTTTTGAACTATCATAGGAATAACATCAATGACTCCAGCAATAGCACCTAACAATAAAGATTTTTTAGTTTTTTCCATAATTAATGAAAATTATAGCAGTTCGAATCCAACTGAGGCTACCGATGTTATCTTGAGGGGAAAATATGGATGCCCGACTTGGATTCGAACCAAGATTGACGGCTTCAAAGGCCGCTGTCCTGCCATTGGACGATCGGGCAACTCAAGGCGTATTGTAACATTGCTCGAGATTAATTTCCCCGATTAATTGTGGTCCTTGGAAAATCATGCCAGAGATGAGCTGGACGAGATCTGCGCCTAAGCGAATTTTTTCTGCTGCGTCGGTTGCAGAGAATATTCCGCCAGTACCAATGATCACGAAGCGTTTGCCAAATTCTTTTCGAGTAAGCGCAATCAGTTTATTGGAGCGCTCCCAGGTAGGTTTGCCACTCAGGTTGCCACGCAGTGTGCTCCAGCGCTCTCGGTCTGCTTTGGTAACGGCAGGATTCTGTTTGTCTTTGGTGAGGTTGCCAAAAATTATTCCAGCGACCTTGTGTTTGTCTGCAACGGTCAGGAGTGCTTTGGTTTCACGCTCACCTTGATCAATTGGCATTTTCAAAAACATTGGCCGAGAAAGTTGCAAATCGTCGATTGCACTCAAAAGTATCTCAAGACGATCGGCGGTGGTAAATGGCTCGCCATCAAAGGTATTGGGACAACTGATGTTTAGTTCGTAGTATTTGTGTTCGACTTTTGAGTGTTCAAACAACCAAAAACATTGCAGCATATCGAGTATTTGTGCTCTGGTAGAACCAAAACTCTTGTTGGTGCTGGCGATACTGATGCCAGTGGGAATGGCAAAAGGTAACTGGCTCAATTTGTCAATTATTCCTTGTGCGCCAATATTTTTGAGCCCTTTATTTACCAAAAGTGCCTTGGAATCTGGAAAACGTCCTAGTTGTGGTTTGGTATTGCCTGCATATGGTTCGAGAGTGATAGTACCGATGGTATGCCAGCCAAAACCAACAGCGGGTAAAATTCCAGTAAGTTGTCCATTGTAATCAAAGCCAGCTGAGAGCCCTACTCGATTTGGAAATGTTATTCCGGCCAATTTGATTTCTAGTTTTTTGTCACTAACGGCAAAAAGTAGTTTTGTGAGGAATTGTCCAGGTTTTGTTTTTCCGAGCATTTCTCCAACTCGCACTATTTTTGTATGTACAACTTCCGCATCCATCAGAAAGCACACAGGCTTGACTAGGTGTTGATAGAGAAACCTGAGTTTTATTTGCAGCAGTTTGCGAATAAACAGCGCTGGTCTTTTGAGGAAAAATTTTAGGTATAGGCTGGAAACGATAAACAGACTGCTCGAAGTGGCTGCCGAAACCAAACAGTACTTGCACCACTCGCCGATGGCGAACGCCATAATTGAGATTAGGTACAGTGAAAACACAAATCCTAGCAGTGTGAGGAGCCAAAGTATTTCAATCGGTGTAACTCGGTATTTTTGTAATTTCTTGGAGATGACTCCTTCCTCCATGTCAATTACGTGCAGCAGTCCAACAACAAAGACTGTTAGATAGTACGCCAGACCAAGATAGGCAATAGGAAGAGGTCCGATATGAGCCCAGGGACTCGAAAGGACGGTGCCACAATCAAAATTGCCTCCGCATTCAGGTACTATTCGTTGCCATTCATACCAACTGATGTAACTGGAATCTGCAATACCGATGAGTGAAAGTGATACGAGCAAAAGAGAAATAAGAAGTTGCATCTTGAGTAGTATCCTAACTGGTTATTTTTGTAAGACAAGGTAGTGATTGAGGTTTTTTTCTTTGCCGTCTGCGCGAAATTCACTGACTAGTTCTAGTCCAGAAGCTTTTGCCAAACGATATCGTTCTTTCGGTGTTGTGTGATTGGCGTATCGCAGCGCAGCAGTGCCCCGTTGCCAATCGAGAATATAGTCTCCGTCGTCAAGTTTATTATGATCGATTCCAAGTATGTCTGGATCAACTTGTTTTTTTTCAAGACGCTGTGCAGAGATAAAATCCCAAAATGTAACTACGCTGTAGCCACTCTCAGCACAAAGTTCTTTGATGAAAAGAAAAAATTGCTCACGCAATTCTTTGCCTGGAATATGGTGTAAGAAACCAAAGGCGACGACAAGATCAAATTTTTGGTGATCTTCCAGCAACTCTTTTTTATCAAGCAGAGACTCTATAATATCTACTTTTTGGAATTGAAGAGTGATATTTAAAGTAACACTTTGTTTTTTTGCGTCGCGGAGCAATTGGTCATTATTGTCAATTCCAACATATTCAAACTTTTTCTTGGGAAACTTTTGAGAGAGAAAGTATGCAAACCTTCCATTGCCACAAGCAATATCTAGCACCCGAGTTGGGCTACTTTTTATTGTTGAGATAGTGGGCAACAGTTGTTCCCACCCTTCCCAAGCCATATTTCGAGATGCACTAAAGTCGGTGGCCGTCTTTTGATAAAAACTTGTTGTAAGGTTTGCCAACCGTTTAATTGTTGTGTCATCCATAGGGATGTGATCCTACAAGAGATATAATAGCCTGCATGTCTCAGACACAGTATACCAGCGAAGCAGATCAACTCTCACAATTACTTGCAGTTTTACTTGACGCTGAGGGGCTTGATCGTCTGCAAATTGAGAAGTACAAAAAAAAGTTTGCAAAGCTGGGTGGGAATGTGTTTTCTCAATCTGCTATTTTGGCTGAGTACAGGCAACTACTTTTGGATGATCCAAGTATTATCGTTTCTGAGAAATTACTCGCACTGTTGCTCAAAAAACCAACACGCACGTTGTCTGGTGTTGCGCCGATAACAGTTTTGACAAAGCCGTTCCCCTGCCCTGGTAAGTGTATTTTTTGTCCGAATGACGTACGAATGCCAAAGAGCTATTTAGCTGATGAGCCTGGTGCACAACGAGCGGAACGAAATTACTTTGATCCCTATTTGCAAACGTACAATCGTCTCACTGCTCTGCGAGCTATCGGGCATGACGTTTCAAAAGCTGAGCTCATAATTCTTGGTGGTACTTGGTCATTTTATCCTGAGCCCTATCAGATTTGGTTTATCAAAGAGTGCTTCCGTGCGCTCAATGAGTTTTCGATTGGTATCGATACGACAGACGTTGTCCTAGAACAGTATAAAAAACTTGAGGCAGCGCTGAGTACCGCGATGAGCTCGGATCCAAAAAAGAATAAACAAGAGTTCAAAGAATACGAGATTGACGGACTTGATTTGAAGAAGTCGTACAACAAAACTATTTCAGAATTGTATGTGGCGCCAGAAAAACTCGGTGGTTTCGATACGTATCAAACTTCCACTTGGGAAATACTCGAGCAGGAACAAAGAATTAATGAAACAGCTCTCATTCGCAATGTTGGCTTGGTGATAGAAACGCGTCCTGACTCGATTTCTGAGGAGGAAGTGATCCGTATTCGCCGATTAGGATGCACGAAGACACAAATAGGTGTACAGAGTTTGCAAGACGGAGTGCTCAAGAAAAATAATCGGGGCCACGATGTCGCTGCAACTCGAAGGGCATTTCGTTTGCTTCGTGCGGCAGGTTTTAAAATTCACGCGCACTGGATGGCTAACTTATACGGTTCGTCTGTTGCTCGGGACATTGCAGACTTTGATCAGTTATTTTCTGATCCCGACTTTTGTCCCGATGAGCTCAAGGTGTATCCCTGTTCATTGGTTGCAAGCGCAGAGCTTGCGCAGTACTACAAAGCGGGATTATGGCAGCCGTACACAGAGAGTGAATTACTCAAAGTCATCGCACATACGTTGACCAATACGCCGGAGTACTGTCGTTTGACTCGAGTGATTCGAGATATCCCGTCGCAAGATATTGTGGTGGGTAATAAGAAAACCAACTTTCGTGAAATAGCTACCAGATCCGTCGAGCATTCCGCCTTAAAACAATCAGATATCAGAGCGCGTGAAATACGAGGACAGTCTGTGAAACGAAGTGAGTTATATCTCAAACAGTTTTGTTATAAGACAAGTATTGGCTCTGAAATCTTTCTGCAGCACGTCACAGAGAGCAATCAGATCGCGTCGTTTCTTCGATTATTTTTACCCGCAAGTTCTTCGTTTATCGAAGAACTTGGCCGCTCGGCAATTGTGCGGGAATTACATGTGTATGGCAAACTTGTTTCGATGGGAGAGAAAAATTCGGGCAAATCTCAACATATTGGATTGGGCAGTGAGCTTTTGGAAGAGGCAAAAAAGATTGCGAAAGAATCGCAATATAACAATCTTGCAATTATCTCTGCCATTGGTACAAAGCAGTACTATAAAAAACGGCACTTTCTAAATGGAAAGTTATATCAGCACTGTAAATTGTAAATTTATTCGTTGAGCAAACGCTTGTGCGTGTATAAAATTTTTCGCTTCATGACCTCTTCAATATCAATGTCGAGCTCAATCGCGAGTAGCACAAGTGAGCCAAGTACATCGGCGAATTCGTCTTCGACATTCTGATGAGAGAATTTTGCGATCTTACTATTTCGCTGAATGTTCATACTGGTTAGTATTTCGTCTGACAGCTCACCAAGCTCTTCAACGACTTTCATCGTTCTTGCAAACGTTCGGTGTTGTTTGTTTTTGAGCGGCCAAAGGCGATTAAGAATTTCTGCAATTCCTTCGTATTCTTTGGTTAGTTGTTTGATTGTCATTGGCATACACGACTATTGTACCATGTGAGCCTGGTATGATGCCCAAAACTGCTTACACCAGCCAGTTCCAAAGCCAGGAAGTTTGCTACAAGTTGCTTCATTCTTTGGTCGAAAGCTTGCTAGTACTAGGATTTGTAGATCAGTGGCTATATGGTACGGAGATTGTAGTCGAGCTTCATTTTTTTTCCAGCGTTCTAGTTTTTGTATGTTCAATTTCTCTTTTTCATTGATCAGGGTGCGCACTAGGGGCTCTCGTCTCGCCTCTTTTGAACAGCGGTCGCAGGTATCGCAAGTATTTGACTGTGATTGAGAAAAGTATGTTGCAATATTTTTGGTACTACAAGTATGACCATAGAGTAAGTGAGCTACTTTTTGTAGTTTCCATTTGGCATGAGCTCGTAGTTTTACCTGTTTACCAGCGAGATGAATGTGCGCCAGTACTTTGAAATCTTTTCGGAGCAACAACACGTACCCGACCGATGGCTTACCATCTCGTCCTGCTCTGCCGACTTCCTGATAGTACTGTTCAATGCTGGCTGGCGGATGGTAGTGAATGACAAAACGCACGTCAGCTTTATCAATCCCCATGCCAAAAGCAGTTGTTGCTACGAGCACTCGTACGTTTCCAGTCATAAACAACTGTTGCTTTTCTGCCCGTTCAGCAAACTCCATACCACCATGGTAGTTGGTCATGTTTTGAGTACTACTTGGCAGAGAGTGTTTGAGTACAGCTAGTACATCTTCCGTAGCTGCTCTGGTGGCAACATAGATTACTCCGGTTTCACCCGTATGTTTTTGCAAAAGTCTGGTGAGGTGTACTGTTTTTTCCATTGTGTTCTGACACGGCAGGAAATTCAGCATGATATTTTTCCTGATTGGAGGCAGTGAAAATATTTTTGGATTCACCTGTTCTAGACTCGTGATGATATCGGCAGCAGTTTTTTTTGTAGCTGTTGCAGTAAATGCAGTGACAACTGGCCGCACTTTACAAACGGAAAATGTCTGTGGAATCTGTCTGTACTCCGGTCGAAAGTCATGGCCCCACTCACTAATACAGTGTGCTTCGTCTACAACTAATTGGGAAATACCTTGTTTGGCTAATACCGACTGAAATGATTTTTGTTGTAACCGCTCTGGCGTGCAGTACAAAATTTTCCAACGGCCAGTTTGTACTTCTGCAATTCGAATTTGCTGTTCATCTCTACTCAGTTGACTCGAAAAAAACGTAGCTGTAATTCCCTTCTCTTGCAGATGTGCAACTTGATCTTCCATTAGGGCGATCAGAGGTGATATGACCACGGTGAGATTAGGTAGTAGCAGCGCAGGAATTTGAAAACAGAGTGACTTGCCGCTCCCAGTTGGCAGGAGTGCGAGCGTGTCCCGTCCGCTCATAATAGCCTCAATGATCTCTGCCTGTGGTTCACGAAATTCTGATAAACCAAAGTAGTGTTTGAGCGCTTCTAGAGGTGTCATACTTTAGTTTGACAAAGTAATCTGACACGAGCTGTAGTCTCTTACGAGAAGTAATTTTTGTTGCGCAGTTTCTCTGGTAGTAAACTTTCCTCTGTATACATGCTGTAGCCTTTGCCGTAACCAGCAGACTTCATCAGTTTGGTCGGTGCATTGCGCAGTTGCAGTGGGATTGGCAAATTGCCGTGTGTTTTAACATCCTCGAGCGCGACGAAATACGCATCATGCGCAGAGCGATCTTTTTTGCAGTTGCTGAGGTACGCAACGCCATGGGCAAGATTGATTTGGGCCTCGGGATACCCAATGGATTCGACGGCGCAAAAAACTGCATTGGCGACTACCAGGGCAGTTGGAGCAGCTAAGCCAATATCTTCACTGGCAAAAATAACCATTCGCCTTGCGATAAATTTTGGATCTTCTCCGGCATGCACCATACGAGCGAGATAGTACAGGGCGGCATTGGCGTTGCTCGCCCGCATTGATTTTATAAATGCGCTGATCGTATCGTAGTGCTCTTCGCCAGATTTATCGTAGCGAAGCGTCGCGGTTTGCAGACTGGTCTTGATAGTATCGATTGTAACTTTGTCGTAGAGTGCCTTGGTGTGCTCGATGGTGTTGAGTAGCTTGCGCGCATCGCCCGAGGCAAACTGCACAAGCCACTCGGCAGCTTTTTTATTGATAGTTGTCGCTTTGCTTTCTGTTTTTTTCCAATATGCCTGCGCCCGCTTAAGCACTTGCTGCAACTCTGCTTCTGTTAGTTGTTGCAAAATATAGACTTTTGTTCTCGAAAGTAGTGCCGAAATAATCTCAAAACTTGGATTTTCTGTTGTTGCACCAATTAATAATAACTCGCCAGTTTCTACATACGGCAGTAAAAAATCTTGTTGGGCTTTGTTAAATCGATGAATTTCATCTAGAAACAATACGGGCGCAAGGGTTGGTTGGTCAAGTCGTTTTTGTTTTCGTTCATTTTCGATGATTTCTCGAATATCTGCTTTGCCAGCCGATACAGCCGATAGTTCAAAAAATTCACGATGTTGCTCTTTGGCAATGATGCGCGCCAGGGTAGTTTTGCCCACGCCAGGAGGACCCCAAAAAATCATGGAAAAAAGTCGATCTTTTTTGAGTGTCTCAGTGATTGGTTTGCCTGGTCCAACCAGATGTGCTTGCCCGAGATACTCAGTCAAGTTTGTTGGTCGTAGGATGTCTGCGAGTGGCACAATATTACTGTAGCAGGATTTTGTAGATTTTGTTCTTCTTTTCTTCGGTAAGTTGTATACAAACAAGTCCGACGCCCGGCTGGCCGTAGTAAATTTCTGTCCCGAGTGGCGCGATCAATACTAGTGCGACTGCTGCCAAGTCCTCTTCTCCCTCAACAAATACGTTGCGCATTTTTTTCTGCAGGGCGGTTTTGAGTACGCTCGTCAAATGCGTGGAGATTGCACCAGCAGGATTTGTGGCGATCAGGTCAATTTTGTCTTTGGCTATCACGGGCGGCTCGTAGGGTTCTCGTCCTATCTGATAATCAAACACTGCAAGATCAAAGTGCCAGTCATTTGCCAAAAATTTTTGCAATGAAGAATCGCCCACAACGAGCTGCAAACCATTTCCTGCCATCGGTTTCTTTATAAGCTCGCCTTGCAACTCTGCGAAAAATGCCCGCTGTTCTTTTGTAAGAACCAATGTTTTTTCTAGAGCCGATTCGTAGAGTGTCCCAACCCGATTTACAACTCCCTGACGGATAAGCGTGCTACTCAGTGGTTCACCAGTAGCAAGGGTTAGCAGCGGTACTTCGATAATTGGCAGCACCTGCAAGCTTGCTTCTTGGCGCTTTTTATTTATTTGGTCTGCAGTTTTTTTCGTTTCACTCGAGACACAGAGGACATCAACAGTATCTGCGCTCAATGTTGGTCCATATGGGTCAGAAAGTGAAAAAAACTCTGATTGGTATTTTTGGCTGGCGCAATATGTTTTCACGCTTTCTAGCCTGGTGAAATATGATTGCAAACTTTCTGGATACAGTTTTTCGAGTTGTTCTGCAAAGGAGTCGCTGGTAATGCCAATCATCAACGTATCGGCCGCGGCTGCAGCAGCGTCAATAAGTTTGCGGTGCCCAAGGTGAAAATGATCAAAGGTGCCACCGACACCCACCACTCGTGCTTTTTTTGCCATGGCGTATCATACCTTCTTTTTGCAATTGTAAAAATGCGTCTGGAAAGTGTCTTTTATCTCCAGTGATTTTCGTTTGTAGTTCAATCTCAGTCAACTCTGACGCTTGTGTGAGTAGGCGGATGATTTCCCCGCGCACTTGCCGGAGCGACCCAGCAAACTTTGATTGTTTGGTGTAGCTGGAGCTTCTGCGAGCGTGATTGCCCGTTAGTTTCTTGAGCACCGAGCCATAATCCATCAGCGCCCAGTACCACTCGCGCGGGTTTTGCGTATCGAGCGTTTTAATAATATAAGGAATAAGATCGCTATCTTTCACGGACGTTTGACCAGGGAAAAAGTGATATAAAAAAACCGTTCGTATATTTGTCTCCAGCATAATTACAGGCTGGTTGTAGCTAAAGGCGCAAATGGCTGTGGCGGTATAGGGACCGATCCCTGGCAACTGCTCAAGCTCTTTGAGCGTTTTTGGAAAAGTCTTCCCTGCAACTTGCTGTGCACATTGATGCAGGTATCTCGCACGACGGTTGTAGCCGAGACCTTGCCAAAGTTCTATCACCTCCGACTGCTCTGCTTGGGCTAGTTTGGAAAAGGAAGGAAACTCTTTTATAAATGCCAGATACTTTGGGATAACGCGCTCTACTTGGGTTTGCTGGAGCATCAACTCTGAGACAAGAATGTGGTAGGGATCGGTGGTCTGGCGCCAGGGGAGGTCGTGGCGACCATAAATTGAGTACCAATTCAGCAGATAGTGCTGAAAAGATGCGGATTTTTGTCTATTTGTCACCGCACTAGCCTATCAGATGCTCATGAGAATAAGACCGGCAACACCCCAGATTATGCTCATGAGTAGCTGTTGCTGATAGGAGATAGTGTTTAACCGGGGGAAAGAATTCCTTGCCATACAGTTCTCACTTCTGGCTCGTGAATTTCAGTTTTATATAGACGTTTAATCTCTTCCTCCAGGAATTGAGTGTTCCCTTCCTTTATCTCTTGTTGCCCATCAGGGGTAAGATAGTAGGGGCCGGCAAGCGCAAGCTTGGGACGAAGAGCAAGTGCTAGTTCAGCGAATGCTTTACCTACAGTAGTTCTTCGGGGAACACCTTGTGGTTGAATCGGTGGATGGGCCTCTTCCTGAAGATATATGACAAAATGCGGTATTTGTAACTCGTCTTTGGTTTCAAAAAGACCCATCCACGAAAATTTTCCGCAAGAGATAACAACCTTATAGAAATCTTCCGCCAGGGTATAGACAAGGTTGTCGAACTGTTCTACAAATGGTAGGTCACTGTCTAGCTCACTGAGAAAAGATAATTCCTTTTCCAAACCTCCTATATATTTCTGCAAAGATGATTCGCTTTCCATATGGTCAGTGTAATTATAATGCAAGTAGTGATGTCGGGGAGACAGGGCTCGAACCTGCGACCTCACGCTCCCAAAGCGCGCACTCTAGCCATCTGAGCTACTCCCCGATAAGAGATGAATATTATAGCAAGTTTAATCTGAGAAACTCTAGTACTTCCGTCGCGTGCTCGGCGGGTTTTACTTTTGGCCAGACTGCCGCGATTTTTCCCTTTGAATCGATAATAAAAGTTGAGCGCAAAATTTTCCCTCCCCAGGCGCCGAATGCCTCAGCCAGTTTGTGGTCTGGATCCGACCAGAGAGGAAATGAGAGCGAGTATTTCTTTTGAAATTTCTGATGTGACTCCGGTTTGTCGGGGCTAATGCCGATGACGGTAACGCCGAGTTTCTGCATTTCTGCCTCTGCATCGCGAAAACTACAGGCTTCTTTGGTACAGCCTGGCGTGTCGTCTTTGGGGTAAAAATAGAGAACGGTGTAGTGACCAAGTTGGGACTTCAGATTGGCAAGATTTCCATCTTGGTCGGAGACCGAGATATCGAGAGGAGCTGGTGAGTTTTTTGTAAGCATATGTGCCTCGGGTGGGACTCGAACCCACAAGGTCGTAAGACCATCAGATTTTAAGTCTAACGCGTATACCAATTCCGCCACCGAGGCTTGGTAAGCGAATTATATAACACTGCTAATTATTTTGGACCTCAGGTATAATCACCCCTTCGCAATGAAAAATAAAGCACTTGTTATCCTAGCTCTGGTAATGTTGGTTAATGCCCTGAGCTATGGCACGATTATTCCCCTGCTGTACCCGTATGCCTCGAGGTTTGGGATCAATCCGTTGGGCTTAAGTTTCCTGTTTGCATCGTTTTCATTATTTCAGTTTTTGGCTACACCTATTATCGGAGCACTTTCCGACAAGTATGGTCGCAAGCCCCTACTCCTTTTAAGCTTGCTTGGCACTAGTTTGTCTTTGGCATTTTTTGCCTCAGCTCATGCAGTCTGGCAGCTATTTCTCGCGCGTATTCTCGATGGCATCACTGGCGGTAATATGTCGGTTGCCCAAGCGGTCATTGCCGACTCGGTTGAAGGCAAACAGCGAGCCAAGGCGTTTGGTTTGCTCGGTGCCTCGTTTGGTTTTGGCTTTCTCATAGGCCCTGCGCTGGGAGGGTTTCTCAGTGGCTATGGCCTTACCGTTCCTTTCTGGTTTGCGTCTGGACTAGCTTTGCTCGGCACAGTTCTTGGTTATTTCTTCCTCGAAGAAACCAATCCAAAACACAAGCGCACCCATCTGAGTTCCGATATTAAATTTATTGATCCCGTCAGTTTAATCAATGCACTTAAAATGCCAGTAGTTGGCGTACTCATTCTTATTGTGCTTATCACCTCTCTTGCTGGCAATGCCTTTATCATCGGCTTTCAATCATTTACTGTCGATGTTCTCAAGCTTGGACCAAAGCAGATAGGCTTGCTTTTTACTCTCTCTGGCTTGGTAAGCGTACTAATGCAGGCTGGTGGTATCAAACTGCTGGACAAATTGACCAGCTCAAAGAAAAAACTGCTTATTGTTCTGTTTGCTGCGTCCGCTTTGGCTCTGCTTGCTCTGACTTTTGCAAGTACGTTGCCTTTGTTTGTGGCCGTCATGGTTTTTTATATGATCCCCAATTCTGCTTCTGCTCCAGTCCTCCAAGGTTTGATTTCCGAAAACTCTCCAGAGCATTCGCAGGGTAAAACGCTCGGGATCAGTTCGTCGTTTATGTCACTTGGCCAGATTGTTGGGCCAATTGTGGCAGGTATTGTGGCACATTTTTATGTGCCGGGGATTTTTACTTTTTCGAGTGTGCTGATGGTAGTAGCACTTATCATAGTGATAAAGAAAATTGTGGCAGATTGACAATCGACTAATAATCGACTATTATTCGACTATATGTTCGCACCTAAATACACGATTACCGATCAACTTCTTGCAAATATCACCCGAATTAATGGACTAATCAGAGACCTAAATGATCGTCGATTTTCTCAAGTCGTACTGGTAGAATTTGAAAAAGCCGCCCGGGAAGTCTCAACTTTTGCCTCAACCAGTATCGAAGGAAATCCACTTCCTCTGGCTGAGGTGAAAAAAGTACTCAAATCAAAACCAGCACATATTCGCGATAGCGAAAAAGAAGTCATCAACTATAACCACGCATTGGAAACACTTAACCAACTTTTGGAATCAGATACATTGGAGTTGTCCCTCACACTTATTCTTGCTATTCACAGACAGGTGATCGATGGATTACTTCCTACCTTTGAGACAGGTAAATTAAGGCAACATCCAGTAGTTGTAAATAACCCAAGGAGTGGAAAGGTAGTTTACTTACCTCCCGAAGTGGAAAAAGTAAAAGAACTGATAGAAGACTTGATTCTGTATGTTACGGATAACAGTAATCTCGTTGATCCATTAATTCTGGCAGGTATTTTTCACAAACAAATGGTTATTATTCATCCATTTATGGATGGCAATGGAAGAACCACTAGGCTAATAACAAAAGTCTTGCTGGCTAAAATGGGGCTGAATACATTCAACCTCTTTAGTTTTGAGAATTATTACAACCAAAATGTCACCAAATACTTCCAAATAGTTGGTGAATATGGTGATTATAATGATTTAGTAGATTCTATTGATTTTACGAATTGGCTCGAGTATTTTACTGGAGGTCTAATTGACGAACTCCTCAGAGTGAATAAGCTTTTGCCCACCATCGGTAACACACCAGAAACAAAACTTGAAATTCATCACCTAAAAATGCTTGCTTACATTAAGCAGAATGGATTTATTACAGACAAAAATTATGCAAAGCTGACGGATCGAGCCAAGGCAACACGAACTTTGGATTTTCAAAAACTGCTTGATTTGGGATTGATAGAGCGCAAAGGCAAAGGAAGATCCACCTATTACTCACAAAAAGATTTGAGTGTTTCTTCTTGAGAAAATTGTACCAATCGACAGTTCGAGGTAGAATACAAAAAGCGCGGGTGTAGTTCACTGGTAGAATGACTCCCTTCCAAGGAGTAGAAGAGGGTTCGATTC
>JAACWQ010000017.1 GCA_009991965.1 Minisyncoccota bacterium | reverse complement strand
CGAAAAACATTTCGCTTCTCTGGGTTCAACACATAGCGATACACACCAAAACTGCCGAGTAGTGTGCCTGCTCTGTTCGAATCACCTACTTCTTTTATCTGTTTTGGCGATTCTTCACTATTCAACTCTATTTCCCACAAACCATCACCGAGCAAGTATAGGGTGTCATCTGAAGCTGCACTAGCTTGTACTTGAGTGATATCTGCCAGTGAAAATTGTGTAATTTGTTTGGTAGCTAGTTGAAGCACGATAGCGTGTTTTTTCTCTGCATCAATAAATACTCCCTTGCCGTTGGTAAAGTGCGAAAATGAAGTCACAAACTCAGATTGGGCTAAACGTAAATCATAAAAAACCGGTAATTCCTCGACTGCTACTTTGCCCGAAATACTCGTGAGTGTTTCCTGGGCACTACGAAGTGCGGTTGTGTATATGCCGCCGACAAAACGCTCCTTTCCCTTTGTGTTTGCTAGCACATCAAGTTCTGCAACAATCTGCGCTGCTTCTCGGCGCGCTGCAATTGGGTCTTCTGCAACAGTTGTCCGAGCAACGCCTAAACGTTCCTCAAGTGGTGCCACCTCCTGCTTGGCAGTAGTTTGCAGCATATTGTATCGCCAGCGGGCACCAATAATGATGAGCATGAGTACCACGATCGTCGCGACAAGTAATGCTACCTTGCGGCGCCACTGTGAGTAAGTGCTACGAACATAGACCGTGTTTTGTTTGAAGCGAAAGGAGCGCAGTAACAACCAGAGTTGAGTACCTGCGTACTTGCTTGTACCCATAAACTTTCGAAATACTGAGTCTGGAGCTGACTGCTGTTGGTCGTTGTTTACTTCTGGACCAACCTCGCTCACTTCGGGTTCTACCTCGACTGGTACAGTTTGATCGACAACAATAGCCACCTCTTTTGTGGCCTGACTACTTACTTCTACTAACGCGATGGCAGCCGAACCAGATTTGTCTGTATTTGATTGAACTGCGGAAACCAAAGACGTGGCGACGGCTTCTGCGACAAGTCCTTGAGAAAAGCGCTGTTCGATAGCTGGAACAAATTGCTCACCGTGTTCGTTGAGTAGTATGTAAACATCGTCTTCTTTACTCTTGCCAAAGCGTAGACTTACTTCATCGCTATTCGGGAGTACTCGCCCTGTACTACTGTCTCTATGAAGCAAAATATTAGCCCGCACTGCCCCAAGCGACATTTTTTCTCCATCCTGCAACAGACAGGCAACAGAAATTGCTTGCTCTGTTGATTTCTCAAGCAAATCTGTCAAAAATATGTGCAGCTCTTGTGCAGTGCTCGGAGTAAGCGTCTCGAGCTCACTCAAAATAGACTGACCAAACACGGCTGCAGAATCTCCCCGTACAGAAAGCAAAATAACAAATTTACCTGAGGGTAGTGGAAACGTAGCGGCCTGCGACCACTCAACGTAAGTCGGTAGTCCAACAATGGGAGTCACGCGTAAGGACCACATACTAGAGTATTGTAGCATGTGAGGTTTGGGATAAGTTTGGATTGAAAAAAATCTATAAAACAACCAAAAACAACAAAAGTACAAAAATTGCCAATCCCAAATGTGTATACCCCGCTATCTGTAACCAAGGTGAAAAAGTAGTCATCAGTGTGTTTTTCATTACTACAATCTGACGAATAACGACAACCGCAAATAAACAATACAACAAAGCACTAACAACGAAAAAAAACTTAAAAACAAGCAGCAGCAATGAGTCTTGAGTCAAGATTGCGGTGAGATCTAAACCAAACATTAGCTTACCCTCCCTTCAACCTTCTCTCGCTCTTCTTCGAGCAAGAGGTCGTTGATCAGTGCTATTACCTTGTTTGGCTGCGGCACGTCTTCAAACTCAAACTCTGTTTTTTCGGCTGCAGTCTGGACCCTAACTGTACCAAAATCAAAAACTGAGCGAAGTGCGCCGCTCGTCTCTGCCGAGACATCCTCTATATTGTCAATTTTTGCCGAAGAAATACTAC
Organism: Minisyncoccota bacterium; assembly: GCA_009991965.1. Taxonomy (GTDB): domain Bacteria; phylum Patescibacteriota; class Microgenomatia; order UBA1400; family PJMF01; genus UM-FILTER-42-14. The sequence continues at coordinate 15,686 of JAACWQ010000017.1, read as the reverse complement.
GGTAAATCAGCGAAAGAAAATCGACGTCGACAATACGCTCATCGGTAATGATGTAGACATTAAAAAACCAGGATAAAAATGATTCGATAGAAAATCCAAGTAGCAGTAAATACCATCCAACTCGAGCAGCAAACATATAATTACCCGGAAAAAAGGAAAATAGCTCTACATTGATAAACAAAATCGGCAACACCGCTAAAACAAGTGTTGTCAGTACCCAACGGATTTGAGTAATTGGGTGCTTCCGTAAAAGCAGAATAATTTCTTCCTCTCGAGATTGGCTTGCAAAAAAAGTTTTCAGCGGCTTTGTCAGAAAAGCTGTCACCGGATTACTCGAATATTTTTCCCGAGACATTACTTCAGAATACTCATCGACTTTGCGCTTATGATGGCGGTCTGGCATTTTTTGAGAGGCAGCCACTTGGACTGGATTGTGTCCCTGTCTGCGATGCACTCTCTTTTTGCGTAAGCCGCGCAATACTTCTTTGGTCGCGTCGAGTGTAGGAGAGTCGCTGGGCGCTTGAGAACTAGAGAAAACCTCAGGCATATGTGATTATTATACCAGCGGTTGTCGCATCAGTTTGAGGAAGACATCCTGATCGAGACTAACTGAACCAAACTGCTTCATACGTTTTTTTCCCTTGGCTTGTTTGGCCAATAACTTTTTGCGACGTGTCACATCCCCGCCATACAACTTAGCAGTCACATCTTTGCGCAGCGCTGATTGTGTTTCTCTGGCGATGACTGTCCCACCTATTGTGGCCTGAATTGCTACAGCAAACAACTGACGCGGTAAAGTCTCCTTGAGTTGTTTTACCAAAGCTCTTCCCTTTGCCTCTGCTTGCGATCTGATAGCAATGAAACCAAGCGGCGAGACTTCCTCGCCATTGAGTAAAATTGTCACAACAACTGCATCAACTGCAACTTCGCCTACTACCTCATACTCGACAGAGCAGTAACCAGAACTGAGTGACTTTACTAAGTCATGAAAATCGGTAATAAGCTCGCTCAACGGCAGCGAGCAAGACAAAATAACCCGATCGATCAGGTGCTCGCTTTGCAAAAACTGTCCTCGGCGTTCGCGCACAAGATCTAAGATACCACTCATGTAAGTTACAGGAGTTATCAAAGTCAACTTGGTGACAGGTTCGCTCACTTTTTCAAGCTGGCTTGGATCAGGAAATTCATTGATTGTACTAATCGTCTTTTCGCTGCCATCTTTGAGCACTGCTTTATACGGCACCGTTGGACGGGTAGCAATAAGGTCAAGATCAAACTCGCGTTGCAGTCGCTCAACAACAATTTCTGCGTGCAACAAGCCAAGACAACCGATGCGTGAACCACTGCCTAAAGCTGGTGAGTGCGTGCTAACAAAACTAATGGCCGCATCACGCAGCGCAAGTTTTTGTAATGCGTCAAGCAGGGCGTTGTAATCTTCGGCAACAGTCGGAAATAACTCAAAAAATACCAATGGTTGTGGCTCTTGGTAACCCGTTAGCGCTATAGCCTTGGTGCGCTGCGCAACTGTAGTCAGCGTATCGCCTACTTTGAGTGAGCGCACATCCTTGAGTCCAGTCACTACGTAACCTACCTCACCCGGACCTAGCTGGGCGACTGTCGATCGCTTCGGCTGATACACACCAAGCTCGAGCGGCATAAAAGTCACTGGACTAGAAAGAAAGGTTAGTCGCTGCTTATCCAGCACGCCATCAACTACCCGCACGAGAGCTACTGCACCCTGGTGTTGGTCAAAGTATGAACTGATTAGTAATGCTCGCAACGGCGCCTGCTTGTCGCCATTCGGAGCTGGAATTCGCTCAACCACTGCTTGTAGCAATGCTTGTATACCAACACCAGTCTTGGCTGAAACGAGTAAAATTTCTGACTCATCTACTTCGCACAACTCCATTACTTCAAGTAGTACCCGGTCGGTTTCGGCAGAAGGCAAGTCAATTTTATTAATCACCGGCACAATGGTCAATCCAAGTGCTTTTGCTTTGTAATAAGTCGAAAGTGTTTGCGCCTGAATGCCTTGTGATGCATCGACTACCATCAGCACACCCTCACAGGCTGCGAGCGAGCGACTGACTTCGTAGCCAAAATCAACGTGTCCTGGCGTGTCAATAAGATTAAGAGTATGCGTAGTGCCATCCGGAGCAGTGTACGGCAAACGAACGGGCGCAAGCTTAATTGTAATACCACGCTCTCGTTCAATTGGATTGCTATCGAGCAATCGATCGTGTGGGTGAGCCAAATCTACTTGGCCGCAAAACTCCAGGATGCGGTCAGTCAGTGTTGTCTTGCCGTGATCAATGTGTGCGATTATAGAAAAATTACGCAACAGACCAGAATCGGACATTCGAGTCCTTTACTTGGCCAATCTGGAGGCCTGATGTTTCATTCGTCGAGCGGCATTAGTGTGAATAATGCTTCGTTTGGCGGCACGATCAATGAAACTGTAAGCAATACTCAGTGCTCCTTGAGTCTTAGTTTCTTGCAGCGCCTTGATTGCCGTGCGCATCTTGGACTTCAACTCAGAGTTGTAAGCTGCCTTGCGTTTACTTGATCGGAGAGCTTTTTTGGCATTTTTCAAAATTGGCATAAGATTCCTTTTTTTCGATGAGCCGAGATTATAGCCAAGTATGCTCTTTTTTTCAATGGCAGTGTGCGGCTATAATGAACAACATGTTTTCTTCACTTCAATTTCCACGTTTACTAAGCAGAAATATGAAGTGGCTCGAGAACAAACAATCAACTATCTTGTCGGCTGCCCTCATCATTACAATTGCTAACATTGCCTCATCCCTGGCAGGTTTGGTACGCAGTCGTTTGCTTATCTCGTACTTTTTCAACTCAGAATCGTCACAGCAAGCCTATGAGGCACTACTCGTTGCATTTCAAATTCCTGACATGCTCTTTCAACTGATCGTTCTTGGTGCCGTATCGGCTGCTTTCATTCCTTTGTTTGCCAAAGTGCGTAGGCGCAGTAGACCAGAAGCGTTTCGATTGGCCTCAGTGGTGCTCAACGCGTTACTTTTGGTATTTACTGCAACAGCAATACTGGTCGCCATTTTTGCCGAACCACTAACCCACTGGCGGACTGGCGATGCCTTTACTCCCGAACAAATAGCGATTGTGGTCAAACTGACCAGAATCATGCTAGTGGCGCAAATCTTTTTTGCCGCGTCAAACATTATGTCCTCGATGTTGCAATCATACCAACGCTTTATTATTCCGAGTATCTCGCCTATTTTGTACAACTTTGGTATAGTTGCTGGCGTATTTTTGCTCGAGCCGATGCTTGGGATTTATGCCGCAGGAATTGGTGTCTGCATTGGTGCATTTCTCCACTTTCTCATTCAAGTACCATTTGTGCTCAAAATGGGATTTCGTTTTGGTTGGTCACTTGATTTCTCTATTCCAGAGAGCAAGCAGTTGCTCAAACTGATTCCACCGCGCTTCCTAACGATCGCAACCACAGAGTTTCAGCGAATTGCATTGGCGTTCTTTGCAACCTCACTTGGCAACCTGAGCTTCGTTGTGATTAAACACGCACTTGACCTGATGATTCTGCCTATCCGTCTCTTCGGCGTCCCCATTGGTCAAGCTTCACTCCCATTTCTTTCGGAAGAATCAGCCAAAGCAGATCAAAAACGATTTCAAACACTGGTGACACAATCACTGAATCAGATTACCTTCTTTGCCTTACCGGCCGCAGTACTCATTTTAATTTTGCGCGTGCCGTTTGTGCGCCTAGTGTTTGGTACCAAAAATTTTCCCTGGGAAACTACGCTTTTGATGGGAAAAGCACTTGCTGTTATTGCACTCTCCATTCCCGCCCAAGCAGTGGTACAGTTACTCATCCGAGCGTTCCACTCCCTCAAAGATACGGTAACGCCACTCATTGTTACCGTCATCACAGTAGCCACCTACATGATCGGCGCAGCTGGGGTAATTTTCCTGACAGATTTCGGCGTACTTGGTCTAGCTGCTGTCACTGGAATAATAGCTATACTCGAGCTCGGTCTCTTTCTTTTTTTTCTTGAAAAACGTATGCCCGGCTGTCTTGACCAAAGCTTCCTTCATTCACAGCTCAAAATGATGGCTGCTGGTTTCTTTATGGCTGTTTTTCTCTATTTGCCATTTCGTATTCTCGATGAATTGGTGTTTGATACCTCGAGAACTATGGAGCTACTGGGACTCACCATTACAACAGGAACCATTGGTATGCTGGTGTATGTCTATTTTGCCGCACTGCTCGCCATCCCTGAGCTAAAGATTATTGGCACCATACTCGACTCAATCGGCTCTGCCACAAGAAAACTTGTGGCTCAAAATCCCGAACTCATTGTAGATACAATGGACGATGACTCGCTGTAACGCTACAATGACATTAAAGACGCTTGCCCATGTCACATAGAACCGCCGCCATCAACATCAATTTACTTCCTCGGGATCCATTTTTTGCTACCCCACTCGGTCAAATTTTGCGCTGGGCCCTCTCGGCCGGTCGCTATATTGTTATATTTACAGAATTGATCGTCATAATCAGTTTTGCAGCTCGCTTCACGCTTGATCGACAGTTAACCGATTTGAATGGAGAAATTCAACAGAAAAAATCTATCGTACTCACATATGGAGATCTCGAAAATCGAGTGCGAGAAACACAATCAAAAATTGCAAACTACCAAAACCTAGAACAAGACGCCAACCTTGCAGAGGTGTTTGAAAAACTGAGCACCGTAACGCCAAATGCTATCGTGCTCGACCGCCTTGGAATTACCTCGAGCAATATTACCGTAGATGGTGTGGCACCCTCACAATCTGTTTTTAACATATTTATCACCAACCTCCAACTCTCTCCAGACTTCTCTGGAGTTACGGTGTCCAAAGTCGAGTCAAACGACAAAAATGTTCCCGGCTTTACCTTCACACTGTCGGCACAAACAAAAGAAGTAAAGCAGCTACAAGCCAAGCCAAAAAAGCCATCACAATGAATACTTCTACCAAACAAAAACAACTAAGAAACACCCTCACTTCGTTCTACAATAATCCGGTTGCTCGCGTTTCACTCGAAGTGTTTCTCTCCCTTGGCTTGGTAATTTTCCTTGGTCTTTTTGCAGTTCAACCAACATTGATCACTATGTCAAACTTAATTCAAGAAATAGAAGAAAAACGAGAACTTAGCCAACAACTAACACAAAAAGTTGCTGCCCTCAGCACAGCACAGAGCGAATTGGCGGCACTCCAACCACAGCTTGCCTTACTCGAAGAAGCAGTGCCAAGTGAAGCAAATGTTGTCAAGATTCTGAAAATTATCGAGAAGCTTGCCACAGAGAATAAAGTAATCATTACCACTGCTTCGCTACCACAAGTGCCAGAACCAAGCGCGAGCAGTTCGGCCGAACAAACACAACAGGATCTAGCAGTTCAAGTTGTAGTGACGGGTGATTACCCAGCAATTCGCCAATTTGCTGAATCAATCTCGGCAAGCCGTCGCATACTACACATCGAATCTATCAACTTTGTGCTCAACGACAAACGTGGTACCAAAAGCCTCTCGGCTAGTTTGCAACTCAGTGCTCCTTACTACAAATAATATGAACAACGTTTTTGCACAAGAACTACAAAAAATCCGCAAAAGTCAAAAGATTTTGACGATGTTTGTACTGTTGTTCGTCGTAATCATAGTCTGGGCTGTTGTATCACTGTTTTCTGCCAAACAAACAACCAAAGTCGACAAACAACTGCTCGACCTGGCAAAACCGCTTAACCCCACTATTGATACGAGCATTTTTGCCACCTTACAACTCAAACGCTCATTCAGTGATACTGAGCTTGCCAACTTCCCTATCTACCAACTACTTACCAACGATAAATCACGCGAACAGGTTGTTGTGCCACTCGGCGTAACCAAAGATGAATTGAACAGTCAAAATGTGCCAGAACCTACACCGTCACCAAGTCAGACACCAGCCCTATCAAATCAAACTATTGATGGCTAGAGTGCCTGGCAGTTTTTATCACAAGTTTCGCTTCTTCTTCGCATTGCAACAACTAGAGGTTTTCTCTACAGTGGTAACAGCACCAGAATCACTGGTGTCTTTGTGTGGATGATTAATGAAACTTAACCTACAATTACCAAAAACGAGCATTGCTACCAAACGTATTCCTACTCTTATTGGTATTGGCGTATTAGTTATTGGCCTAATTGCAGGTACTGTGTTATTTGGCAACGGGACTGGTGTATTTGCCCCGAGAGCTTCTGCAGAAACCACCCCCAAGAATATCAGGATAACCAATGTCACCGATACGAGCTTCACTGTTTCGTTTATGACAGATGTTCCAACTATTGGCTTTGTCAAATACGGCGACTCGGCAAAATCACTCAAGCTCCAAACAAGTGACGATAGGAATCAACTGTCTGGTTCAACAGCCGAATTTAGCCTGCAACACATTACTGTTCGTGGCCTGAGTCAAAACACAACCTATTACTATGTGCTTGGTACTGGTAGTGGCGCAACATTTGATAACGCTGGTCAGCCATTCTCGATCACCACCGCCAAACGCAGCGGGGCGCCTGCAGCAGCAAAAACCATCTATGGCTCAGTAACCACCGAGTCTGGTGCTCCTGCAGATGGTGCTATTGTCTACATCAAGATTGCGGATGCAGGCGACATGTCGTCACTCGTAAAAAGCTCTGGAAGTTGGGCAATCCCTTTATCTAATGCGCGCACTCCAGATGGAAGTGGTTATGCCAAAATAGATGACACAACTCGTGTTGCTCTCGATATTCGCGGTAAGACCGCTTCACAAAAGCTTGAATTCACAACTGTGGTAAAAGAGGCACAACCAGTCGTAGGCCTCACTTTTGGCTCGCAACCAACTGCAAGCGAGCCACCTGCTGCTGCTCTTGCTCTCGCCGAAACCAAGGTAACTACGAATGATATCGCTACAGTAGTGCCACCAACCACAACAGAAAAGAGTGCGAGTGCAAGTGGCAAACTCACCGGCTTGCTCGATGAATCAGTATCGGTCACAGAAAGTAGTACTCCAGCTGCAGAAATCACCCACGTGGATGTGGACGCAAGTGAAAGTGCGACAGTCACAACAAGTCAGCCAAAAATTATCGGAAAAGCACCAGCAAACACTGTTATCACGATCGAAATTCACTCAGAAACTGCCATTAATCACCAACTCTCTAGCAACGACAATGGCGAATTTGAGATCGACGTTGCAGCCCTGGGAAAGACACTTGAACCAGGTGAACATACCATTACCTATAGTTATACAGATCCGGAGTCTGGTGAGATCATCACCAAAACAAAAACGTTTACCGTCGCCAATACGAGTACTCAACTTGCCCAAGCTCAACCATACGGCACACAAAATCCCTATCCCATTGGTGGAGCAACAAGTTCGGCAAGCACAGCTACCGGCTCGGCTGATTCCAAAGGCGGATCTGCCTCTGATTCTGCAACTACTTCTGCTCGCTCTAGTATGCCTTCTACAACTAGTGGAGTGCCAGTCTCTGGCTCTGTGGGAACAACCCTCGCGCTTATTGTTGGCGGTCTTTTCTTTATCATTTCTGGCAGCTGGAGTTTTTGGATTGCTTCGCAGCTAGCGAAGGAAGAATCGACAGCCTAAGGCCAACAGTATCCTGCTTGCCCAAGACGGTATAATCCTTTTCATGCAGCCTCTAGTTGTCATCCATCCGTACTACTACTCATGGCAAAAACGGTTATTTGACATTTGTCTGAGCATCTTCCTCATATTCGCACTCTCGTCTATTTTTGTCGTCCTGAGCTTACTGGTACTCCTCACGCTTGGCTGGCCTGTATTGTTTGTGCAACTGCGACAGGGAAAAAACAAAAAGCAGTTTCGTCTCTTCAAGTTTCGGACCATGATTACTACTGCAGCCGTTTGGAAGCCGCTGATTCGTTATGGAAATGAGGCGCCCGAGCCAATGTTTAAAATGCAAGATGATCCGCGGTTTGTCGGTATCGGCCGCTGGTTGTCTCGCTCGGGGCTCGATGAGCTACCACAATTATTTAATATCCTGCGCGGTAACATGAGCTTTGTCGGGCCGCGTCCTTTACCAGTGGAAGAAGCAGCTGCACTGCCTGCTTCGTGGGAGTTTCGCTATCAAGTTCGACCGGGATTGGTCAGTGAGTGGGTGCTGAGTGAGAAGAAATATGGGTCGCTGCGAGATTGGCGGGAGGCGGAGGCAACAAGTCTCGTTACTGGCAGCATCACTCACGACATTGCGCTCTTAGCTCGTGCAAGCCAAGTTGTTTGGCGCTGGAGTTTGTAATCTCAGCAGAGTTTTCCCAATATCCGCTTGGAAAATACTTTGTCTGCTGCCCGACCCAATAATCGTCTGGTGCGAGTTCTGACATTCTTCCCACTATTTGTTTTGTAAAAGTACTCTCACCTCGAGACATTGCCTCATCTGCAAGCAAGTTGAATAAATGCACAAACAAATACCGACGATTGCCAAATTGACTCGGAGGAACAAAACGGGTGTTGGCGTACAACGCTGCAATGTCATCACAGGATGCCTCAAGCAATGCATTCTGAGAAAAAGTAGGCGAATTTTGTATCACCCAATCATCAAGCTCATATGCGAGCCGAAGCGCAGTCCCGTCTGATTCGCTCAGTCGTGCCACCTCAGCTGCCAACAGTGTTTGCTGCGCATAATCCGGAGTGTAATCATACTGCCGTGCCTTAAGCACAATCTCGGCAAGTTGTGTTGCTTCCTTTAGCTCGAGCTGCCTCCCACCTGTACTGCTCAAATTTGCCAAAGTCCTCCAAGGATCTGTAGTAACAACTGGAAAAGAATCTGGGTGAAAAGCATAGATCTTTTCAAAAATGCTCATTTCTTCAGATGCAGCTAGGTGTTTCTGAAACAACAAGCGATGGTATGAAAAGTAAGGAAAGATCAAATATCCTCTAGAAAATTCCCCACGTGACAGTTGCAACTCAACACTGGCAACAGCCCCTGCAATCCCAAGAGTCACAACTACAATTAGACTTGGCAAATGGTGGAGAACTGCAGCGTTCTTTTTACCCAATTTCGGTTGTAATCCACTCCTCAGTTGCAATGCGATAAGTGCCAACACAAGATACATATATCCTGCCAAATGCCAATCAAAATCAAAAAAGGCTACAAAGACACTCGTTTGTATGCTCAGCAAAAACAAAGCTGATTTTTGTTTAATTGAAGCAAAGTAAATTAGACCTACAATTAGTACGGAATAACTTAAGCCTCCCAACAAACCAAGCTCAGCAAATTGCTGCAAGAAAACATTGTGCGCGTACCCAGAATACGCATGCGGAAATTGTGCAAACTTGTACGAGACTAAACTGAAAGTGCCTGGACCGTACCCAAAAATAGGAAACGATTGTAAAGCGCTCACTGCCTGCTGCCAGTATAAGGGCCGAGATTCATTGGGGAGAACAAAAAGCACTACAGCAAGGAGCGCGGCCAAACAAAAACCGCTGGCTGTAAAGTATGTTTTTTTTAGTGGTGCCATCAGCTGGCGCTCCTTGAGGTGAAAAAGCCAGACTCCAATCAGCTGCCAGCCTGTCAGAAACCAGACGAGTCGGCCACTACTCGAGAGAATGGCTGCGTATAGAACCAGCAAGACTGACGTATGAAGCACTTTGCGCTGAGCCTTGTGCCACGCGCTCCAAAAATATGGCAACAATAATAAAATGAGATAGCTGGTATGGCTGTGACCACCAATCTGCGACAACTGGTTCGACCGAGGTAATGTGTCTAATGACGGAAAAAGAAAGAAAAACAAAGAAAAAAATGCCAAAATCACTACAACGCTCTTGAGAGAAAGGAGCAACAAACTATGAGAGAAGTACTTCTCTTTTAACAAAAAAATACTAAAAAAGACAAGAAGTCCTCCTCCAAAAAATAAAAAAGAATCAATAGTAAGAGGAACATTTTTTGAAAAAATGCTTGAAAGTAAAAAAGTGACAAAGAACAGCAGCCAGAGCAAAGTTACTTTTAGAAATTGACTTGCCTGATTAAACACCCCTTTTGACCGCAACAAAAAAAATAGTGCGGCCAAGCCTCCAGCCACATACACAAATACATACGTCGCCCCAAACAAGACTGAAAGCAAAAAAAACAATGACAACAAAAACGCTGCTAGTACTTTTTCTTGTGAGTATGTTGTTTCCATAGCGCTCTTGTCATTGTAAGCAACAACACCAAGACTAAACCAAGTGCATCAAACACATAGCGAGGAAGCATTTTGCTTGGATTCTGCCTGGTTCGCTGCCACCACTCAGTGTACCAGGATTGTGACTTTCTTTCTCTTAACACTTGGGTAAATAAATCACCCACGCACCAAACAAAAATTGGTTGGTGCATCGTTGTCACGTGCTGCAAAATCCAGTTCTCTTGCCTCGGTAATTGCCAAAATCTATCAGCCCCCATACCAACAATCAAAACGGTTGGTTTTTTTGACACAATTCTATCGACGAATTTTTGGCTGTTCTTAAAGTATCCATGCTGCGCCCCCACTATCTCTAGATCTGGCAGTTTAAAGCTCACTTGCTTCTTGAAACGAGCTAGTGTTTTGACAGTACTGCCCAGCAAAAACACCTTCTCCATGCTCCACCACTTTGACAGTAGTGTAAAGAAAAAATCTGGCGCAGTACTTCTCTGCGAGACCGAAACACCCAGCAGGTAAAGATACAAGACGCCCCCCCAGCCATCTGGATAAAAGTAGTCTACCTGCGCAAAAATATTGCGAAATTTTTTAGAAACAAGTAATAGCGCAAGAACATGCGCGTTCAGGTAGCTGACTAGGATTGGACGCTTCTTTGCCAATCTTTGCAATTGGACTAGCTCACTAAGTGGATCACTAATGACTTTATTTTGTAACTCAGTCTCGGTAAAAAACATGTTTTATTCGCTCCAAGTTATAGCCTAATCTATATGACCAAAATATGCTGTTAAGAAAAAACAGTATACATATAACTTGCCAAATGCTTTTTCCCTCAAGTAACTCTGAAATTCTTTGAAAAACTTTACGTGACTTATTTCTAGCTAGATCCTTTTTGTGAAAAATTCCTTTGGCCTGCAACAACCACATCGCTCGTCCATTTAGAAATTTTTTCTTGAGAAGACTACCAAAATCTGACTGTTCGTTATGTACAACCAGAGCGCGCGAAGCATAAAACAACTTCCCCTGTGCCGCCTCAATCTGCTCACCAAAATCTGTGTCCTCAGCAAAAAAATACGTATTGAATCGTTCATCGAACTTGATTTTGTGCACTTGTAAAAATTCTTTTCTCACCGCACAGTTTCTGGTATTGAGTGCCGCACCACAAGAAACATTTCCAGTTTTTTCATCAAGACGAAGCTGCAAAAAAAATTTGTTGTACTGAAACAAATATGTTTCCATAAGTAGTGTAGTAGATTTTTCTCGAGACGCACCAAGCACCGCAACAATCGATTTTTTTTGCAATGGCTTGGTAATTTCTTTCAACCAACTTGGTGCTGGCTCACAGTCATCGTCAAGAAAGGCTAGTATTTCCCCTTTTGCTTGGGAAATGCCAGTATTTCTGGCCGTTGATTTGCCTGGAGATTTTTCCAAAATATGACGAATTTGTAGTCGTGCAAATTTTTTCTTGTCAAACTTGTACTGCTTTCGTGGAGCATTTTCTACCACAATGACTTCGTCTGGCAGCTTAGTTTGTGCCAACAGTGCCACAAGACAGCGATTGAGACTTGCCTGTCTATTGCAGGACGGGATGATGACCGATGTAGTCATGATTTTTTTGCAGTATCTAGATATGCCAAAAATACCACAAATAAGTCAAGAGTGGGGTCCTGAGAAAAGAGGGTGTGAAACTGCGAGTTGATTAAAAAAGTAATGCAGGCTACCCAAACGGAAAAATGAGCAATATTTTTTGGCACTCGCCACAAAATTGACAAGGCAAAGATGGCAAATAAAAACATCGCTGGCAAGCCAAGTTCGCTAGCAAATAGCAGCCAGGTGTTGTGCACCGGGTACAAAAAGTAGGCTGCTGCACCAGAGACGTTTTGCGCGACCATGGTTTGGGTAAAGTGATTGAGACCAACGCCGGTAATGGGAAACATGCGGATCATCTCGAATGCTTCTTGTGCCAGCTCTACTCGACCACGCCCTGAGCCAAGCGTAAATATATATGAGAACGACTGGAGTCGCGTAAAAAAATAGCCCCCATACAGCACAATGATCCCAACACCACCAAGCAAAATCCATTTCCATTTTTTTAGAAGTAGTGTCACTTTTTTATCTCGAGCGAAATGCCAAATGAACAATCCAATCGTTGTCGCAAGCGCAACCCATGCACTACGACTGTAGGTTGCAAACAAGGCTAGTAGACCCAATACTGCACTTGTACCAGAAATGATTTGAACAGATCGTTTTTTCGTTACTACAAGTTGTCCTAGGCCGATTGGCAATAACATAGAAAGCCAGCTGGCAAAAAAGGTTGGGTGACCAAGCGTGCCTGATACCCTATACAAAAAAGAGCTTTCGTTGGTTAGGTAACCAAACGGAGCAATGGTACTCCCTTCCTCCAAATACAAACCAAGGTTATGTCGCAACAAGAACTGCAAACTGCTAAGCACTCCAAAAAACAATAACCAACCTGATGCGACTACAAACATCATTTTTTTATTTGCAACATGTTGCAAACTGTATCGAGCAAGCATGAAGAGTAAAAAGAAGTAGCAAATTCTAATAAGTCCAAATACTATGTGACTATCGAACTTCGGTAAAACAACTTGTACCAAGCACAAGATCAAGAACACAGACAACAGCAAAACAGAGCGAGATTTCTGCCGATATAACTCCGGCACACTAAGTGCTGCCAACAACACCAACAAAAATTTGACACTCAATCCAAAGTAATAGCCGTATCCCAGGTTAAACTGGGTCATAGCCGACTCAACGGCCGTGACCATACCACCACGCAAACCAAGCTCGATTGGCAAACTCAAAAGCAGTAAGAGAAAAAGTCCTGAAGCATACTTTGTCTTGAGTCGATACAAAATGAATGCCGCCAAAATAAACACGAGAAGCAACAGCTTATTGTTTGCAATCAACAAGAACGTAAACGGAAATACAAACAAAAGAATAGAAAGTATCGACTGTCTACTGGGCATTATCGAGTGGGCGCAGACTAGTTATCTCTATCCCCTCAATATCAAGAGCATCGGTATACACCCAAAGCGGTTCGCCTACTTTAACCTTCTGATGTCCTGCATAAGACCACACATCTCCTATATTTTGCGCGCGAATTTCAAACTCCAGAAGAACGTCTCGCTTTTGTGGATCTTTGTTGAATACAACCGAGCCACCTGCGACCGATGAAAAAATATCACTAGAAGGTTGTCTTGTTGTGACAGAAAGTACTCGAGCGATTTCTTGCCCTGTGCCCAAATTATATGCAATAAGTCCCGGCTTAAGCTCTGTTACTGTCCAAGGATCTTTACTGCGCCAAATGGCAGATATATGAAACCATTGTTCCGGCAAAATAATCGGCTTATCAGACATATGAGTGATAATTCCCAATAGTTTCTTGCCAGATAAATCTATAGCTATCTTCCCCCCCACCTCCACTGGAGTACCCTTGTATACAAACTGTTGTGAGCGATGATCAAAACTACCCTTGAGCTTTACCACAGGATAAAATTTTGTTTTTTCATCACCTTGCGGGTAGGCGTCGTAAGACACGATTTCTGCCGAGACTACTCCATTTGGTTCTAACTCTGTATCACCGATCTGAATCTCTGACGCCAACCAAGGAGGCGGATCAATGGCGCCATACCACCACTCGCGACCAGTCAATTCTATGCGGACATAGCGGTAGTCGTTACTTTTGGAGAAAAAGCGCACCACGCCAACTGCCAACAAAGCAATAATCACAGTTGCAAGCAATCGCCAAACATGCAGCTTGCGCTGCTTTTTCTTCAGAAAAGCATGAGATAATTTTGAAAGATGCCAGTTCACAGCGTGATTGTATCACTGCAAAGCTATGATTAAGTCAAATCGAATTTTTTATTTTCTTGTCATTTTGATAACAGTTGTTTCTATTGGGATTAGATACTACTATGCAGCTACTCAAGAATTATGGATTGATGAGGTACTAGTTTTACAAATTGCTCACGAAAATGATTGGAAACAAACCGCACTGGTCGAACACTGGGACAAATCTCATCCGCCGCTATTGCATCTCTACACAAAAGTTCTACTAAAATTCATTTCATATGATGATAAGATTGCCCTTAGATTTTTATCATTTTTTCTAGGGGGATTGGCAACAATTCCCCTAATGCGCTACATAAAAGTCACTCATAAATCTGCAACTGCTGCCATCCTGGGTGGAATACTTTTTGCCATCAATCCGACCATTACAGCCAACTCTTTTAGCCTTCGTCCATATGGAGTGATTATATTTCTTTTCTTAATTTTCTTAGCTTCAACAAGGAATCTTGATTTACATTCTGACGTCAAAAAGTATCAAAAAATGATTCTTATCAATATCATAATCATCTTTAGTTTTTTTTGGGACTACTCATCGATCTGGTTCTTACTACCATTTGCTGTTATTACTGTAATCAAGGTTAAAAGTAAAGTGTACCCCTTTGTAAAGTGTACCCCTTTGTCTACACACAAAACCGACTGGTTTAAGATCCATTCCTTTCAGTTGAAATAGATGTCGGCTGGCGTAGCGTAGTCTAGTGATTGATGCGGTCGCTTGGTGTTGTAAAACACGATGTATTTTCCAATTTGTTCGACTGCTTCTCTCACTGACTCATATGACTTTAGGTATACCTCCTCGTATTTGAGCGACCGCCAAAATCGCTCGGTAAAGATGTTGTCCATACAACGACCTCTGCCATCCATGCTCACTTGTACCCCAGCTCCCAGGTACAAGTCAAGATACTCCTTACTGGTAAACTGCACTCCCTGATCTGAGTTCATAATGTCTGGTACTGCTACTTGTAGTGCTTCCGCTCCCGCTTCTAGACAGAACCCTGTTTCCAAAGTGATGGAAACTTTCCAGCTGACAATGTATCTGGAAAACCAATCAATAATGGCGGTCAGATACACAAAGCCTTGTTTCATCCGTATGTAGGTGATGTCAGTACCCCAGACGTGATTGGGGTGGGTAATTTCCAGTCCTCGCAGCAAGTACGGAAACACGAGATGTGCTTGACCATTCCTACTTAAGTTTGGTCTGGGAAATACTGCCTGGAGTCCCATCTCGTTCATATAGCTGGCGATGCGCTTGTGGTTGATCGGTTCGTTCCTTTCTGTGGCAACTGCCACGGTCATTTTACGTATTCCGTAGAAGGGATAGTCTGTGTAGATCTGATCGATCTGGTTTTTGATCGCCACCTCTTTCAAGCTGATTGGTACTGGCTGGTAGTAGACACTCCTGCGAGCGACTCCCAGCAGCTCTGCTTGTCTGGTAATGGGTAAAATCAAGCTATCTCGATCAATGCCTCCCTCCACTAGTTGACGAACAGAATACTCACTTCCCAAACTGCTCGATCTTTTTTTTTAACCATTCATTTTCAACTTCTTTTTTACCGACTTGTTTGTACAAGCTTTCGACCAGTTCCTCCTGATCGAGTGCATGACGACGACGTTTATCGGTGAACA
>JAACWQ010000013.1 GCA_009991965.1 Minisyncoccota bacterium | reverse complement strand
GGTCTCTCTGACGGCTCTCATACCTGGAAAATCGTCGCGCTTGACGCCGAAGGAAACAGTGCAGAGTCTGCGACCTGGAGCTTTAATATCGATACCCTATCGCCTGTGTTCGTGATCACCCAAGTTGGTAATGTCACAACTAGCATTTCAAGTCAGGATCTCGATACTATTCCAGACGCGGCTCTAGAGCTTGACTCGGATAATCCAGTCCTTAAAGGAACAGGTGAGGCAAATTCTAGTGTTATTCTGATAATTCGCTTGCCAGACGGCACTACAAAAGAAGAAACGTTTGATATTGATGATCAGGGTACTTGGTCTATACAAATAAAAAAACTACCCAGAGACCAGATCATCTACCTAGACTTTACGATCACTGATCGAGTCGGGCACATTAGTATCCTCGAGAATGTGCCGATTATAGTGAAACCTCTGAGCATGAATATTCCTGGTATTTCAGAGCCTGTTGTCATTCCTACTGAACTAGAACCACTTATTGCTCCAATTTTAGAGCCAGGAAAGCTTATAGACGAAACAGTTATCGTACCGGATGACCTGGATCTTCCGAGATCACTTAAGGATTTTGCCCAAGCTCTTCCCGGATTCTTAGTTGGTCCAACTACTAGAGCTTTTCAGTTCTCGCTGGCCTTTCTAGCCCTGATCATTGCTCTAAGCCTACCAAGTCTAAAACTCGGCATACTTTTGAATCGATTCAGAACTCATACTACCTTTAACCTTCTCGGGGACATGCTCAGAGTAGTTGGCTTTTGGAAGCATGGATATCCTCAAGGAATAGCTATTGATAGCCTGGAGCAGACGCCTGTGCGCTTCGCCAGCGTTGTTTTTCAGGGCAAAACCACTGGTGGCAGACCCCATACGGTCACTAAGCTAACTGATAAGCATGGGATTTATAGTCGTCATAAATTAACACCAGGGACCTACCAGACGAGCTTCCTCCAAGAGGAGCATCTCTTTCCTACAATGCTGAAGCCAGATCCAGGAATTGATTGGCAGCACTATTATCGAGGCAGGGAATTCGAGGTCCCAGAGGAAGACAAAACCCCTGCTCTATGTGCCGTTCTTGACCCAATCACTGAGGAGGAAACTAAACAAGCCACTGGAGATGGAGTCTTGGAAATTTCCAATCACAACTGGCCGATAGGAGCACTCGTGTTAATCGCAACGCTTTTAGCTCCAACCCTTTGGAATCTTCTAGCAGTGGTCGGCTTTGTTTTTAGCTATCTAAACGGTAGAGAAAAGAAGAATAAATTAGAACTTGTAATAAGTGATGAGCATGGTGAATCTCTCACTTATACGGTCGTGATGATTCACGATGATAAGAACACTTATCCAATAGATCTCACCCAAACGGACGCCGCTGGAATAGCCAAACTAACAGTGCCGCGTGATGCAGAGTATGTACTGACCACTATCAAACATGGCTTTAAACTAAGTAGCGAACCAACCCATCCAGAATCCATTAAGGTAAGTTTACCAACACATGGCAAACTCCAACTCTCACTAACTAAAATTGCATAGAATACTATAGGTTTTTCAGCAGGTTTCGCTCTATTTTTGGGTGTTATATCCTGCCTTCGCAATAACTACTGATAAACTTAGGGTAAGTTTATGTATAACAGTTATTATCGCGTTTTTACTGCACAATTAACGCACGCCTGGTTATTTTTACCGCAGAGTAGATTTCTTGACTATAAGTACTACTTTTCTGATAGGCACTAGAATCGGTTCTTGGGTAAAATAGCTACACCCGAAGCAATCGGGCTTGTTTTCAGCTACTAAAAGATGGGTAAAATGTGACAGATACGGGTTTGCTCTTACATACTTTGATATATTTTCACATCAAGTTCCCGCCTGTAAAGTCAATCCAGGCGAAAAAGACTTATAGTGTAAATAGTCGCTGTATTATCTTAAGAACTTCACTCCCTCTGGGACTACCTGGAAAGTAATAACCACTAAAGCCAACATCAATAGTCAAGGCTGAAAGCAACCGATCAAAGAGTGAAGGAATACGAGACTTTTGTTGAACAGTCAATCGCGAAGAACCATTTTCATCCCCTAGCAATTGCCTTGCTTCTTTGCTAACTCCAGAGTAGATATCTATGAGAGACTCTAGGGTGTATTTTTCTACTACTATCGGTCGCTCTGTACCAAACTTCCAATCTGCCACATCAAAACACAAAACAGCTCCAATGTAGAGCCTCTGAAGAGACTCCAGAACTACGGCTGGCAACTGGCGAGGATAGAGATAGACACCACGACTAATGGCCACGGCTCTGTGCTCTAACAAGAGGGATCGCAAATACCTGAACTGCAGATCACTTTTGGGAGCTTGGAGAAAGACTAGACACACCCAAGAACCGTCCCAACTCTGCCACGAGGGATCGAGAGCTGGAAACAATCCTACTAAGGCGTTTTTGCCGTCATTGGTGAGGTAGAACCTTTTCTTACCCTGGGCGCGCTCACTACTGATCATCTGCTTCTTCTCTAAAACATGGAGTAAGGAACGGAAGCCAGAGTCAGAGAGATCGGGAACCAAGTTCCTAAGCTGTGGGACTGTTAATGAAAGTGGCTGCTTAAGTCCCTCAGTAAAGAGTGATAGCAGGAGAATTTGAGAGTTTTTTTTCATGGTTTTATGCTCTTATCTGGTTATGGTCAATCTTTCACGGGTTAGCTTCGTATTATCAAGATACTCTTGCAATATGTTCGTCAGTATATATATACCATAACTAGACATACTCAAAGTTATTCACAGTAGCTCGACCCGAAGGGGTTATTTTGGGAGTATTCTCCAATTCTAATAACCATTTTTCTACTTTTTCGCCTGGTAGAAATCGACTTTTCGTATCCTGTTTAAATACTACTTCACATAGTATTCATTTACAAGCAGTATTCACACTGGGGCAAAACCCGTGTATAACCCACCCCTTCTCACCTCAAGATACCCCCTAACCACAAGTGGTGTGGGAGATTGATATCCTTTGATAACAGTGAAAATATGTGAAAGATGTATGCATCACTACTGCCTTTTCCCCAAGAGAGACTTAATCACTTTCTTGAGGGAATTCCCCGAGTAACTCCCTGTTGACCCGTACAGCCAGGCTTTATAGACTTAATGCACACCAGATAACATGTCTAATGAATCTGGTACGAAACACAAACCGAAACTAATACGAATCAACTAAAATGCCTGCCAGCAAAACACATATCACGAGCATTCTTCAGTCGTTTTCCACATATTTGGAAATGCGCCAGGTTTCTGATGCCGTTGCGGAGGATGCAGTTCTCTTTTTCGTCGAGTACCTGCGCAAAAAGCCTTCTCTGACCTCTTGGAAGCCAGAAGACGTGGTAACATTCGCAAAAAAATCCAGTGGGAGCGTTCACGACAAGAAACACGCCATTACCCTCGTGACCCAGTTTGTCACCAACTTTCCACCTCACCAGGCGAACGTGCTTCTCCACCAATACCTTCTGGCACTGAAACATGACGGCTGCTCAGAGGCGACGATTAGAAATTATCGCAGTGA
>JAACWQ010000007.1 GCA_009991965.1 Minisyncoccota bacterium | reverse complement strand
TGGGCTTTTCTAGTTACCAAGATCTGTTCTTAAATATTGTGAACGTGAGTGGAACGTAACTCTTTTGTCCAATTAGGCTTATAATGTTGTATACTACCCAACATGATCAAAGGGTATCAAAAAGCAACATTGTTTCTCACCGCTCTTCTTTTGTCCGCAGCTCCTAGTACTATATTTGCCAGTGGTACCTCGCTTGGCGTTGTGCGATCTGGAGATAGCATGTATTTGTCTACACAAGCAGCGTCAAGCTCAGCGACCAGCAGCGCTTATCCTCAGGGAGATATCGTGCTTTACAAAGGCTACTCTCCCGATATTGGCACCCTGATTACTTCGATTTTGACAATCGTGATGCTTCTCTGCGCTCTGCTCGTATTGCTACAGCTTGTGACTGCGGCTTTTGCCTGGATGACTTCTGGCGGAGACAAGGGCAAAACAGGCGAAGCTCGAAGTAAAATTGTTGCTGCCGTAATCGGCCTTGTTATTGTTGCCGCATCTTGGGCTATTTTTATTATCGTTCTCAAATTCCTCGGATTTACTTCTTACGAAGATTTATTCAACAATGTGCGGCCAATAAGTGGCTAAACTGCTATACTAGCAGTGCATGCTAAAAAGATCAGTAACTGCTGCTACCACACTATTTATACTGAGTGCTCAGCCAGTCTTTGCGCAAACAAGCGAATGGGGTGGTGTTTGTGTAGAAAAAGGCGTGGCTACCATCCAGGGTCTTGAGTGTTTGTTTGCCAACATTTTTACGGTGATTATTCCCCTGATTGGTTTCGCGGCGTTTGTGATGTTTATATACGGCTCATTTCAATGGCTTCTGTCTGGTGGAGACAGCAAACACACGAGTCAGGCCAAAAACGCGCTTACTTACGGAGTAATTGGTATCGTAGTAGCTCTCTCAGCATTCATTATTCTCAACCTGATTTCCAACTTTACAGGGATAACCAAAATCAAAGAGTTCCGCATTCCCCGATCGAACGAAACACAAGACGCTACAACCCCCTGAGTTTCGGTTATACTATCTAGGTGAGAAAATCCTGGCTACTAGCAAGTGTTTTGGTACTTTTTTTTGGATTGTCAGCACTTTTCTACCCTAAAATAAGTAAGGCACAGACAACCTCAGACTTTGATGCCTTCAAGGCAGACCTACAATTTGTTTTGGGTAAAACTAAAGCAGCACTTCTCTTTGACCCCTTTGGCACCAATCCT
Organism: Minisyncoccota bacterium; assembly: GCA_009991965.1. Classification (GTDB taxonomy): domain Bacteria; phylum Patescibacteriota; class Microgenomatia; order UBA1400; family PJMF01; genus UM-FILTER-42-14. The sequence goes on along the minus strand of JAACWQ010000007.1, from coordinate 58,863 downwards.
GATCCTCACTTCAAAAAACACTATTTGCATGACACGCAGGTACTTGATCTCTGTGGCGGTGTACAAGGTAAATGTGGCAATCTCGGAGTCAATTTTGCCACCACGTTTGGGCATGGGACGTACGAAAAAACAGACTCGTTTGGCATGCAGTGGACGCTGGAAATTGCCGAAAAAAATAATCCCGGAGCAGTACTGGCTGCTATAAACGCACACAACAGTACAACAATTGTCAGAATTGGCATCGCAGACTCTGGACTAGGTTTCGACAAGTGGAACGCCAATCCAAATAGAATTGCTGGAGACTACATTGATTTCTTACAAACACTTTCTCGCGGAGCTGCGGGCAAAGAATTTTACGCCATTGCCGGACCAAATGAACCGGATATAGAAAATTGGTTTGCTCCAGAATGCGGCAGATACTCAAGCGGAGCAGGAAATATATATTTTGATTGCATTGGGCCAGCTCTCGCACAGTACATGAATGCTGTTTGTGCAGCCAAACCAAGTAATGTACGCCTGCTCTCTCCTGCATTTAACTTAACTTCCCCGTCTTTTGATGGCATCTATAAAGGTATGCAAAAGGCAGGCGCAAATTTCGACTGCATCGATGCCTTTGCCGGCAATTTGTACCCAGCTGGCCAAAGCATGCAGCAGTACTGGAAAGATCAAAATTTGGACAGATTTTCTAAGCCACTTATCATTACCGAAACTGAACCATGGAATCCCCTCGCAGATCCCGGCTCCAGTGTAGCTGCGCCCAACCTCGCATATAACCCCAGCATTTTTCATCTTTCACCCTTTGCTGGTTTGTATCCCGATCCTGGTAGGCGTGACTATGCACAAATCCAAGCTGATTTGGTCGAACAAGGCTATCAAGCGTATTGCGCTTTTCCCGAACAACAAATCGTTGGCTCAGTGGGTCCAGCAGACATTGTGAAGATGTTTCTGTCTTTCGGGGGTGATGAAGAACTAAACCTCAATCCAATTTTGACACTTGATTACTCCCTCGCGCGTACGCCGCTCTTTCGAGACAGTGAGCGCAAGTACCAAATAAAAAGTGACCTCGAAGAGTACTGGTCGTACCAAGAGCCAACTAGTACCACGTACTCCGAAGCCGAGTTGAGTTCCGCTCCCATCGAATCACTCCTCTCTGAGTCACAACGCTGTGCTGAGGGAGCAAAAAACCTTTGGGCGCAAGACGATATGTGCACCAAGCTCATCAACCCAGATGCGTGTGCGCTCTATAAATTTCTCATCCCAAATACCAGTCACACCGTCAAATCACTCTTAGCAGAGTATCGCTCAGCTGGTGGCCAAGAAAAAAATATGACGGCCATTTGTAAAGAATTAGAACAGAGTTCAGATGCAGCAAAAAAACAAGTATTTACTGACCTGACGCAAGTGCCGCTCACCACTGAGAGTGGATATCGTCTGGCATTTCTGGTCTTGAGTCTCAAAGAGCTCAAACCAGAACCAAATAAGTTATTTAGTTTTTTTGCTCATGGCACACTTCCTAGAGATGAGGTCCTGGTCGTGGCGTTTAAAATCCCCGATGTCATCACCAACAAACCAAGTGTGAATGCTTTTTCTGGTTCCAACTCAAAAGCGTATCCTTTTTTTGCTGATGGTGCCATGCTCGCGAGAGATTCCCTACTTACCGTCAACCAGCAAGCTCTGGCAGCTGACCGAAAAACAGAACTTAAGTCAACTTTAGCCAATACCGTCACCGCTGTGATGGGTCAGGGTCCAAGCAATCCCATTTACTGTCTCGATGGCCAACCACCCAATGGCACTGGCAGTATTGCCTGCAACGACCAACTCGTCAAAGCCCTAACTGATATCGTAAATGCCCAAGACCAAATTGACGGCAAGCAGCTTAATTGCGCCGGACCTGAAGACATCGATCAATCATTCAGCATTGATGAGCCAGCAGCAGCACAACAACAAAACCCCAGAGCAATTTTCCCAGAAACATTTGGCTCAGAACTTGTCACACAATTGTTTTTACAGCTCGCAAGTACAAGTACTGACAAAGTTGCCCGAGAGTTGATTAGCAAATTTATCATCAATAAGATTTCTACCCGAGATGGCACTTTCTTGTCTGACTCTACCTCACTCAAAGCCTATTTGGTCTACCCTGTAGGCTATGAGCTGGCAGAAGTTGAGAATGTTCTGATCAACAGTTTTTTGACCGACAAACAAATTGAGACGATCAACCAAGACCCCAACCTAAACAAACGCTTTGAACTATTTGGCGGCACGACCAAATTAACCAAGAATACTGAGTCATTTACTATTTTTGATCCAGGCAAATGTGTACGTACCAAGGGCAAAGATTGTTGGAGCGCGATTGTAGCTACCATCGATCTACCCAAGCTGCCACAAATTCAATTCCTAGGTGCCAAGTTGGGATACTACTTGCGAGCTATCCAACGAGCATTGGCTAAAGAAGCCAGCTCTGTCCAAACCTACCTTGCAGCATGCAAAACTACCGAGGAATTTTTGCTTGATCGTTGTGCTGGACTCCAGCAAAAAGAACCACAAAAATCACTCAGCTATTGCGGCGCAAAAGAACTTACCCTCACCAACACCACGACTACTTCATTTCGTATCTGCAGAACTGGCGTACCACCAGAAAATTGTGAACCAATTGATCAAGGGAGTGAGGCATATTTTCTTGATCAATCATCTGACTACACCCTGGAGCTTGTCACTAGAATTCTCGATGGCGGCACGCTGATAACAACTGGGAGTATCGTGACAATGAATCCAGGACAATACCAGACAGAGAATGGTGCTATGCCACGCTGTGGCGTGGGTCCTTACGACATCACTGCAGGACAAATTTGGTATCTACCGCCAGACGTGCCTATTGAAGAAGTAATAAAGCCAGAAGCTTGGGACAAGCGAGGATCAAAGCTTGTACCAGCCACGGGAACAAAAGACTGGACAAATGTCATTGCAAGTTTCCGTGTAAAACCTGGGTATTATTTTGTTCCAAGCTATACATTTGGCTGCCTTTCGCGTGGCGCTGTTTGGACTGATAAAAATGGCAACACATCAATCGATCCTTTTTCACAAGGGAGTGCAGCCATCATTCCTGTTGGCGTGGGCATGAATGGTCGAAAATCGTATTGTGCAAAAGCTACCTTCAACTCAAACATGCCGGGCGGACCAGATGGAGCTGATCATGTATTCGTAACAGATAGTTATGGTTGCAGCGTAGCCGGAAAAGGTTACGACATCATGCTCAACTCATCGTGTGGTGGACTCAATGGAGCCGGCAACCTAGAGCTCTGGTCTGAATTATTCAAACCTGATGACGAATCAGGCACAAATAAATTGCCAGGTTTGGCCTTATACGAACAGATTTTTGGTAGGAAATTTGAGTTGCCATACCTTGGTAAAGATGAGGCCATGAGCTGCGACAATCTCTTTCCCAATACCATCAGAGAAGTTGGTTGCGATGAAGTCAGTAACTCCGACGTTGGTAGTATTTCCAAATTTGGCAAAGATATAAAGTTTGATATCCAATACTGGAATAACAGCACGGTGACCTTCACCCCACCATCACAAACCATTTGGGATAGCATCCAAGCAGCATCGCAAAGATATGGCTGCGATCCCCTGCTCGCGCTGGCCGTCGCTCATTCAGAAAGTTCTGTATACAACAATACTACCGAAAGTAGTGCGGGAGCACGCGGCGTCTGGCAATTTACCCCTGGCGCTTGGGGTATTTGGACTACGCCCTACAACACTGGTGCTTCGGCATGTGCCAACCACGAACCAACTAGTTTTACTCCAGAATATATGTCTGGTCTGGGTGTAGACTTTAGTTCGCCCACCAACATCCCTGCTGCTGCCGATGCTGCTTGTCGGCTTGTGTTGTGGACCGGGGCACAAAAATATCCAGACAATCAAAATGCCTTTGCCTCTGCGTTTGCCGTTCGTGGTGAAAATTCATATGGTCAAATTTGGAACGCCCACACTCCACAAGCAAAATACGTCTGGAGTCTCTGGAAAAAACTGCGAGATGAAATGGGACAGCCAGCAAAAACACCGCCTGCAAATTATCCTGATCCTGCGTGTTATTAAATAAATTAGCCGCGCGCTATGTTAGCGTAATCCGCAGTTGTTTGCCCAAAGCAGTAGCCATTGTCATCAGTGTACTAAGTGTTGGGTTATAACTTCCTGACTCAACCTTAGTAATGGTTGTTCTCGGCATGCTTGCCCTAATTGCTAACTCTGCTTGTGTTAAACCAAGCTGTTTTCTAGTTTTTTTTAAGGATTGTAGTGCATCATAATACGCAATTTCATTCTGAATAATTTTATGTTGCTCATTGGTAAAGTCTATATTGAACTCATTCCAAGGAATTGTACTCATCTGCATCTGCTGTATGCTAGTTTTTTTCATATGTATTCCTCCAGTCGCTTACGAGCTTTTTGTAATTCATTTGTAGGTGTTTTCTGAGTTTTCTTCAAAAAAACTGTCAATAGCACAACGTAGTTGTTAAAAACATATGCATACAACACTCGCCACTGACCACCAACTCTCAATCTCATTTCAAATAGTTTGTCATCGATTTTCTTACCATATGGCTCAGTTAGTTTTCCATCCCTTGCTAAGATTTGTGCTCGAGCATCTATCTTTGCACGGACATTTTGTGATAATTTTTTAAATTCTTTTTGCGCTGATTTGGCAACAACAATTTTCTTCCTCACCAACATATTGTTCTTTAAAATGAACATTTTGTCAATAGAAAGAAATGAGGGTCAAAAAAGTAACTGGACACTATAATTTAGCCGCGCGCTATCGGCATGCTCTTCTTGATCGAGGTGGTTTCATTTTTAGCTGATTTCACTTCTTTGGTGACCTCAATCGATTTTTGCTCAAACCCAATCCTGCGCGCGCCTTGTCGCAGCAACTGCCCGACAGTTTCAAACGTCTCAGCCGTAACACTGCGAGAAGCAAGCCCTTGGGTCACCATTTCAATTCCATACAATAATTGAGTAGCTGCGTCTTGAGAAATCGTAAACCCGAGGTCAGCAATCAGTCGCGCTACTTCTTGACTCAAGCTAGGACTACTTCCGGCATTGATCGCCAGCGTGGCAAATTGTGGCTCAAAGTTTGTGATCGAAACAATCGGCACACTACTATAAACATCTTCGTAACTCATGTAGAGCTGCTCGAGTTCTGCAAGTTCCTTGACGCCAACGGCAAAAATGAGGTCGGCCTCTGCCCCAGTGTAGGAAAACTCAACCGAAGCAGGATCAAGCGGTTTTTGGCCTTTCTGCGGCTTAATAGTCAAGTAAAAACGTCCCGTTTCTTCGCCAATATGGTAATTCACATTGTCCACCTGCTCTGGCTCATACGAAAAACTGAGCACCAAATTTTGATTGCCAAGCTCTGTGGTAACCGCAACTTCGCTCGACTCCGGATAGCGAGATGACTCTGGAGTACGGGGCGACAATAATCGAATGTCTTTGCCTGCTTGAGATAAACTTGCCGCAAGTGCCTCGGCAGCAGCGCGATTGTCCGGCGATGCAGTAGCAGGGAAAATAACAAAAATAGATTTGGCTTGGGCGATCAGATCGGTCAATTGTGTTAATTTAGCAGCATCTATCATAACTATATCAGTGGTATACCATGTAATTCAGAGTGTATCAACGGGGAAGTGTCTACAGATTGCTTGAGCATCTTTGAGGGAGAGAACCAGAATAGTTTTACTCATCGGTGATGGTAAAAAGCCAAGATGCTGATAAAAAGCGGCAGCTTGTTCGTGCAAAGCATGAACTAAAATAGCTCTGATACCAATCTTTTCTGCTACCTGCAGAGTGCGTAAAATGGCGTCTCGAAGCAATGCCTTGCCAAGTCCTTTGCCTTGCCATGCCTCTGTAACAGCCAATCTACCTAAAATTACCACTGGAATCGGATCGGGCATATTACGTCGAATCCGACCTGGAGCTTCTTGCGGCATAACAGAACCGCTTGCCAACGCATAGTAGGCAACTACTTTATTTTTAACTACTACAACATAGGTGCGAGAGGCGCCAGAAAGTTGATTTTGTAGTGCTCTACGCCTCAACCAATCGTCCAGCTCTGGTTCACTAGAGGAAAAATCTGACAAATCATGTGATCTGGTGAGTGGGGTTGGTCTCAATCCCATGGAGCTGGAGTAGCTAGCAATGTCTGTAGAGTTTTTGGTTGACGGACAGGAGCATCAAGAATTGCAGCAAACGCCTCCCACTTTGTGTCGTCTAATAAAAATAACTGCTGATCTAACAACGTATTCTCTGCTTCTCGAGCCGCCACATCTAGAATAAATTCCGAACGTGTTTTGCCCCGTACTTGAGCAGCCTGATCGATCAGGTCTCGCTGAACTGGTGCTATCCGAATATTGATGTGAGTGCTTTTTGCAGCAGGCGATTTCTGTGTTTTCATACTCTTATCTTACAGAATAATTGTCATATGTCAACACATTGTATGTACAAGACACTGAATCTACGAATCCTCCCATTCTCCCTCGCCTCTCTCTCCTGTTATAATAACGGAATGCTCAAGCGGGTTCTCACTACCGTTTTATTTTTGTTGATTCTCTCGGCACGACCCGTTTTTGCTCAAAACGACTACAATTACACCGTCCCCCAAGAGGAATACGACGCCTACAAAACAGCTGTCGAAAACTGCGACAGCCCTTCGCTCGAATGTTTGGTCAAAAACACTACTCGGTTTGTAGCTATGGAGTGGGTGCTCGACATTGTTGGTTCAAAAAAAACTGAAGGTCTAGACACAGGTACACAAGGCTCCTATGTTGGTAGTAACAAGCAGCTAGCAAAAAGCACTAGTCTGGTTGGCAACATGACCAACCTCATCGCAGGCATGTATGCCTATCCGCCAGCCCGAACGAATCGATTTTTGGCCGACGTCTCCCGCTCCGCTGGTATTGCGCCAGCGCAAGCGCAAGGTCTTGGCTTTGCTGCGCTCGACCCAGTCCTGGAGCTTTGGAAAAAATTCCGCAATATCTCCTACTTTTTCTTTATTATTCTATTTATCGTCATCGGCTTTATGATTATGTTTCGCGCCAAAATTGGTGGCCAAGCTGCCATCACTGCCCAACAAGCAATTCCTTCTATTTTGATCAGCCTGATTCTTGTGACTTTTTCGTATGCCATTTCTGGCTTTTTGATAGACATGATGTATTTGTCGATGTATATGATTATCGGGATATTTGCAGATGTAAATACTGCGGGTACTTCCTCCACGCTTATTACCATGAATATTTTCCAGTTGGGCGGGACGTTTCTAAAATCAATAGGATCAAAGCTCGGCGAAACGACAGATTTGGTAAATGGACTAATTACGGCTATGGCAGGAGTCGAAAACTCCGTCACTGGCCTGCTTGCCATTATCTCTGGCCTTACACTCTCGCTTGTACTAGCAGTTGCTATCGTTATCGCGGTTTTTCGCTTATTTTTTGAATTACTGAAATCGTATGCCAGTATTATTGTTGGTGTCGTCACTGCTCCCGTTGTACTTATGATTGGAGCCATTCCAGGTAAAAATGTTTTCAGTGGCTGGATAAAAAGCATGATTGGCAACCTTGCAGCCTTCCCCGCCGTGCTACTCGTTACCGTACTTTTTTATGAATTTACCAAAGCTGGAGCTGCTGGTGCTACCGTAAAATCGGGTGGATTTATGCCACCATTTTTGGTCGGCAATGGTGTGTCTGGGGTAGCAAGTCCGCTACTCGGGTTTGCTTTACTACTCGCACTACCCGAAGTCGTAAAGAAAATTAAAGAAACATTGGGTGCCAAGGCTGGCTTGGGCGAACAGATTGCTGGGTGGGCAGGAAAGAATATTGGCTCTGCACTCAATAAGACTGAAAATATGATTCCCGTTGCAACTGGTGGAGTAAATTCTCTGGCAGGCGGATATTATGCTGGTAGAATGGGATGGAATGCAGGTCACAGAGGCACAAAACTGCTCAAATCAATTAGAAGTGGTGCTGATGTAGATGGAACGACCTATGGTGGAATGGCTCCTGGTCTTAAATCTGGTGCTCAACTTGGCCTTAATATTCGAAAGCAGATAGATCGTATCAAAGATGGTAGATTCCTCGATGCTGAAGATCCCACTATTCTTCTCAGCAAAATACTTGAAGGTCAAAAATCTGGTGGTGATGAACATGCCAAAGTTAGCGCAGCAAAAAAACGAAACAGACAACCAAGCTAAAACGATTTTATTAAGACTCTTTTCCGGCTTTTTTGTCAACTATCTCAACATTCCTATCTATCTGCGGCGCAATTGAAGCCTCCCATTTTGCTTGTGCAATAAGATGCTCCTGATCTTTATCTAGCGGTTGATATTTCAGCTTTTCACCCAATCTCCAAATTCCTTGTTTTATTGACACTCCAACGGCAGTAGATATGGGTGGAATTGGCTTACTTGGATGCTCTTCAACAAAAATTTCCGTTATTGCCTGATGAAGCTCTTTCTCTCGATGATTCTCGTAAAAATTAACAGATGGGGCAAGATTAATTGTCTTGTCGCCAGTAATTCCATATGGGCCCCAGGTAGTAACCGTTACATTTTTAAACTGATTTATTGGTTGGATATGATTTTGATCTTCTTCCAACATTCGCAAAACACCATCGACCTGCAATCTTAAGTTCTCATAACCCAAACCCCCATACGTTGACGCTCTTCCTAGTTGGCTGAATATGCCCTTTACCAGCTCTACTCTGTCTCGCGGCATTTCCTTTTCGAATGCCGCAATAAGTCTCATGAGATAATGACCCAGCAATGGCGCCAACAATCTGTCTAAGTTCTCCCAAGGGAACACCTTTGCCATACCCCATGCAGACAAACACTCGTTGAGCAACCCCGCCTTTCCAGCACCAAAACTTTCTAATATATCCCTATAACTCAATTCTGCGGGAAGAGAGCCAAAGGTCAACTCAAGAACCCTTTCAAACCCTTTCTCTGCTATAAAATACAAATCCTTACCTTTGGGCTTGCCAACTACTCCAAAACTTCTGTTTTCAAATGTCACTTTTGCAGTACTGGTGTCTACTGAGTTTCGATTCGGCAAAATAAAGCGACCGTATGAGATCTCATCCGCTGAATTAAGCGTAGTAGTTCTCAGTGAACGTGGGTTTTCAAACCTGCCCAAAAAATCACTGCCTCGATCATTTCTAGCATCATTTGGAGACCACACACTACCTTCGCTGTCTTGGACAGCAAGCAAGTTATTGTTATGATCAACCAACCACTGATCAGTTTCATTTTCGCTCACTTCCGAAGCTGAAACCCACATAGTTTCTCCCTTCTGCATTTCAACAAGTGACCTAACACTAGGAAATAACAGCTCTAGGTATTTTGGGAAAGGCAGTACGTGGAAAAACTGATCTGTATCAAATAGCACTTTTTGAGTGATTTCAAATAAGTGCACTGTGTGTAAAATTTGGTGCTTAACATCATCGGATTCAAAGTAATAACTTGGCATGTTTTCAAGATCAAAATATGGAAAAATTAGCTGTGACCAATCTTTTGGGCGAGCATATCGAGCAACTCTGTGAGGAGAAATTGCCAAACATTTATTTATACTTAGGGTATCAGGCTCGCTAGCCATTGCATTGTGAGCTCTTGTCTTTGTTGCAGCTTGTAGTTCTAAAAACGAATCGTCCAAGAGGGAGTGTGTAATATATGCTAAATTTGCAAATTCAATAGCCATTGGGTGAGCATGTCTTCTTACTTCCTGAGAATCTTGCGCATTAGCTATAATAAAATTTCGAAAAAATCTATCTAAGGCAGCTCTGCCACTTTGCTCATCAGCAAGAGACTCATAAGACATTGCAGAAGAATATTTGTAAATTCTTCCATCTACCAACACCATCTGCCCCTCACTTGTCATGATAGGTTCGCGCCTAATGCCTTCGTCACGCAACCTACGCTCAGTGTCTGCTGGTGATGGATATCGTGAACGTACATGTCCTGGAGGAACATCGCGCAAACCTGCCTGCGCAATTGCGGCAGCTATTAATATCTTAAAATCATTACCCCATCGAACATCATGAGCCATAACTCTCATAACCTCGTCTCTTGAAACCACATGTGAGTTGAGAGCATCTTCTAGCGCGCTAGTCTTGTCTTTTGAATCAACAATTGTTCTTCTTTTTGACGAAGCTTTTTCGGCCTCATTTTGCAACTTTGCTTCCATATATTTATATTGCAACCAAACTTTCCATGTCTCTCGCTCTCTATTTTCTGCCGGAGAATCTCCTTCCCTCCAAGAACCAAGTAGTCTATTTTGCGCTGCCAATGCTATCGCCTTATCATATGGATCCATATTTGATTCTCGAATATTGCTAAAAAGAAATGGGTCTGCATTTCTAGACTTACTCAGTCTTGCTAGTTGCTCTATTGGCATATAACGCAACTGCTCAACCCTGTAAAAATCTTTGTATTCACCTAAAAGTGGGGTTATGTTCGCCAAACGTCTCTCTAATACCTTAATTTCTGATTCAAACAAACCAGAATATCTTTCAAAATCAGGTGCATTTAAAATCCGTCTTTCTCTAGAAGTTTCATCGATCATAGCCTGAATATCACTTTCAAGCAGCTCATCAGTTTCTTTGTTTATTGCCTCAGCTCTATTAAGCAGCTCTCGCAATTGTTCAGTAGCCTCATTAAATTCCTGCAACAGTCGTTGTCTTGAGGACTCCCGATCTTCTGCTACGTCAGGAACCACCTCTTCTTCCAAAGCTTGATCAAGCAGCTCATCAATTGTGCTCAAAAGAACTTGTGCTTCGGCAGGATTTACAAACAAGTTGCGATTCGCGCGCACTCTAGCCTCAAGTGCTCGAACAGCTTGTGTTACTACATCTGAAATACCATGATCGGCAATTAATTGCCTTAATTGTTCAATGTTGGCAGTAAAAATCTTAACTGCGAGTCGCGCAACATCATTTCGCTCGGTAGGACTTACCTCAACTGCAAAACGACCTACAATGAGTGGCTGCAAAATATTCCATGCCGCATCTAGATCTGTGGCTGCAATAGCATTCCTAACAGCTTGAGTCTGGTCAGTAAATGAGTTTTCCGCCCTAGCTCTTGGAGGCTCCTGAGAAACTCCCACACCAACGGGAAAAAGAGCGAGTATTTTAGAGGTCAAGCCGGTTATTTCGTCTTGTTCTTCTGGCGAAAAATTAGCAAAATCTCCGATCAATCTGGTTCTGATCGCAAATTGAGCATCTGCTCTACTCGTAATTGCTCCCATTTGAGCCTCATGCAATATCGTATTTAGTGTCCGACGATCTTGGTCAAAATTTGATGAATCTACCTCTGACGTAGCTTCGGATACGGCCTCTATGTTTCTCGCCAAAAAATCTGAGGCCAGGCCAGCCAATTCAGTCAATCTTGTATAAATCAGGTAATCATCAGCTAATTCTTGAACAGCATCGTCGTCAGGAATCTGTGCCAATAGTGCTACAACTTGATCGCGATGTTTTGCATTAATTGCCGCTTCTAATTGATCGGCGACCCGAACACCAGAAAGTTTCTCTTCTTTTTTTGGCTCTTGCGAGCTTATGTCTGATTCTTGTGGCACCATAACACCCCAAATTATACCCCAGACCTGCCGAGTATGAGAAGCGGGTATAATGAGCGTGTGAACAAACAACCGACAACCTGGATATCTGGCTTAGTCCTACACGGTGATCAAACTGGTCGCACTATTAACTTCCCCAGTCTCAATCTTGAGCCTTCGCTTTGGCCAGCAAACCTGCGAACAAGCCCTGGCGTATATGCTGCCAAAGTGCGTGTGGGGGGAAATGAATACATGGGAGCGCTCTACTACGGGCCTCGTTTGGTCAAAGGCGAGACACACAATGTGCTCGAGATCCACGTGCTTGATTTTACTGCAGATGTGTACGACCAGTTTGTAGAGTTTCAAGTTGGTGCATTTGTCCGCCCACCAATGGATTTTATTTCGCTACTTGCACTCAAGGAACAATTGGCGAGCGATGTATCAATAGTCAAATCCAAGCTTTTACGCTAAACTATCAGTCTTGTGACAAAAAAAATCCTCCCTCTCGGCTCACTGCTCATTATAGTCGCCGCCTCACTTTGGGCACTCGATGGATTATTGCGCAGAAGCCTCTACTCACTGCCACCAATTACCATAGTATTTTTAGAACACCTGATTGGTAGTATTCTGCTCGTGCCTTTGTTTGTGCGCCAACTCAGAAAAGAATCCATTACCAAGCGCGGGCTCATGCAAGCTGCGGCCGTTGCCATGCTCAGCGGGCTACTGGGTACACTGATGTTTACCGCTGCACTCGTCAAAGTCAGCTTTATTTCGCTTAGTGTTGTCTTCTTGCTGCAAAAACTCCAGCCACTCTTTGCAATTTCGACTGCTCATATTTTTCTCAAAGAGCGGTTGCCAAAATCGTTTGTGCTTTGGGCAGCGGTGGCACTCATAGCGGCATATTTTGTTACCTTCCCGAGTGGGGTTGTTAATCTCAACACTGGAGCAGGGACTTTGCTCGCCGCCCTACTCGCCTTTGGTGCTGCGGTTGCTTGGGGATCGGGCACAACGCTATCTAAGTCGCTGCTCAACAAACAATCGACCGCAATGAGTACTAGTTTGCGATTTTTCTTCACCAGTATATTTGCAGGTCTGGCAGTAGCGATGTTTGGTCAAATGGCTAGTTTTGCCCAAGTGACGAGCGGACAGTTGGGTACACTTTTTGTTATCGCTCTGTCTACCGGCATGGTTGCACTGTACATTTATTATCAAGGACTCAAGCGGGTTGAAGCCAAAGTTTCAACCATGTTGGAGCTTACCTTTCCGCTTTTGGCCGTAGTACTTGATGCCTTTGTCTATCACGTGTTTTTGAGTCCCCCGCAAATTGTGGCGGCGGTTGTTTTGCTGTTTGCGATTGTGCAAATTGGCAAAAAGCAAGCTTAGTCGAACTTAGTAAAATCTTTATCAAACGTGTAGACACCTGCGCCCGCTTTTCGTGAGCGCACGTACAACAAACAATCTGCTAAATCAGCGTTTATATCTTTCAAAAGTTCCAAAGCTCCTATAAAGATATCTTTCTCAGATACAAAAAAAGTGGGTGATTTCACTACCGCCAATAGCTTTTGTGCAATCTCTTGGCGCGAAAGGTTGTAGCGCTTGAGCACGAAAGAAGCTTCGAGGAGTACTTCTGAGGTAATAAATAGTTGCAATTCATTCTCATTTGCTTCTTGAAACGTTTTTACTATCTCCAAGGTTTGTTCTAAGTTTCTTTGGGTCAAATAACTAATGATGACATTGGTGTCGACAAATAACTTTTGCATACGGCTACACAATAATCGGCGTATTTGACAGGCGTTTTTCTGTTCTTTTGTATTCTTTCAAAACCTCTTCTTCGACTATTTCACTAATCGATTTGCTTGTGGTTGCTTTTACCGACCCCAACAATGACATAATATCTGGCTCTGGCTCTATTTCAATGGTTCCTGCATTAGTCTGAGTAATAATCACCTTGGCTCGATCCAGCTTGAGCGCTCGACGCAGCGCAATGGGAATAGTGATTTGCCCTTGGGCAGTGACTGTTGCTGTGTACATCCAGTAATTTTATAAAATTGCATTAGATTTGTCAACTCCCAGTAGATTTCGCATTTCCCGTCACCCCCCTAAACCACGTATAATCACAGGGTATGGCGGATACCGACACAGATCAGCAACAACCAACAACCACCCAAGATACTGGTTTGCGCGACCAAGCGCGGGCTGCATTTGGCTCAATTTTTTCGGCTGACAACCTTATTCCCCTCGATCAAGTCAAGCGTCTGGGTGTTTACACTCCAGAAGAACGACCGCAACTTGTTCAGTTGTTTGACGATTTAACCAAACTGATTGACTCCAAGTACCAATTGATCGACAACCAAGAAATAATTATTAAACTGCTGAGCCAGGGAGTGGTAAAACTGACCACAGAGGGCAAGAAGCAATTTGGCAACACAGGGGAAATTGAGAGACCAAAGCTACTATTTCTTCCTGATTGGGCGCAAATAATTACCGATATCTCGCGATTATTTTGGAGTTGGGATCACAGCCCACATCTCATTTTTTTTGAATCAATGGATCCGCAATACTGGCTAAAACGCCTAGGAAAAGAGACTGCGGGTCGCATTTCAAGCATATTTTCTGACACTGACATTGAAGAATTTCGCAAGGGAATAATTGTTCCTACCAGTGCCGCGATTGCAGAACATGCGGCAGTATCGACTCCTTCGGACAGCGCCACAAGTGCTCTAGCTAGCGACGTTTCTAGCGCCAAAGTAGACGGCGAAGCCATCTCTGCTGCAGTGACTGCTTACAGCGCTGGCTCTTCCGATCAGAGTGATGCGGGTGAAGGACAAGACCAAAGCGAACCTACTGATTCACAACAGCTAGAGACTAGCGAAGATTTTCAGAAATTCTTACAATCACATACAAGAGAATTTCAGATTGAGCGCCAAAACCTTTTGTCGATGCTCGAATTTGAGTTTTACAACAACATTCGAGGTGATCACGCCAGCGCAGAACTTGACCAAATTTGGAGTGATCTTGCAGCAAATTTCAACGAAGAACTATACCACTTCTTGATCTCTCACCCAACACGTACCCAACAATTATTGAGCGGAGAAGATGGAAAACTTCGCCTTACTATTTTTGGTCAATTTATCCATACCATTGGCACCACACCAAAATTAGTTGCTGGAATCACACATTTATACACAGAACTTGGTGACGAGCTTGCGGCAGTCAGCCCAGTGCGTGCTGAGGAATTCGCTGAAAAACTGGCAAAATTGGAAATTGATAATCTATCGCTGGCAGAAATCATTGGCGAATTGCCAAAACAGGAAGTTGTTTCTGCCATTAAACAACACGCAGTCATCGAAGCAATTCCAAAAGAACGACCAGAACAAGTTGTGACACAAACAACCTCCGAAAGCGAGTTGCAAAAAACTGCTGCAGAGTACCTCGCCACCCACGCAGAGTATGAGATTTTTCGCAAAACGAGAATTTTCTTGTATAAACTATCGCCAGAACTTGATCTCTCGGCACAAAATATTCGCCGAGATCTTGCGGAGTTTGCCCGAAGAGAAATTCTCAATCTCACCGACACCCAACTACGCTTGGCCCAAAGCGACCCAACGTATCTACTTTCTCTCTATCAACGTTTTGCAATCAACCTACCGTCACAGTATCCACAAATAACTAGTTTCCTCATTGAGTATGGAAGATTCATACAACAAACAGATGCTACAGAAGCAGCGCAGTTTGAGGCTGTATATCGAAATGGCATTCTCGGGAGATCTGTGGGCGCAAAAGATGCGTTGGCTGCCGACCTACAAGCCTCACTCGGGGGCGGAGCAACTCCCATTGTTGTTGCAAACACCGCGGCGACTATCGACGCAATGATTTTGGAGTTTGGCGATGCAGCACCTGAGTTTGTCAAGAAGATCTCAGCCAATCGACTCGAGCTTGCATTTGGTCTTGCCGCAGGCACACTTACTGCCGCCACTGCTCCTATTTTTATAGCTACACTCCAAAGCCAAATCAGCCTTCGTTTGAGCGATCTTAAAATGGGTGGTGGGCAACAATTTTTGCAATCTGGCGGGCTACAAGGCGCCATCCCAAGTGACCCAGCCTCCGTACAACGAGCGCTTTCGGCCATCCCCCAGTCGAGACAAATGCTGACGAGCTTTGGCGCAGAAACAACAATCGCCGCACTCACAACTCCCGTTACTCCCGTGGAAAAAAACCACGCTGCTTGGTGGAGTTCTTTGCCCAAAGATGTGCAATCACAGCTCTATGACAAGATTGAAGGTGTTGGCTCTTCTAGTCAGTTTGCAGGATTTAGCTCACTCCCCATTCCGCCCAAGCTTAACACCTACAACAGCACAGAAATTCGTAAATTCCTGGTAGGTATCGGGACAGAAAATATACATGTAATTGATCCAATTCTGGATATCCAAGATCGAATTGCAATTCAACAAGTCAAGGTCGCCAAACTACGCGAACAAGTGCTTGCTGAGGTAATCCAAAACATCAAAGATGAACAAGCAGCCATGATTGCCGCCCAAATGGGACTGGCGGTAGCAGAAGGAGAGTCCAATCAAAACGCAATTCAAATCGCGATGACCTCCGGAGCAGCTCCGCTCGCAATCACCCAACTAGCTGGGATGAACGTCGGCACTGATCCCTACACCTATGACTACGGCCAAGGTTCCTCTAGTGCTAAATCGCAGATAGCCAGCTCTATTCGTAGTGCACTAATGAAAAAAGCTGGCAAGGCATTAGCAGGAAAGTTTGCCCAAGGTGCAGCGTTAAAAGCTGGGTTGGCAGCTACCGGCGTTGGCGTAGTTCCAGCAGCCGCACTAGCAATTTGGCAGAACAAAACATTGCGACAAATCGCCCTTGCTGGCGGAGCACTCGCTGTCGGCAAAACACTGTATGCGCTCACAACAGTTGGTGGTGCAGCTGGGGGAGCAATCGGCGCATTCCTCGGAGCAGCACTAGGACCAGTTGGTGCAGTAGCCGGTGGCATGATTGGGGCAAATGTTGGTGCAGCAATCCCTGGGTTGGGAGGACAATGGACGGGCCTAATGGGTTGGACTCCCCACGCGCCCATCTCTCCATTCGGCACCGCAGGTAGTTCGCTCAGCTCGGGTAGTGGAGCAGGCCAATCAATGTCGGCCATGCGGGCTGCAAACACTGGTGCGACCCAACCACTCAGCTATAGCCAACAAACTGCGCTCACCAGCGCACCAGAAACGAGTGCTGTTGCGGGAGATGCGTTCGCCCAAGCTAGCCCCACCACAACCGCTGCTGGCAGTTCGTCGCTCACTGGCTTTCTCGGTGCAACTGCTGCGGCTGTCACCGCGACTGCCGCTCCACTCATCGGCATTGGTATTGGATTATTTTTATCCATCCAAGTGTTGTTTATTATTTACAGCGCATTTTTAATCAAAGTCCCGTCGGAAGGAGTGGTTGGAAAAACCGAAGAATTATCCAAATATGCCACACTCGAAAAAACAGCCTCGCCGGAGAGCATTGACGACAGCGTTAGTCCTATTTCAACCGATGTCACCTATGCCATCAAATTCGAGCCAAAAAAAGAGTATCGACTTCAGGTTACACAAGTAAAAGATGCCTTTTCATATCAAGGTTGTGATAAAAAACAAGAACACAGCTGTGATCTTAGCCTCAAATCTCCACTAACACTCAATAGTTTTCCTCCAGAAATCATGACGGGCCCTGCCGAACCAACCTACTCCCTCACCATCTCTGCAGTAGATGTTATGGTGATTAACACACTTACTATTACTTTTGATGTGTTTGACACCGCCGGTAACAAACTTTCTACCAACGAAACCATCACCGCACTTGCGGCAGTTGTCATTGGAAATCCAACCATTGGTTGTTTTACCCCAGGAACTGCTGGAATTAATCTCGGCACAGAAAAAGATCCCTACATTACGATTACCACAACCGATGCTGACATGAGTAAAGTTCGTGCAGCATACAGCGCCTCAATTTTGGAAAACCCGAAGTTTACCTCGCTTGTCTGTGCTAAAGGTCCCATTACTATTTACCGACTCGCAAGCAATGCGAGTGGATACTACGGCTGGACAACTTCCAGTGACTCTATTGCCCTGTATACACCCACCTTTTCGAGTACAATTTCTACCGAGTACACACTTATTCACGAACTTGGACACATCGTCGACAATCGCAATGCTGGGCTGCGCGCAACTTTTGTAGCAACATTGCCAAGTAATCTGTATAGTTGTTTTAATTATCCCTTTCCCGATCGGTGCGCAGACGGTGAGGCTTTTGCCGAAGCAATAGCGCGTTATGTTACCAACTATAGGGTGTATAACCTAAAACAAGTGCATCCCAAAGAACACGCTTGGTTAAAAAATAATGTATTTGGAGGGGTAGAATACTAATATGCAACAGCCATCCCAACCCCACTGGATTTTTGCTCGCTGGTATCACACACTGGCCGTCTCGGCATTTGCATTACTTATCGCTGCTATTGCGTTGCAGGCAATCACACCCAAACCAGAAGAGGCTGCCCCAACTTTTGGCGCGGCGCGACCAGGGGATGTTTTTTCCACCAACAAACAAAAAGAGCTTGGTCAGCCGCTAGAGTCAATTAAAACAGAAAAAGGCGACACAGAGTATCTCTATGCTTCTGATTTTGCCGTCCACCCCAATCAAGTCCACGTAGATACCGAAAATAAAGTGCAATTTGTCAAAGAATTTATCAGTTTTGACCCCAAACACACACTATCTCGGTATGTATCCGAGTATGGCCAACCAACCTTTGTGCTTTATGACACGAGTTCGCCAGACTCTGTTCGAGTACATGTATTTTTAGAGAACGGCCTTGCGGTCGTTGCGCACGTCGATGGCGATGTGGTCGAACAAAAGTGGTTTTTTGTCCCTACCACAAAAGAAGAATTTTTGGCAGGTTACGGTGAATCTCTGTCTGAATCTGGCGCTGGGCCAGAGTCTCTAACGGAATAGACGACAAACCCATCATTGAACTTGGCTCTTTGCTCCATTACCTCTACAATGGAAGAGCTTATATGCGAGAACATCCGATCCCACAAGATATAACTGGTTACCGATTTCACATCGTCGGGAGTATGACGCTCAAACAGTTTGGCGAAGTAGCACTCGGCGCAATTATTGCGTTTGTCATATACAGCACTAACCTCTTCCCAATCATAAAGTGGCCACTTATGTTCGTTGCTTTCGGGCTTGGTGCTGCAGCAGCGTTTGTCCCAATTGCCGAGCGACCGATCGATCACTGGATCATTACGTTTTTTAGAGTGCTATACAAACCAACACAGTATTACTGGAAACGAAAAGTGAAAATTCCTGACGCATTTTTGTTTCAGCAGGGGAAAATCAGCAGAACACCAGAGCAAGAAATCGATCTCTCGCCTATTCGCCGACAACGAATTAAAGAGTATTTGACGTCCACTCAATACGAAATCCCCAGCGATGGTTTGCTCGCAGAAGAACGCCAACAAATTCAAGACATAAACGCTTTGTTTGACACAACCAAAGTGCGGGCGAAAAATATATCGACTACACCACCACGCGTAACCCAAAAACCAATGCTTAAAACTCGGGTGCGGGATTTGCGACAAACAAGCTCGTTTGAGCAAGTTTTTACCAGTTTTTCTCAGGGAGAAGACGCTGTCGCACAACCTATTGAAGCAGCAACCACCGTAGAAACACTCCTTCATGCCGCAACCGATCGCACAAAAAAAAGTGAGTATCTAACAACCGAACAAGTAGCACAAAACATTTCCATCCCAAAGACACGAGCCATTTCTATCGAAATAGATACGTCAAATGACGGTGTTTTGCAGAAACTACCAGTAATAGCGCCAAAAGAACAAGTTTTTATTGCAGACCAAGGTGCTGTTGCTGCAGAGGCAACGGCCGCTACAAGCAAAGCAGTGTTCAACGACAACCTTCCATTTCCTGACAAGCCAAATACCCCTAACAAGCTTGTTGGCATGGTGCTTTCGGCACAAAACGAACTTATACCCGATGCCATTGTAGAAATTCGCAAATCTAACGGCTCAATAGAGCGCGCCGTTAAAAGCAATGCCCTGGGTCAATTCTTTATCACCACTCCTCTCGCTAATGGCGAATATGTCGTGGAGGCGGAAAAAGACCAACTACAATTTCCTAGTCAAAGTATTATTTTAACTGGTCAGTTGGTCGATCCTATCGAGATTCGCAGCACCGCATAACTTGCTGAGCTACTTGAAACAAGCTACGATGAGAACTACAAAATAACAATCATGCCCGACACAGTAACCACAACCCAATCATTCCTCGATATTTACGACATCACCAACGATTTATTGCTCATGAAGGACGGCACCACTTCGCTCATTATGATAGTTGATGCGATGAATTTTGGTTTGTTGGCAGAAGCAGAGCAAGATGCCATCATGTATGCCTACGCAGGCCTCTTAAATTCGCTGAATTATCCTATTCAAATAGTGATTAATTCGCGCACTAAAGACGTCACCACATATCTCAAACTTCTCGAACAACAAGAGTCAGAAACTTCCTCCCCCATCATGCAAGGAAGAATTCGCAAATATCGAGAATTTGTTAGCAATCTCATTCACGATCGCAACGTGCTCGACAAAAAATTCTATGTCGTCATCCCTGCCTCTCCTCTAGAGCTCGGTATGATTGCACCCTCAAGTGTATTGCCTGGCAAACAATCTCCGGGGATCGAAAGTATGGAGAGATCTGTTATTATTGAAAAAGCGATACAGTTGCTTGAGCCAAAGCGAGATCACTTAGCCGCCCAATTTGCGCGTATTGGACTGTTTTCTCGCCAACTCACAACTCAGGAAATTATCGAGTTGTTCTATATTAAGTACAACCCTGAGGCGGCTGAAGGTCAACATATCGCTGAAAGTAGTAGTTATAGTGCGCCGCTCGTGCGCGCACGTATACAAGGAGAGCATATGGACGCTCAAATACCAACCAACCCGGCTCCCGCAGCCACACCAGAACCAATGGCTCCCGTTGTGCCGATGGCTCCAATGCCACCAGCTGCGCCTGCAATGCCTGCGCCAACCATGCCAGAACCAATGGTTCCAACTGCCGATGAATCCACAACGCAGGCAGACCTCAATGCAACCGTACAAGAACTAGGACAGGCTCCTATTACACCAATCCCACCAGGAGGTATGGCTGCCCCAACAGCACCAGCACCTACGGAGACTCCAGTGGCGACGCCAGCTGCACCTCCAATGCCGGAGATTTAGGATACTCGATGCCCAGCCTGAGTTCTTTACTACCATTCGGAAAAAAGCCAAAAGCTGATACCACCCCCACCAAGGATGACGCTCAGGCTCGATCACTTGAAAAAATTCAAGAGTTTTCGCGTGGCTTAGTAACAATTCAGGATATTATTGCTCCTGAGGCAATTGAGGTTGATTTTACCTATCAAAAAATTAACTCGACTTATACGCGCACGCTTTTTGTGGCTGGTTACCCCAGAAGCGTGCCAGCCAACTGGCTTGGCCCACTTATCAACTTTCCGCACCAAATGCATGTTTCAATGTTTATTTTTCCAGTTGATTCTGGAGAGGTGCTCGACAACCTAAAGCGAAAAATTACTGAGATGGAAGCCGAAATCCAATCAGATCTGCGCAATGGCAAAATCAGCAATATCAACACCGAGGTAAAACTCGAAGACGCACGATTTATCCGCGAAGAACTTGCCAAAGGCTCAGAACGATTTTTTCAATTTGGTCTCTATGTCACTGCAACAGCGCAATCACTTGAGGAACTCAATCGCGTAACCAAGAGCATTCAGTCGTCACTCGGCTCGTTATTAATAGTTTCCAAAAACGCCACCTTGCAAATGGACGAGGGATTTAAAACAACGTTGCCGATGGGTGTCGATAAACTGCTTGTAACCCGCAACATGGACACCACTTCACTTGCCACCACTTTTCCTTTTACCTCTTCGGAGTTGACGATGGAGAGCGGCATTATGTATGGCATCAACGAACACAATGATTCGTTGGTTATTTTTGACCGCTTCCAAATGGAAAACGCCAACATGATTATCTTTGCCAAATCTGGTGCAGGAAAATCATATACTGTCAAACTCGAGATACTCCGCCAACTTATGTTTGGGATAGAGGTTATTGTGCTTGATCCTGAGCATGAGTACGAAGATTTATCAAAGGCAGTTGGGGGCGAATATCTCAATTTCACTTTTAGTTCAAAAGCGCGCATTAATCCCTTTGATCTTTCTAATATCTACGAAGAGGGTGAAAACGAGCTTGGTCAAAAAATAATTTCACTCCATGGTTTGCTCAAAGTCATGCTGGGTGAAATGACCCCGCAGCAAGATGCGCTCCTCGATCGTGCGCTCGTGGCCGCCTACAAAGCCAAGGGTATTACGCCAGATCCAGCCACCCAAACTCTTGAGCCGCCACTCATGGAAGATGTGTATAAAGCGCTGATTGGCATGGAAACCGAAGACGCCAATAACATCGCGGCTCGTTTGGAAAAATTTATCACTGGCTCATTCCGCGGCATTTTTGACCAACCTTCCAATTTTGATATTACCAATCAACTAACAGTTTTTTCCGTCAAAGAAATGGAAGAGGGTCTGAGACCAATTGCTATGTATATTATCCTCGACTACATCTGGACACGGGTGAAGAAAAAACTCAAGAAACGTATTCTTGTTATTGATGAGGCTTGGTACTTTATGAAGACGAAGGATTCGGCCTCCTTTATCTATTCAATGGTCAAGCGTGCGCGGAAATATTACCTTGGTATTACCACAATTACTCAGGATGTAGAAGATTTTGTTTCCAATGAGTATGGCAAAGCCATTATCTCAAACGCCTCAATTCAGTTTTTAATGAAACAATCGACCGCATCTATTCCTGTTTTAGCGGAAACGTTTTATCTTTCGCAAGGAGAGCGGCAATTATTAGTAACCGCCGATGTTGGCGAAGGCATCTTTTTTGCTGGACAGAATCACGTTGCGCTCCGCGTTGTAGCAAGTCCGGAGGAACATGGCATTATCACTACGGATCCAGAAGAAATTTTGCAGAAAAACAAACAAAGAGCGCTGGAAACTGCAGTAGTACCCCAAGTACCAAAAGCTACTCGAGAATCACTCACAAGCACGATCGACGACTACCAACCTCCGTCCCAATAACAACAATCTCTCCCTTGCCAAGTGTGGAAAAGACTGTGTATAACTAACTCTCTGCCCCACATATTATGGAATCCAAAATTCTCTCACCAGAAGAAGTTTCTCGTGTTTGGCAGCAATGCTGTGCGCAGCTCAAAACCGAATTAAGCTCGGCTGTTTTTAATACGTGGATTGTCGCCAACCCACTCACAAGTCTTGAATATATTGATACACAGCACGCGCAGGCTACCATTACTAGTCCAACCGCATTTCATTCAACTAACGTCAAAAAGAATTTTCACTCAAAGTTTATCCAATCTCTGAGCGACCTCACCAAACATCAGGTAGAAGTTGTTTATTTTATCGGTTCGCTCCCAACGGTCTCCAAAGAAGAAAAAAGAATACATGCGCCAGACAAAAATCAGACATTCAATTCGCTGCTTACTCGACCAGAGTACTCTCCATCCCCTCGAGTTGAAGAGTTATTTTCTCCCGCCACACTTGAGACCGCCTCCATTGATCGCAGGCTTTTGCGCAGTAAACAGATTGGTTTGCGCCCAGACTTCACTTTTGAAACATTTGCGGTCTCAACCAGTAATGAGATGGCTCATGCGGCAGCCACAGCGGTGTCAAATCAGCCCGGCAGCTCATATAATCCACTCTTTCTATATGGAGGGGTTGGGGTCGGCAAAACGCACCTTATGCACGCGATTGCCAATAATATTTTGCGAGCCAATCCTCAGAGTCAGATGATTTACTGTACCGGCGAAGAGTTTACTAATGAAATTGTCCAGGCCATTCAGACAAAACGAGCCAGTCAATTCAAAGATCGCTATCGTTCGGCACAAGTACTTCTCATTGACGACATTCAATTTATTGCAGGAAAAAATGCGGTGCAAGAAGAATTTTTTCATACTTTCAATGCACTAACTAAAAAGAATTGTCAGGTTGTACTCACTTCAGATCGACCGCCACAAGAAATTCGTCTTCTCGAAGATCGTTTGCGTTCTCGGTTTGAAGCAGGACTTATGATTGATATTCAAGAACCGTCGTTTGAACTGAGAACCGCAATTATTCTTCTCAAAAGCCAAGCTCAAAATCTCGCCATCACAATTGATCTCGCGAAACGCATTGCTGAAACTGTTGATTCAGCTCGAAGGATTGAGGGTATTATTACTCTTCTCCGTTCTGCGGTGGAACTTCAGGGTCGAGAAATTAACGAAGAATTAATCGAACAACTCATCTCCAATTCTCAGCCGTTGGAGCAACGTCTCTCACAACGTACTTCCCCGAGTGAAATTATTAAAACCGTTGCCACACATTTTTCGGTCAAACAAATTGCTATCAAAGGAAAAAGTCGCGTAAAAAATCTGGTTACTGCACGACATATCGCGATGTATCTCCTCAAACAAGAGCTTTCGTTGCCGCTTATAGAAATTGGTCGCTGGTTTGCCAATCGAGATCACACGAGTGTTTTACACGCCGTAAAGAAAATTGAAAAAGAAGTGCTACTCGACCAACAATTGCAACGAGAAATAGCTTTTATTCGCAAATCTCTCCAGGCCTAATTGTTGGTGATAACAAGTGCATTGCATGTGGGTAGCTGTGTAAAGCTTTTTGTTCTTTGTGTAATTGCTACAAAAGTTATCACCTACAATCCCCGATAATTCACATATTATTCACGCTTTTTTACCTTGATTTTTACAATACTTATTCACGGCTTATTTCTTGAGTAAAAAGCATGTTTATACCCACTTCTTATACAGCCTACTACTACAACAACTACTAATTGATACTTAAGTAAATACAGTACAATGCACACATGCAATTCTCGGTTTCTAAAAAATATTTTCTTTCTGCATTACAAAAACTTCAACGTGTACTACCAACAAAGCCGCAACTCCCCGTTTTAGCCGCAGTCCATATTTCGGTGAATCAAGATGCGCTCCTTTTAACCGCAACAGACTTATATCTTGGTATGCAAGTGCCGGTACAGGCAAACATAGTTGCTTCTGGAACCATAGTTGTCCCAGGAAAACTATTGCTTTCGACAATTGCTTCGTTTCCAGAGGGAGAAATAATTGTAGAGGAAAAAAATGGTGCACTCAGTTTGGTTTCTACCGCGACGAAGGTGACACTACAAACACTCGCTATCGATGAATATCCAGAATTTCCCGAGGTAACTGGAGAAAAAACTATTTTAGCTACGAGTGATTTGTTGGCTGTCGAACAATATATTCTTCCGAGTGTCTCAAAAGATGTAACTCGTCCAGTTTTAACCGCTGTACAACTAGAACTTTCTACAACTGCTTTTAGAGCAGTGGGTACTGACGGCTTTAGACTTTCTGTGTTTGGTATGCCTCCTGAGCCAGAAGCAAAAAAACTACTTGTGCCTGCTCGCACTATTTCTGAGTATGTACGCCTCGCACAATCAGAAGACGTCTCACAAATAGAGCTGCTAATTTCTAACGAATTACAGCAAATACTCGCACATATCGGTGATAGTGTTATTTTCTCTCGCCTAGTCGAGGGAGAGTATCCTCCCTTTGAGCAAATAATTCCGAGTGATGCAACTACCACAGTGCTCTGTGACGCAGACGAATTACTCGAACAAATCCGCAGAGCACATGTACTTACGAGTGCTTCGTCGCATATTGTGCAGTTTTCGTTTAGCGAAGTTGGTGTTGAAATCACGACGCCAACTACCACTGAAGGCTCATTTGTTGGTTCACTCACCTCAGCAAAAGTTACTGGCAATGCACTTGTTGTCGCTTTCAATGCACTATATCTACTCGATATGTTAAAACAGTTTTCCTCTCTGGAGGTGCAATTGAGTATGACCGAACCCCTCAAGCCAGTTTTATTTCGCTCTATTGAACTTCCCTCATTTCTCTACGTCGTGATGCCATTTCGAGTGGTATAATACCGCCTCTATGTCACGAAGAACTTGGCAACCAAAACAAAAAAAACGCATTCGCAAACATGGCTTCTTGGCTCGCATGAGATCTTTAGGTGGTCAAATGATGATCAAGCGTCGTCGCGCAAAAGGCAGAACAAGCCTGGCAGTTTCATAATTTTGTATGCTTAAAAAAATTAACCGCTTACAGTTGCGGGGTGAGAAAAACTTTTTTTCTCAGGCCACGCGGCTTTCTGGAAGTGGATTTACCACCTTTATTCGCAAACAGATTCATCCTGAAGCTCAAATTACTTGTATGGCCCCAAAAAAATCTACACGACTAGCGGTAGAACGAAATAAATTAAAACGTCGCGCCAGAGCATTCTGTGCAGAATTACTACAACAAAACGTTCTCGCTCCCCTAGAATATGTTTTGGTTTTGCAAAAAAACTTTCTCTCACAGGACAAAACACACATACTTCGGGAGTTGCAAGACAGAGGTAACAAGGTATACTCCTCGACAGGAAAATAATGTTACTTGCGCTCTACTCTTTTTCTCGGGCTGTTCGTCAGGTGTTGCTTGCAAGCGTGTTTGGTATTGCAATTCCTTGTAAACACACACCAACCTGTGGAGAAATCACACTAACCGCAGTGCAAACAAAAGATTGGAAAACATTTTTTCGAGCTGGAAAGCAATTAATTACTTGTATTTAGGTTGATATATGCAATGGATTACACAGTTATTTACACTTGGTATCGTTGAGCTCCACACTCTTACGGGCAATTTGGGTTGGGCGATTATCATTTTTACTTTACTCCTCCGCTCGTTATTATTTCCTCTTAGCCTGCAGTCACAGCGCGCAATGACAAAGATGCGAGATCTTCAACCAGAACTCGACAAACTAAAAGGTAAGCACGGAAAAGACAAAAAAGCGATGCAGCAGGCTCAACTTGAGCTATATCAAAAAAACAAAGTCAATCCAGTCGCAGGTTGTATTCCTCAAATTATTCAACTAGTAATTTTAATTGTGTTATACCAATTTTTACTCAAATTTCTTTCTCAAGAAGTGGTGAATGGTGTGGTTATTAATCCACATTTTTTTTGGCTCGATTTACGACATCCTGACTCACTCTATGTTTTGCCAGTGCTGGCCGGATTAACACAACTCGTTTTGTCACTCATGATGGCGCCAGTCAAAACAGCACCTGATAAGAAGTCGACTGCAAAAAAAGTTGAGAAAGCCCCAGAAGGCATTGGAGATATGGCACAAACAATGCAAAAACAAATGATTTTTATGATGCCGCTTTTTACCGCTTTTATTGCACTGAGATTTCCTTCCGGACTTGCGTTATATTGGGTAATTACAACAGTTTTTAGTGTTATTCAGCAGTATTATGTTTCCGGCTTTGGCGGGATGAAACAACAGGTAGTAGGAGTACTGCAAAAAATTCGAGGAGAACGAGTATGACCATTCAAGCTTTTTTAACCCAGATGTGCGAACACTGTGGCCTAGAGGCAGACTCTATCGGCTATGCAGAAGAACAACTCGACAAAACAAAACAAATTACCCTCTCTGTTCCAGAGGATGATTCTGGTTTGTTTATTGGTTTTCATGGCGAAACCCTCGAATCAATTCAACGCCTAACACGCATTATTTTCCAGGAAACAGCAGAAGACAAAATTGTTCTCAACATCAACGATTATCGACAGCAACGAGCAGACAAACTTACAGAACTCACAAAAGAAGCAGTCGAACGCGTCTTGTCTGGTGAGTCGGTCTATACCTTTCACTCTTTCTTACCTGCATACGAGCGATTTATTATTCACACCGCATTGAGCGAAATGCCCGAAGCCGCAGAGCTTGAGAGTATTTCGACCGGCGATGGTCGAGATCGTAGATTGCAAATCCAGCGTAAGCAAGCATGAAGCTGACGCTTTTTTCAGATGGTGGTGCGCGTGGAAATCCTGGCCCAGCGGCTGTTGGAGTTGTTTGTTTCAATGACAAAAGCGTTGTGTTTGAGTTTGGAAAATACCTTGGCGAGACAACCAATAATGTGGCTGAATACACCGCTGTTATTCTTGGGCTAGAGCAGCTACAAAAAACACTCAAAACCCTTCCCGATGTACAAGAAATTACTTGGAAACTCGACTCAAAACTGGTTGTTGAACAACTTGCTCGTCGCTGGAAAATTAAAGAACCTCGCCTGCGCAATCTAGCGCAACAGTGTTGGCAGTTGTTAGCACAGCTATCATTACCTTGCAATTTTCAACATGTTCCTCGAGAAGAAAATGCGCATGCTGACGCGCTGGTGAATACCACACTCGACGCAATCTAACTCCCCGACTATACTTTTGTAGTATGTCTGCCCTTTTGACCCAAGCGATCAACGATCAGCCTGAAGTGGTTTTTTTTACCGATGAAAATTCTCACACAAAGCAAATTGTGGCGGCCCTCAACACGCAGGGCGTGACGATTAGTTGTTTTGCGCAAGACAAATTGCAAGACAAACACGTGCAAGAATTGTGTCAGCGAGCCTATCGGGTGCTGCTTTGGCTTGATCCAACACAAACTACGGATTTGAGACAAATAGCTGCAACGCTTGGCAGATTTCCCCAACTGCAGTTTTTGATTCCACTCATAACACCGTGTAACACACCTGCTCTGCAACTCAGACTTTGGCAAGAGGTGTCAAATCGACAAGCACATTTTCTTTCGGAACTGACCGCGCTATTTCCAGAAACACAGCTTATTTTTATACGCGATTTACTCGATGGCGGCGCTCTTTCCCCGCTCGCACAAGTGTTTGCGCAATTACCAGCAACAGAGCTGCTTTCGCCAGAGCTCGAGATTGCGCCCTGCTCGCTGCAAACTGCGCTCGAACACCTGCAGCACGTTGTGTTTCATC
The DNA here is from genome assembly GCA_009991965.1 of Minisyncoccota bacterium. GTDB lineage: Bacteria > Patescibacteriota > Microgenomatia > UBA1400 > PJMF01 > UM-FILTER-42-14. The sequence goes on along the minus strand of JAACWQ010000007.1, from coordinate 30,299 downwards.
CCTCTCGATTGAGTGTTGTAATTCAGGGCCCAGATATTGCCTGCAGCGAATTACTCATCCAAGCAAAAACGCTGTATGAAAATATTCATCAGACACAGCTTGCTCTAAACCCAATTCAAGTCGAAACAACAAAATTAATTTCTTTTCATGTATCGGTAAAAAAAGTGCTCTTTTCTTTGTCAGACTTTGTAAAAAACTACATAAAAACCTTACCTTCGCCACAACAGTGGCAACCGTTGTTTGTGCTCCCAACTGTCACCGCCGAACAACCAGTAGAGGAAGTTGCTGAGGAAATGGAGATTTCAGCGATAGAACCAGAAGTGATTGCGCCACCCAAAAAAGAAGTGATGGATGTGGTGGGAGACATCACCTCGCTTTTTGCCAACTCATATCGAGAGCACAAAACAACTCGAACAAAAAAAGTTGTTGCGGTAGAAACAGTCATAACAAAAAAGAAGCGCAAAAACACCGCGTTGTTTCTGGTTGGTTTGATTTCAACAGGCATAACACTTGGCATGCTTTTTTTGGCATTGTTTTTTTGGCTCAGTGTGACACTCACTCAACGTACTGTTTTGGCAGAGTTGCCAAGTTTATTGCAGGACGATGCCCCGCCTCCAACCCAAAGCGTTTGGCAACAACGGTGGTATTCACTACTCGCGTTACAGGCTGATAGCTATGGATCAATGATTGATATACCAATGATATCTAAGGCTGAAAAAATCATTTCACTCGCCAAAATTCTCAGAGAATATACGGAGACCTTGCCTCAAGCCCGCCAAACAGAGCAAACACTCATGCAACACTTCTTTGGCCAAACAGACAGCGATATTAGTTTGCTAGCCCAAAACGCTACGACTCAGTCGCAAACAGCCTATGAATTACTCGCAACCCTCGAATCAGAACTCTTTAACATTCTAGGCGAGTCGAGCGAAGACCAAGAGTTACAGACAGCACTCTCGATTAAACTTACTGACCTGCGGAGCGCAGTTGGCTTACAACAACAAATTGTTCCTCTTCTCCCCGCTCTTAGTGGCATTGCGAGCAAGCAAACGTATGCCATTTTGTTTCAAAATAGTCAAGAGCTGCGGCCAACCGGTGGTTTTTTACAAAGCATGGCGTTTGTTACCCTGGTCCAGGGCTCAGTAATTGACGTGCAGACGATTGGCAGTGACGAACTTGATGCGGGTATTGGTGGTGCGGTGACTCCACCCCAAGACATAGAGCGGTTGTTGGGAGAAAAAAATTGGTATGCGCGTGACGCAAATTGGGATCCAGATTTTCCTACTACCGCCACTACTCTGCGTTGGTTTGTTGATCGATCACGCAATGTGCAGCTTGCTGGTGTGCTCGCAATCGACACCCAAGGTCTGGCGGATATTATTGAGTCATTGGGACCAATTGATGTGCCGGAATATAACGAAGTATTGACACACAAAAATCTTTTTGAACGCCTCGAGTATCACTCCGAAGCAGTCTTGGTTCCCGAGAGCGGAACGAAGGATTACTCCGCGGTTGTTCTCGAGAGAGTGTTGCAAAAACTCCTGACTGCGCCAGTTGAAAAGTTTCCCGCCATACTACAAAGCACCAGGCAAGCGGCCGAGCAACAACACTTATTGTTTGCACTGACTGATGAGTCTCAGCAAGCAACGTTTCAAGCGCTTGGTTGGAGTGGCAGTGTTTTGCAGCCACCCTGCCCTTCTCAACTCGCATCAGATAACTGTGTGGTTGAGCCGTTTTATCAGGTCGAGGCCAACATTGGCATTAATAAAGCAAATTACTACCTGACAAAAGACCTTACGCACGAGATAACACTTTCTACTACACTCGCACAACACGCAAGAACCACGGTGTATAAAAACACCGCGCAGTCAAGTTCTTGGCCAAAAGGACCATATCACGCCTTTGTGCGGTACTATTTGGCTCGAGGCTCACAGTACGAACAATTACTCATCAATGGCTCCCCTATTTCAATTCAAGATCTTTCTCTGACAACTGAACACGAGCGGACCTTGGTTGGCGCGGTTATCACCGTTCCAGTTGGGGGCACATTGACCACAGAACTTTCTTACTCCACCCCACTTTCGCTTGCCACTACCTCGTCATCTTACGTCTTTTTTAACCAGAAGCAGCCAGGTTCAAACGCCGCTCCACTGAGTGTTTCTCTAAGCTATCCACCAGAGCTGCAGCCAGAGAGAATTGCTCCGCAAGCAGAATTAAACGATACAACAATTAATTTCACTGATAAAGAAGAGAAAAGTCGTTTGTATGGAGCTAAATTCTTTTGACCTCATTTTTCGGTTATAGAGTTGTGCTACAATGCTCGAGTAAACTCGTCTAAAGAAAGAATTATGACATCAACTGTAGCGCCGTACAAATTTCACGTCTCATCTCGAGATTTTAAAATTGACTCAATTGGGAAAATGTTGAAAAATGGTGATATACCAGCAAATATCTTTGGTTTGTCAAAACCATCGGTTTCAATAAAATGCTCCAAAAGAGTGGTACAAAAGCAACAAGAAGACATCGAATCCGGTCTTATATATGTCGTTGTAGATAACAAAGATGAATATCCGGTTTTATTGGAAGAAATCCAAGTAAATCCAGTTACTAAAGAACCCCTACACGTGGTGTTTAAGCGCGTGAATTTGGCAGAGAAGATTGAAGCAGAAGTTCCACTCGAGATAGTCGGCGAGTGTGTGGTTAAGAATGCTAATATTTTACTCGTGCGAGATACTTTGTTAATTGAAGCGTTACCATCTAATATTCCAGAGAGAATCACTGTAGACATTTCTGTTCTGACAGAAATCGGGCAATCCCTAGGTGTGGCAGAGCTCCAATTCGATAGAGCGGTGGTAGAACTTAAGCTTTCTGAAGAAGAACTCGAGGCTCCGCTTGTCATTGTCCAAGAGGTTAAAGAAGAAAAAGAGGAAGAGGTTGTTGCTGTTGTAGATGCTGCTGCAGGAGAAGAAACAACAGAATCAAAAGAAGCGGGTTCCTCCGAGACAGAGAAGAGCGATCCAGCAAAAGAATAGATTATTTTTCAATTCCGCGAATAATGTGTGGAGTGGTGCGATTACTTTTGGCCGCAAGGTCGAAGTATCGTTCGGCCTCTCGAGTGTTTTCAAGTGTTTCGTAAAGTATGCCGATATTGAGGAGAATTTCGCGATGCGTGGGTTGTAGCTCGTATAACTTAAGGAAGTACGAAAGCTGTTCTTCGGCTTCTGCTGGGGTGAGTCGATAGGTTGCACTGAGTGGCTCGGTACTGATGGCTAACTCGAGTGGAGTGGGGGGAGTGATGGTTGTTTCTACTGCTTTTACTACCTGTAAAAGCGCGATGGCGCTGAGGAGTATGACTGCGGTAGTAGAGATGAGCGCGAGCTTGCGTTGTGTGAGCTCAGATAACGCTATACGGGCCAAAAAAAGTCCGATCGACCAGATCAGGCGGATGTGTAAAACGAGTGAATGTAACCAAGCCATACTTTAGTATAGCAGTCTTGAGGTTGCGATTATGTGGGCCAAGCGTGTTCGATAAGTAGTGACTCAGGGTGCAGCTCTTGCCAGCAAGCTTCGGTGACAAACGGCATATAGGGGTGGAGGAGTTGGAGGAATGTTTCGAGCGTTTTACGCAAGCAGGCGAGCGAGATAGTGGTTTGTTTGTGTGACTCGATGCACTCATCACAAAACCAATGCCAAAATGCACCATATGTGTTGTCTGCTGCGACTCCGATTTTTCTTTTCTCGAGGAGTTTGGCAATATCTTTGCTCAGCGTTGCAACTTTTTTTGACACAACTGTATCTCCGGGTAGAGCAGAAGTATCTGTTATTTCTTGCATCGAAACATAGCGAGTAGCATTCCAAATTTTGTTGGTCAAATTGCGCATCGCGATAAAATCTCGTTCGCCAACGGACTTATCGATGCCAGGAGTGGAGCGAATTATGAGTGACATTCGAACTGCGTCGGCACCATACTTACTCACCATATCGAGAGGATTGACGACATTTCCCTTGCTTTTACTCATCTTTTTGCCGTGTTCGTCGCGAACGAGACCGTGCAAATAGACTTCGCTAAACGGGGATTTGTTGGTCAAATAAATCCCAAGCAGCATCATACGCATAACCCAAAATGGCAAAATATCGTAGCCTGTTTCCATCACTGTAGTCGGGTAGAATCGCGCAAAATCACCTTTATTTGTAGTCTTGAGCGTGTTGACTGGCCACTGGGCCGAGGAAAACCAGGTGTCAAATGTGTCGGTTTCTGGTAAGTACTCATGTCTGTTCGCGGGTGTAGAGTCGCCAACTATGTACGGAACCTCAGCGTCAGCAGAGAGACTTTGGAGGCCTTTGGCAATAGTTTTGAGTGAGTGTTTTTTGAGTAATTCTGTAAGTGTTCCAGATGTGTACTCGCCGGCGGTATTCAAAAACGAGGCCGAAATTGCATCTTCGTGTCCGTCGATTTGATACCACACAGGAATACGAATACCCCAAACGATTTGGCGACTAATGTTCCAATCGTTCAAATTAGTCAGCCAGTGTTTGAGAATTTTTTCTCTACCAGCGCCGTAGATTTTTGTTTCTTTTTTGGCAAGTGTTTGGAGAACTGCTTCGGTCAAACTTTTGCCCGGTTTGTTGACTGCTACGAAGAATTGGGGCAGGGGAAGTGGTTCGATAATCCGAGCGCATTTATAACAAGTCTTTATTGTATTTTTGTATGCTATATCAATTTTTTCTATCAATCCTTGTTTGTCTAGATCGGCAATAATTTGCTCGCGTGCTGTCGCAACCTTAAGTCCTGCGTACTTGCCCGCCAGCGCAGTTAATTTGCCTTCGCGGGTGATGGCGATGTTCATGGGCAACTTGTGTTTTTGGGCAACAGCAAAGTCGTTCGCGTCATGGGCGGGGGTTAGTTTTACGACTCCAGTGCCAAACTTGGGGTCGACAAACTCGTCGGCGATAATAGTCATTGGCTGTTTGGTGAGGGGATTAATTACTTGTGTGCCGATGAGATGTTGGTGTTTTTTGTCCTTGGGGTGGACGGCGAGGTGGGTGTCGGCAAAAATAGGTTCTGGTCTGGTGGTGGCAACCACAATGTGTTCGTCTGGCGTCTCGAAGAGGGGATAGCGCAGGTAGTAGAGGTTGGTAGTTTGCTCAACCGATTGGATTTCGAGCTCTGAGTAGCTGGTGCCACATTTGGTGCAGTAGTTAACCAAGCGAATATCGCGATATATCAATCCATCTTTCTGCATTTTGGCAAACGTTTCTTTGGTTAGTCGCACCACATCTTCGTCGAGCATAAACTTGAAACGTGACCAGTCGCAACTGGCCCCAAGTTTCTTAATCTGGTCAACCGCGGTGTCAGAATTTTCTTGGACATACTCCCAGATCATGTTGTAGAGCGCATCTCGATCAAATTGGAAGCGCGATTTGCCTTGTTTCTGTAGCTTCTTCTCAAACACAAACTGAGTTTCGATGCCTGCGTGATCGGTGCCAGGGAGCCAAAGTGTGTCGTCGCCCCGCATACGATGAAAGCGCGTCAGCGTATCTTCGAGTGCCACAAACATGGCGTGGCCGATGTGCAAAGGATCGTTGGCATTTGGCGGCGGCATGATAATGGAAAAAGGCTTGGTTTGTCCGCTTTTTTTACCTTTATAATGATCGGGATTGAAGGCATCATGTTTCTGCCACAATTTGTAGATTTTGTCTTCGTGTTCCTCTGGGGCGTAGCGTGGTTGCATGAGTTTGATTGTAGCAGACGGGAGAGAGCTTTAGATTTTTACCAGCCGAAGTTTGGAAATTTGAGAAAAATGCTTGTTATTTAGGGTTGCAAGCACGCAGTGGTTTTCCAGGGCAGTAGCTGCTATTGCAGCGTCTGCAAAAGTAATTAGAGCGGTGAGGTCTCGAGCAAGCTCGCCAGCAAGTTTTGCTACCTGTGTGGAATATTCCAACACGCGCAACGGTCTGATGGTTTTGAGCAATAAGGTTGCTTTGTTTGGATCCTTCGTACTTTGGCCTGCAAAGAGCTCTTGAATTGAAATAACTGAGAGGCCAAGGTCGTCGTCTGGCAGTTTTTTCACCAGCATTTCTAATTGGGATGGCTGTGTGCCGCTGAGTCGAAGATGGTCAATAATAATATTGGTATCAAGAATTACCACGACTGTTTCCGATCCTCGGCAGCGGCAAGCTCATTTTTTTCTCTTGCTTTTTCGGTCTCCAACCAAGGGTCGCCAGCCCACGAACCCTTAGTTTCTGCCAGAACATCTGCATACGTTTGTGTCTCAGCTATTTTTGGAAATTCTTGATCATCTAGAAGAGTAATGATGAGTGAGGTGCCTGAGGTGATGAGATGTAACTGACTTTTGCTATCTATACCCAATTGTTTTCTCACTGCTTTTGGAATGACAATTTGCCCTTTTTGATTTGGTCGAATTATAGTTTGAATTTTCATACTAGTAGTAATTTTAGTATAAAATTATGGCTCTTGCAAGTGCGCTATACTACTTATAGTGTCAGCAAATTAAGGATCACCATGGGCAGCCTCATTTTTTTCGGAGCAGTAATAGTTTTCTTTCTGTCTTTTCTCAAGCAGATCAATCAATACGAGCGGGGAGTGGTGTACACCATGGGTCGTTTTACCAGCATTATTCAGCCCGGTTGGCGCTTTATTTGGCCGATATTTCAAACCTTTCGCAAAGTAGACATCCGTACTAAGGCGGTTGATGTGCCAAAGCAAGAGACCATTACGCGCGATAACGTTTCGTGCAAAATGAACGCAGTGATTTATTACAAAATTGCTGATGCGGCCAAGTCAATTAACGAGGTGGAAGATGTGCTTTGGGCAGTGTCTCAGCTGGCACAAACAACCATGCGCAGAGTCGCTGGCGAGGCGACACTCGATGAACTGTTGAGTAATCGCGAAAAAATTGCTGAGCAAATTCTCGAATCGGTCGACAAAACTACTGATCAATGGGGTGTCGATGTCGAGGCAGTGGAGCTTAAAGATATCGAGTTGCCAGAGACCATGGTGCGTACGATGGCGAAGCAGGCTGAGGCCGAACGAGAAAAGCGCGCTACTATTATTAGTAGTGAGGGTGAGGTGCTCGCGGCAGAAAATCTGATGAAGGCGGCTAGCATGATGGCATCAACACCTGGCGCTCTGCATCTGCGTACTCTTAACTCGATCAATGACATTTCTTCTGATCAATCAAATACCGTTATTTTTGCGGTTCCACTTGAGGTGCTGCGCGCAGTTGAGGGGATGGGGAATATGATGAGTAAAAGATGATTATTTCTATCTAAATATCAGCCAAAAATCATTTTGTTGAAGTCAACAATATGGTGAGTGTTAACCAATGATGAATAACCTTGAAACTCAATTAGAAGTCAAAAACACCGCACTTTCTGAAGTATACGCAGATCCAAATTACATTACCCTTTATAGATTTGAAAATCCTAATAAGCCATTTAATCAAGCTAGAGTAGGTGAGGTATCTGAGCTGAGCATAGTAGGTATGTGGTTTACAGACTCAATTGAGGCGCTAGCTACCTACTGCAGACAAAGAATTAGTGGTCAACCTGGAGGAAGATTTCTAGTTTGTCGAGTAAAAAGAGAAGATCTTGAACAGCACAGAGCATCAGCTCATCCCGAAGCAAAAACTCTTGACATAGAGTCTGACAATTTTATTATTCCACCAGAAATTGCATCACTCACTCAACTCATTATTGCTGCTCCATGGAAACCTGAGTGGGAGGGAACAAAAAACCTACCACTATCAGATTATGGTTTGGTTAGTGAATTCGTTATAGAAAAACTATCGCCCGAGGCACTAATTAGAAGTTGCCAGAAAATAGAGTAAGTAGTTGCACCTCTCGTTTACTCAGCTTCTGACTTAGGTTCAGATGACTCACTGTCATCTTCCTCAACAGGTACTGTTTCGTCGGGATCTCCATTTTGGATAGCTGCCAGCAGACGAGCACTTCCTGACTTCAGTTGTTTTTCAGAAATAGTTTGAGCGGCAGCTTCAGTAAGTGCTTTTAATCTAGCTTCTTCTTCTGGCGAGAGTGATTGTTCATTTTCATGCATACGGAGTTCTCCTCTAGATGTACTACTGATAGTGTATCACGGGTATGTATGTATTTTTATACCCCCTGCAAAAACTTGGCTGCCCACGGTCGATAGACAGAAGTGTAGGTGTCGTTGTGGAGTTCATTACCATTTTTATCTTTTACAATATTGGTGAATTTGGCACTGATGCCTGGTGCCGACCAATCGACTTGCTGCAGTTTTCCCGCTGGAAGCGCAGTGGTTGGGATGTATTGAGCGGGCAGTGGCGGGCGTGGATTCCAGGTGACGTGATCAACAATTTCGCTCGTACGACCGTCGCTAGTGCCGTACAGCTCGATTTTCATACTGAGGTTGTCGCTATTTGCTTCGCCATACACCAGAATATAATTTCCAGTATCATTAATAAAGCGAAAGTCAGTGTCGCCCGCATAGACGGTTGCATCAATTCCTGGTTTGTTGTCTAGCTCGTAGTAGCTAACCCGGTAGCTATGGGGGAGGCGTCGAGTGACCTCGAGTCCAGCGTTGAGCACAGCCCGAAACAAGGTGGTGCTTACCTGGCAAACGCCCCCACCATCGCCAAGCTCAGTTTGACCATTTTTGATCACGTAGGCAGAGCGAAATCCTGTTTTGGCGGAAACTTCGCCGAGTGTTTTGTTGAAAGAAAATTCTTTGCCTGGTGGAATAATATGTAAGGAGATTTTGCCAGTGGTAAGTGCGACATTCAAAATACGATTGGGAATAGAGTGGGCGTATTCACTTGTGCCGAGGCCAATACGCTCTTTGATGCCAAGCGAGTTGGTTTCGCCAAGTGAGCGCGTAGGAGGGCTGCGGCGCAGTGGAAGTTCTGCTCGTTGTATCTCTGTCTCGTCTCCAGATTCAATGCGCGTCATTGCCTCAAGCAAATTTGTGCGTGCCTCACCCACAGAAAGCTTGGTGCCATCTTGAGGTGCCACAAAAGAAGCAACGATAAGCGTGTGTTCATCGTACTCAAAAACAGGTTCTTTTGCTTCTCGATAATATGTACTTTCCCAATTGGTAAGCAACTCCGTAACCGCATGTTCGTTGACACCAGTAGGGAAGGCAAGCAACTGAACGAGCTTTTGATCTCGCAGGGTTACGCTTTGGTCTTCGTTTTTCAGTGTAATTTTTTTGCCAACAAATTTTGCGGCCCTCTCTTGGGCGGCCAATGCTTCAAACTCACTCAGTTCGCCGGAGGTCGAAGCGACGACAGCAGTAATTTCAAATGTACCTTGATTTGCAGCGCGCACGGCTGCTTCACGAGTAGCTGCTTGATTCACTTTTCTGCCAAATGAGCCTGGATCAATTTTGAGCGACCGTACGCTCCCGCTGTATTTGAGTGTTGCTTGTGGTTCGATGCCAGGATAATCAACTTGAGTTGCAAGTTTGGTAATGAGATCTGTGAGCGGTTGTTTTTGATACGCGAGTCTAGTAGTAAAGGACTGTTTTTTGAAGAGCGCTGTGACAAACGCGTTCACTCGATGCAAAAGAGAACCTTGCCGACCGATCGCGAAGGCTTTTTCTAGTTCTTGATCAATCATGCGAGACAGCCCAAGTTCACTCGAGCTGCTTGCGACTGCAATGTCGTCTACGACGATAGTAAATTTGTGCTCTGCTACTTGGCCTGCATGTGCTATGAGTAGCTCGCGGGTTTCGAGCGCGGTGTAGCCGCCGACCAATTGGTCATCTATATATATGTTGGGTAGCATACGATGGTGGTAGCGAACAAAAAGTCCAACAACGACTAAGCCGCAGAGCAGAGCAATAATTGCAGCCAAATGGATGAGAATTCTGGAGTGCGACTGAAAAAAAGTTGGCGACAATGGCATGTGTGCGTGCTATGATAAATACTGTCTAGTTACTCTATTGTGGCAAATTGCCGCCTTGATGACTAGAGCACAATTTCTGCCATGCCTGATACTGTACTACCAAAACCAACACCACCGAGCTCACCAGTTCCAAGTACGACACCACAAGTAGTTCCGCCAAAGCCAACAATCCCCGCGCCCCGGCCACTGAGTTCAGCACCTACTTCTGCGCTGCCTCCATCAAGATTCCAACCAGTTGCTACAAAGACAGCTCCTGTCTTGCCCCCGAGCACGCTGACCGCTCTTTCTTCAATGTCAAGTTCTCAGGTACCAAATACAAAATTGTCACAAAATGTTCCTGACCTCGAGAATAAAACAGCGCCTACGTCCCCACAATCGGTTTCTGACATGATCAAGGTAGTGCCAGAAAAAACGAAGGGTGCTACTGCACCAGCGGCTAAGCTGGCAAGCTTAAAGAAATCACCCTTGCGATTTTTGCCATTTGCGCTCATAGCCTTGGTTGTGGTCGGTGGTATTTTTATGGCAATTAAAACATTTTCTGGTGGCAAAAGTACTTCTGTCACACCGCCAAGTTCTTCGGGTTCCAGTTCTGGTGCGGGGAGCAAAACTGCGGCGCCTGCGGCACAAACTGCACAAGCGACGACGATTGAGTACTGGGGTTTGTGGGAGCCAGCGGAGGTAATGACACAGGTTTTGGCAGATTTTGAAAAGGAAAATCCTGGTGTTTCTGTTCGTTACACAAAGCAGTCGTATCGAGATTATCGCCAGCGATTGCAAACAGCAATTGCTTCGGGCAATGGGCCAGACGTATTTCGATTTCACGCATCATGGACTCCGTCGCTTTCTGCTGAGCTCGCTCGCATGCCGTCCTCAGTTTACTCAGCTTCTGAGTTTCAGAAGACGTTTTATCCTGCTGCAGCAAGCCAATTGCAAGTACAAGGCCAGTTGGTTGGCATTCCACTCATGTACGATGGACTCGCGCTTTTTTATAACAAAGAAGCATTGACTACAGCGGCGGTCGATCCACCAAAGACTTGGTCAGAGTTGCGCACGTTGGCTGCAAAACTCACGATTAAATCTGGCTCCACAATTCAACGTGGTGGTGTCGCCCTTGGCAATGCGGTCAATGTTGACCACTTTTCTGATATTGTTGCACTCCTCATGTTGCAAAATGGTGCTGACCTAGCTAAACCAAACTCTGCTGAGGCGCGAGATGCGCTGTTGTTTTACACCAACTTTCAAAAAGCTGATGGTGTGTGGAACAGTACGCTGCCAAGTTCAACAACGGCTTTTGCTCGAGGTGAAACGGCCATGTTTTTCGCCCCTTCCTGGAGGGCGCATGACATTGCAGCAATTAACCCTGATCTTAAATTTGGCGTTGCTCCGGTGCCACAATTGAGTGACACGAGAATTGCTTGGGCATCGTACTGGGCAGAAGGAGTGAGTCAGCAGAGTAAACAGCAAGATATAGCCTGGAAGTTACTGAAGTATTTGAGCAGCAAAGAAGTTCAGTTGAAACTGTATTCTGATCAGGCTGCTGTTCGTCCGTTTGGTGAAATTTACTCGAGAACAGATTTGGCTGATCAAGCGGCTAGCAATGAGCTTGTTCGACCATTTTTGCAAGATGCTCCGTTTGCGAGCGGTTGGTACCTAAGCTCCAATACATTTGACGCTGGTATCAACGATCAGATGATCGGCTACTATGAAAATGCAGTAACGGGCCTCCTTGGTAGCAGTAGCATGAGTTCTGTGTTAACAGAAGTTGAGCAGGGTACAGCCCAAACACTGCAGCAATTTTCAGCAAAATAAGCGTTTTTCACCAAGTATAATGCGGGTATGACTTATCGATCAGCCATCATTTTGACGGTGGCGTACTCGGCGCAATTTTCATATCCATTGCAGGTTAGCGAACTTTGGCTTCGCTTGTTGACGCGTCAGAATGCTGCTTTTTCAAAAGCCGTATTTGTTGCGGAATTACTGTGGCTGGTTGAGCGTGGTCGTCTTGAGTACCAAGCGGGATATGTATTTTTACCAGGACGTGTGACAGATATACAGCTTCGACTCACCAGCGAACAGCGTGCTCAGCAAAAACGAGAGCAGTTGGATGAAGTGGTAACACTTTGTCGATTTATCCCTTGGATTACTGGCGTGGCGGTGACAGGATCGGTCGCAATGCGGCAGGCGCGCAACAATGATGATCTCGATTTTTTGCTCATTACCATGCCACAAACACTTTGGATTTCTCGAGCGATTCTAGTTTTCCTTAGCTTGTTGCTCGGCAAGTATCGCTCTCGCAAAAATGCCCACACCAGCGGTTGGTGTTTTAATATGTGGCTTGAGAGCCACGATCTTTCTTTGCCAAGCGAAAAACACAGTGTCTATACAGCATTTGAAGTGCTACAGGCTGATTGGATTTTTGATAGAGGGAACACTAAACAATTATTTTTGCTCGCCAACGCATGGGTTGGTCGAGTGATTCCCAATGCATATAGAAATGTTTTGAGCTTGACGCAGTACTCGGACCGCAATTCTTTTGCACCCTCACCGGTGGTTTTTAATGCAGGAGCTTACGCACTCCAGCGTTGGTATATGCGATCGGCTATGACGAGAGAGTTGGTGAGTTATTCGTCTGCCTATTTCCATCCTAGAGATACACATACTAGTATTACCGCTCGTTGGCGGGAGTTGTTGCAAGCACTTGCATGACAGAAAAAAAAGTTGTGGTACTGGTGACCGGCGTGTTTGACCACCTGCATAAGGAACATGTTGCGTTTTTGCGTAAGGCAAAAGAGTGTGGAGATGTATTGCTCGTTGGTATCGAAAGTGACGTGAGAGTTCGTCAGATAAAGGGAGAAATGAGACCATATCATTCTCAAACTGAACGACTACGGGCGGTGGAGGCGATTGGTATCGCAGAACAAGTTTTTGTGTTGCCAGAACAATTTTCGGATCCAAATGAGCATCGCGCATTGTTGCAAAAAATTCATCCCGACATTCTTGCGGTTTCATCCCACTCTCCACATTTGGCAGAGAAGCAACAGTTGCTGCAAGAAATAGGTGGTAGAGTAGTGGTAGTGCATCAACACAATCCCGCAATATCCAGTACGATCATTTTAGAAAAAAAACGAAGGAATTCTCGTGGCACGATCTGAAACAGTTTTTGTCTGTCAGGAATGTGGGTGGCAAGCTAGTCGTTGGCAGGGGCAGTGTGCACAGTGTCATACCTGGAACTCACTTGTCGAAGAGCCGCTTGCTGGCCCATCTGTTGTGGCAAAGAAAGTAAACTCGACAATTTCTAGTCTCACACTACCAGAGGTCGAGCGCCTGAGCCGTTCATTTTCGCGTTTTTCTAGCGGTTATGATGAGTTAGACAGAGTTTTGGGTGGAAATGACAAAGACGTGGGGATTGTGCGGGGAGCGGTTTTGTTGGTTTCCGGCGAGCCGGGAATTGGAAAATCTACCCTGTTAACGCAAATCGGACTCAAAACTGTGATGGGTACAAAAGATACTCAAAAACAGGCAGTTATTGCGTACTTGTGCGGTGAAGAGAACCCAGAACAAATACTCCTACGAATCAATCGATTACAAGCTTTTGAAGCCAAAGAAAACTCGAAACAGAAAAAAACTGACCCGTCTTGGCATTTTTTTACTACTCAGAGTATTGATAAGGCATTAGTTGCTTTGAGTAAGTTGCAGCCCGATCTCGTGATTGTTGATAGCGTGCAAAGTTTTCGTAGTGAGGAGTTGACAGGCGCAGCTGGGTCGGTCGGTCAGGTTCGTGCGGTGACCAGCGTTGTCACGCAGTGGGCGAAAGAGCACACAACGCCAGTCTTTATTGTTGGTCATGTCACAAAAGATGGCGGCATCGCAGGGCCAAAAGTGCTCGAGCACATAGTAGATGTTGTTATAGAGATTTCTGGTGAGCGAACAAGCGACTTGCGCCTCGTCCGTACCTATAAAAACCGATTTGGAGCAACTGACGAGGTTGGTGTTTTTCGCATGATGGAGCAAGGTTTTGTGGAGGTTTCCAACCCGACTGACGTTTTGGTACAACAGGGCACGAGTGGCACACCTGGTTCGGTGTTGGCTGGTATCTTGGAGGGAACTCGCCCACTTTTAATAGAGTTGCAAGCACTTGTTGTGCGTTCTAACCTGGCAATGCCGAGAAGAGTTGGTCGTGGGGTGGGGCTTTCGCGCATTCAAGTACTCGCAGCTGTGCTCGAAAAACACTGTAAGCTGCAAGTCTCGCAATATGACGTTTTTTTGAGCGTAGCAGGCGGCATTGTTGTCCATGAGCCCGCGATAGATCTGGGATTTGCCGTTGCCATCGCTAGTTCTTTGGCCAATAAGCCAGTGCCACGTTCGTATGCTTTTATTGGTGAAGTTGGTTTACTCGGCGAAGTTCGCTCGGTACCATACGCTGACTCTAGAGCCCGTTCTGCGCAACGCTTGGGAGTAGAGAAGATCTTCTCTCATCAGAGTCACAAAACTGTGGCTGCAGTTTTGCAAGAACTTGGTATTCGGTAATCTTTTCCACACCCTATACAATCACAATATTGTTGTTGAAAACTTTTGTAATTAGTCAAGTAATGTATAGTTAAAATAACTATAAGATAGTCATACACAAAACTATAGGTTGACTGAAAATTGGGAGAGAGTTATACTGCCATCACTCTGTGTGCGAAGGCTAACAAAGCACTCAAAAGTGTTCTTTAAAAGTAGATAGACTGAATTTAGAGATAGGGAATAGTGTTTGGGAAAGAAAAAAGCATTATTACCGCTGGACAGACCACGAGTAATAATGCCTTTATCATACGTTGTCTTCACCTTTGATAAAATCAAGAATGCGAAGACAATAACTTGAACACAATACCAGTATCGCTATAGTTTTGTAAATTCTATCTTTCTACTTACAACTATATCAATTTTCAGTGGAGGTTCGGCGAGTTGGGCAGGCAGCCGAGCTTCCACTAAGGATTGAAGAGTTTTTTTGACAGATTCTCATTTTTCTGGCATACTACTCACAATTCATTCCCTTCGGACTCTACAGATTGGCAAATAATTTCAAACTATAAGGACTTTTTTTATGAAAGCAGATGAGAAAATAGACGTGGTTCAAACACCAAAAGTGGTACCAATTGTGCCGCTACAGCAGAAAAAACAGGCAGAAAATACTTTGACTGGTGTGCTCGATACTTCTCGAGATGGTCATGGTGTTGTGCGTGCCAGCATGTGTGGGTTTGACGAGCGAGATGCCTATATTGCTGCTTCGATGATTCGCAGGTTTAACCTTAGACCTGGTGACACGCTTACTGGACCAGTTCGTGAACCAAAAGAAAACGAGCGCTATTGGGGTTTCATGCAGGTAGAGACAGTAAATGGTAGACCAGTGGCGGAACACCAAACGCTTTTTCGCAACAAATTTCAGTCATTTACACCCGTCTATCCAGATAAGCAAATCAAGTTGGAATCTGGCGATGATTTAATTTCACTTCGTATTATTGATCTAGTAGCTCCAATCGGAAAAGGCCAACGTAGTTTAATTGTTTCTCCGCCAAAAGCTGGAAAAACTACGTTGCTGAAAGATATTGCGACTGGTACAGCCAGTAATCACCCAGAAATTCATATCATTGCTGTTTTAGTTGGTGAACGACCAGAGGAAGTTACCGACATTAAGCGTCACATCGAGCGAATCACTAATGGTGATGGCGAAGTTGCAGCAAGTAATTTTGACGAGTCTGCGACTGATCAATGTCAGGTAGCAGAGCTAGCGCTAGAAAAAGCGAAGCGCATGGTAGAAGAGGGCAAAGATGTCATGATTTTGCTTGATTCCATTACTCGACTAGCGCGAGCATACAATCTTTCTATACCAACCTCAGGCAGAACGCTTTCAGGTGGTTTTGATCCTGCGGCATTATTTCCTCCAAAGAAGTTCTTTGGCGCAGCGCGTAACCTCGAGACCCCGGGAAGTCTTACCATTATCGGTACGGCCCTCGTGGACACTGGCTCACGCATGGATGATCTGGTATACGAAGAGTTCAAGGGAACAGGGAATCAAGAAATTCACTTAGATCGCAAGTTGGCCGAACGAAGAGTGCACCCAGCTATCGACGTCCAACGCTCTGGCACCAGAAGAGATGATCTGCTGTTTGACTCGGTAGAGTACCAATCGATCACCACTTTGCATCGAATGCTCGACATGCTCGATAGAGAAGAGCGCACGACAACGCTAATCAATCGCTTGCGACGCACCAAGACCAACAAAGAATTTTTGGCCTCATTGAAGTCCTAACCGCTTCTTTGTTAGAATGCGAGCGAACATGAGCATCACTAGAGAGTTTTTACCGTTTTTTTACTCATTGCGGGCGTATATCAGGTTTCGTGGCTATCGATTATTTACCCATTTTGAAGTTGTAAAGAGTACGCTAGTTGACGCGTTGTATAAAAAACGCGGTCGATACGTCCGCCCATTTTTACACGTCGGCACGGTCGGCCTGATTTTTTTTACGATTATCATTGGGCCGAAGGTCATCTCATATGCAGATCAGGGCGAAGAACTCCAAACTGAATCTGGAGTGCTCAATGGTGGTGGCTATAGTACAAGTTTTTATACGCAGCAGGCTGAAGAAGTGCGTCAGTTTCGTGGCGGCGAGGTGCTTTTGCACTCTGTAGTAGAGGGAGAGACGCTTTCTAGTATTGCCGAACGCTATGGCCTCCAAGTAAATACTTTGTTGTGGGAAAACGACTTGACCGAGAAAAGTAAGTTGCAGCCTGGCCAGGAATTGCGTATTTTACCCGTCGATGGCATACGGCACAAAGTGGCTCGAGGTGAAACAATTTACTCAATTGGAAAAAAGTATGGTCTCGAGGGCTCAGAAGTCCAGGTGTTGGTTGACTATCCCTTTAATGATTTCCTGAATGACGAAACGTTTGAGCTCGCCACAGGGCAGTTTTTGGTTGTGCCAAATGGTGTCAGGGTTGCAGTTTCGAGCACTGGTATTCGTCAAACAACCACAGCTCGTTTGACACCAGACGCTGGTTCGGTCACCGCATTTGGCTCCTTTGTTTGGCCAGCTGCTGGCAGAATCACACAGAGCTACAGTTTCTATCACAAGGCAATTGATATTGCGAACGGTTCTGGCGGTCCAATTGTGGCAGCAGACTCTGGTGTTGTGACACAGGCAGGTTGGCTCGATGGTTTCGGTTACGGCAATCGAATCATGGTGGATCATGGCAACGGCTCACAAACACTCTACGCCCATTTATCTGTAATCCAGGTTCAACCAGGTCAACGCGTCAACAGAGGAGACGTCATAGGGCAAATGGGAAATACTGGTCGCTCGACAGGCACACATCTCCATTTTGAGATCAGACAGGGTGGTGTGCTCCTAAATCCACAGAGTTCTCTCAGGTAAGGTACAATGCGCGCATGATTGATATTGTTGCACTTCAACTACAGGCAGGCTCAGGCGGCATAGGGCGCGTCTCATTTCATCGATCCAAGTATATTCTCAAGGGTGGACCAGATGGTGGCACCGGAGGCAATGGTGGCTCAATTATTTTGCGGGCTGACGCCGGCCAAAGCACCCTCAAGCGTTACTCTGGCCTCAATGCAATCTCGGCAGAGCCAGGCAAAGCAGGTGGTGCAAAAAATTGTACTGGAGCTGCAGCAGAAAACGTCGTGGTCTCGGTGCCAGTCGGTACCTGCGTTTGGCAAGTGAGTGAAAATACTCCAGCTCAGAAACGGCGTCTTTCCATAGGATTAGAAAAAAAAATTCCGAGCAAATTGGTCGAAAGATCACAGTTTTTGCTCGAGAAAGAAGGAGCGCCAATCCCTCCAGCTCTCCAAGATGCAGCAGAGGAACCAAACAACCTCACAACAAAAGTGTTGGCCAATTTGGATCTCGCATCTTCGGGCTACAAATTGGTTGCGACCCTGAGTGAACCTGGCCAAGAAGTGATTATTTGTCAGGGCGGATTTGGCGGTCGAGGAAATCAGTTGTTCAAAAGTTCTCGTGAGACGACGCCGCTGCGCGCCGAGTATGGTACGCCTGGTGAAGATCGTTGGGTGATTCTCGAGCAACAATTGCTGGCAGATGTTGGATTGATTGGTTTGCCAAATGTGGGCAAGAGCACGCTTTTGTCTGTACTTACTCAGGCGACACCAGCCATTGGAGCGTATCCATTTACCACCCTCGAGCCACAGCTTGGTATGTTGGTGAGTGAAGATCGTTCTCAAGAGTGCGTGGTGGCAGATATTCCCGGCTTAATCTCTGGGGCGAGTGAGGGCAGAGGCCTCGGTCTTTCGTTCTTGCGTCATGTCCGCCATTGCCGCGGTCTTATCTATGTGCTTTCAGTAGCCGACGAGCTACTGACGACCCCTGTTTCAGAGCAAATTACAGCTCTGCACGAGCAATTTTCGATCGTACGTAATGAATTACTTGCGTATGACAAAACATTGTTGGATATAGAGACTGCAGTTTGTATCGCGAAAACTGACTTATACTCGGAAGAATTGCTTAGCTTACTTGAGAAAGAAACGTTCGCAGACATTACACCAGTGTTGGTCAGTGCCGCAACGCACGATAACTTGGAGTTACTCCACAATACGTGTTTGCGTCTATTGAGCGGGGGCTAAATCAGCTCCTGCTGGAAACTGTACGTCATCTCCAGATGGTTGCGATAAGCTTTGTCCAGCACGAGACACATTTTGGTCGGTAATACTTGGTGCATTTGGATCTTGTCCTTCAGCTGGTGCTTGTTCTCCTTGTTGTTTTGCTTGTTCTGCCAGCGCAGTCTCAAGCTTCTCAAGCTCTGTATTTACCGTAGTGTAATCTTCTGAGGCTGGGTCAAGGAGCGCTAGCACTTGTTGATAAGAAGTTCTGGCAGCCTCAAGCTGATTGAGCTTGATAAGCGCAACAGCCAAGTTATAGTGGCCGTTTGGCATATCTGGTTTCAGCTCTGTTGCCTGTTGAAAGAGTGTAGCTGCCTGCTCAAACTTTTCTCCGTTGAGAAATAATCCACCTAAGCTGATGCGCAGCGTAGGATTGGTTGGATCGTTCTCAATCGTTGTAATGTAGGATTGGATCGCAAACTCACTTGCTTGATCGGAGATACCAATCATGTTTTGATAAATTTGTGCAAGTACTCCCCAGTTTTGTGCGTCAGTTGGGTCGAGAGTGGTGGCAGATTGCGCTTCCCGTACCGCCTGTTGCATCAGTTCTCCAACTTGGGTTTTTTCCTCTTCTGTTGCATCTGTTTTGTTTGATAGCGCGGCTGCAATCAGCATATTGGTAAGCGCATATTGTCTGCGCAAATCATCGAGGTAGGGATTTAAAGTCACCGCTTTTTGATGATTGCTGTAGACCGCAAGACCATCGTTGTTTTGTGCAGCGAGTGTTCCCTGGTGGATTGCAAGCTCTGCAGCATAGGCTTTGCCGACGAAAAAGAGGAGCGCGCCAAACCCAACGGCAACGACCAACGCCATGAGGTAGATGGGAGCCACTGCCTTGGAAGTCTCTACATTTTGTCCATTTTCGCTGGTAATGGAAAGCGAAGGGGCCTTGAGATTAAACAGGGTGTATCGATCGGCCTCACCTGCTAGAAATGCAGTCAGCAATATGAACTGCAGGCCAATGAGAACTACGTTTGTTGGCACAAAGAATTGGAGCAGACCACAAACAAGTGCTGTAAGAATCACGGCACGAGAATCTTTGCGACTTTGTTTGTTTACGGCGAACATTCGGACGAGTAAAAACAACCAAGAACCAAGACCGATGAAACCACCAATTGTGAGCATATACAGTGGTACGTTTGCAGCCTGAGAGAATTGAAGATTCCAGCTTGGTGTTGTATTGACCCAAAGTGGTTTAAACTTGAGGTAGACATTGCCATACGCAGCAGGACCGACACCGATAAGAGCAGCACGAGGCTCACGAATAGTATCGAGTGCAACCGACCAGCTGGCTTTGAGCGAAGGTAAGAGGAGTGCGCTTGGTTTGCCGGGCAGTAATGTCCAGCCGTGCAGCGCAATGCCAATGATAAGGATTGGCAGCACCACCGCAGAAAACTTTGAAATGTGTTTGTTTTGTAGTATGGTTGCTACGAGTCCAACAGCTGCAACCAACAGCACCTGTAAAGCAACGAAAGATGAGCCAGTCAGGTTGAAATCTACCGTGTGTGGCAAAGCTAGACCAAAGATTGGTTCGAGTAGTTTGCTTGGACCAAATCCAAGCAATTGGAGGGCGGTGCTTGCAGTCAGGAGTACGCCTGCAACAGCAATTGTCTTGAGGAGCACAGAGCCAGCGGTTTTTGGCAGGATGGTTCCACCAAGAAGCGCAATGATACTACCAGCGATAAATACGCCACCCATGGTGAGCAGGCTTTCTTGAGGATACGAGTTGGTGAGTAAGCTCGAGGCGAGCATGCTGGTGCCAAACAACAAAATTGGCAGCGAAAGTGGTGACCAGAGAATTGAGATGGCTTGTTTGCGCATCGATCTTACTGCAAAAAGTAGACCGATAAGACCAGTAAAACCAAACAGAAAGTATGTTTTACTCTGGAAAACGAAGTTGTCGGTAAATGGAAAAAGTCCAATGACTAAGATGACGAGCGCTACAGCAAAAACACCGAGTGTTATTTTTGAAATCATGTCTGATTGCTGCATTTTTTCTTTCCTTTTAGCGAGTCTCATTTAAGCAAGAATGAACAGCTTTGTAAACAGGCAAGCCAGACCGAAAAATGATACACTGGTGCATATATGAGAAAGGGTTTTTCACTGATTGAGGTGCTTATCATAGTGGCTATCTTGGGCCTCCTACTGATCGCGGGTTACTTTTTTATGGCTCCCCAGATCTCTCGGGGAAGAGATAGCAAGCGGCTCAGCGACTTGAGCAAACTGAAAGTGGTATTTGAGGATTACTATAATGATCACTCGTGTTATCCCCCCACAGATACACTCGAGCTGTACTGCGGTGGGGGAGGCAGCACCATTTTGGACGACTATATAGGCAGTGTACCCTGCGATCCGCTCACGAAAGGTCCTTATTTATATAGTGTGCTTGGCGGAGACGCTCCTGCCTGTCCAGTACTCGGCTATAGAATACTTACCGATCTGGAGCGAGACCATAGCGACGCTAGCATAGCGATCAACTGTGGTGGCGAGAATGGCTGTGGAATTGTGGATGGTGAGGTTATCTATGATTACGGGGTTGCACAAGGAGCGGCAGTTTCACTCGAGGGTTTGGTTCTTGGGTTAGGTGGCGTTGCCGAAGGCGAAGGTGGCGCTGAAGGTGGTGGTGAGCCAGGACCAGGACTTGATTGGTGCTGTGTGCTGAGTAATCAGTCTTGCACAGAAATAATTAATGGTTTCCCAAATACATGCAACAGAGACTATCACGGCGCGAACTCACAAGGCGCATGTATAGCTAATTGTTATAACTAAGGTATATGATGAATATTGTGTCGTCAAAACATTCATTTTTCTCCCGTGGATTCACGCTCATGGAGCTGTTGGTCGTGATTGCGATTCTTGGTATTTTGGCGACAATTGGTCTTGGTGCTTTTGCCTCCAGTCAGACAAAATCACGAGATTCTCGGAGAAAAACTGATCTCAAGAATATCGCAGTTGCTCTGGAGACGTACTATAACGACAATGCTGCTTATCCAGTAAGTGCTGCAGGTAAGATTGTGGGTTGCGCTGCTGCTGCTTGTGAGTGGGGAAGTGAATGGAAAACTGGTACTACGATTTATATGGCAACGCTACCAATTGATAAAACTGCCTATAATTACTACTATTATAGTGATGGATCGCGCTATGTTTTGTATGCAAGGCTTGAGAACTCTAATGATCTGCAAGCGGCCAAAACAAGCGAGGGCGCTCCAGGGGAGTATGGAGGTTCAGTTTGTGCAGATGGGGTAAAGTGTAATTTTGCTATTACAAGCACTAACTCCCCAGCACCAACTGTTACTGGGGTAGGAGAAGAAGATGCATTCTAGAAATATTCGTTATCTAAGGGCCTTTACGCTCATTGAATTACTCGTTGTGATCTCAATTATTGCAGTTTTGACTGCTATTTTATTACCTAATTTAGTGGGTATTCGTGGCCGAGCTGCCGATGCGCGCAAGAAGGCGGATCTCAAGGACTTTCAGTCGGCGTTGCGCCTGTATTATAATGATCATCAGGCGTATCCAGCTGACCTTTCTTCACATGATGAGTTCACAAATGGAACATACTCAACTGATACACCCGCAGACGCTGTATATATTCAGAATAGTGAGGATTCCTACAATCTGTACGTTTTGCTCAACAACACTGACGACCCAGATATTACAGAATCCCGAGCAAAGTGCGATGGAGTAGTTGCAAATGTGTACTACGTTTGCGGGCGGTAACTTCTATCTAATTGATCCACCCCACAAAAAATTTGTAAAATTTGCTGAAGGCTGACGCCCAATGACACTGATAGTAGGTATCCGGAGCTTTGCTGCCCGCTTTGTTAGTGTTGTGTAGTCAGTTTTTGTTGGAGTCTCTTTAACCTCAAGTGCTATTTTTTTTGAACCATCATCTAGAATAAAGTCAATTTCCCCATTCCTATCGGAAAAGTACTGAATTTTTCCCAAGAACTGTAATTGGTGTCGGATAGTATTTTCAAATTTACTGCCACTAGATAGGTCCGCATTGATGTTGGCAATTCCCGTGTCTACAAAATAGAGCTTTTTTTGCAAGCGCGTTTTGACATCTTCTGAAGTTGAAAAAACAGACACAGTAGAAATGAGATATGTTTGCTCTAAAAATTCAATATAATTTTCTACAGTGATTCTGCTTAGTCCAGCAATATTGCCTATTTCTGAGATATTTAGTTTATTGCCAATACGAGTAGCCAGAAGCTTGATGACGTTTCTTAGGTCCTTGGTTGATTTAAAATCTGCCATAGAGTTGACATCTATATTGATATACGAGCTAAAAATTTCTTCGAGTAGTTGTTGTTTTCTCCCTACGCTAGAGGTAAGTACTACCTGGGGTAGTCCGCCAAACTCCACAAACTCTTGGTAATGGATGTACAGTTTTTGATAGGCAGGTTCTGAAAATGAGTTTTTCTCAAAAATATTTGTATCAATTTTATACTCAACGTCTTTGAAATCCAAAAACTCTTGGAATGAAAGCGGAAACATCTCGTACACAATTTTTCTGCCAGCCATCGATTCTGTAAATCTATTCTTTATATAATATGAGCTTGATCCGGAGAGAAAAAATTTTATGTTGTAGTGATCATATAAATACTTGACTATGCTCGGGAGGTTGGGTAGGAGTTGTATTTCATCGAGTGCAATATACATTTTTCGGTCAGTCGTGAGGCCTCGACTTTCGAGTTCTGAGATGACTGTGTTGTAGTCCTTAATCTCAAATAGTTCTCTATCTGCTAGGTTTTCTAAGTCAAGATATATTTTATTTGTATCCTTGATCTGTTCTAGTAACCATAGCAGGGTGGTGGTTTTCCCGACCTGTCGTGGTCCGGTAATAACTAAGATTTCTTTGGTAGATATCTCTGGCAGCAATTTTTTCCAAATGTGTCTTTTTTGCATAGTAATACTATACAACTTATGGTGTTTTTTGTAAAGTAACCAAAATGGGCCCCTTGCTAAAAAAACGATTTGAGTCATAATAGTTCAATCGAAGTTAACAAAAACAGGGTTTTACTATGAACAAGCAAGTAGCTGACCAACTGCAAAAAACTCTTCGTATCCCCTTAGAACAAATCGTGCGCGAGGAGTATGAAATGATTGTTTTGAAAAGGTTGTTTGAGAGCGAGATAGGCAGCTCATTTGTGTTCAAGGGTGGCACAGCACTGCGGTTGGCATATGGCTGCCCACGTTTTTCAGAGGATCTCGATTTCTCCATGATTGGTGATTTTGACAAAGAGTCGTGTGACCGAGTGCTGAGATCGATAGAGCACGAATACGATACCATTACCATTACAGAATGTATTCAAAAGCAAAACACTTATTTTGTCAGGATTCAGGTCAAAGAGTCATTTTTGGTGCAAAACTTTTCAATCAAGTTTGAGGCATCGACTCGTCGCATTGATGGGCAGTGGAAGAGGGGAGACGATTTTGAATTGGTCGTACTCAACAGTCGCGTGACCTCACTCACTGTCCTAGCCCAGGTTGCAACACTTGAGCGTATAGAAAGAGAAATGCATAAATTCCTACCAGAGAGTGAAAGGAAAATCTTGGAATCATGGCTACCATAAGAATAAGCGATTACCAATTTATTCAAGAACTTGAGAAGGTTTCTCAGGCGTACTTTACAATGGCAGATTTGGAAAAAATCTTTAATCGTTCCAGAAAAAGTCTGACCGTTTCTATCCACCGCCTGGTAAAGAGGGGCGCACTAGTACGTCTCTCTAGGGGAATATTTCAAACTAAATCACAAACAGCTCAACTCGAGCATGTGGCCAACCAAATGTATTATCCGTCATATCTCTCTTTCGAATCAGCACTAGCCCGCCACGGTATTTTGAGTCAGCAACCATACGCTCTCACCTTTGCCACGACCAAGAGATCAAAGAAACTACTTCTCGGCGATCAAGAAGTACAATTTCGCCAACTTGACCAAAAGTATTATTTTGGCTACACACAAACCCCACTGGGTGCCTTAGCAGAGCCAGAGAAGGCCATCATTGATCAGCTCTATCTTGTAGATAGGGGCTTGGCATACTCAGAAGTAGGCGAGTGGTCTTTGGTAGGTATTAGTACAGAGAAACTACTAAGCTATGCCCAGGCTTTCTCAAAATCTCTCCAAAGAAGAGTTGAGGCACTTGAGCGTTATTATATGATTCCATTTGCACATAATAATGTGTGCATTGTGAAATAGTGTCAAGTTGCCCGTTTTTTGTCTATCTACTAGAGTAGATGACGCCAGTAGTTACCTCTATCTACTTGCTCGACAGTACTGCCTGGGTAGGTATCCAGGAATTCCTTGGGTACCCTCATGCTGCGCTTTGGATTCCACTTGAACTCGAAACCAGAGAGAATCCCATCACGCTCCTCGATGTAGTCGATTTCCTTCTTGTCATAGGTGCGCCAGAAGTAGCGATTATTGGTAAGTCCGGTGTTGTTGGCTTTTTTGAGGCGCTCTACAATACAGAAGTTTTCCCAGAGTGCGCCCACGTCGTTGCGCAGGGAGAGGGGCGCAAAAGCCTGCAAAAGAGCATTGCGAACTCCCATGTCATAGAAATAAATTTTTTGGGTTTTACTGACTTCTTTTCTCAGGTTACGACTGAAGCCACTCAAGGTAAAGACAACAAATGATTGTTCTAGAATGTCAATGTAGGAGAGAACTGTTCTGCGATCTAGACCTAAGATTGTTCCCAGTTCTGGGTAGGATACTTCATTACCAACTTGGAGCGCCAAGAGTCGTAAGAGGTCGCTTACCATTTTGGAGCGTTTGACGCCGATGTATGCAAGCACATCTCGATAAAGATAGCTTGAAACCAACTCCTGCAGTTGGATCTGAGCGTCTCGTTCTGAGAGGTCAATAATACTTGGGTAGAGACCAAAGCGTAGGAAGTTATTCAGTTGTGGCTCGATGATACTGTAACCACTTTTGCCTGCTAACTCCTGTAAAGAAACAGGATAGAGTCGCAGGGGATAGGCGCGCCCAGTGAGTGGCTCGCCAGTACTATTTGCTAGATCAAATGAGGAAGAGCCTGTAGCGATAATTTGCATCTGTGGGTACGTGTCCACCAGTATTTTTAGTATTTTGCCCACATCAGGGATATTTTGGGCTTCGTCTAGCACAACCAGATCATATTCACCTAAGTAAGACTTGAGCGGTTTGGCTTCTTTGATACTGAGTGCAGTCTGCACTGATTGTAGGTCACAGTTGAGGTAGCGGGTGCGCTTGTCCGGGTGATTTTGCAGAACTTTCTTGACGAGTGTTGTTTTGCCAACTCTACGTGCGCCGTAAATTGTGATAACGCGCCCGCGAAAGAGATACTGTTCAATGTCCTTTTCAAGAACTCGGTCGATCATACTGCCTTCTTTCTTTGTGATATTGTAACACATTTTATAAAATTGCGACAATGAAATGTCTCAATTTATATAAATTGCGACAAAATTAGTTAATTTACCACCCACTAGTTGAACGGTACAGCAATGTTAGTAGTATTTAGCCAGTTATCAGCGTCCACGGTATGGCGATAATGCGCTCGTCCAAGTACCGGATCTCTTTGCCTGCGTGGAGCAAAACACCACCTTGTGCGCTTTTATGTGTTTCCAGAAAGGAGCGCAGTCCTGCGGTATCTTGGTAGTGAGGATTTTTGGTCAATTTGACTTCGATAGCCAAAAGTTTTTTTCCCTGTTCTACAACAAAATCTACCTCTTGCCCCGTGCGGGTGCGCCAGAAGTAGAGACGGGCTTTGGGCACCATCAACTCGGACAATACCCGCAGATGTTGGTACACAAGTGCTTCAAAAAATGATCCAAATTCACGAGAAGTTCTGAGACTCTCTTCATCGAAATAACCAGACAAAAAGACTGGCAAGGCAGGATCTGTCCAGAATACTTTGGACGATTTCACTAGTCGCTGGATACGACCCGCAGTATAGGGAGCAAGGCGCTCCAGAAGGTGTGTGGTTTCCAGTAGATTGATGTAGCGATGGGCGGTCGGTTGTGTGAGGCCAGCATC
This sequence comes from Minisyncoccota bacterium, assembly GCA_009991965.1. Lineage (GTDB taxonomy): Bacteria > Patescibacteriota > Microgenomatia > UBA1400 > PJMF01 > UM-FILTER-42-14. The sequence goes on along the minus strand of JAACWQ010000007.1, from coordinate 3,702 downwards.
GCGGCCTATCTCAGATTGATTGAGTAACTGGCCAGTATGTAAGGCCAAGAGTTCCATCAATCGGCGATAGTCAAGCAGGGCATCGATTTGGGCAATCTGTCTGAGGTCTCGCTCAAGATACGTGAGGATATAGCCTTCCCACCAGCGCAACCAGGCTGCCGGTGCCGTGAGAGCCACCAACCCGGGCATTGCTCCGCGCAGGAGAAAGCTACCTGGCTCTGGGGGCTGTGTAGCAACCAGCGACTCACTGGGCCACTGGGCGCTCAGAAGGTCTGTCAGCAAAGGGGGGGGAGGCTGTCGATGCTGTTCACCCAAGGTGAGCGGGTGCAAGACAAAGTAGACGGCGCGCCCCGCCAGGCTCTCGCTGACCTGCTGCATGAGCAGTAAGTTTGCTGAACCGGAAAGCACAAAGCGGTACTTCTTCGGATGAGTGTCTATAGCTTGTTTGACAGCCAAGAGTACTTCTGGTGCTCGCTGCACCTCATCGAGTACGATGTTTTCTGTTCCGGCCCAGAGGCTGGTTGGGTTGGTTCGCGCTTGCTCCAAAGTTTCGAGATCGTCGAAGGTGTGGTAACGCCAGGAACGGAACGGTTCCTCGTTGCGCAAAAGAGTGCTTTTGCCTACTTGCCGCGCGCCGGTGAGGACAATGACCGCATGGGTTTCCAGCGCGTCTTTGAGATGTTCTGTGAGCCAGCGAGAGTAATATAATTCATCTTGTGAATAACTTTTATTCATACTGTGAATTATATTGCAAGAATTGCTCTCTGTCAATTCACCACCCACCAGTTGAACGGCACAGCGACATTTGTTCTGGTACATATACCGAATATTTAATGTGTCAAGTTAAAAATTCGGGAACAACATTACAATTTAAGAGCAATTTTTCTGCTGGTAAACTGATGAATGAGGGTTGAGAGTAACGTTTGATAGGGCAATCCCGCTTCTTCGGCACGCGACTTAAGCTCGTTGAGTACCGGCTCTGAAATTCTGAAAGAAATAGTTTTCTTTTTGGCGAGTGTTGCCTTTGCATAACTGGCGTAGCGTTTGCTTTCTGATTTAAGATTGGGAACAGATTGTAATAATCCGCTATCAAAGTCTTGTAGTATTTTTTTCTCCTCGCTCCAATCGATTTGCTTCACGAACTAATAATATTGCATTGTATATACAATGTCAATGTGGTATTTAATTTACCACCCACCAATTGAATGACACGTTGCTTGTTGTCGCGCTGTCAAATCCAACCACAAATTGATCTGCTTGCTGGCTCTTGACGTAGAGAACTTTATTTCCCGTACTGCCACCCGGAGTGACGTAGATCAGGCTGTCCTCGCTCAGGACGGTAGAGTGGATGACAAGCTCGCTGGTGCCAGCTGCGATCGTGGCCTTACCAGAAGTTTTGTCGGTATTTATTTCGCTGCTACCAGTTGCTACTTGGGTATCGCTGCCAACCCCAATGCCGCCAGCAAAATCTGCCTTGCCTTGGGCGGAGATGGTCGCCACTGGCGTACCAAGCTCATTGATAATCTCAAAGCGCGACTGCTTGACCTGGCCAGATTCTGTCGAGATACCAGCCACTTGCACTTGGAATGGATTGCCAAAGTCGGCTGGTTGCAACAAGTTGGAGAGTAGAGTATCGGTCTTGAGGGTGCCGGCGACGTTTAAGTCTCCGTTGATCGCGACTGTCCCATCATCGGACAACGTCATCAGACCAGCAAGCAGCGAGATGGAACCCATACCAGATGGCTGGATGTAGAGAGTAGGGTGCTCAACTCCGGTTGGGTTATACGCAATCATGCCATCAGAGAACTCGAGGCCGTCACCAACATAGAGTTTGTTGCCAATGCCGAGGGAGTCTGCAATGTAGCCGGTGCCGTTGACAGAGAAGTATTGGTCGACAAACAGCGCAGCGCTCGAGAGGACAACATCACCCTCGCTGAGTTGCAGCTCTGCTAGTGTCGCTTGGAGCGCAGCCGATGGGGTGGCTTGGAAGCCAGCGAGTTCTGCCGCTGCAATCGCGTCAGCACTGCCTGGGGCAGCTGTTTGTTGGCCAAGGAGTGTCTCGAGGAGAGTCGGTTCTCTCAGACTGGTAGCTAGTTTTTCCTCAAAGCCGTAAATGTTGTTGGCGTAGAGCGTACCAGAGATAGTGGCATCAACGATCTCGGCAGTCTGGGCGCGGACCGACTCGAGTTGCGCCATACCGACCTCGAGTGCGGCAATCCGCGCTGAGGTGGCTTCGATCTGGCTGGCCACGAGGGTAGGGGTGGTAATTTCTTGGGCGACCAAGGCACCAAGTTTGGTTTCGCCCGAGACAGTGAGCGATTGCGTAGTGGTGCTACCAGAAACAGTTGCAGTTTGGGTAGTAATCGAATCGAGATTGGCCACAGGACTGACGAGTGTTTGGGCGGGGAGTGTTTGTGAATTGTTTTGTAGAGCAGTGGCTACGATTTGCTCAACATAGGTTTGGATGGATTGTTCACCTATTCTTAGAGTAGTGACCGAGAGATCGGCAATAATGGCAGATTTGGTGACAACGAGGTCTTGGGTGGTGATAAGGCCAGCGCGGAGTTTGCCAATCGCGGATTCTGCGAGAACTGCGATTTTGGTAACGAGCGAATCGTCGATGCCAGCAGTGACTTGATAATTATCTAGTTGCCCCGCGATGAGGACTTCTCCGGTGGAAGAGAAGGAGAGCTCGCCGTTGGTGGCGAGGGTGGCGATCAGGACTTGCTGTTCTTGAATGGCGTTGGTGAGCAGTGCTGTTAAAGATGCATAATCCATTGAGTATAGATCGGCTCTTAGATCGTAGTGAACTACCTCTGGAACAATGGGCAAGACTTCTTGGGCTATAAAGCCAATTTGCAAGTTTGTTGAGCCGTCATCGGTGCGGTAAAAACTGACTCCACGCAAGCTAGTAACTTTGTCGAGAGCGTTTGTTATTTTTGTGATGTTGCGTTTTACTCTTGCGTCAGAAGTATTTGTCCACACTTGATTTCCTCCACAGCGATTAGTGGTGCCCGATTGTGCCAAACAATACACTCCATAATTAGTTGAGGTTCCTTGAGCTAGTCCATAAACACCATAGTTGGTTCCCTCAACACTTGCAACACCGAATACTCCATGGCCTTCATAAGTCGCAGCGCCTGAGACAGTAGCCCTCATACCCACTGGGTTAACGCTATATCCACTAACGGTTCTTGTTACATCAATAGTGCCTTCTTGATAAACAGTTGTTCCGTTTCCCTCAACAATTTCTAGTTTTGTACTCGGCTCCGTCGTCCCAATGCCGACGTTGCCGTTTTGATCGAGAGTGATGGATTTTGCAGCGGTTCCAATAGCGTCACCAGCATATGTGTTTGTGATATAAAAATTTGAGCTTGATGCTGCGTGACCAATTAAAGCGGCTGCTTGACCACTTTCCCAAAATCCAATCGAAGCTTCACTGGCTCCAGCACTAAGAATCTGTAATTTAGAGTTGGCATGTGCAAACGAAGACTGGGTGGTCGTTCCAACATTCATTCTGCCAACTATCTGTAGGTTGGTAAAGGGCCCCGTCGTCCCGATGCCGACGTTGCCAGTGCCATTTGGCATGAGCGCGAGGTGTTGGTTGGTGCCCGTAGTTATGTCAGTTGTGACCCCAGAGAAGGTGAGGGTGCCAGTACTGGTGCCACCGACAAAATCTGCGCTGCCAACTATAGTGGTGTT
>JAACWQ010000012.1 GCA_009991965.1 Minisyncoccota bacterium | reverse complement strand
AATTCCGTTGGAATTACAGAAAACAAATGTACCAAGAAATCCTTAAAAGGCTGAGGAAAAATCCGCTTTAACTTTACTAGCCCCTTTACATTTAGATAAAAAACTAAATGAAAGCGGAGTTTCTGATGATAAAACTTACATAAACAGCAAGTTTTTCTTTAGCAATATGACCCTAGCAAGATTCTCCCAACCCTCAAATAGCTTCGTGCAAAAAGTATCAAATTTATCAGAATCAATTAAATTTGAACCATACCAGGTTGACTCAGTCACATTATTAACTTGCAATGCAGTGCTAGAGAAACGCAACATCATTGACTCTTGGAAATTGGGAAGTTAATTTTTACACTCTGTGATAGTTATTTCGACCTAAATTACGAATTAAGGGTTAAAAAGTGATATACTCTCTTTGATGAAATCCACAGATATTTTTCGTTCACCTTCTTTTTTTAAAGGTATGGCTAGAGTAGTAAACATATTCGGAGGACTCGATGCGTATAAATACACCGACGATCCCGATTCTGAATTAATTAATCGAGACTGGCATAGTGTTGGGAATGATTTACAGGAAGAAATAAATACGTATGAGCGAAAATCAAATTATCAAATCCGCTAAGTCCTCAAAAATTCGCTCAAGAAAATCCACCTTAGTTGGGAGCAGCTATCATTATAGCGGACCACTTCCTCATCCCTCACTACTGAATCAATACGATCTATCAACCAGAAAAACCATTGCAGGTTTTTTAACGCTTTCGATGATAATTGCAGGAGTTATTCTCCTGATGATCGGAAAAGATATTGCTGGTTATGCGTCTATTTTTGGTCCAGCTTTTTTTCAAGCAGGAAACTACATTTATCATAAAAGACAAGAAAATGAAGTAAAAGATAATAATGAGAAAAAAAGTCTAAAAACTAACTAAGATTAAAAACATAATCATTTTGCGTACAGCGGGATTTTTTTCCAAACTTGCGCTGCTATCCCAAGCTATCCTATAAGTTTGACTATTGTGAATGAGCATGTTACACTACACACCTGTTGATTGAAATTATCTCTCAACAAGGTTTTAGCTCGCAGCTCAATTTAAGAAAATTTCCCTTAAACACACTTGCTTCTTGTCTTTAACCCAACTGTTAGTACTTAAAGAAAGAAGTATTTATGCATAGCTTTAATCGTGGTCGTGGTTTTCAGAACCGGACCAACAACAATCGTGGTCGGAATAATTTCGCTGGATTTGGAGGACGTGGTAATCGAGGTGGTCGCAGACAGGCGACCTTCGATCCAACTCCAGTAATTATTCAGGCCGGATTGCAACAAGCAGAAACAGCAAGAAATCCTATAAAGGCAGAAGTGTTTCAACCAGTGCACCAGTTTTCCGACTTTGCAATTTCTGACCAACTCAAGGCAAATATTGCCAAACGAGGGTACGCAGCTCCAACCCCGATCCAAGATCAAATCATTCCGCACGTACTCGAAGGTCGAGACGTGGTTGGGATTGCCAATACTGGCACTGGTAAAACAGCTGCCTTTTTGGTTCCATTGATCGAAAAAGTTCTCAAAAATCCTGAAGAAAAAGTCCTCATTATCGTCCCAACTCGAGAGCTCGCACTCCAAGTTCGCGATGAACTGATGTCATTTTCTCCTGGTATGCAAGTTTTTTCTAGTCTTTGTATCGGTGGTGCTCCGATCTATAGACAAATTGAATCTCTCCGACGCGGTCAACACTTTGTGATTGGCACGCCAGGAAGAATCAAGGACCTCAACGAGCGAAGAAAAATCCGATTTGAGCAATTTACCAATATCGTCCTCGATGAAGTTGACCGAATGCTTGACATGGGTTTTGTGAACGAAATCAGAGATATCATCAGAGTTTTGCCAAACAACCGACAATCGTTGTTTTTCTCTGCCACGATGACACCACGCGTCAAAGAAATCATGCAGGGTTTTCTCAATGACCCAGTTATGGTTTCTGTCAAAACACAGGATACAACTTCTCAGGTGACCCAAGAACTCATTAAACTGAAGGGTAAATCAAAAGTAGATGTCCTCCACGACTTACTCAATACCGAAGGCTTCGCCAAGGTACTCGTGTTTGGTCGTACCAAACATGGGGCAGAGAAGTTGTCGAAAGAACTGCGCTTCCGCGGCTTCAGAGTCGATGCTATTCATGGCAACAAATCTCAGGGCCAACGTCAGCGAGCACTCCGTGACTTCAAAGACAACTATATTCAAGCGCTGATTGCTACCGATGTGGTGTCGCGCGGTGTGGATATTGCCGATGTCACTCACGTGATTAACTACGACTTACCAGAATCATACGAAGATTATATTCACCGCATTGGTCGAACAGGACGGGCTGACAAAGTCGGCGTTGCGCTGACGTTTGTTGATTAAGAAATTACTCAACAGATTTTTCAAAGATAACAAATCGTTTGCCACCATTTTGATAATCAATGGTATGCACTCTTGTAATTCCTGATTCTGAAATACTTCCCCCATTTGCCTCTAAACAGACTGCATTGGTGAAGTACAGCACATTATTTGTGAGTGTATCAGTTTCAGGACAGCCTGCCACATCGAACACATACTTTTCAAATGAGAAACTTTGCCTATTTTCCTCAGAAGCGAAAATATTTGAAGGTCGAGATGAAGATAGTGACTGTACTAGTCGCGGATCAACCTTGCGATAAAAAAAGTAAAAAACCTCTGGGGATTCGTCCGATCCGTACACACGAACTTGGTCGTACGCTGACTCTCTTGTCGCTAAAAATGAGTACGCCTCTTTATAACCGTAATCACGCGCCAAGATTGTTTCATACTGCGTGTGCACCAAATACTGGTTCAAGAAGTAGCTAAATGACCAGAAACCAGCAAATGCCAAAACAGATACGACTAACCAGCCAAATCTCATTCGTTTCACCCATGCAACAGTAAGCAATAAACCTTCTGCAACAAAAATATAGAGCGGTAAATATAAATACATGCTTCGCTTTACATGCGGAAAGGCAGTTGTTGTCACTACAGCAGGCAACAAAGCAATCAAGATCCAACCGAGCAAAAATACTCGCTGGCGTTTTGTAAAACGATCAGACACAAAAATTCCCAATAATAAAAATGGTGCAAAAAATGGCAGGAGTTGTCCCACTCCAGGAACCTCATATCGCCCTGGCTGGCCTGCGTGAAAAAACAGAAAATTACTGCTCAGAAAAGTACCAAAGTTGCCAACAGTCTGTGTCACTAATGCCGCTGCTCTATTATGTAGCACGCGCGAAACAAAAACCGGAACTTGCATATTGCCTTCGCGGAAAAAGTACTCCTGACCAACAGGCTCTATACTAGTAAAGATACTATTTCCCGCAAAATTATCTCCTGCACCAGGCAGAAGATACACGCTGGCCAACGAAAAAGCAACAAATACTACGGTGAAAATAACAATCTGTGACTTCTTACGAATATCTGGCCACCAGTACCAAACAAGCAATATTTGTAGCAGTGGCAAAGCCAACTTCACGGCGTTGTAACTAAACAGTGCAGCAAAATAGAGCAGTGCAATAATAACGAGGGGGCTAGTAAAGTTAAAGCGGATTTTTCCTCAGCCTTTTAAGGATTTCTTGGTACATTTGTTTTCTGTAATTCCAACGGAATTCAG
>JAACWQ010000002.1 GCA_009991965.1 Minisyncoccota bacterium | reverse complement strand
CTCCTTTCTAAGGAGTTGAAGGTAAGAGACTCACGACCTCTTCTCCCATATCTCCTAATCGAGATATGAAATACACTAAAAATCCTATGGACATCTTTGCCTAGGTCGGTGTATCTACCACCATGTTTGGATCAGTAATTTTCTTTAAATCGGTGTGGCATAATAACGCATATGCAAAAGCTCACTTTTATCTTTGTTGGCATCGTTCTGGTACTCTTTGTTTTAACCGGCCTATATATTCGTACCTCAGAAACTGAGAAGGGGAAATTGCGTGCACAAATTGAAAATCAAGATGTAGCTGGATCTGATTCTCTGGCAACAAATGAACAGCAAAACGAATATATGCCCGATGAAACAGCAAGTGCAGCTGCCATGCCAGGCAAACAACTCGGTACTATTGAAGGCTCGCTCAGTTTCCCTAGCTCTGGTATTCCAGACACGTTGGAAATTTGCGCAGAAAACATCAAAACAGAAGAATCCATCTGCACGGGAGAAATTCAAAAAAGCGATGACTACGAATACGGCTTTGGCTACAAGTTAGAGTTACCACCAGCTTCATACACTGTGTACTCGCGTCTGCCAAACGATCCCTACCGCGCCTACTACTCCGACTTCGTCATTTGTGGACTTGTTGCAAGCTGTCCCTCCCACAAACCAGTCGTCATCGACGTAGCTGAAAACATGACGATCTCCAATATTGACCCCCAAGACTGGTACGATTCAAATCAGTAAGGTACGTGGTAAAATACTACCCTGGCAAACCTCGGGTCGCTAGCTCAGTTGGTTAGAGCGCAGTCCTGATAAGACTGAGGTCCATGGTTCGAATCCATGGCGACCCACCATCCTTCTATTTATTAAAACGAAAAACAGGATATGACGACAAGCTTTGATGAAGCATCATCAAGACCACTCTATGATTCGCTTGCCAAAATTGAAATCCCAATTCCAGCCACAGATATTGTACTTACAGTAAACTATCAATCTCCCGAAATAATCGATGACGAACCGAATGCGCGAGATCTCAAGCATTTCTTAGAGGCAAGTCTGCAAGTTGTATTCCAAGAACTCGGTAAAGTTTTTCAGAATGAAAATGTCTTTTCCACTTTTTGGATGCTTCAAATTTATGCTGGAGATAAATTCCAAGCCCAAGGATCATTGATGTATATTCCCTTGAACGATCTAAAAGATGCTTATGATTCAGAAGTAGGATCTGATGTTCGGAAGCTATTTTTATCTAGAGTAGCGCATGAGGTAGGACACAATCTCATGGATGAAGAAAGTATTCCTATGCTCATTGAGTTGTATTTTCTAATTATGACTAGCTACAACACCAGAATAGAACGAATTGGAAATGCTTGTGCCAATAACGAATTTCCTAAAGAATATTTACAGGGAATTGAACAAATACGAAAATGGTTTAACGCACCAGACATACATACACTATTTGCCAACATTATAAAGGGAGTTATTACTCTTGAGATGATTCTGGCAACTTTGAAAAATGAATCAATCAACGAACTGAAAACAGATTAATATTCTGCAGTCAATGGCTTACATCTTGCTTTTTAGCAGTCTAGCAAATAGAATGCTAATCCATGGCTGATACTCCAGAAAAAACACCAGAGACCAAAGTACTCGTACCTGCAGAACTGGCACCAATGTCGTTGCCAGCCATCCCAATCCGCGAAGGCGTTTTGTTCCCTGGTACCGAATCCGTTTTGACCTTTGGTAGAGCATTGTCTCGCAAAGCAATCAAAGCTGCGCGCACTGGCCTCAAACACGTCGTGCTGCTGACACAAAAAAACTCACAAAAAGATTCATTCACCCCAGCTGACTTATACGAAACGGGTACGCTTGCCATTATTGAGCGAACCCTCGATGGCGGTGAAAATATCAACGCACTCGTACGTGGTATTGCGCGTGTTCGGATTCTTTCCTTCCAACAAGAAAAACCACATATTATGGTGACCGCGCTGCGGTTGCCAGACTTTGAAGAAAAAGATGCAGAGCTCGCCGCGCTCGTTTCTCATTTGCAAAAAGAGTTCCGCAACGCAGTCCACATGGGCAAACCGGTGGAATTCTTGAATTTCATGAAACTGATGGCAGGTGTCACCAATGGGGAACTTGTTGACCAGATCGCCAGCACGCTCAACATAAACACGGTACAAAAACAAAAGATTCTCCAAACCATATCTGTCAAAGAACGCATGAAGCTCGTGATTCGTCATCTCGCAGAAGAGATGCAGGTCATGAAAATTGAAAAGGATGTGGTTCACAAAACCCAAGCAAACTTTGACAAGCACATGCGAGAAAACGTGCTGCGAGAGCGCTTGCGCACGATTCAAAAGGAGCTCGGTGAAATCGAAGATGAAGAAGAAATTGTCCTAGACTACGAAACAAAACTCAAGCGTATGCGTGCGGACAAAGAAATAAAAACACGCTTGACCAAAGAGATTCGACGGTTAGAACAAATGTCGCCCAACAATCCAGAAGCGGGCTACATCCGCACTTGGCTCGATACCATTTTTGAACTGCCTTGGGGAAAGTATTCCAAAAGCAGCCCAGATTTGGAAAAAGCAGAGAAGATCCTCAACAAGCAGCACTTTGGTCTCGAAAAGGTAAAAGATCGTATTCTCGAGTACATCGCTGTCTTAAGTCTGAAGCAGGCCGCGGCTAAAAACAAAAATGCCAAACTCCCAACTATTCTCTGTTTTGTCGGTCCTCCAGGTGTGGGAAAAACCAGCATTGGTCGTTCGATTGCCGAGAGCTTAGGGCGCAAGTTTGTAAAAGCTTCACTCGGTGGTGTACGTGATGAGGCAGAAATTCGCGGACACAGAAGAACCTATGTTGGCGCCATGCCAGGTCGAATCATGAATGGCATCAAGCAAGCAAAAACGAGCAATCCAGTCATTATGCTCGACGAGATAGACAAACTCGGCGCAGACTTTCGTGGCGATCCTTCGGCCGCCCTCTTGGAAGCGCTTGATCCAGAGCAAAATAGTGGCTTCGAAGATCACTACATCGATTTTCCGTTTGATCTTTCACAAGTTATTTTCATTACGACTGCCAATACCCTGGATACGATTCCGCATGCATTGCGAGATCGGCTCGAGATAATCCGTTATTCTGGCTATACCCAGGAGGAAAAATTTCAAATTGCCAAACGACACCTCTTAGGAAAAGTGCTTCAAGTCAACGGACTTACCAGAAAAATGTTGGTTATTCCTGATAAGATCATTCAAAATAGTATTGCGCTCTATACGCGTGAGGCAGGGGTGCGGGAGCTCGAACGCACGCTCAGCACAGTTGCTCGCAAAGCAGCTCGGATTCGTCTTGCCAAGAAATACAGCTCCAACAAAAGTCTTACTATTTCTAATAAGCGGTTGGCAGAACTGCTCGGTCCAGCCGAGTACGACGAGCCACTTGCCGAAAAAACGGATGCCGTCGGCGTCGCAACTGGTTTGGCTTGGACAAGCGTGGGTGGTGATGTACTCTTTATTGAAGTGGCCCTGACTCCTGGCAAAGGCACGGTACAACTCACGGGCCAGCTTGGTGATGTCATGAAAGAATCGGCACAAACTGCACTCACGTATGTCAAAGCACATGCAAAAGATTTTGGTATTTCCGACAAGAAACTGAGCACAACCAACGTGCACGTCCATGTACCAGAGGGAGCAGTACCCAAAGATGGACCATCAGCGGGTGTCACCATGACAACGGCCATCGTCTCTGCATTCACCAACAGAAAAATTCGCAAAGAAATTGCCATGACCGGCGAAATTTCCCTGCGTGGTAGAGTGATGCGTATCGGCGGGCTCAAAGAGAAGAGTATTGCAGCACATCGAGCCGGCTGCACCACCATCTTAATCCCGAAAGACAATGTCCGCGACTTAGTCGATATTCCAAAAACAGTCTGCGACGCAATTACGTTTTTGCCAATGACTACGATTGCAGACGTTTTACAACAAGCACTGCGTAAGTAATTTGCCCGAGAGTGCTACACTAGTGACAGGATGAAGCGACTTTTTTTTATCGTTCTTTTGGTCACAATGCTCAGCGGTTGTACGCTCTTGGATCGTCATACCACGGGCGGTCTACAAATTATTACTAGTGAAAAACCGAGCTCTGTATTTCTTGACGGACAGTATCTCGAAAAAACGCCGTTTATCGAAAAAAATCTCAAACCTGGCACGTACCCGCTGCGGATTGAGCCAGATGATCCTAGTTTAGCACCATACGAAACCAGTATAACGTTGCGTTCCGGTCTCCTCACCGTTGTTACTTGGAAACCAGAACGTAATCCAGAGCTAAGTGGGGGAGTCGTGTATGAGATGGAGCCACTCAAAAATAAAAAACAAGCTGAGGTTGCATTCATCACCGTACCCGACGGTGCCATCATTGCGTTTGATGAACTCGAAAAAGAATTTTCTCCAACAACCTTTCCTGATCTTTCTGAAGGTGAACACACATTTGAAATAACACTGCCATCGTACGAAACACAAAAACATACGCTCAATGTTGTACCTGGCTATCGCGTGCAAGTGCGCGCAAAGTTGGCAAAATTGGCTGGCGCTGATGCAGCTAATTTGGCGCAGGTCACCGAAGAAATTGTCCCTCCTGTCGAGCCGGTAGACGCGCCAGTCGCAACAAAGTCAGCGAGCGATTCTGCCAGTACCGAAAAACTTGTACTAATTAAACCAACCAATTTTTTTAATGAAGGTGTCGAGTCGCTCCGCGTGCGAAACAACCCAAATACAGAAAGTGCTACCTTGGGCTTTGCCGCCAGTGGCAGCAGCTATCCGTATCTCGGCGAGTCATTGGGCGGTTGGTACAAAATTCGCTTTGAGCAAAAAGAAGGTTGGGTGAGTAGCTCCTTTGCTGATGTCAAAAATTGAGTTGGTTGCCATCTACTGGATTATTGGCACGAGTATTTTGGCGTGGTTGTTATTTATTGGCACGGCAATTTTTGGGTACCAGCTGGGTTTTTGGCTTGCGCTACTACTAAGTTGCGGACTGTTAACTTTTGCAATCAAGCGAACGAAGCGTTCGATACAAAATACTCATACTAATTACCAGCAACTAATCTTTGTTTTTGCTTGGGGGATTCTCTTCACCGGCTTGCTCCAAACACGCATGCTCGAACAAAAAGTTGATGGTTGGTACTCTGGTGGAGCGACTTGGGGGGACTTGGCACTGCACACGAGTTTTATAACGAAGTTTGCTACTCAGCCAGAACTTGACCTTACTTCACCGATTTACGCCCAGGAAAAAACTCACTACCCATTTTTGTACGATTTTTATACGGCGCAGTTTGTCCGACATGGTAACTCAATACAACACGCTCTCATTTATACGAGCCTCAGTTTGTTGCTTGCAAGCTTGGTGCTTTTTTATCGTGTTGTTTTTGCGCTCACAAAAAGTGTACGTGGTGTCTGGGTTGCCAGCTGCTTATTTTTCCTCAATGGTGGCTTGGGCTTCTGGTATTTCCTACAAGATTATCTGCAGGGTAAACAATCATTTTTTGCGTTTGTGCAGAAAATACCACTCAACTACTCACATATTGCAGACAAAGGCGTCCATTTTTCCAATATAATCACCGACTTACTCCTACCGCAACGAGGCATCATCCTCGGGCTTGCTGTATTTCTCGTCGTGCTCACCATCTGGCAAAGAGCAAAAAGTAATTACTCTCTCTGGATACTCAGCAGCACGCTCATTGGATTACTGCCGCTGATTCATGTCCATACTTTCCTTCTGCTGCTTGGTTGTCTCGGATGGCTGCTCATGACACAGCGGATACAAAAAACTATGACAACAAACCAAGCTGTTCTCGCACTCTTGCCAGCAGTTATTTTAGGCGCGGCACAACTCTGGTGGATGGGAGTTGGCGAACAAGGTTCTCACTTTATAAAAATAATTCATGGCTGGATGGAGCCAAAAGAATCTATCGGTTGGTTCTGGTTAAAAAATCTTGGTTTAGAATTATTCTTTTTAACCTTGGGAAATGTGTTTATTTTTTGGAAAACAAAAAAACGAACGATTCTTCACTATCTGCTGCCGCCGCTCGTCCTCGTCTTTTTTATCGGCAACGTCGTGAGCCTCCAACCACACGTGTACGACAACATCAAGTTATTTTTCTACATTCATTTACTTACCGCTTTTTTCACTACAGTTCTGTTACTAAAACTTGCCAAATTTTCTCGGATACTTGCCGCCATATGTTTCATTACGCTGACCAGTGCTGGTATGTTGTCTGTTGTGCGAGAAAGCCAAGTTTCTTGGCCCATAGCTACCAAGGAAGATCTGCGTTTTGCCGAACAAATTCAGGCAAGTACCAAAAGCACCGCAATTTTCCTCACCGCCGATAATCACAACCATCCCATTCCTATGCTCGCTGGTAGGTCTGTTGTCTTAGGCTATCGCGGTTGGCTTTGGACGCACGGTATCGCGTATTGGCAAACAGAAGGAGAGGTACGAAAAATCTATGCGGGTGAGAGTGATGCGCTCGAACTGCTCAGAAAACACCAGGTGGCATACATCGTCATTGGTAACGAAGAGAAACAGCAATACACAGTAAGCGAATCGTTTTTTTATGAAAATTTCCCGGTCCTGTTGAGATCGAATTCTCGAACTGTTTTTGTCGTTCAGTGAGCCGCACACTTGGCCACAAGGCGGGCAAACTCTTTGCCGTCCAGCGCAGCAGTCGCAACCAGAACGCCATTTGTTACCAACAAAAATTCTTCGCAGTTTGTCTCATCAACACTGCCACCATACAAAATTGGCGCCGTAGGAAAATCTTTTTTGATAACTGCAGAAACTTCTTTCACATGCCCAACCGAAATACTACGACCCGATCCAATTGCCGCTTTTGGCTCGTAGGCGATAATCACCGCTGCTCGCTGTTCATCAGATAACAGTTGTGCTTGCGAGGCAATATATGGTTCGTCAAGACAAAGAATGGGAGTGATTTCAAGGCTGAGTAGTTCGGTAATCTTTTTGGCAACATCTGCATCTGTTTCGTGAAAATATTGCCGACGCTCGGAGTGACCGACAATGCAGTACCGTACACCAAAATCTGCAAGCTGTTGCGCGGCCACTGCGCCAGTATAGGCTCCCAGTGGGAAAGAGCTCACATCCTGTGCGCCCATCTGTAATCCAACCGCTCTGTCTGCCTGGAGTAACGCGAGCAAGGTAAACGACGGCGCGATAATAACCTCAGTATCGTCAGCCTGCGGCGGCACGCCAAAATCTGCAAACCAAGCAGTTAGTTCAGGCGCAGTTTTATTTGATTTTAAGTTGGCAACGACATATCTTTTCATATCTACCGACACTATATCACCCGAACAAAGTCATATGCTAGGATGGGGTCTTATGTCAGCGCGAAATCTCAATGCAGCCCAACAAGAAGCGGTCCAACACAGCGCTGGTCCCGCTATGGTTTTAGCGGGGGCTGGCTCGGGAAAAACAACGGTACTCACCGCTAGAGTCGCTTGGTTACTCGAGAATAACCTAGCTCAACCAGAAAATATTCTGCTCGTTACTTTTACCAACAAAGCCGCACAGGAGATCAAGCTACGGGTACGTGCGCAAACAAACCAGGACTTACCACTCTGTGGCACCTTTCACAGCGTCTGCGCGAAACTCTTGCGCCAGAGCGGGGGACGGATCGGTATTTCCCCCTCCTTCACTATCTATGACAGTGACGACCAGGTAGCTGCGATAAAGCAAATTTATAAACAGCATCACTTCGACGACAAAGAATTTGCTCCAAAATCGGTGCATGCATTGATTTCAAAAAGTAAAAATGAATTACTCTCACCAGCAGAGTATGAGCAAACAGCTACCAGCAACTTTCAAAAATTTGCGGCAAAAATCTATACGCTCTACGTCAAAAAACTCAAAGCGGCCCAGGCACTAGATTTCGATGACTTACTGATGCGGGCAGTAGAACTCTTTCAAAAAGACCAACCAACCAGAGAACGCTGGCAACAACAAATTTCGCATGTTCTGATCGATGAGTACCAAGACACTAACACCGCCCAGTACGTCCTGACTAAGTTTCTCGCCGCGCCGCAGAATAATTTATTTGTGGTTGGCGACTTCTCACAGAGCATTTACTCCTGGCGTGGCGCAGATTATCGCAATATGCTGGCACTTAAAACTGATTATCCAGACCTCAAAGAGTATCGTCTGGAGCAAAACTACCGTTCGCCCCAAAGCATCTTGGACGCGGCCACGGCCGTGATCGCGAAAAATACCCAACACCCAATCTTGGCCCTATGGAGCGAAAAAACAAGCGCCGACAAAATTGTTTCATACTCGGCGCAAACAGGGGAGAGCGAAGCGGCGTATGTCGTCCAAGCCCTGAGCGAACAATTACGTCGTTACCCAGCCAGCGAACTTGCGATTTTGTATCGAACCAACGCGCAATCTCGCTTATTTGAAGAAGCCTTGCTGCGTGCTGGCATTTCGTATCGACTCGTCGGTGGGGTAAAATTTTATGAACGGAAAGAAATCAAAGACTTGTTGGCCTATGCGCGAATTATTGTGAACCCGCTGGATGAAGTAAGCCAAGCGAGAGCAGAAAAACTGGGCAAACGACGCCTTGCTAGTCTCGAAGCAGCTCGCAGCAAGCTCGAAAAACTCAGCAAAGAAGTGCCACAAGAATTTTTACAACAAATTCTCAAAGTGACAACCTACCTCGGCAAATACAAACCAGAGGTTGAAGAAGACAGTGCTCGTCTCGAAAATGTCGAAGAGCTGGTCGCCGTCGCCAGCCAGTTTGAAACGGTCACTCAATTCTTGGAAAATATTGCCTTGGTACAAGACAAACAATTTGCGGATAGAGATATCGAAGGGCAATCTAATTCTGTCAGCCTCATGAGTCTGCATGCCGCCAAAGGGCTCGAGTTCGCCGTCGTTTTTCTGGCTGGGCTCGAAGAAGAACTTTTGCCGCACTCGCGCTCTATCTTTAACCCCGAAGAACTAGAGGAAGAACGCAGGCTTTGTTACGTCGGTATGACCAGAGCAAAAGAGCGATTATTTCTCTCGTGTGCGCGTAGTCGTTACCAATACGGTGTGCGCAGCTCTCGCATCCCCAGTCGTTTTTTGGCTGATATCGCGCAAGATTTGCTCGAGAAAATCGATGACGAGCGCAGAGATTCATATCAAACTACGAGAACCTTCCCGCTGGCAGACCAACGTACATTGGTGGTAGATGAGGATATGATTGAGGATATGCTTTCAGGAAAAATAAGTATTGATGCTTTTATTGATAGCTAAGCCTGGGCTATAATGATCCCATATGCTTTTGCGCAAACTCCGCGAAGAAGAGCGTTCGCTCTACAATTCTGTTGTGACTCATCCACTGCAATCCTGGGAGTGGGGAGAGTTTCGCAAAAAAACGGGCATCAAGATTGAGCGCGTCGGTTTGTTTGAGGGTGGTAAATTGGTTCGCGCCTTTCAAGTTACCTTTCATCAGATTCCTGTCATTAATAGAGCCATGGGCTATCTTCCCAAAGGCTACTTACCAGACGAAGAACAACTTAGTACGTTGAGACAATTGGCCAAAGACCATGGTGCGGTTGCTATCAAGCTCGAACCTAATATCGCCCAACCAGTCGAAGCAAAAAGCGCGCACAAAACCATCATCAAATTTCTCGAAGACCACGGAGCTGTACCTGGCAAACCACTCTTTACCAAATACACTTTTCAAATTGATCTGACCAAAACTGAAGAAGAGTTATTTAATAATCTGCAGTCTAAAACTCGCTACAACGTCACCCTGGCTGCAAAAAAAGGCGTAACAATAGAGGAAAATACTACCGAGGCAGGCCTCGAAGAACACCTTGCCATCTTAACCGAAACCACCAAGCGGCAGGGATTTTATGCCCACTCGCCAGAGTACTTTCGTACAATGTGGCAAGAATTGCACGGCTCCGGCATGATGCGGATTTTTGAAGCAAAATACGAAGGCAAAACGTTGGCTTCTTGGATTATGTTTGTCTTCAACAATGTCTTGTACTATCCTTACGGCGCGTCGCGCGACTTACATCGAGATGTCATGGCTAGCAATCTGCTACTCTGGGAAATGATTCATTTTGGAAAACTGATTGATTGCAACACCTTTGACCTCTGGGGTTCGCTCGGACCAGAGCCAGATCCTAAACATCCTTGGTTTGGTTTTCACCGATTTAAAAAGGGTTATGGTGGAACTCTCATGGAGTTTGTGGGAACCTACGACCTCATCGTCGATCCGTTGTGGTATAAAATATATCAGATTGGTGACACAATTCGCTGGAAGATACTTCGTCTCAAGGCAAAAATAGCAAGGTAATACAAAAAAGGACACTATGTCTGCAACTCGGTTTCAACGTATCATGCTCAAAGTTGGGGGCGAATCCCTGATGGGAGATCGAGAGTATGGGATTGATCCGCAGGCAGCTGCCATGGTCGCAGAGCAAATCAAGCAAGTGTATATCAAGCATGTGCAAGTCGCTCTCGTCATGGGGGGCGGTAATATTTTTCGCGGAGTAGCTGGTTCCAAAAATGGTATCGAGCGCGCAACTGCCGATTATATGGGCATGCTCGCAACAGTCATGAACGCGCTGGCGCTCCAAGATGCACTCGAAAAAGCTGGCGTACCAAGTCGCGTACAGTCTGCCTTGCAAATGCCGGCAGTGGCTGAAAGCTTCATTCGCCGCAAAGCCATACGTCACATGGAAAAAGGTCGCGTCATTCTCCTCGCTGCAGGTACGGGCGTACCATATGTCACCACTGACACTGGCGCCTCACTCCATGCACTCGAACTCAAGTGTGATGTCCTCATGAAAGCAACCAAGGTAGATGGCATTTACGACCAAGACCCGCAAAAATTTCCCAACGCAAGGCGCTACAAAACACTGACTTTCAACGACGCCATTCAGAACAAAGACATCGACGTGATGGACACCGCAGCTCTGGCAATGGCCAAGGAAAATAATATGCCAGTCATGGTGTTTGAGCTCTTCAAAGAAAATAATTTGCAAAAAGCAGTTGACGGCGAAAATATTGGTACCTATGTCAGTAACGATGTTGAAACGGTATTCGCAGAATAAAGGAATCTATGGCAGAAATGCGTCCCTTTGGTATTAATGGTTTCGGTCGAATCGGCCGCACTTCATTTCGCGTCTGGTGGCTACATCATCGCGACGAACTTGATCTCAAAGTCATCAACACATCTGGCTCTATGGAAATTGAAGACTGGGCACACTTACTCAAGTACGATACCAATTACGGCCCGTTTACCGAGCCAATAACGGTGACACGCGCGCAATCTAAAAAAGATGTTACCGATGAAAACTCGGTACTTGGTACACTCGCGATTGGCGATCGAACAGTTGTTATCACCGCACAGCGGGATCCTGCCAAAATTCCATGGGGAGCAAATGGCGTCGAGGTCGTAATCGAGTCCACGGGTGTTTTTATCACCAACGAAAAAGCCGCACTACATTTTCAGGGTGGGGCAAAAGAAGTTTTAATCTCAGCACCAGGCAAAGGTGAAGGAGTAGACACCTCAGTCATTGGGGTAAATACCTACGATCCAGCCGCAACAATCGAGTCAAATGCTTCCTGCACAACCAATTGTGTCGCACCAGTAGCTCAAGTCATCACTAGTACGCTCGGAGTAGAGAAGGCAAGTCTCACCACTATTCACTCATACACTGATGACCAAAATTTGCAGGACAACTCCCACAAGGACATGCGTCGGGCACGGAGTGCAGCGCAGAACATTGTCCCGACTTCGACCGGTGCGGCAATAGCAACAACCGAAGTCATCCCAGAGCTCAAAGGCTTGTTTGATGGAGTCGCATTTCGAGTACCGACTGCGACTGGGTCTATTTCCGACATGGTCTTCATCACCAAACGAGACACCACCAAAGAGGAGGTCAATGAGATTTTGACTGCTGCTTCCCAAGAAGATCGCTGGAAAGGCATCTTGGCGGTCACCAATGAGCCACTCGTTTCGTCCGATATCAAAGGTCGCAGAGAATCATCGATCGTTGACCTCGCGCTTACCAATGTGATTGGCGGTAATCTTGTCAAGATTATCTCGTGGTACGACAACGAGTTCGGCTACTGCAATCGATTAATCGAACAAGTCGCTCGCGTTTAGTCCTACAGTTGGTGCAATCATCAGCGCGCAAACTCCATGAGTGCTTACTCGTGTTCTCAGCGCAACCCTGACTGGTCTCAAACCGCAGCTTATTGAAGTTGAGGTCGATGCAATTCAGGGCACTCCGCAATTTATCGTCATTGGTTTGGCCAGCAAAGCAGTTGATGAGGCCAAAGAACGCATCACTGCAGCGCTGCTCAATTGTGGCGTGCGTATCAAGGCCAGACGGACAATTGTCAACCTTGCACCAGCAGATTTGCAAAAAACTGGTAGCACGCTCGAACTCGCCATCGCTGCTGGACTCTTGCAGTTATACGGTGAAATAGCACCGTTGCCAAACAACTGTTTGTTAATTGGCGAACTCTCGCTCGATGGAGAACTCAAGCCAGTTCGCGGCTGCCTCCCGCTGGTTCTCGCAGCCCAAGAATTTGGCTTGACCGAAGTCTTGCTGCCAGAAGCAAATTTGCCAGAGGTTGGATTTCTCACTTCAATCACACTCCGACCACTCCGAAATTTGCGTGAGCTGCTTGCAGTTGGCGGCAAAATAGAACAACTCACACCCCACCAACCGCAGCCACTGCAGATCTCAGAATCAAGAGGGGAGGCAGACTTTGCTGCCATCATTGGTCAAATTGCTGCCAAACGTGCACTCGAGATTGCAGTGGCTGGCAATCACAATATTCATCTGGTTGGACCACCTGGAGCGGGCAAAAGCATGCTCGCACAAGCCGCGGTGAGTATTTTGCCGCCACTGTCTATTTCTGAAATTATCTCTGTCACAATGATTCACTCGGTGGCTGGACTGACTACACAAGCGGGCGTGCTTACCACTCGACCATTTCGCGCACCGCATCACACCACTACCGCAGTTGGGTTGACCGGTGGTAGCTCACAGCTTCTTCCCGGAGAAATTTCCCTGGCCCACGAAGGCGTGTTGTTTCTCGACGAATTCCCGGAGTTTTCTCGCTCTGCGCTGGAGGCGCTACGCCAACCACTCGAGACAAAAACTGTCACTATTACACGCTCTACCGGCACTACACAATATCCAGCAAACTGCATGCTCATTGCAGCCTCTAATCCCTGCCAATGCGGCTACTGGGGCAGCGACAAGCCATGTCGCTGCACTTTGCGAGAGCGTCAACGCTATCACAACAAATTATCGGGGCCATTGCTCGACAGAATAGATTTGCACGTCCGCGTCGGTTCCGTTAGTCATCGACAACTCGCTCTGACGACTCAAGCAAATGAAACATCGAGCAGCATACGCAAGAGAGTAGTGGTAGCTCGCGAGCGCCAGCGAGCGAGACTCGCTCAGAGCAATTTTCAGACCAACGGGGATCTCGATGGTACCCAGACGAAGAAACTCTGCAAGATTGAAGCTGCGGCAAAAGAAGTGCTTATTTCGGCAGGCGAGAAACTCGGATTATCTGCTCGCGGTCATTTCAAAGTTATAAAAGTAGCACAAACCATTGCTGATCTCGCAAACAAACCGATCATCACTACAGCCCACATTACCGAGGCACTCCAGTACAGACCAGAACGGTCGCACTGAGCGTGCTACACTCAAATAATGTCGAGAATTGTCGTTGGAATTTTGCTCAGTATCGCAATTGCCGTTCTTACAGCAAGTCTCTGGTTTCTCAAAATGCAGCCTGCCGAAATTGATAAGCAACTAGACGAATCACAACCAGTTTTGGGCGCTACCACTACGACAAAAAAACCCAATGACTCAATCCCAGATGCTGAGAAACTCTACGGTCTCATTAATGGGTATCGACGCGAACAAAATCTTTCACCGCTTACCGCCCACACCGCGCTCGAACAGAGCGCACGACTCAAACTCAATGACATGCTTGAAAAAAAATACTGGCGACATGGCGATACAGATAACTATCCGCCTTGGAGGTTTTTTACCCAGGCAGGCTATCAATACAGCACAGCGGGCGAAAATCTCGCTTTTGGTGTGGCAACAACTTGGCAAACCTTCACCAGGTGGCAAGAAAGCCAGGCGCACAATGAGCAACTACTCGAACCGACCTATGAACACATGGGGATTGCAGTCGAATGTGACTTTTATGAAGCCTACGCCGGCAAAACCTGCCTCGTCGTGTTACATCTTGGAAGAAATTAATAGATAAACTCAATCGCTAGCACAACTATTGCTAGACCCGCAGTGTACCAGCTGAAAAGCGAGAAGTGGTTGGTAACCAGTAACTTCTTGAGCAATAGCAAACTCGCCAATCCTGTCAAAAACGCAGCAACAAATCCCGTGATCATCGGCGTAAGTGGTGGCAAAACCGCGCCTGCTTGGACAACATCTAGCGCCTGCAATAGCATCGCGCCACCTATAGCGGGTATTGAGAGCAAGAACGAAAACTCAAATGCCGCTTTGCGAGCCAAACCAGACTTCAGGCCAGCAAAAATAGTACTCCCCGAACGAGAAATGCCTGGAGTAATTGCGAACGCCTGCACTACTCCGATAAATATCGCACTTTTCCAGGTCAGCTTGCGATCTTGCTCTCGTTTCAAATAGTAGCTAATACCAAGGTTGATGCCTGCAGTTACCAACAATGCGCAGGCAACCAATGTCACCGAATCAAACATTGACTCAATCTGGGATTTAAATAGCACCCCAACAACAGCAGCTGGAATCGTAGCAAGAAGTAACAAACCAATTTTTGATACCGTCAATCTTTTCAAGGCTGGGAAAAAGAATACAAAAACAGCTCCGAGCGTTGCAGCATGCAAAATAACCTCAAAAATAATCCCACTTTGGACAATCCCAAACCACGACTCAAACAGAATAAGATGACCAGAGCTAGAAACAGGCAAAAACTCCGTCAGACCTTGAACACTGCCAAGGATCAGGCTTTGAAAAATAGTCATGGTGCTACTTACTTCGTGTCAGAAATATCGTTATACCAATTTTCGAGTAACTTCCCAACCAGACTTTTGCCACCTAGTCCGAGCGCCAACCCAAACCCAAGCGACAACATAGCTACGAAACCAACAAACAAGACAAAAATAAACTCTTTGGCAATACCAAGTTCTGAGACAGCAATCATGATGGAGATCGTTACAACCATGTAGCTGCCAACTTTACCAAGCGCACGAGCACTCTTGGCGTCGACACTCTTGAGCGTTCCCTTGAGCAAGCTCTCAACCAATCCTGCAAGTAGAACACCAATGAACAACACAAGAATGGCCGAAATCACACTCGGCAGGTAGCTCAGCACGCGATCAAGCAATCTTGAAAGTGACTCAAGACCCAGCACGCTAGCCGACGTCTGCGCAATCACCAACATCACTAACCAATAAAAAATACTACCGATGACATCCTCAACACGATGTCCAAGTTCTGCATCTTTGAGAAAATGCTCGACTGGTGTGTTTTTCAAAACAGAAGCAACACGCACTTTTTCGAGAACTTTAACAAAAAACTTACGAACCCAACTGGCCAACGCAGCCCCAATTACAAAAATAAGTAATGCGCCGAGTAGGCGAGGAAAAAATACCGCAACATCAGATAAAGATTGTGAAGCAAAACTCCAAGCTGATTCGTACATAGGTCGCCCTCCTTTTTAGTAGTATACAGAAATTTTAAGTGCTGTGCGACTCGTAAGCCGGATTCTGTTTGTGCGATGATCTATCTATGCCCACGGCATCTTCACCAAGAAAGGGAGTACATCCATTGTGGTGAAAGTCGGTGGTTGCAGCGGGGAGGATTGCCCGTTTCACTCTTTGGCAAGCCAAAGCTCGTCTCTGTTGCTCTAACTGTCTCCCGCCGTGAGGCGGGACCCCTTGCTTTCGCAAGGCACCCTGTACTCTGCTGTCCGGACTTTCCTCTCATGAACAGACCGAAGTCCTCATGAGCCATCGTTCGGTCGCACAGCAGAGGTAGTATATCGTATTTAGGATCGAAAGAACACGCTATAGATAGCGCGAACAGTGATGTAGGTTGGAATGGCAAGCAACGCACCCATCACACCAGCAAGTTGTAAACCGATTAAAATCGATACAATTGAAATAAGTGGATTCACATTTGCATTGGCGCGCATAATCTTTGGTACAAGCAAATTATTTTCAAGTTGTTGCACAACGATTGAAAGCAGTAAAACCACACCACCGATCACCGGCCCACCCGTAATGTACCCGATTGCAACTGCTGGAATTGCTGCAATCGTCGGACCAATGTTTGGCAAGATTTCTAAAAATCCTGCAAGCAATGCGAGTGGAAGTGCATAAGGAACGCCGATAATAGCGAGGCCTATGTAGGTCAAAACGGCAATGCTCATCATAAGCACAACTTCGCCACGCACCCAACCGCCGAGTTGCGCCTCGAGCAAATCGAGAAACTTTTCTGCTACTTCAAAATCTTTTTTCTCTTTGGTAAACCAAGCAATTTTCATGTGCAGCTGCGGTCGCTCTACCAACATAAAGAATGACAAAACAAATAGCGTGAAAAGCGTAAAGATGCCAGCAAACGTTGAAAGCACAATCCCGAGAACGGAGGAAACAGAACTGCCTACCTGGTTGGCAATGCTCGAGAGGTCAGCTGGAGACCAGCTGAGATTGGCATGCGCTAGCTGTTCTTGTAAGAAGGGCATGTCGACCGTACGCAGCAGTGCATATAGCTGGGTGAAAAGCGGGGGGAGCAACAAGCCGATGAGTAACGACAAAATAGTGATCAACAAAATATATGCGACAACGATGCTGAGCATTCTCGGCAAACGAAATACTCGAGCAACCTTTTTGGCTACTGGGTTGAGCGCAACCATAAGGATAAAGGCCAAGAACACCAACATCAGAATCGTACGAATTTCGAACAAAAAGTAGAGACCAAGCAAAATTGCGACCACCTGAATCACGTTGGTGGGCGCAAGGGTTACCTCTGTATTGCGGGAAAATAACTTAAGCATGCACTCAGTATACTGAATCTAGCACCTGGAGTAAATCGGTATGCGCATCGGGAAATTGTGTTTCCCATTTCTGCTGCGATTTGGAGTACTGCAATTCTCGATCTGCCCAGTTCTGCAAGCAAGTTGGTTCATTGATTTCTCCTGCTAGGAACTGGGAGATTTCTACAAACCCGCAAGCTGTTTGCAGTTGTTCGCTTACTGTTGGTAATTTCAAAATCTTTTGCACTTCGGCAACCGCACCAGTAGCGAAACGCTGCTGTACCCGCTGTGCAATGCGCTCCTTCAAAATTTCACTTGGAGCAGAGACCGAGAGGAACTTTTGCTCTGGCAAATCTGTCTCATAATTTTGTATCCCGACACAAGCCGACTCCTGTTCTATAGCACGAACTAGTCGGCGCGGATTAGCTCGATCAGAATCGTTCATATCTTCTAAACGCTTCGTGTTGTGAATAGCCAATCGTTCTTGCAGCTGCTCGACAGACAGCTCCTCTAGCTCTGCACGCAGTGACATATTCGGTAGCACTCGCAATCGTGGATCTGCCTGCAACAACTGTTTGTGATACAAGGCTGTGCCACCGACAACAAGGACTGCACGATTATCTTTCTTTGCCTGTTCAAAAACAGAGAAACAAAGTGACTGAAACTGCCCCAAAGACCATGACTCATCTGCCGCGAGCATGCCAATACCGTGTAAGCGAATTTTCCCGGAGGTGAAATTTTCAAATTCTTCCGGCACATCAGCGCCACTCAAAATTGGAATATCTCTATACACCTGGCGAGAATCGGCAGAAATAATATCGACACCACTCACTTTTTCCTGCTCAATAAGCAGTTTCGCCAACGCTAGTGCTACGGCCGTTTTACCTGCACCAGTGGGACCAAAAATAGAAAGAATTGGTAACAGTTTTTGCATCACACGACAATCGGACGCGTCGAAAGATTACGTTTGTTAATTAGCTCGTCCAAAATCTCCCAGCGTTCTTTTTTGATTTTGTGCAGAATGTCGTCTGGATAAATGCGCCAACTAGCCGTGCCTGGACGGGGAGAGTACATGGCAACAAAACCAACTTGCCACTGAACTAATTTGGCAAGCTCGACAGTTTCTTGAAATTCTGCATCCGTTTCGCCGGGGAAGCCAACAATAATATCGGTGCCCAATATAATTTCTGGGTCACCCTTGCGCAATTTTTCGACCAGGGCCAAATAGGTCTCACGAGTATAGCCGCGGTTCATGCGGTACAACACGTCATTGCTACCAGACTGCACAGGTAAATGTACGTAGCGATCAATCTTTTTATTTGTGCTAATTTCTTCGATCAACTCATCATGAAAATCCCAGGGATTACTGGTCATAAAACGAATAATCTTGATCTGCTCAAATGCCGAAATAGCACGAAGTAATTTGACAAACGGCGGAGTAGTTTTTGACTGTAGGTACTGGGATTGGTTATCTGGCAAATCCTCACGGGTATAGCTTGGGCGCTCGAGCATCAGCTTACGAAAACCAATCCCGAGTTTTTCCAAACCCCAAGAATTTACGTTCATACCAAGCAGCGTAATTTCTTCAGTTCCACCCGCAACAAGTCGCTCAACTTCTGCCAAAATGGAATCAAAATCACGAGATTTCTCGCGCCCACGAGAGTAGGGGACGATGCAAAAAGTGCAAAAAGAATTACACCCAGTCGAGATCGGAATCCAGGCGTGTTTGATATCTTTTCGCACCGCCGTAATGTTAAAGCCAACTTCATTGATCGGTAAAATCTCATCAACAGCCGGCATCATCTCGTACAATTTTTCGTTGCCATGATGGGTCATACAGCCGGTTAAAATAATTTTGGGCTTTGGGAGTTTCTTCTCGGAGAAATAGATCACCACGTTGTACAAAAACCCGCGCGCCCGATCTTCTGCCCGTTGGCGCACCGCGCAAGTATTAATAATCAATTCATCACACTCCCGCCAAGACTTCGTCTCGGTGTAGCCACGAGCTTCGTAGTCGCCAGCAATTCGCTCACTGTCGGATTTATTGGACTGACAACCAAAGGTATGGATAAAGTATGTTTTTGCCATGGCAGGGTATTATAGCGTGCAAATTGGTGTAGTGTTTTGTAGTGGTATGATATGAAAATTGGTAATCATACGATACAAAGGAAATAAGGAAATATGATAAGAAATATTCGAGAAAGTGAGGGTTCAGCGACCGACATAACAAATTCTGCAGTCGAAAGTAATATGGTAGCTGTTGCGATGCTCGAAACCGCTGGTGGTGAAACAAGTGAGTACGCTCAACTTTTGGATAAGCTCGATATACCCAAAGATCATTCGTTAAGACAACTTGACTCAGATCTGGTTCCTGTAGAACAAATAATAACTTTTTTAGAAAAATTGCTTGCGCTCAAACAAGCCACGGAACCGATTGCTATTCAAGAAAACAGTATTTCCCGACAAAGAATATCGATAGGAGTCACAGACACATCGCAAGAGGTTAGAAATGCACAACAAAGCAAAATTGTTGATGAATTGGTCAAACAAATAAGAAGACAGCTTTCTACAAAACTTAAAAGTAGCTCAATTAGATTTACTCAAGTTTCCTTAGTCAATGCCATCAGCAATCAAGATATCAGAAATGAAATTCTTAAACTTGAAGAAACAACCCTTGTCGGCTGGATCCAAGAGTTGCTGCTTAATTTTTATAAAGATAATTTACATTTTATCAGAACACACAATATTCTGATTGATAATTCATTCCTTTTTCGTGTGCTAGATAAGTTGGGAATCAGTTACTTAAGTCATGAAGATCCAAGAAATGTGCTCAAACAAGATTTAGTTGAAACAATCGTTGCAGCAATATCAAACAAAATTGAAAGTAGCGCCAATGATACAAAAGATGATGATGAACTGGATTTAGATACCGAGCTTACAGTAAGTCCATACATCCATTGATTGCTAGCGTCTTCCTGGCTTTTTCGCACCAATACTACGTGCGCCACCTAAAAAACTAACCATATTTTCCCCAATACTTGTCGTACTATACCCGCCTTCCAAAACAGTAATCTGCGGCAATCCAAGACCACTGATTGTTTTTGCCATCGTCTGATAATACCCAGTTGTCAATGCAAAATCTGCGATCGGATCAGATTCGTGCGTATCTAATCCCAAACTTACGATCAAAAACTTAGGTTCAAATTGAGCGATCCATGCCAGAGCTTCCTCCAACAGTGGCTGATACTGCGTGTCGGTGATCCCAGCAGCCAGAGGAAAATTCCTGTTATACCCAACGCCGTTTCCTACCCCAAGTTCTGCTTCATACCCAGCAAAATAGGGAAACTTTCGCCTTGGGTCTGCATGAATAGAGCAGGTCACAACGTCATCTCGGTCATAAAAAATATCCTGTGTACCATTGCCATGATGAAAATCGACATCAAGAATCGCAACTCTGCCAGATTTAGAAAGTATTTGTGCTGCGAATGCAGCGTTATTGAGATAACAATATCCACCAGCCCGTGATCTACCAGCATGGTGTCCAGGTGGACGAGCAAGTACAAGCGAACTTGTCCTGTTCTGCAAACATTCGTTGGTTGCCATAAAAATACATTGCGCAGTAGTCGTTGCAACTTCCCAGGTATGTGGAAGCAGAGGAGTAAATATATCCGTCACAAAACGCCCCCACTGGATGCTCTGATGCCAAGTTTTTTCTAGAACACCTGTTGCTGAAAATACACTTGGATAGACGGCTTGTAGCACCTGTGTGTTCCACAACCAAACTAAATATTCTGGTGAATGAATCTGACTGAGCTCGTGCCAAATTGCTGCAAAATCTGTAACTCTATCTACAGCTAGGAGTGTATGCGCACTTCCCTCAAGCGCTGACAAAATATTCTCCAACCGACTCGGAACTTCAGAATGAGGAATCATCTCACCATTAAAAAACTCTGTTTGGGGATGATGCAGTTGGTGATTCCTTGGGTAATAAATGTTCATTCTGATCCTTGATACAAAACCATAAAGTCGTGTAGCCAACGCGTGCTCCAGCTAGATTCGCTCACCACATTGCCGGGTCCTGTTTCGATTGAAACATGATCTCTCAGCACTCCATCAGAAAAACTATTGGCAGGAAGTTGCCCTGCCCGCATTGCCGATCGATGCGCTCCCGTCGTCATGTTGTATTCACCATACGTAATAGGTGAACCACCAAAATAGTTTTGTGTATGTCTGGCCAATTCTCGAATTAAAACCGATGCAAGACCATGACCTTTCTCACTATCAGCCACTGCCATTTCTGTTAACTCAACGAGAATCTGATCGCCAAATTCCAATGACTCCGCAATCATGGTAGCAATTGCCCGTTCCTCAATATCTCGAATTATGACTATCGGTGTAGTACCTGCAGTAATCATGTTTTCTACTCCCTCGCGCGTCCATCCAAACTGCCCCCACAGTGAAAACAACTGGCCAGCATCTGTATCTTGCGTAGCAAAATCCAGTATGTACCCAGCAGGCAAAACTAACTCCCTGGGTTGAACACCTAAAAGTTCAGCACGAATTGCCGTTTGCAGGTGTGCATTTGCACCAATATATGTCAGAAAGTTTTCTTCAACAGGCAACGCCGCCTCAACGGGTAATCTGCCCCTAATTTCCGCCATCACATCCGGCGCAACCATAGTGCGAAACATCGCTCTACGTCGACCAAGTCTGAGAGACTCTGCCAAAAAACTATGCCAATCGTGTTGAAGATCTATTGGATCTTCGTACAATACTGGTCTGTTCCAGTAACTGCGATCAAACGAGGCGGCATGGTCCACACCAAGCGAACCAACGCTCGTTACAATTCCTGTTTGTTCATGTTCTGTCATAAGGTCGGTATCGTACTGCCCAAAGCAGAAAACATAAAATTTATACAAACTATGTACAAAATCACTATTTTTGTTTAGAATAAAACATTATGAAAACCATACCAAGCGCAGTACGAACTATTCTCAAAGAAGATGAAACTGCTCGAGAGGCAGCCCGCAGGGGAATTCTTAACAACAGCGCGTATGCGAGAGAAATCTTGAATCGGGTGGAAAATGAAACTTGGAAAGATGTAGAAGAATCCTCAATTTCTGTAGCCATCAATCGAGTAACTCAGGATACGTCATTTCAACCAGTAAAACCGAAACTCGTGTTCGACCGCATCTCAGTTGAGACAGGTTTGGTAGATGTAACGTATGAAAATACACTGCAAGTCATAGAGGCACTTAACAACACCATTCCTAAGCTCAGGGCAACATTCGCGCAAGATCTTTACCTCGAGACAAATGGACAGAGGCAGATAACTATGGTGATGACAAAATCGATGTGGGATGAGGTAATAAAAATCGTAACAATAAAACCCATTGGTCTATACTCTAACCAAGTAGCACTTACAATAGCTTTTGATGACCGTTACTTAAAAATTCCCAATTTTATATATGCCGTCATTGGTCTATTTGCAATCGAGTACATCAACATCATTGAAATATTTTCAACTATGACCGAAATTGTGGTGGTGATGAGTGAGAGTGATCTTGATACTGCGCTCAGGCAAGTAAAAAAACTCCTGCAGTAAACATTCTTAAGCAAGAGTCCACGTTAACCTTCTTGGACATAATTTTCAACCGCATCCAATTTCTCTCTAGAGAGAAATTTTTCAGAACAGACAACGTTAGCAAGGTTGTAAATAACAAAGCTCGAATGTTTCTGGTTAGTGTCTTTTTCACTTCCTTCGATATAAATGAGTCCGTCATAACCTAGCTGATCAACCACAAATGATCTAAATTGCACAGTCCATGGCGGACTTCCTGAGTCTACAAAAAAACCAAAAGCTCTGTTTTCTTCTCCTATCGCAGTACCCAAAACTATACGCAAATCAACATCCTTCCCAGAGGACGCTAGTTGCTTTAAAAATTCTACGTAGTCAAGTTGCTTTTGTTTCCAAATTTTTTGAATAAACGAAAGATTTTCATTTTCATTCTCCAAAACCTTATCATAGTATTTAAGCCACTCCAAAACTACACTGTTTGGTAGTGCTATATTAGCTGAATCTCCTCTAAAATCCCAAAATTTTATGTTGTCAACAGACAGAACATACACATAAGGGACTCTGTCTAATTCACCTTTTTGGCGAACTAAAGAATAATCTGCCGCACCTTCGACTTCATCAGTAGCGTAAAAACCAAAACCTAAGGTTGCACTGCCATCAACCTCTGGATCATCAAATGTGTATTCTGAATTAAACCGAAATGGTTTTTTAGCTCCATGAAAAAGAAACCCATGAAAATAGGTTGTTTCTGGTTGTTCATGCTCGGGACTAACTTTTTTTTCCATAAAAACTTTTTATCAACCCCACCACATTCCCGATCACAATAACCAGGAGTGCAAAGACATAATTCCAGCCACCTACGAGCGCGACATGCATCATGATAATAAACAGCGCAACATAGGTCAGTTTGTGCAAAATTTTCCACCATTTGCCCATTTTCTTGATGGCCAAATCATTTGAAGTCAGCCAGAGAGGGAACAGCAACCACCAAGCAATGTATCCAAATATTTGTCGCGCCATAAGCGGCGACGGAAACTTGGCAAAGTCAAACTCTACCAGAACCAAGGCTGGCAGCATGGTCGTAAAACTCTGATGAATAAACGCCGTGATAAACATCAGCACGCCAAACTGTCGGCGAAACGGCAAAAACATACTCATAATGGGAAACAATTCCCGGATTTTGAGCCTGCGGACCATACTTGGGATAAGCGTTGCAATATACAAAGCAAATGCCAGTGTGCCAAATGTTTCGCCCAGTTCCAAAAGCAGCGAAACACTGGTAAACATACCTGAGACATACAGTCCCAACAAAATGAGCCAACCACCAAACACTGCCCACTCTGAAATCTTGAGTAATCCTGTTAAGAGCATTCGTCGACGCAGTACTTCGCGTTGCAACACATTTAGCCAGGAGAACAAGAAGCTAATATCTGCCATTGAGTAATGATTTAAATGTTTCGGCTGACTCTACGCGAAACTGCACCCTACAACTATCACCTATATTTATGACGCTTGGCACTAAGACGATTCGCATTGGCCTATCCATTTGGATTAAGCGCTCCACGTTGACCGACAACTGTTCATTTGCATCGCTTAGTGATTGCAGCGATGTCATATCTTTAAATTTTCCGTACACCACAATTGGTTTTTCTAAAGCAATCACGTCGCCACACTGTACCGTTTGCAGGGTGCCTACAGTGTTGGCCTGACTCAACTCCAACGCAGCCAAAAGACCTTTTTCATCATCGGTCATTTGTCCTGAGCTATAGGCATATGCACTGTCACTCAACTCTTGAGAAGAGTAACGCATGTTGATATCGATAAACGGATAAGCAAACTCATGCAGTAAGCGGTCCTCGTGCTTGCGCAAATCAACGCCGTGTTTGATTTGATAGACCTGGATACGCCTGAAATCAGTATCGACAGTTTCAAAGAAGAGCGACTCATTTTCCCTCAAAATTTGTACCGCATTGGCTTCGGAGCTATTATAAAACCTCCAGCCTCGAGCAATCCGCAGCTCCTTTGGAAGTTCTGTGCGGACAGCCAAGTAATAGATATCACTTACGTGTAGTGATTCATGATTCTCGAGCACCCAATCGGCGCTCGCATGATGCATATACAGTCGCTCTCGACGCTCCATGACCGCAACGAGCGAGAGCTTTAGACCAGCGAGTTGTGCCTGTTCTATGTCAGTCAGTGAATCTTTCGCAAGTAGTCTATTTACACTTGTGTCGATATCAGTAATCATTGCGGGCCACTCACTAGCAGCGTCTTCGGACAAATTCGCAATATAGTAGTAATCGGTATATTCGTGATGTTCTGGACTGCCTTGCGCCACAATACGATCGACGTTAAGGATGTTGAGTGCCAACCAAACAAATAACGATAAACCCCAAACTGCACGCAGTAAATTAAGCTCTTTCATCCGCTTCCACAAAACAAAGAAGAGCAGGGACAATAATAATCCTGCGAGCCAGATCAAAAACAAACCACCGACGACACGTACTCTGGTCAAACCATACGTCTCGACATAGAGCAAATCTCGCTTGAGGGCCGAACCAAGGAGGAGAAAAAGCTCAATCACCAAGGCAGAACTTGCCAGTTTAACGGCAACTGATTGCCCATGCTCTAGCACTCGCTGCTTAAGCGTCATGAGATATACCAAAACACCACCAGCAAACGTTGCAATCAACAGCTCGATGAAACCTTTGCGGACATACTCGCTAAAGGTGAGGTCTAGAGTCACCAATAGCTCACGGGAGCCACCGAAGAGATAGCGAAACTGCACAAACAAAAACAAACCAACGACTGAGAGCGTCGTAACGAGTACTGCAAGAGAGTCTCGATACGAGAGAAAACGCAGCCGCCATGGCTCCTCCGACTGATTCGGTAGCACAATTGAAAGTGTCGCAGCCGCAACCATCAAGAGTACTGCAGATTGCAGCGTCCGACCAAAGAGTTGCTCTCGGAACCCCTTGACCATTTCGTTGAAAACCGGGTCACTTTGCGAAAGAATGCCCACAAAAAAGAGAAACACCACAATTGCGATACCGGCAGTTTTTATCCAACCGAACACAGCAGAGCGTTTATTTTCTCTGGAGCGAAAAATACTGCCGATCATCAGTAGACCCTGCAAAAATCCAGCGGGAATCATTTGGAGCAAAGTCTGGAGCAAACTCAAGAAACTCCAACGCGTGTGCGTGCGCACAAAAATTGCAAATAATCCAAGTGTGCTGATTATCCAAATTGCACCATTAAATGACTGCACAAAACCGTTGGCTCGAACAACGAGTAGAACTCCGCTCAAGACAGACGTGAACACCAAGGTCCAGACTGCAAGTGAAATCTTTCGCTTCGAAAAAAGCACCAACCACGTGATGCCTACGAAAAATTGAAAAATGGCTAGACCAACAGCTGGTAACTTCTGAGCAGGGAAGGCATCGTAAAGCCCAATGTTATAGCCTGCGAGTAAAAACAACACCGCCAATCCGAACGATCCAGGCAAGATAAATGGATTTTGCTCTTTTACAATTTCGCCCGCTTGTACGGTTGGCTCGGGCAACCAACCAAATCTCCTTCGTACAAACTGAACTGCGACAAACATTCCGTACACAGCAGCAAAAAGAAGACCGAGAGGAAAAAGGAAAAAAAGATACGAAAGGTTCATATTCGCCCCTCATTGTACAATGTCGGTTGTGCTGAGGCGCGGGCGAGATTTGAACTCGCGAATCGAAGGATTTGCAGTCCTCGCCATTAGACCACTCTGGTACCGCGCCGCATCGAAAGTTAATTATAGCCTATAGTGGCTTGAGCTCAAACTCGGTTCCACCCTCAGGGTAGTCAAAGCGTACGGCAGCGGTTTTTTCACTCATGCGGTGGACGCGAAGGAAAAGTTCTACAAAAGGATTGTCGTAGCCACTCGAACCTGCATTGACCGCCAAGACACCACGATCAACCGTGAAGCCGCCCTCAGCAATCACGCCGAGCATACTTACCCCGTTGAGAATGACTTGCACGCTTTGACCAGGCTTTAGACCCATTTTTTTGAGATCAGACTTGCGCATGGTGGTTTTGACATTGCCAAACCCATCGGTCCAGGCGATCAGATTGTTTGGGATATCAGGAATTTCAGCAATTGGCAACGCTTTGCCCAAACTGCTGAGGTCCCCATTGACGATCTGTGCCACGCGCTCGGGGAAAAAATCTCGCGAGCGAAACTGGCTGCCACTGGCCGGACAGTCAATATCTCGGAACTCAACAATATCTTGTTTAACAAAGCCAAAGGCATACTCAGACCAAACGTTAATTATCTCTACACCATTTTTCAACTTTGCGTACTTGATGCCATGATCAATATTACTCTTCATCGCCTTGCTACTATCTCGACGAGGAGCGGCATTGCCATACATACACATTTTGCCTTTGTGTGGCGCATAGGCATACTGGGCGGTCACAAAACCCACTGCCATCGTATCGAGCGACGGCACCTCAGTCGGGTGGATGCGCACTTCGTGTGGGGCTACCAGGTGATACTGGAGGCGATTGACGATCTCGCCAAACTCCATCCCACCAGCAACATAATCACAAATTACATGGAGTAGAACCGCTGTTTCTTGCATAAGCGAATACTATAGCATGGGTTATAATGCTCGCCATGGCAAAAACAGAAGCACCTCTCATCATCCCAAACACCACGTTTGAGATTACTTTCGCCTGGACAGAAGTCAGCGCAGAGTACAAAAAAGTCCTTGCGCGTCTCGCCAAACGACTCTCAGTCCCGGGCTTTCGCAAAGGCGCCGTCCCCGCCAATGTCGCAGAAGAACAGCTTGATCCCCAGATGGTGGTAGAGCAGACACTCCAAAAACTCCTCCCAGAGCGCTACACACAAGAAGTGACTAAGCTCGACAAAAAGCCACTGACCACTCCAGATTTTAGCCTTGTTTCCTCGGGTAAAAACAAGGACTGGGTCATCAGTGCAAGCATCGCCGAAAAACCAGAATTAGCTCTAAAAGACTATAAAAAAGTCGTCAAAGAAGCCAAAAAAGAAGCAGCTGCGGCCATCGCCAAAGAAAAAACCAAGCCAAAAGAGCAGGAGCTCGACTCCATTAATCTACAATTTATATACGGTAAACTGGCAGAGAAATATCGACCACAAGTCCCAGAACTCCTAGTCAAGCGAGAAATAGAGCACGACATGGAACACATGCGCGAGCAGCTCAAAAACCTCAATATTACACTCGCAGACTACATCAAACGCAACAACCTAACCGAAGAAGCATTTTCCCAACAAGTTACCGTGCGCGCTCTTACCAGATTGCAAACCATTTTTGTCACCGATGCAATCGCAAAGAGTGAGAAAATTTCGGTAGACGACAAAGCAATTGATGCGCATATCGACGCACTACCCGATGCAGATTTTGGTAAAAAAGAACGCAAAAACCCAGATTATCGCGCGAGCTTACACCAAACGCTCTTTACCCAAGCCGTGCACAAACTACTCCTGAGTCTCTAAAAAATGGTACACTTTTCCTAAGCGTTCGCATTGATTGACACTCGTCTTTCAAAAGCCTATAATCTGCAAACTTATCGATAGCAAAGGCTATCAAAGAAATGCAAAGTATAGCAACTAAAAAACCAGCTTCCCAAGCGGCAGCATTGCACAACAATCCATTTGCGCGTGCGCTGGCAGAAACCGAAAAATCCTCCTTTAACGATTCCAACAATCAAGGTAACCAGTCTCAAGATTTGAGTGAGGCTTTTGCCCGTACCGGCGGACAATTTCCCGACTTTGGCAACCAAAATTCACCTGATTTTCTCCAACAGCAGCAAGCAGAACTTATCGAACAACAAAAACGCGAAGCTTTGCGCAAAAAATTACATGACCAAATCAACCCAGTTGATGCGCGCGATGTGTTTAGTGCCCGAGAAAAACAAGTAGCACGAGAAATTGACGAGCTCCGCAAAGAACTCCGTCTCCTGGTGGGTGATGTGGCTAAATTTGAAAAAGAAGTTGAAATCACGCTCATGACTGAGGTCGTTGACCCCGGACAGCAAGGCAAATATTTCTTGGCATTCTTCCAACAGCTACGAACCTTCATCATGTTGCTGCGACAGAAAATCAAAAGTGCACACACCTGGTCGAGTGCGTTTAACCAAAAATCAAAAAAGAAAAATCGCAAAACTGGCGGTATGGTAATAGAGGGAAGTAGCCACGAACAAACCACGACTGTACAAGACCAAATGCACCACGAGCGATCAAATAGTTACGGCGGAAGTTAACTCTTCCCCAACAGAGCACTTTTAACCTTGAATCTGCCTGCTGAATACAACTTTTACCTGCGTGACACCGTCACTAGTAGTCGGTTCAAATTTCTTGGTTGCTGGAGTTAAACCAACTGTTTCTCCAAATCCAACGGTGCTAGTAAAAATTTGCTGTGCAAGCGCTGCTCCTCCCGCTGTGATCGTGAAAACATAGCTACCTTTGAATACAGGCGCCGATCTTTTTTGAAAAGATTGCAAAAGCCGAGCAGTCAAGCCCAGGTCCATGCTGGGCATACTTTCAGCATCATAGGCTCCGGCAATTGTAAATTTTACTGAAGAACTTTGATACCATATTTCTAACTCTGCAGCCATGTCATCAGCAAGTTGTTTTCCATCACCATAGCGTTCCTGGTTACTCAGCTGTTCTTTACTCATATGTATTTCTTCCTAAAAGTGAACTCGAGAGGACTCGA
Organism: Minisyncoccota bacterium; assembly: GCA_009991965.1. GTDB lineage: Bacteria > Patescibacteriota > Microgenomatia > UBA1400 > PJMF01 > UM-FILTER-42-14. Next base: position 124,154 of record JAACWQ010000002.1, on the reverse strand, counting down.
ACCTCTGGCCTCCACAATGTCAATGTGGCGCTCTAACCAACTGAGCTACGAGTTCGCAACGAGGTGAATTATACCATTCATTCTCTCGAGTTGTCTTTCGGAATAAGTCGTGTACAATACCACCGATACAAAGGAAACCAATTAATTCGTGATTAACAAAGGAACATTTAGACGGCAAGAGCGTGGGGTTCGCGTCGTCGCAAATGAGCGCATCCGCGCTCGAGAAGTGCGATTGATTGGAGAAGAAGGTGGCGCCACCGGCGTTATCTCTTTGGCAGAGGCAATAGAGAAGGCTCGCGCAGTTGATAAAGACGTCGTCTTAGTCAACGGACAGGTAGAACCACCTATTGTCAAAATCATTGAACTAAGTAAGTTCAAGTACCAGCAGCAGCAGAAAGCAGCGGCCGGTAGAAAGAGTGCAAAGACACAGGATTTGAAGGAAGTGCGATTTTCTCCGTTTGTCAGTGAAGGCGACTTCCTGGCAAAACTGAACAAAGTTCGCAAATTCCTCGAAAAAGGTGATAAAGTACGACTCAGCTTACAGTTTAAGGGCAGAGCAATAACAAAGAAAGAATTTGGTTATAATGTATTAGAGCGAGTAGTAAACGAGACAGCAACAATTGCCAATGTAGAACTCGCCCCAAAATTGATGGGCAAAAAACTCATCGCACAACTACAGCCAAACAAAAAATAACATGAAAGCACTCAATAAACACAAGACTCGATCTGGCGTTGCCAAGCGGTTCAAAATAACTGCAACCGGCAAAGTGATGCGTCGTACTCAAAACATGCGCCATATTCGCAGAAATAAGAGCAAACGAGCAATTCGAAAATACCGTATTCCACAACAAGTACAAGGCAAATGGGCACGCAAGATTAAGCAGATGCTCGGCCTCGCCTAAAAGAAAGTTCATATGCCAAGAGTAAAAACCGGCGTAGTTCGCCGACACAGACATAAAAAAGTACTCTCGCTAACCAAGGGTTTCCGTGGCACAAATAATCGTTTGTACAAACGTGCCAAAGAAGCACTGCTGCATGCAGGTCAATATGCTTTCATCGGTCGTAAGCTGCGCAAACGAGATCAACGCAAACTTTGGATTATCCGCATCAACGCAGCACTCCAAGAGTTTGATACATCACTCAAGTACTCCTGGTTTATTAGTGCGATGAAAAAGGCAAATGTACAGATCAATCGCAAAATGCTCTCAGAACTAGCTATCCGAGACTTTACCAGCTTTAGCGAGGTAGTAAAAACTGTGCAGGACAAGTAGAATAGACTTGTGACCGGCACAACATACATCCAGCAAATTGAGCTTATGCAGCGTACGCTGCGGGCTGAGACTGGGTTGTCGGCCAACGAACTGCAACAAAAATACTTGGGCGTAAACGGTGCTTTTACGCTGTTGGCAAAACAAATTACAGAGATAGACCCCGGTGATCGCAAGGTGGCTGGTCAACCACTCAACAACCTCAAAAATGCACTCGCCACAGCTGTGGCCGCAGCCAATAATCCAAGTGTAAAAGCATGGGTAGATTTAAGTCTGCCAGGACGACGTCCCGCTGTTGGTCACGTCCATCCCATTTCTCAAGCAATGGCAGAGATCACCAAGATTTTCACCTCAATTGGTTTCACTCGCGCTCGCTATCCAGAAATAGACTGGGACTGGTACGTGTTTGAGAGTCTCAACATGCCACCAGATCATCCCGCGCGAGACGAATGGGAAACCTTTTTTGTTGCTCATGCTCCAGATGAAAAAATGGGACAGATGGTCCTCACAACGCATACTTCAAACGGACAAGTGCGAGAAATGGAGCGCTTAGGCAAACCACCAATCCGGATGATCAACATCGCGCGTTGCTATCGTCGCCAACAAGATGTGACGCACACCCAAATGTTTCATCAATTCGAAGGCCTGGTTGTAGACAAGGGCATTACTATCCAGCACCTCAAGGGCACACTGGATTATTTTGCCGAACAATTCTACGGACCTGGTACCAAGAGTCGTATTCGACCCTTTCACTTTCAATTTACCGAACCGTCATTTGAAGTAGACTTCAGTTGCCATCTCTGTGGTGGCACCGGCTGCAAGTTCTGCAAGTCAGGTTGGCACGAAGTCGGTGGCTGTGGCATGGTCCACCCAAATGTCCTCCGGGCTGGTGGCATCGATCCCGATGTCTACACTGGTTTCGCCTTTGGCTGGGGGATTGAGCGGACATATACGCTCAAAGAGGGCCTCGCAATCGACGACATTCGTTTGCTCTACAGTGGCGATTTACAATTTTTGGAGCAGTTTTAATATGAATATTCTCATCCCACACACCTGGTTACTCGAACATCTTGAGGCAGATATTGAGCCAAAAAAACTCCAAGAGTATCTCTCGCTCTGTGGTCCGTCGGTCGAGCGCATGTACGAGCGAGAAGGGGACTCTGTCTACGACATTGAGGTTACCACCAATCGTGCTGATGCCATGTCAGTCCGCGGCATTGCCCGCGAAGCCGCGGCCATTTTGCCACAATTCGGTGTTGACGCGAAACTAAAGCCACTCACTGCTCCAGATGTGCCCAACCCCAGCGAAGAGCTTGTACTGCCTACTATTACAGAGAACGACGAACTCAACAAACGCACGCTCTGTGTGGTCTTGTCGAACGTCGATCGCGCACCAACCCCCGATTGGATGGCAAAACGACTCACTGCCCTGGATATGCAGATTCACGACGCTGCGATTGATATCACCAACTACATTACGCACGAACTCGGTCATCCTTGTCATGCCTTTGATTACGATAAACTGGTTGCGTGCGGTAATCAGATTATTATTACTGAAGCCGAAGCTGGAGAGTCATTCACCTTGCTCGATGGTGCAACATACACGGCTATCGGTGGGGAAGTGATTTTTAAAGATGGTACGGGAACAATTATCGATTTGCCTTCTATCAAAGGCACGGCTAACTCATCGGTGAACGCGAATACCAAACGAATCTTGCTCCTTGCTGAATCAATCGATGCCAAAAAAGTTCGATTTGCGAGCATGACACACGCGATCCGCACAACAGCGGCGCAGTTGATGGAGAAAAATGCAGACCCAACCCTTGCAATTGACGTGATTCGTCTGGGCGTCAAACTCTATCGAGAAATTTGTGGGGCAAAAGTCGCAAGTGCGGTATATGACCACTTTCCTCGTCCCAATACGCATGTGGCCGTGACACTCACTAGTGAAGATTTGTTCCGCTATCTCGGAGTGGTAATTCCGCTCGAAGAAGCGAAGCAAATGCTCGAGCGCCTCGAATGCGAAGTCACCATCATCGACGACTCTCTTGTCGTCACCCCACCAAGTTTCCGCCCTGACCTCACCATTCCCGCAGATATTGTGGAAGAAGTTGCGCGACTGTATGGCTATCACAAACTGCCAAGTAAGCTGATGGAGTCGGCAATCCCGACCAACCGCCCAAGTGGCACTAACTTCACGCTCGAAGAAACGGTCAAAGAATTTTTGGCCACTGTTGGCTGGCAAGAAGTCTACACCTACTCGATGGTAAGCGAAGCCGAAGCACTTGCTACAGGTTTCACACTCGAAGAACACCTCAAGCTCTCGAATCCGCTGACTGACGATAAAGTGTATTTACGCCGCTCACTTGCGCCGTCTTTGTCTGCGGTGCTCACAGCTAACCCAATGCGCCAAACACTCAGCGTCTTTGAGATTGCCAATATCTACCATCCAATTACAAATGAATTGCCAAACGAAGTACTCACCCTTGGCATCGTTTCGTCTGCTCAGTACCGTGACGTTCGAGGCATACTCGAATCACTGTGTACCAAACTACACATTACGAACTTTTCCATTGAGACCGAGGCTGGTAGTAGCGAGGCAACAATATGCTTTGGGAAAACACAAGAAGTGGCAGGGAGTATTTCATACAGCAATGGCCTTACCATAATCCAGATCAAAATAAGTGCGTTGGTAGCCCATGCGCAATCACATCCGACCTATCAGCCGCAAGCAAAAACGGCGATTATTCGAGAAGATCTTACCTTTAAGCTGCCAAAAAAGACGGCTGTCGGACCAATCATGTCTGCGCTTGAACAACTTGATCCACGCATCACCGCCCTCGAGCTCTCGACCGTCTATAATGAAAATCACACCTTCACCATCAATTATCATGATCCAAATGAAAATCTTACCTCAGAGCAAATCGCGCCCCTCCGCAAACAGTTGGTGGCAAAGGTGGAGCAAAATTGGGGCGGATCGCTGGTTGGTCAGCTTACTTAGTCTTCTTATATTTTTAATTCCGAGCAACTTATTTTTGGTACTGCACGAACAAAGCGCCTATGCCAATGGCATACGGATTGATTACCTTATTCCCAAGCTCTACTTGAGTGCACTTGTAGCGCTCAGCTTTGTTATCCTGACCGCAGCTGTCTACAAAAAACGACTGCTGCTACTTTGGCTGGCGCTACTTGGAATTAGCATTTGGTATAACTGGTTTTTTGCAGAACTCTTGCTTGCTGGAGCTGTTGCCTGGAGCATGACGCAACTTCCTAAGCAGATTTTGCAAAACAAGCAACTTACTTGGGGTTTGGTGAGCATGATCGTGTTTCAGTCTGTAGTCTCGATTGCGCAATTTTTCCTACAAAAATCACTCTTTGGCTACAAGTTTCTCGGCGAGTCAGACCTATTACACTTTGCTGGCATTGCAACCCAAACTATTGGGGGGAGAGAATTCATTCTCCCTAGTGGCACCACTGCGCACCCAAATGTGTTGGCAGGCATTCTGGTTATCGCTGGTGTACTCCTCTGGCAGCGGAGAGGTGATTTACCACGTTGGCTGGCGCTTGGCACGCTCTTGGTCGGTCTAATTGCACTCATACTTACAATTTCACTGAGTGCTTGGCTGGCCGCCGTTTTGGCTATCGCTTTTTTCTTGGTTAAAAATAAATTTGATCCCATACAAAAAAAGCTATTCCTGATAGGCATTTGGTCATTCGCAATTATTATCCCGCTCACGTTGGCGCAACTTGTACAAATCAGCGCTCATCCCAGTCTTGTTCGTCGAGTTGCGCTCAATGAAGTTGCTGTAGCAAATTTTGTACAAAATCCTATTTGGGGTACCGGTCTGAATACCTTCACCAAAGAGCTCTCGCTGACAAATACCAACAAAGATCTAGAGCGCTTCATACAACCCGCCCACAACATACCGCTTCTCACGTTGTCGGAAATAGGCGTAGTTGGAGTTCTGGCAGTACTCGGACTTTTGATCTGGTTACAACGAAAAAACTACCACCCAGACTCGTTGCTACTTGCGAGCTGTATCGCGGTGCCGCTGTTGAGTCTTGATCACTATCTCTACACACTTGAAAGTGGAAGGTTGGCGGTTGCAGTACTATTGCTTATGGTGTTGGTGAAGGAATCAGAGAAGGAACCGGACTCGGTGTAAGTGAAGGAGTAGGGGTTGGAACTGGGGTAGGCGTTGGTGTAGGATCTGGCGCTTTCCAGTCTTCACCACCGGTACCAATTCTGACATGGCCACTTTCTTTCGTCTCTCCCGATCGTGAGTAGGCTTTTACCCAAATCTCATAGCGTCCCTTTGTCAATTTAATCGTCCCAGTGTAGTTACGATTATTGATTGTCTCGCGAACTGAACCGTTGACAATGAGTTCTAATTTTTCGATACCTTCACCAGAATCTGATTCTATTTTTATCTCAATGTCTTCATTGTCGTACTTCTTCTCATTTTCTGGCCGACTCATATTGAGAAAGATCTCTTTCTGATTGCCGCAGTACTCCGTGGGGATTTTGTAGCGTGAATCTTCTTGGCCACCGATCCATTCGTTAATACCAGCTTGCCAACGATTGATACCGTCGAGTGAAACTAGATCAGATTCTTGCAAAACAATTGCTTCACGCTCTTCGTAATCTCCACCAGCAACGCGCGCCTCAGGAGCAAGCTTGTTTTCGCCACGACACAGCTTGAGTTTAGTGTGTACTAAATCTGGCAAATTTGGCAGTGTTCCTTTGATCGCAAAATCACTACGGCTGGGGAACCCGTCGTGCTCTGGATAGCCAGAAACACTGTCTACTAATACTTGGTCAATATCTTCCGGCACTTCCCACGCAGGCGCACCGTACCCGCTATCGAGCGCCAACAGCATAATTCTGCGCCAAATTGGTGTAGCACCAGACACACCAGAAGCCACCACTTTCATTGCAGAATTATCGTTGTTACCAACCCAAGCACCAACGACTACATCTTGCGACCAACCAATTGCCCAGTTATCTCGCTGATCATTGGTTGTTCCTGTTTTGACTGCAACATTTGGACTGACGTTGAGCAGTGAGCGCGTACCAAACGCGAGCGAGCGAGCGATGTTGTCAGAGAGAATATGATTGATAAGAAAGGCAGCTGCCTCAGAAAAAAGTCGCTGACCTTCGACCTGCTTGTGCTCAAACACGGTGCGACCAGTCTGGTCTTCGATTTTCAAAATTCCGACTGGTTCAACCTTTTTTCCTCCAGTTGCAAATGAGCTATATGCGGTAACGGTATCGATCAAGTGTACTTCTGCACCTCCCAGAGTGACCGCGAGCCCAAATCGCTTTTTATTGGCCTGTGTTGGCTCCAATGTCACAAAACCCATGTCGTAGGCTTGCTGTAAAAAAGCATCGATGCCAACTGTTGCGAGCGCCTTGACCGCCGGGACGTTGAGCGAACTGGCAAGACTCGTGCGAACAGAGACTGGACCATGAAATTTGCCGTCATAATTCTTTGGCTCATAGGCATCGGCTGATTCGTTTGGCGTAAAAACAGTCGGTGTATCGATCAAAATAGAAGATGGTGTGTATCCCTGTTGCAGCAAAGATAGATAGGTGACTGGCTTGATCGAAGAACCCGGTTGGCGCAAACCGTCTACCGCAACATTGTATTGCCCATCGATTTCTTCGCTCTCAAAATCTTTACTCCCGACCATGCTCAAAATTTCGCCCGTTCTTGGATCCATCACCATGGCCGAACCATTTGTAATATTGAGGTTAGTAACTTTGTCAATTTCTTCAAAAACTATTTCTTGCACTTTGTCTTGCATCTCCAAATCTAAACTCGTAGTGACTTTGAAACCAGAAGTTTCGACAACATCTTCGCCATACAACTCATCGAGTAAGTCGCGAATATAAAAGACAAAGTGGGGTGCTTTGATCGAGAGTTGGCTGCGAGAAAACTCAATCGAATCTAGATCAGCGAGAGCAGATTCGTAGGCAAGGTCAGTAATATAGTCATCTTCCTGCATGCGCCGCAACACGCCCTTGGCACGAACTTTCCACAGCGGTGTGCCATCTTCATCGGACTTACCCGTATAGGGAGAGTAGGCCGATGGTCGCTGTGGCAAGCCTGCCAAAATCGCTGACTCTACTAAAGTGAGATCTTTTGCTGGTTTATTAAAGTACACCTCGGCTGCAGTTCCTACACCCCAAGCAGTTCCGCCGTACGGGGCTTCATTGAGGTACATCTCGAGAATTTGATCTTTGGTAAATGTGCGCTCAAGCTGCAGCGACAAGACAAATTCTTTGAACTTGCGAGTAATAGTGCGTTCATTTGTTAACAGCGCATTTTTGACCAACTGCTGAGTGAGGGTCGAGCCCCCAATCACCCGTTGGCGAGCGATGACGTTGTACGGAATTCGCAAGACCGTGAGCATGTCAAAACCACCATGTTTGTAAAAATCTTTATCTTCGGTTGCAATAGTTGCGTGTAGGAGGTCATCGGGAAGCTCTGAGATAATCACCGGCGTCCGTCGCTCCTGATCAAACAAGTCGTACAACAAAACCCCGTTGCGATCAAAAATCTTGGTGCTAAAACCAGAATGACGGATTACTTCACCAGGCTTGGGTAAACTGCGCGAGAACCAAGCAAACAGCACAAAAAATAAGATTATCCCCAACACAATGCTGATCATTCCGGCCAGTGCAACAAAACGTAACAGTTTGAACCACAGTAATTTTCCGCGACCGAGACCTGGTGTCGTAACAATTCTACGGGACGGAGTTTGTAATCTATTTCTTCGAGAAGTGAGTCGTCTCATGCGGTACCAATAGTACCGCAAGCGACCTCGAAAAACTAGCGAGTGGTACTGGAGGCGAGAAGAGAGATTCACGCTGCTATTGTAACAACTTACAATTATGCCTTATAGTAGTAACGTATATGTCTAGGGTAGCTTTTATCTTTTTGTGTGCCCTGAGTCTTTTTGGACTCGCAAACCAACTCAGCAACACCTCACTCTCGGTTGAGGCAATTGACTTAAACGCAATTACCGCAATCGCAGATGTTCCCATTACTATCAAAACACATGTCACTGCAAAAGCCGGACTCGATACTAGAGATAGTTCTAATTGGCCAAAATTTGCCTTGTATATAAACAATGGAACAAATTTTGACGGTCCCTATGACTATGGCAGCTGTGCTTCCGCTGGAACTGGTTGTGGTACTCCCAACTTGTACAACGACAAAATGCAACCAGGCGATTGCGGCAATTACTTTTGTCCAACAGCAACAACACAGGTATTGGAAACACAAGTTTCCGTGGGCAAGCTACTTATGCAACCTGATCAAAACACGAGCGACCGTTTTATAACCAAGCTATCCTATGTCTTTTTCAATGACTACTGGAATCCAAATACAACTCCCGTAACTGATCGAGATTTTGGCATCAGCAAAATTGAGTTCTACGCACCAAACGGAACTTTGCTGAGCAGCGTCACTCCTGCGTCCCCAACATATGGGGTAGAGGCAGCCGACGCGCCCGACCTGATTGGCGTGTATTTTGACTACGGACTGGTCAATGCAGAAGGCATAGCAAATAACGAACAAAACGGCATGGTGGCTGCATTCGACGCCGTTGACAGAGAAACCATCGTGCAAAATAAATCAAGAGAACAGGGTAAGTGGGAACTAACTAAGGAAGGGTCAATTAATTTCATTTCGGACAATCTTGCAACAAAAATTTTGGCAAATATATTTCCAGAAGAAACGACTCCGCCAGAGCCAACTCCACCCAGTACAACGGTCAAATTTGTAGCAGCCAGCGACGACACACTCCCGTGGACAAAAAATGCCCAACAGAACAGACTTGGACCGACTACAGCATGGACCGATCCCACTTCACACATTGCAACAATCTGTAATGGCGCCTGGTGTTGGAGAAGCAATTTTGCAACGGGCCTCATAGAAAATAGCGGCAATCCTATTGATTTAAGAGCTGCATTTGGCAGTAATGTTCAAACTACCGAATCGCAATCACTCTGGAAAAATGGCGGACCAAAAGCCGGCTGGGAAGATTACAAAAACAATTTGGTGTCTCTGACCAACAACAAATTTATGTGGCTCTGGGGTACTGGTGGCTGGGCAAATAATGGCCAAGGAATTGATTTGAGCACACAACAATATTGGAAAGACACAGTCGCCGCAAGTGATGGCACCACACTTTTCTCTGGCGCAGGTATTTCTGCTGCCTGGACAGACAAGGTAAATAGTCGTGAATATTTTTGCAATACCAAGTGGTGCTGGGTGTTTAATTACAATGAAATGCGCTGGCACAACCAAGATGATGCCGGAAAAGGCAGACCATTTGATATCACCGACCTCTTTAAAATTGCTCCTGGCGACACTGGTGTCAGCATCACTGCAAATAATGGACCGACCGTCGGGTGGACAAATGATGTTAACAATACCAGCACAATCTGCAACGAAGGTTTTTGTTGGAGTTATGTGCAGCAAGCGGGGAGTAGACCAGATTTACTCGATGTAACTTGGCAGCGAGCAAACAGCCAAGGTTTGGGACAACCAATAATTGCTTGCACAGCGGTTGGGGAATCTGAGACTAATTGTGCTAGTACCCAACAAATATCTGGAGATTTTGACCGCAGCGGCAAAGTAGACATTTTTGATTACAATCTACTATTCGGCAAATTTGGTACAGATTTTTGTGACTATAATTTAGCTGGAACATGTACAATTGATTCACAAGATATTATAAGTTTCATAGAGGTGTTTGACACAAATAGGTAACTAACAGCATGATGAAACAATTTATCACTACCCAGGAAATGAAAACCAAGCGAGCGCTGGGGATAGCACTGATACTTACTGCCATAGTAGGTCTCTTTTCAACCGTCATGCTTACCATGAACAATCAAGATTTGCGACAAGGTGCAACCGGTGAAGCAGTGCAGCTGAGACTCTCTGCAGTCGAAAACAATACACAAAATCAACCTTCGGCAACCATCACAATTACGCCAAACAGAACCATGAGCGTGCTTGTAGAAATACTGCCAACCAATGCGCAACCAACAGCAACGGATTTTGTGCTTACCTATGACCCGCTTTCACTTGAATATGTTTCGACCGATCTATTTACCGCGAATTTTGGCGTTTTGCTCAAAAAAGAAGTAGACACTACCAACGGCAGAATTCGCCTAGCGATTGGCAAACAGCCAGATTCTACTGCAACTGGCACACAACATCTCGTTAGCTTCACTTTCCGTACCAAAAACGCAGTCGGCAACAGTGCTGTTGGCATCGACGCTCAATCTGCCAAAATCGCCGCAACTGGCTTGACAAACAATGTGTATCAGAGTCCGACAACACCAATTAATTTAACCATCGCCGAAGAAGCTTCGGAAACGCTTAAAACAACCATTCAACTGGCGTTCAAATTTGCTGGGTTGCCGGTAGAACATAATCCTAACTTCTTACCAGAAGCTGCTCGAGCACAAACGGTAAAAATAACACTGCAAAATATGGCCACAGGCGAGATTACGGTCCCAGCTGCTGTTATAAGCAGGTTTGTGGTAGGACAAACTGATGGATTGTCACAATACTTTTCCCTGAGCAATCCACTTGCGAGCACAACGCTCGCCACGGGTAAATACAATATTTTGCTCAAGGGTCCAAAACACCAACAAATTCGTTTCTGCAAGAATGAGCAAATCGCAGACTATCGCTGTCAGATCACCGATGGCATTGATATTACCAAAGATGTGGAGCACACGTTTAACTTTGTAAACAAGCCGCTTGCCTGCGGCGATCTGCCTATCTCGGGTACAAATAAAGATCAGCAAGATGGCGTCGTACGCGTAACAGATTATTCTTTTATGGTTGGCTGTCTGAGTAAACGAACTGATGCCGCCTGTGTAGCTCGTGCAGACTGCAATGCAGATGGCACTGTAACCAATCTAGACATGGATCTCTTGCTCGAGACACTCAGTACCGCGTATGATCAGTAATACTCAATCAAAAAGTCCTATGCCCAACCCAATACCAGAACACGCTGTCAATAGATTTGTGATTGGCGTGCTCGCCGCCGCTATTTTAGCCGCCACAAGCTTCTTACTCTACAAAAATAGCGACACAGTATCTACTTTGCGACAACCTGCGAGACAAATGGATGAGAGCGATAAACTGCCCATGATCAACAAAGAGCAGAGCACTCCAAGCGTAGAGCTCGCTGTGGTCGAAGCAAAAGAAAAGAACACAGCCAATATCATGATCAGTTCGGAAACTATAGAGCAACTCGTCGACGGAGTAGAGCTTATCATTCACTTTGACCCAAATCTTGTGACTAATGTTTCGCTCAAGCCAAGCCAGATCTTCAGCTCTGTTGTTCGCAACACTGTTTCTGCAGAAACAGGCGTCATCAACCTCGCAGTAGTGCGTCTCCCAGACGAAACAGTGACAATTGGTACAGAAGTAACACTGGCAACAATCACCTATACGCCAAAGCAACCAGGGGAGATCACGTTTAGTTTTGCAGCTGACGGGACAGTTGTGGCGGGCAATCAAGGAGACGACATACTCAAAAGTACCAAAAATCTAACAATACTAACTAAATAGCCAATGCCAACACTGCTCAAGCGAACACTTCTGCTTATCGGCATATTTCTCCTTGCGGGACACTACAGCGTCACTGCTGCGCAGGCCGCTGCCCATTTTGCACTCTCGCCCGCATCAGGAACACTGCAGACGGCCGGTACCAGTGTCGCAGTTACTATTGACGCAGACTCAAATCAGCTGAAATCGGCCAGCGCAGTCGTCACTTACGATGCGGCAAAAGTCACCGTCACCAGTGTCAACGGTACGTACTTCCCGACAGTCACAACCGATACAACCAAAACCGGCGAAATCGTTATTTCCGGTACATTGACAATCGGAGACACCGTCGGAGTAACGGGCACGGGCACACTAGCCACACTAACTGTGAAACCTGTCACTGGTGCGACTGGCACGGTCGCGGTCGCGCTTCGTTGCTCCGAAACAAGCTCTGATGACTCCAATTTGATCACTTTGGTTGGTGCTAACCTACTAGCCACCACCACACAATGCAGTGCCAACATACCTGGCAGCTATACCTTTACTACCACCAGTGGTTCAAGCTCAACAACGACTGCACAATGCAACCAAGATTGTTCTGCGACAGTCTCATGTGCCACAGGTCTGAGTTGTGTGTCTGGCAAATGCCGCAACCCAAGCTGCAATACGACAACCAATTGTAGTTGCACTGGAGAAAGCATTGCTGCTGCTCAAGGAGCGAGCACTCTGCCAGCAACTGGTTCTGTTGGCCAAACTGTATTTTTGATCGGCACGGGCGTACTTTCACTCATCAGCAGCATCTTTCTACTGACCCATGCAAAACGGTTTGGTGACTCCCTCTTCAGACAGGAATAAAAATCCATTATTAGTGCGGTACAATACTTTCGTGACTACAAAACTCCCCGAACTACTGACTAGAGGTGTCGAGCAAATCGTCCCCGATGCAACCGGACTTTTCGCGCTCATGGAGCAAAAAAAGATCCGCGTCTACCTTGGTATCGATCCGAGCGGTAATTTACTCACACTCGGTCACTCAGTTGTGCTGCGCAAGTTGCAACAATTTGCAGCTGCAGGCCACGAAGTTATTCTTTTGATCGGCAACGGCACGGTTCGTATCGGCGACCCAACTGGCCGCGACAGCACCAGACCAGAACTGACTGACGAAGTCATCCAAGAAAACTTCAAAAACTGGAAACAACAGGCGAGCAAAATTCTAGATTTTGACAAAATCTCAATCCGTTACAACGGCGACTGGCTCGATAAATTGACCTACCAAGATATTGTCAAATTACTGGCAAAAACCACAATACAGCAGATGGTAGAACGCGATATGTTCCAAGAACGGATAAAAAACGAGTTGCCAATTTTTGGTCACGAAATCATTTACCCATTACTGCAAGGCTACGACAGTGTCGTCATGGATGTCGATCTGGAACTCGGCGGATCAGACCAATTATTCAACATGCTGATGGGTCGCACGTTGCAAAAATCCTATAACAATCGAGAAAAATGGGTGCTGACGACACCAATTATCAACGGGACCGATGGACGCAAGATGAGCAAATCGTACGGCAATTTTGTCGCGCTGACCGAAGAACCGACAGAAATGTACGGCAAACTTATGCGGATCGCCGACGAGCAAATCATCCAGTACTTTACCTTGTTGACTGATGTAGCAGCCGAAGAAATCTCGGAAATGGAACGCGCCATGCAGGCAGGAGAAAACCCCATGGGATTCAAACAACAGCTAGCAAAAACAATTGTGACGCAGTACCACACTCAAGCTTTAGCAAACATGGCTGCCGACTATTTTCACACAACTGTTCAACAAAAGTCTGCTTCTGAAGTTGACCCTACTATTACTGTTTCGAGTTGCAAGTTATCTGTTTTATCCTTAGCAAGCGAATGTCTCCCAAATGAGAGTAAAAACAATCTACGCCGACTAATCACTCAGGGTGGCACTGCAATCTACGCTCCAGATGAACAGAAAATCACTGATCCACAGCAAATGCTCGATACAACAAACATATCTGCCATTCGTATTGGCAAACGGAATTATTTCAGGATCAACCATGACTAAAAAAGCCCGCCAACGCATCATTAACACCTTTGTAATTATTGCCATCATCGGCATGTTACTCAGCACCGTCGGCGGTGGTTTGTTGGCACTCTTTTAAAACACATGTATCGTCTCGATACACCACTCGCAGCGGTCAAAGGCATCGGACCGCAACTCCAAGCGACATTTAGCGAGCATGGCCTGTTGTTCGTTCGTGATCTTTTGCTTCAGTTGCCAAATCGCTACAACGATCTTTCCAAACAGGTCCTCATCGCGGAGGCCCTTCCGGGCGAGTCGCTCACCATTCGCGGCACTGTCGTAAACACCAGTAATTACTTTCGCGGCGGTAGATCTATTCAGCGAGCGACCATTTCTGACGCGACGGGCAAACTTGATCTTCTCTGGTTCAATGCCCACCATATTACGCAGAGCCTCATCAAAGGGCAGGAATATTTTTTTAGCGGTAGCGTTGGTTCGCGTGGTGGTATGGTCCATCCCAGTTTTGAAAAAATTTCCGACAATACGATTCACACAAATCGACTGGTACCAATCTACACCAGCACGCTTGGGATCCAGCAGGGGAGAGTGCGTCGATTGTGTAAACATATACTCGAATTTTTAGACAAAGAAACTGCTCCTCATGAGTCACTGTTTGCAGGACAAAAATTGCCAAGTTTGCGAACGGCACTAAGTGAGTTGCACTTTCCCTCTGATGAAGAATTAGTCATCACCGCCAGAGAACGTCTCGCAGCAGAAGAACTTGTCACTCTGATTCGCCAGGCAAAAAAAAGTAAAGCACTCTGGGCAAAACTACACAGTGCCCCGGCGATCAAGGAGTCTAAGCCAATCATCCCACCCAGTATTCCGTTTACCCTCACTGCCTCACAGCAGACAACGATCGGAGAAATTTTGGTCGATATCGGACGCACACAACCGATGAATCGTTTGCTTACGGGCGACGTCGGCTCTGGCAAAACTGTAGTTGCTGGCATTGCAGCGCGTCAGGTCATCAATCAAGGGCTTAGCGCTTGTCTGGTGGCACCAACCAAGGTGCTCGCAGAACAACACGCCAAAACGCTCAAAAAGCTCTTTCCCGATGTGCCAGTTACACTCGTCACGAGCGCCCAGCGCAAAAAAGTGATACTCGATAAACCACAATTTTTTGTCGGCACCCACGCACTCTTTTCACTGTTAGCAGAAATCAACCCAGTACTCCTGATCTACGATGAGCAGCATCGTTTTGGTGTCAAGCAACGACTCGCAGAAAGCAAGCTCATTTCGCATCGATTAACAATGACAGCCACGCCAATTCCACGCTCGCTCAGTCTGAGTCTGTTTGCTCACCTTGATCACTCACAAATCACCGAGTTGCCACTCGATCGTATTCCAACAAAAACCTGGATTTTGCCGGCAGCCAAACGCGCCAAACTCTACGACTGGATCGAGACACAAGTTGCAGAAAACCCGCAATATCTTGCAATTCTCGTTTGTCCTTTTATCGATCAATCCAAAGAACCCGGTCTGGCACAAATTGCGGCTGCCAATGTACGGTTTAAGGAAATTAAAAAACGGTTTGGTCCAAAATATAAGGTTGGCATCCTCCACGGCCGACAATCCCCAGCAGAGCAGCAAGAGATTTTGGCCAAATTATTTGCGCAGGAGATAAACGTGCTCGTCAGCACGCCGATTGTTGAGGTCGGGATCGACTTACCACAGGCAAGTGCGCTGGTGATCGAATCGGCAGAGCAGTATGGTCTGGCCAGTCTACATCAACTGCGCGGACGCGTTGGGCGAGCGGGACAACAGGGCTACTGTTATTTGTTTACCAGCAGTGCTGGGCAAGCGAACACAAAGCGGTTACAACAGCTACTCACCACAACAGATGGACACAAACTCGCTGAGTTCGATTTGGCAAATCGTGGAGCGGGTAACCTATTCAGTACAGCCCAACACGGTTTCTCATTTTTACGTTTTGCCTCGTGGACAAATTTGACACTCCTCAGTCAAGCAAGAGTAATCGAAGAACAACTGCCACAAACCTGGCGTTCTTCACTTTTCCTTGATCAAAAACCGTTGCTTGCTACTGCAAATTAGACATATATAGTTTGAGCTTGCCAGTTTTCGCACCAGGCGGTACAATCGAGTGCTTAGGAAAGGCAATCATGGGCGCACTACCAAAAAATAAAATAACTAGAGTCGAACGCGGCAAACGTCGTGCTGGCAATAAACCAAAGATAACCAAAGATACCAATATAGCAAGCATCCCGCCATACAAACGCGGCATTGTTGCAAGCATTTTGCGTAGCGTTGGTTTATCACAAGAAAAAACACCAGTAGTTGCAAAAGTTGCACCGACCAAGACAAGTGTTGCTCAGACCGCAGCAGCTGTAACAAACAAAGCTGCAAAACCAGTTGGGGCCGTGAGAACAAAAGCGCGTCGCCAAACACAGCACAAGGGATAATGTATGGATGGACGTCATAAAGCACGCAGGGCGCTCCTGCAGGATTTGTTTGCGTGCACTTTTTCCGGCGTCTCTCTCGATCGTATCGAGTTTCCCGAGCACACAGCTGAACTACAAGCTATTCTGGAAGAATTGCCAGAGCTTGATATAGAGATCCAATCTGCTGCTCCAGAGCGACCTCTCTCCCAGATAGCCAAACTTGACCTTGCAATCATGCGGTTAATTATGTTTGAATCAAAGCACAAGGAGACTCCAAAGAAAGTTTTGGTTGACGAAGCGATTGAGCTCGCGAAAGCCTATGGTGGTGACAGCTCAGCAAAATTTATGAATGGAGTGTTGGCAAAATTATTACTTAGTTAGAGTTAGAAAGATTTTTATGACTGCAGCAGCCGAATTACTGGCACTCGTTTCTCGAGTAATTGCCGACACAACTGGCAACGATCTCGAAGAGGTGGTAGCTGATGCGTTGTTTGAAGACGATCTTGGGATGAGCGAACATGAGATTGAACTTGTTATTCTCAAGTTAAACAAAAAACTTGGCATTCACTTACGCCTCAAAACAGTACTCGAAGAAGAGATTGAAACTGTGGGCGAATTTACCCAAATGATTGCAGAGGAAAGCGAACTCGGCTAAATTTCATGATCAAACTCGATATTTCTCCAGAATTACTTGAACAGGCCCTACGACATCGGAGCGCGCTGGCGGCAAACGACATCTACCAGCGACTCGATTCCAACGAACGTTTGGAGTTTCTCGGTGATGCAGTACTCGAACTCGCGACGACCAATTTTCTCTATCAAAAATTTACGCAAGAACTCGAGGGAACATTGACCTCATACCGCAGCGCCCTGGTAAAAACAACAACTTTGGCACGTGTCGCCCGCAAACTCGAAATTGGTGAAGCGATCATCATGAGTAAAGGTGAAGCCGAATCTGGGGGCAGAGACAATGATGGCTTACTCGCCGATACTTTTGAAGCACTCGTCGGCGCACTGTATCTCAATGCAGGTTTTGCGGCGGTCGAGTCATTTTTGCATGAACACTTGTTTGTAGAGTTCGATACGATTCTCAAAAAAGGTACCTATAAGGATGCAAAAAGTGAACTACAAGAGATGGTGCAAGCAAATGATCTCGCCGCACCAACCTACCGGGTAGTAGAGGAGCGAGGACCAGATCACGATAAAGAATTTACTGTCGCTGTTCGCATTGATGGCAAAGCTACCGCAACTGGCATCGGCAAAAGCAAACAACAGGCACAGCAAGATGCAGCAGAAAAAGCGCTGAAGGCGTATAAGACTTGAGAATATAAAAGCCCTAGCGTATAATCCTGACCTCGTGGGAAAAAGAACACTATGTTAAAAATAAAATTAGCTCGATTTGGCAAACGCAATCAACCGCATTTTCGTATCGTTGTAAACGAAGCCCGCACCAAGCGCGATGGTCAGTACACTGCATTGCTCGGCCAATACGCACCAACACAAACTCCAAAAATTTTGGAGCTTGATCTCAAGGCATATGAGCTGTGGCTTGCCAAAGGTGCGCAACCAACCGAAACTGTCGCTGCGCTCGCCAAGAGAGCCGCAAGTAAAACACCATTTCCACCCAAAAAACCTCGACTATCCAAAAAATCTGTCGCAAAACAAAAAGCGGAAAAAGAAGTTGCCGTCACTCCAGCAAGCGAATGAAAAACCTCATCGAATTTATCCTTATCCACCTAGTTGAACATCCAGAAGATGTTTCTATTACAGAGCGCGAAGCGGGCGATACTATACAATTCGTCATCCACGTTCACCCAGAAGATATGGGTCGCGTCATTGGCAAAGGCGGCTCAGTTATTCAAGCAATTCGAAATATTAGTCGTATTCGCGCAGTCAAAGAGGGCATACGCGCTCACGTTGTTGTTGAAGATCCTGCAGAAACTGAATCAACCGAAGCTTAATTGCTTGGGAATGTAAATCCCTCTACTTGAAAGAAATCTATTGAACCACCGCCAAGAATGGTGGATTGTTCTGGCAACTCAATACGTTCATAACCAGAAAGTTCAGATAATACAATGTAGTCTTCCTCGGCAAGTTTTGGCAGTGCCTGCTCGAGCGAGACAGAGATTGGCTTCGTAAAAAAGAACGTATTGGTAACGAGCGTAGCAGTAAACTTGTCTTTTTCATCTACAGTGGTCTCACCAAATGAGGCATTGAGGCCAAACGAAGTGATGGTCGTAAATGGAGTCACTGTTTCGGTCAATAAAATAAAGTCTTGCAATTGTTCAAACGAACCTGTTACAGACAACTTCAACTCGAGGGTGTCATATCCAGCAGTTTGCGTCTTTGACGCTTGGCTCAGCTCAGCTGCAGTGGTCGCCACTAAACCTGGACTAATCGAAAAATCATCGACTACTACACCTGATTTTTGAGTGACCGCGTAGAGACTAGTAAGCAATTCTAGGAGTGGTTTTTTGGATGGAAGCGTTTCTGAAATAAATGCAACTTGTCCAAATGCTGGTTCATACGTGATACTGTCAAGCTCACTTAATTTCTGCTTTAGCTTGTTGAGACGCGTGGTCTCCTTTTGGAGCTTGGCTTGTGTTTCGAAAATCTTTTGGAATTGTGGCACACCAAGGAAAAATACAACTAGGGCTGCAGCAAAACCAACTCCAATTGCAATCACGAGTTTTTGGCGCATATGGAGGAAAAGGTGGAGGTTAAAACTTGGCTTCTTTTCTTTCATGATGCTTTCTGTAGGACATACTTCGGCAGTGTCACTGTGAGTTTCAATCCATAACGCCCAGACTCACTACGATTTAAACCACCATACTGCAGAGTAGGGTAGAGTGTGCGCAGCTCAGTACTTTGCAATTTTTCAAAAACACTGTTGAGCACAAAAATATCTTTAGAGTCCAAGACAAAGGTCAAAACTTCTTCCTCGCTGTCATACGACAGTTGACTCACGATCACCTCAGAACCAAAGTACTCGCTGAAAAATTTGATACTCGTCTGTTTGTTCTTGCGGTTACCAAATAAATCACGGAGCACTCGCAGTTTGTGTGCAAAAATAGTATACGATTCCTCGATAGGTTGTTGTTGCACAATCGCAGATTCTTGAGATTTTTGTTGTGCAATAACTGTTTTCACTTGATTTCCAAACCACCAACCCACACCTGTAGCACCCAGTGAGATAACAAGTAGAGCGGCAAATATACTAACCGTAACTATGAGAGTTTTTTGATCAGTAAGCTCAGTCTGAGCTACTTTTTGTTGGCGGTCACGAACAAAGTTGATATTCCTTGGCATGATGCTACTTTGTCTGCGAGAGCAAGCCCATGCAGACAATCATCCCTGGTTGATTGATTTTTTCGGGAATTTCTCCAGAGGCATTTGCAAAAGGGGCAGCTATAAGTACCTCTGTCCCAAGTTCAGTGGCAACGTACTGCACCAGATCGGGCAATAATGATGAACCACCAGAGAGAACCACGCGCTCAACCGCAGCTTGTGGATGCTGACTGACAAAAAACTGAATGGCTTTCTTTACCTCTGCAAACAGCACTTGCAAAGCAGGGAGTAACGCCTGTCCGACTTTACCTTCAAATTGATCTGTTCGTAATCCATAGGTACGCTTGTATTGTTCGGCCTGCACGGAATCTAGTCCAACCCGTTGTTCAAGAGTTTTGGTCAATAATTGACCACCGTTGAGTTGTGACAATACAAACTGTAGCTCACCCTGATGCATCATCAGCAAATTCATACTAGAAGCACCAAAGTGCACCACTAGCGTGGTGGGATCTTCTGGCACAAAGTGCAACGAGCGCAACACCGAAAGCATTTGTGTCTCGACATGGACTGGTTCAATCCCAATTTGGCCAAAAACAGAGAGGTACTGGGCGACAATTTGCTTGCGTACACCAACAATTAAGACACGCATCAGCGCTTGCTCATTCTTTTTTGGTCGATAGAGCACCTGGTACTCGAGAGAGAGTTCGTCTGGTGGGATCGGAATATGCTGTTCTGCTTGCCAGCCAATTGCAGACGCTAACTCCGAATCGTTTAGACGAGGAATACTAATGACCTTGGAAGAAACAACTGTCTCTGGTAAAGAGAGATGTACATTATCTCGGGGAAAACTATAATCTGTAAATAATGCTTCGATAATCTGGGCTAATTTTGATGCTGAAGCGTCATCAGTTGGCACTGCCATGCCTGTAGTATTGAAAACCTCGGCAACGCGCTTAATTTGCACAACATCACCAGGCTCACCAGCGATGGCTTTGATGCTATATGTACCGATATCTATGGCTAGGGCAGCAGACATAGTAATTCTTATTTAGTAATACTTCCTCCACTATACACGGCGTAGTCGAGGATTGCAGGAGGTACTTCTATGGTTTTATTTACCTCGATAGTTCTGGTCACACCGTCTGCGCCGGTAGCCTCAGAGCGGACAGTGTGATATTGCGGATCAGGGAAACTTGATTCAACGATGAGATTGGTGGCAGCAAGCAATGACTTAATACGAACCATTTTGGTATTTGCTGGAGCAGTGAATTGATACCGACTCTTACTCGAAACGTTGGCTGCTGAATCGAACCCAGCAATGCGTACAGCTGTATACGGATTAGCACCTACGTATTGAACTGTTTGTACGCTGGCATCATCAGTATAAATTGCAATCAACAGTGCGGCAGCACTATCCCAATTTATAATAATATTTCCAGCATATCCACCTGGCAAATCAATCGTAGCGGTGCCACCCTCGAGCAAGTGAGTTTCGAGAGTATATTGCTCCATTACTCTGTAGCGAATGTCTGAACCATCGAACTGATCTGCTCGATCCAAAATAGCACCTGAATCTACTAAAGGAGCAGACAACAATTCTTCAACACCAGCCTCGGCGGCATTAAACACACGAACTGCCTGAGATTCATCGCCAGACTCGGCTGTATCCTCAGTACTTTGGTTGGCCACTGAGAGACCCAGACTAATCAAGCCAACCATAATAAGCATCGTAACAATGACAACAAAGCCGGACTCATTTTTTCTCATCTGTTGTATGATAGCGCACAAGAGACTATAGATTCAATCACCATGGGTGAGAACAAAAAAATATTCTTTTCTACCAGCCCCAAAACACGTTCGATGTTTCCCGCTGCATTTGCGCGCATCTACCAAGTTCTCCATAAGCTTCCAGTTGAACTTACAGAGCGTTATCTAGAAAAAACCAAAAATGCAATTATTGCAGACTGGAACAGCGCAGAAAAAGATTCTTTTTATAAAACTAGTTTGGCGGCTATTGCCGCATCAGACATTTGTGTTTTTGAAACAACTCACCCAAGTCTTACGTTGGCGCATTTTATCAAACACTCACTTGACCAAGACAGGCCAACTATCATCCTCTATCAAGAAAATACCTCGCCGTTTCTCTTGGAAGAGACCGGCGTAGTGGGACCAATGCATTGCGAATACAGCAATATTGACCTGGAACAAGTGCTGCGACTTTCCATTAGAGATGCACTCGAGTTGCCAAATGCCATTCGGTTCAACTGCCTGATTTCGGCAGAACTCAATAGGTACATCACGCAGGTAGCTAAGGCGGAACATCAGAGTAAATCGGAGTTTTTCAGAAAATTGGTCCGAGATCATCAAAAAAATAATCAGTAGCAACTATCCACGTCCCCGGATCTTCTCTTTTTCCAGCAACTGCTGCAAAAAGGCCACTCTAGAAACTTGTTTCTTTGTTGCAGCTGCATCAAGAAATTCAGCTGCTTCAGCATCTAGGGGAAAATCAAAGCGAATATTTGCAAGTTCGCTTGCCCAATCAAGCGCCTGGAGCAGAACTTCTTTGAGATTCTTGTCCGTATAAGAGGAAACTTGTAGTTTTTCGAGGTGTAGACCTCTCAGTCCGTAGGGAACAGCGCCTTTTTCCGCGTTATACAGTACGAGCACTGGTTTTGACATACTAAGCACAATAGAAAGATCATAACCAACCTCTACACAAGGGTTAGAGACCTCAAAAATGACAAAATCTGCCTTTTTTATCCAACTTAAGACTTTTTTGTAAAACAACTCCATCTCTTCTGGTTTTTCAGCCTCTAATTTTTTTGGTGTTCTTTCCAAATAATACCGAGTAACAAAGTGATGACCTTCTGATTCTAGAATAGCGGCAATTTCGGCATAGCCAGCCTGATTATCAAAGAGAGAGCCCATGAGGTGGATGTTCATGCGTATATATCCATCGTGCATTTGTTCCGTAACAAATACGGATCAATACCTGTGATTATAACTGCAAGCAAAAAAAAGGTAAGGATCTAATATTCCCCTGCAGAAAAATTTATTGAGTTATTAATTTATATATTGATATTTTTTGATATGTTTATTATTTAAATTTGTACATCAAAAGATATTTTAATATTAATAATGGTATCCAAGTATATCTATATATTATAGTAATGAGTTTGATCGATAGTGGTAGAATTGACACAAAAAAACATTGATATACCGCAAGAATATCTAAAATTAAGCAATTAGCAGTATTATATCAAGACTGCTAATTTTGGCCTTGAGGTTCCTTCGAGTGAAATCGCTGGTGAATCTTTTTTAGCTGTGGACGAGTCACATGCGTGTAAATTTGCGTCGTGGCAATACTTTTATGTCCAAGCATTTCTTGAACGTCTCGAAGGCCAGCGCCGTTGGCCAAAAGGTCAGTTGCAAAACTGTGCCTGAGGCCGTGTGGACTTATCTTAAGTGGCAGATGCGCCTTCTTGGCATAGATATCAACAATTCTTTGTATGCTTCGAGTTGTTAAACGCATGTTTTCTCCGTCCTCATCCGGGGTCGCTATTTTTCCAGAAAAACGAATAAAAACAGGACGCCAATGATCTTGCCTCTGACGAAGCCAGCGATCCAACCAAGAGACAGCTCTATCACTCAAGAAGACTACTCGAGGACGACGTCCTTTGCCAATAACTCCAAATTCTTGGCTTTCTAGATTGATTTGCTCTCGATTGAGGTTTACGAGCTCACTTACCCGGAGTCCGGTAGAGAAGAGGACCTCCAATATTGCCTTATCACGCAAGCCCGATATAGTAGAAATAGACGGCTGTGACAATAAATTTTCTACCTTATCAATTGAGAGAAACTTCATTGGAAGAGACTCACCGCGAGGCAGATCGATTTTCTCTGGGTGCAAGACTGGAGCGTCTCGTTTTATCAAAAACTTGAGCCAGCTGCGTAAAGCAATAGTATAATAGCTTTGTGTACGTTTTGAGAGGGTTCTACCCTGTTCATCACTGTACCTCGAGAGGTATACTCTGTACTGCCGTACTACCTCGAGATCTAATTTGCGCAGATCTTCATGTCCTGCCTGGTTAAACCAGTCACAAAAGCGCTGCAAATAGTGTCTGTAGTTGCGGATGGTTAAGCGACTGACGTTTCGCTCCACTTCAAGGTGCTCAAGAAACAAGGTGAGTGCAACACTGGGATCTGTAGATACTATAGCCATTCGCCCATTATAAACCTCAAGCCAAAACTAGCAGAGAAGAGAATTGACTGATAATCTAGAGTAAGTCAAGAAAAGACTGGTGTATCAATGTTTATAATAACAATAAATTTGAAATAGTTTGTTATTATTTGATACTGTTTGATTACTATCTAATACACACCAAAGCTACCCAACGACATTGCCTGGCGACTACCAGCTTCAGTCCTTGGACAAGCTTGGGGCTCAACAAAAAATAAAAGCTAACAAGCAGACGCTAAACAAAAACAACGAATTTCCTCAAATTACTAATTTCTCAAAAAAAATACAACTATCAATATCATTTATTAATTGATGTATCAACCTTATGAATCACTCGAGTAATATTCTGACCTCCGAAATAGCCCAAAAACGGCTTTTTATTTAAAAGACGGGCAAATATACGTTGAGATAGAGGGAGTTTCTAGTGTTACAAGAAATGTAGATTAACTAAAGAACAACGCAGCAGAATATTTGCAACAAAACAGCACTCTCGTCACAATCAGACATTATGTCGCAAAAGTAATATTGTGCGACATAGAACAAACACCAGTAACGCTCTGAAGACAAAATCGCTCCTTTTGCGTGGGGAGAGTGAGGAACAAGCTACTAATTGGAAACGTATGTCACATTCCATGTCTGCTTTGTGCATACTAATGAATTACTTAGAAATAGTGGCTCTGCCAGGAACAGCACTCCTCCGAGGATTCTGCAAATAAGGCTTCGGGTATTCTGCGTTTCACGATCACATACATCATAATAATTGCATAATTCCTGCATTCTAACCTGGTAAAGTCCTATAATTATTAAAGTTATCCACACAATCACAAGTATATCAAACTATATCACTCTTCCCTTTTTTCGCCTGGTTCTCTTTTTTGTCACTCTACCCCATTTTCTTCGATTACAAAATATAAAACTACCAATAAACGCCCACACAAACTCGGTAAAAATGCTGCTTTTGGGACTCTAGCCAATCCTCAGCAGGTACTAAAGCAATACCCCTAAAAAACCAGGCTGATTCCCTCTTGTTCTCCCCTACTTGAGGGGAAAGTTTGCTATAAAAAGACCTGCAACGAAGATAAAAACGAGTGTGTACTCGACTAAAGCACGCGAAAACAGCCGTTCGATAAGATAGTTTCGTAAGACACTGATGCCGAGATATAAGGCTGACATCAAGAACAGCGAAGTGTACCAGACGCTATATGGCAAGAACGAAAGGACAATTGCAAATTGTACTAACAAGAAAACAAGTAAAAAGCTTGATTGAACAATGTTTCTTTCTATTTTTTTGGTTAACTGCACTACCCATAAGGCCGATAAAACCAGCGGAAAATGACTCACTGCAACCAAGCCTCCCACAACATAAAATGGCAGGTTAAGTGAAAAAATTGTGTTGGTTATCAGCAAGGAGGTAATAAGCGTCAAAAAGAGGCCAATCGCGTGCGCAGCATGTAGTAGTTGAATCGTTCTACCTTTGGCAACCGAGTAAATGTTCGCGGTGAGAAGATTTGCGTATACACCAATACCAAATATTGAGAGTAAAACGATCTTAGAGAGAATGTCGCTCGGCAGCAAAAAGTAAAATAAGCCGACGGCCGTCGTGAACAAGGCAGGAACTGGCACTAGAAGCAGTAACTCTATTCTCTGGAGGTCTTCAGATAACGCCCAACTGCAAACTCCGTACGAGACCAAACCAAGTGCTGCAACTGCAAAGTACCGCAGCTCTAGACTGACATACTGCAATCCCAAAAGCCCAAAACTAAGAATGATTGCGCTGAGAACAAATTTTTCACGCCGTCTCATATTGTGCCGTAGTATAAATTTCTTCGACATCCTCGAGATCCTTGAGCGCATCAAGGAGTGATTCAAATGTTTCTTGCTGTTGTTCGTCAATTGGTTGTGGTTGAACTGGCACGTATCGCAGCGTCCCTGCTTCGGTCACCTTTTGAAACAAAAACTGTGCAGAGCCTGGTCCTGAGAGAGTGCCTTGATTGCGTGTTAAGGCAAATTTGACTTCCGAACTTGTTCTGTTGGCATTGTCGGTGACTGCTTCAATCAGGAGCGCAACACCACCTGGGCCAAATGCCTCGTACAGCACCTCTTGAATTGCTCCCCCTGTGGAACTCTTCCCCATACCTTTATTCAGTGCGCGATCGATGTTCACCCGTGGCATATTCGTAGTCCGGGCTTTCTCGAGCGCCAAACGAAGTCCAGGATTACTTGCAGGGTCAACACTTCCCCCTTCCTTCACCGCAATACGAATCAACTTGCCTATTTCACCAAAAACTTTGCCCTTTTTGGCATCTGCCGCACCTTTTCTGTTTTTGATGTTATTCCATTTGCTATGACCTGACATATTGCTTTCTATTATATACCGCCAACAAACCCCAAGTTATGGTTGACAATTGCAAGTGATAACGCTATTCTTCCGCGAGCGTACAGCGCTTTTGCTATGCAAACTTCTCTCTCATTGAAACAACAAGCCATTACTGCCGCCAAACAGGGCGATTGGAACCAAGTGGTTTCTTCCAATAAGGAGCTTCTCGAGCAAGAACCAAAAAACACTCTTGCGCTTAACCGCTTGGGTGTAGCGTATCTACAGCTGAAACAGATAAATAAGGCCAAGGCTGCATTTGAACAAGCGCTCGGACACGACCGGACCAACCTCATTGCAAAAAAACACCTTACCGCGATCAAAAACAAAAAACCACTCCAAGCACCAGCCTTTTTTACACAAGAATTTATTGAAGAACCAGGCAAAACCAGAATCGTTGAGCTACATCGCCTTGCTGGCAAACCAGCTCTCGAGTCACTTTCAGTTGGTCAAACTTGCGAGTTCAAGCTCAAACAACGATATATCTCAATTGAAGTGGCAGACAAATATATTGGCTCTCTGCCTGAAGATATCTCATTTCGACTTTCAAAGTTGCTACAAACTGGTAACACCTACCATTGTTCTATTCATTCCGTAGCCCCAAATCATGTAGACGTCTATCTGAAAGAAACACACCGCTCGGTGCGCAACAAAGATAAGCACTCATTTCCAATCTCGCGCATCAGCACTGTCGTCACACAAGAAAACGATGAATATGTACTCCTAAACGAAGAAATTCCGGTTGAGATCACCAATCATGATGCGGATGTCGAACCAAAAGCTTTTGATGATATTTCCGACGAAGAAAAATTCACCACCGAAACTGCGCTTTAATGCGCGTCTGAACCAATAAATACCACGCCCCAAGCACGATAGATTTGTTCGGCTTCACTATCTTGTTCCACGGCTATATCAGTAAAAAACCACGAACGCACGAGCGGCACGATCCAGGCACACTCTGTTCGGTTGGTATCCATGAGCAACTTTGAGTGCTCTTGCAGTTGCGAAGTATCAGTAATTCGCACCACGCGTACACCACCTTGTTCCAAGACTGTGGCGAGTTGCCGTGCCAAACCACTTTCTTCCGTCGTATTCACAATTGCCAACGTACAAGCTAACTCAGAACGAGAGACTGACCGGATCATTGCTGTTTGCAATTGGGCTTGCATTTCCTCGAGTGAAGTAGAAAGTGTTTCTACTTGTTGGTTTTTTAAAAGTGGCAGCAGCGCGACTTCTTGCCAAGGCAGCTCAAACCGTCGCAATTTCTCAAATGCAGTACGTTGGAGCACCCGGCACAACTGAGAAAAATCTGCCGCAACTGTCACCGGTTCTTGCACCGCCAAAAAGCTACTCACCGGTACAGTTAAAATTCTGGAAAACACTGCTTGCTTGTATGCTGTTGTTTTTCCTTCCAAATCCAGCAATGGCAACACAGCTCCCAACTCATACTCGCCATACGCTTCGGGTAGGGTGACAATCGTCTTGCCCGACAATGTATGAAGACTAGGTTTTGGGACTTGAGAACCAACATGTGCGATGATAAAAATACCCTTATTGTCGTCAATAACGGTTGAAGTGAGTATTATTATTTCGTCTTTGAATGGTGTGTGCGTTTGGAGAAATTTGAAGCCAATTGTCCAGCACAACCAACCTACCACGGCGACTGTTGCTATGATAAATGCGAATCGGGCCAAAAAAAATTTCACTCCCCTGCTCCTTCTTGCAAAATTATTCGACGAACGCTTTGTACCGCTCGCAACATGGCGCGCACGTTGTGAATACTGGCTAAACGATAGTAACTCAGTTCCTTACTGCGATATAAGTGTCGTAAATATGCTCTGGAGTACCCTGCTCTGCAGGTGTAGCAATCGCAGCCTGCATCTATGGCCGAAAAATCTTTGTTGAACTCTTGTCGCCCAATTGCCAATCTTCCTCGAGCAAATGGCGATACTACACGAAATTCTTCATCCTCATAAACGATGTTGCCAACCAAGAGTGCGCCATTGCGGGCGAGGCGTGTCGGACCGACACAGTCGAACATATCAAAACCGATATTGGCAGCCAGCGCGACGTCAGACAAGTCTCGCCCCATTCCCATCGCATAGCGTGGTTTGTCTTTTGGCAACAGCTCGCGTACCCAATCCATTATCTCTTTCGTACCATTGCTGTTATAGCCAATCGTTTCACCACCAATCGCAATACCATCAAACTCATGGTCAACCATAAACTGGACCGATTCTTGTCGAAGTTCTTTGTGGAGTCCACCCTGAGCAATGCCAAACAAGGCTTGGTACTTACCGTAGCGACTGCGACGTTCGTGCCGGTTCCAGTGCACAAGACAGCGTTCCGCCCAAGCATGGGTGCGATCAAGTGACGCTCTCGCCTGGGGTAAAGTAAAAGCATCGGGCTGCACATCATCAAACGCCATAATAATATCAGCGCCGATCGTCCGCTGGAGCTCGACTGAACGCTCTGCAGTGAAAAATTGTTTGCTCCCGTCCAGGTGTGAGCGAAATAAAACACCCGAATCATCAACCTTTGCGGGAATAGTGCCGGAATTATGCGGTAATTGTGCGCCAAGTGAAAAAACCTGAAATCCACCTGAGTCTGTTAGAACTGGCAGCTGCCAGTTCATAAAGTTGTGAATGCCCCCACTTGCTTCAATTGCAGCAAGAGACTGTTCACGAATACCGAGATGATAGGTATTGGCCAAAATGATCTCAGCACCAGTGTCTTTAACATCCTGCATGTCGAGCGCCTTCACACTCGCTACGGTGCCGACTGGCATAAACATGGGCGTACTGACCACGCCATGCGGAGTGGTTATCTGGCCTGCGCGAGCCGAACCAAGGGTAGATTGTAGTTTGAAGGAGAAATCAGAGGACATACGGTAGCGTTGATTCTACCCTATTACTCCTCGACGTCTTTATCTAAATTTACTTGTGTCCAACTCTCACCTCTTGCGGCATACAAGCCATCGATTTGCCAGAGCGGAAAGTGCTGATCAGCATCACCATTTGCATCATTTCCAACTAAAGAAAAGTGTGAAATACCATCGGGATCTGGATGCTTGTGTTGATATAAATATGTCACAAATATTTGGCGAGGATATTCCTCTGCTACAAATATGTCTTTGTCGTCCGTTGCTGCAAAATAGGTAAATTCAACTAATAACTTACCTTCATATCTACCAGTTCCTTGTACAACATTCATACCATCAACATCACATACTCTGACGTCTCCATATTTATCGTTTTCATCTAAATAGAATAGGCGAAGCTCACCGAAATCTTCTTCAGGCTTGGTGCTTCTCGGCTGAATAATTGCATACGGGGTGATATTTCTGAGTTCAGTCCCGTCTTTTAAACTCAGTGGCCAGAATAGTTGAGGTCTGTCACCTGCCTTTATTGCGTCCTTAACCCAACAATAAGCTGGTGGCTGCTCTGCTTGTCTCATTCTGAGAGTATATCAAATCTTGTCAATTCTAGCACTTCACTCTCTATCAAAACGTTTATTTCGAGTGATATACTATACTTTGATATAGTAACAAATAGCAAAAAATGATGGGACTAAAATATGCCTAACACAGAATCTCTCTCTCCCATAATTAAAGATACAATTCCAGTTGGTACAGAAGTGGTTTTTGTCACTGAGCTAACCAGAACATTTTCCAAATCCGCTGTACAAAATCGCATAGATTTCGAAAGATTAGATGTGCCTGCTGGCACCAAAGCAAAGATTATTCACAGTGGAAAAGTTTACTGGCTAGAGATAACCGTAAGCTCAGAACAAGCTCTTGTTGGGCGAAGATTTGGGACTCTACCTAGCAAACTAAAGGATAAGAGTAGTTTTGAGATTAAAACTGATGAACAGCCTACTCCCCAACCTGATACCGAACAAAACGTTTAACCGCGATCTTCTCGCCAACTTTGCCGGTAAGTGCTTTGATCAAAAGACCAATAGTTACACTACCGTCTTTGATAAACTCTTGCTCGAGTAACTCTTCGACTGTTTCTGGCTGCATCGAAACAACTTGCATGGCAATATTTTGACCGAGCGAACGGAATTCATCATTGCGGGCAACAAAATCTGTCTCACAAACGAGTTCTACCAGAGAAGCCAACTTGCCATTGCTGTGGACATAACTTGCCACATAACCTTCGGTTGTTTCCCTATCCTGTTTCTTCTCTGCTCGCTCTAAACCACGGACCTTGACCAACTCGATGGCTTTTTTGAAATCACCCTTTGCCTCTTCGAGTGCTTTTTTGCAATCCATGATTCCTGCGCCAGTTTCTTCACGTAATTTTTTTACATCTGCTGCTGAATATGACATTGGACTCCTTACTTTGTTTCTACCGCTTTGACCGAATCGGGGGCTGCTTTTGGCTTTGCTTTAACCTTTTTTTGCGCTGCTTTGCCAGCTGCGTACCCAGCAGCAACTGCATTTATGATAAGCTCAAGACTTTTTTGTGCGTCGTCATTGGCAGGAATACAGATGTCAACCAGATCTGGATTTGCATTACTATCACAAATACCGATAACTGGAACACCAGTGAGACTTGCCTCACGGACTGCAATTTTCTCGCGAACAGTGTCAACTACAAACAAACAATCTGGTTGCTCTTTGAGTGTCTCAATACCAGAGAAAAATCGGCGCAGACGATTGAGCTCTTTCTCGAGTTGAACTTGCTCAAACTTAGTGTAACTTTTGTACGAACCATCGGCCAAACCGGCTGCAATTTTTTGCATGCGCTTGAGCGACAACTTCACTTGCTCCCAGTTGGTCAAAAGACCACCGAGCCAACGCGAGAAGATATAGAGTGCGCCACTTTCTTGAGCGACTTTGACAACTATTTCTCTTGCTTGGCGTTTGGTACCGACGATAACGAGGTTCTTACCCTCTTGGCCGAGTTTGTACGCGGCATTATGGGCAATTCGGAGCTGTTCCTTGGTCTTGATGAGGTCAAAAATATGCACGCCATCTTTTTCGGAGTGAATCCACTCTGCCATGCGTGGGTTCCATTTGACTTTTTGGTGGCCAAAGTGGCAACCTGCCTCAAGCATTTCCTCAAGACTATAGTCTGGAGCGACATCTGGCAATTCAGCGAAAAAAGATTTCATCATATACATTGTCCTTGTTTTTCTGCCTCGGTTTGAGGCAAATGGTGTCGGTAGCGAAAAATCAGGACTTCAAGCTACTCGGGCACCTGTTTATTACAGAGGTGGGTAGTATAGCACAAGAATGCACGACTACAGCAAAATCCCCTCTTCCCGCTTTGGTCCCGTTGTGATCATCAGCATTGGCACACCGATGGCTTTTTCTAAAAATGCTATGTACTTTCGCGCCGCTACTGGCAACTCCGCGCGAGTCTTGGCTTTGCGCAGTGCAACCACATCCCAAGGAGCGAACTGCTTGAACACTGGCTTAACTGTGTTGAGATATTTTTGATCTGGTCGATACGGCACGGTTTTACCATTTTTTGTATATGAAACACAAACTTTAATTGGTGTATCTTTGTAAACGATATCCATATGTGTAGCGACTAAATGGGTAACGTCGCCCACTTTGGCGAAAAAAGACAGCGAGGGAATATCGATGTGTACGACGTCACGCGGCCGCTTGGTGGTTGCACCGTACTCGTCAGCATCTTCGCGGATTTGGTGTGCCAATGCTTCGTCCATGGCGCTTGGCAACTTGCGAATACCGACGCTCGACATGTAAGTTGCTTTAATCACACCTGCTCGGATCTCGATATCTCTGGGATTAACTATCCCTTCAGTTGAGGAAAAAATACCTGAAAAGGTCGTCTCGGACGCAGTGAAATCAGGGTACACGCCCCAACGCACATCGAGTCCGATTCCTTGGCCTTTTTCAAACACACAAGCTGTTTTTTTGTCTGTCCAAGCACGCTGCAACACATCAAAAACACCTGAGATAAATTGCTCCAACTCGGCTGCTTGCGCTTGCACGCGTTTGAGAAATGCAGCCTCACTACCGATAACTTGCTTGGGACCAGCCAGCGTCAGCACTTCCTTTTCTGCCAACTTCTGCCCTAACCCCGCGCACATAGCCTGGTATAGACGATAATGTTTGGTAATTTTTTCTTTGTTAAACGGTTTTAGATCGCGCATACGGATCGGGTGTCGCAACAATACATCTACGTAAGCTGGTGAAATTCCCCGCCCAGTGGTACCGCGGTTACCCGTTTGAAAATCTTGCAGCACCGCCTCATAGGCCCGGTGCGTGTCGAGCAAAACTACCGCCATCTCGTCAATCAGGATTTTGGCAGGAACTGTTCCGCCCGTGGCTGCTTTAACTGTTGCAATTTCCTCGAGTAAGTCGCCGGGATGTAAGACCATGCCTTTACCAAGAATCGTCGTTACGCCTTTTATAAAAGTGCCAGAAAGTAGTTGGTGCAAGGCAACTTTCGTATTGTCGAATGCAACAGTGTGACCCGCGTTGGAACCGCCGTTGTCTCTATACACGACAACTGGACCTTGCTTGGCGTAGTCGCTGACGTACTGATCAACCAGGCGACCCTTGCCCTCATCTCCGTAAGCTCCTCCGCAAAATGCAAAACTACGCGGTCGTGGTGGCATAAAATCCTTTCTGTTGTGCAAGTTGGGCGGCCAGCCCAGTATAGGACTCTAGTGTGAGCGAGGCAATCTTCTGCTTAGTGGTCTTCGTTTTGGCGTGTTTTGTTGCAATTACTTTCAGTTGATCGAGCGAAAGATTATTTTTTCCTCGAGTTGCTTCTTTGAAAATTTCATATGCGTCCCCTACTCCATCAGCGCGCAAAAGTGTTTGTAAGCCTTCAGAAAGTATTTCTGGGTGGGCAGACAGCGCTTGGCTCATGGTGTCAGGATTTGGCGAAACTTTGCTCAAACCACGGGTCAGCGACTTAATCCCAAGTATCGTGTGGCCAAGTGCGGTTCCAAATGAACGCTTAAGCGTGCTATCTGACAGGTCGCGTTGCAGACGGGAAATGGGTAATTTTTCGCTCAAGTGTGAAAGTAAAGCATTTGCCAACCCAAAATTCCCCTCTGCATTCTCAAAATCGATTGGATTGACCTTCTGTGGCATGGTCGATGATCCAACATCGGATGATTTTGAAATTTGCACCAACCAACCATCAGCAATATATTGCCAAGAGTCGCGCGCGCAATCGAGCAAGATACTGTTGATCCGTGAGAGCGATTGGAAATAGCGCGTGTAACTTTCTGCAGAAACTACTTGCGTACTGAGTGGATCCGCAGTTAAGCCAAGCTTCGCTAAAAATTCGTTTGAGAATGTTATCCAATTTACCTCTGGAAATACCAAACTTTGCGCACTATATGTACCCACTGCGCCCGATACTTTAGCAACAAATTGCGCCGTGCGCACAGCATCAATCTCAGGTACAAGCCGGGACAAAAAAACTGCGTACTCTTTGCCCAAAGTTGTTGGTACAGCTGGCTGGCCGTGGGTGCGTGCGAGCATCGGAACTTCCGCGTTTGCCTGCACAAAATGTGCCAGTGAATCTACAATCTGTAACAGGGCTGGCAAAATGACTTTGTTCCTACTCTCCTTGAGAGCTAAACCGTATGCAACAGAGTTTGCATCCTCACTAGTCAAGCCAAAATGAATGTAGGGAAATACCTTAGCCAGAGCAAGCTTGCTGCATTTGTCGCGCAAAAAATACTCGACTGCTTTGACGTCATGGTGACATTTTGCTTCGTGGACTTTGACTGCTTCTGCATCTGCGATGGAAAACGAATCGGCCATTTGTTGCAACTCTGAAATTTGCTTTGGCGACAAAACGAACGCTTTGGTGGTTTCAAGCAAAGCAATAAGATATGCAACCTCAACCCGCACACGGTAGCGGATGAGCGAAAATTCTGAAAAGTACCCCGAGAGTTCCCGAGTTTGTAGGTAGTACCGACCGTCGAGTGGTGAAAGCGCCAGGAGCGCTGTGGACTCGGTCATGGACAGGGGTAGTATATACCACCATAAACTCAACGGAGTAGTAACTCGCCTGGAGTTTGAGCTGCTATTTTTGTAATCTTTTTAAACTCATTATCGTATGTGAGCAAAGTACATCTTGGTGGCAGCTGCGTTGCTATAAGACAATCTGGATACTTAATTGGGTGCTTGGAGTATAAAGCCAGGGCTTGAGTGGTTTTTGTTGTCTCAATTACTGTAATATTTCTGATGTTATATATCTGACTAATTGCCAGTAGAACTTTTTTCTTTGGGAATGAATACAATCTGTTGAGAACAAAAACAATCTCTAAAATGACCACTTGAGAAGTATATGGACGAATTTTTCCTGACTCAACTACTTCAAAAAACTCAAGACATTCTTGAAACTTTTCTGAATCGTCGTTTGTCAAAAAACGAATAAATACACTCGTGTCGATGAACGCCTTAGTGGTCATCTCGAATACTCTATATGATCTCGAATCTGTTCTACTTTAATCGGCTTCTTGACTTGGAATGAACTGCCCAGAGCAAGAAAACCGCTAGGCTTTGCTTCAATAATAATTTTCCCCTTCTGAGCACTAATAATGGCAGTTCCGTGTTGTGTTATGCCAGACTGCTTTCGGATCGTAACGGGAATATGAACTTGAAAATTGGGAGTAATTGTCGTTTGCAACATAATGATAAGATTATCATAATGAGAGATAAGCGTCAATGAGTCAGTCGAAACCCGTTTTCCAAAAGTGATACTACCGTCATCGGCCCCACTCCACCAGGAACCGGCGTAAAAAAACTCGCCTTCATTGCTACCGCTCTGGAAATATCTGGTTGCGGCTCGCCCACGTCGATTGTAATCACTCCTTCGCTAACCATATCTGGAGTAATCAAATTTGCCACACCGGTTGCAGAAATTACCACGTCCGAGTTAAGTAAATATTCACCTGAAACTTGGCGCTCTGCCAAATCTTTTTTGCCGAGCAATTCGACATTCGCCCCCTGGCGAAGTAGCTCCTGTGCTAATGGTTTACCCAACAAATCTGATCGGCCAATGATGCTAATTTTTTTGCCCTGATGCTGTACATTTTCTGGCGAACCACCCAACGCCTCGACTAAAATAGCCAACACTGCTCGACAAGTTGCTGGCAAAATGTTGCCAGCCTTAAGCGTCTCTGGATGCAAGCCATCGACATCTTTATTCTGCGCAATCGCAGATACCAGCTCTAGCCACCACTGCGAATACGGCAGTTTGCCAACAGCTTCGTACACCGCTCGACTCGGTTTTTGAATAATCAAACCAGTAATCGCTTGATCTAGATTAGCCGCACGAACTGCCTCCAAAACTACTTCTCTTGGGTCTGCCAAAGAAAATTGCGTTGCTTGGTACACAATCCCTACCCGCTCAGCTGCTTCCGCCTTGAGCCTGGTGTACAACATACTACCTTCGTCTTCGGTGAACACAATTGCTTGAATAGTAATCGGCTGCAAAAGGTTGGCTGCAATAATATCCTGTTCGAGCTTCACTTCTCTCGCCCGCGCTGTTTTGAAACCGTCAAAAATAATTGTCATACAATAGCCAATTCCTTTGTCCTACATTTTTGCACTGCAATACTAACGTGGCGAATGCCCGCGATAACCGCAAAAAAACCAAGGTCAGACAAAAACGTGTTGCGATAAAACGGCAGCGCCATGGTGTAACACAAAACTAGCCCTGCCCAGGTCTGGGGATACCAAAACCACCAGACGCCGAGATTTGATAACAGGAAAAATAAGAGTGAGGCCAGTGGCAAGAATACCGCTTGTCTACGCAGTGAGTTGCCCGCCAGGCAACCCGAAAGCGGATAGGCGGCAAAGCCGAGATACGTTAATAGAACTCCTGGGTAAAAACCCCCACGCAAAAAATCAAAAGCTACAATTCCGAGAAAAAACCAGATGAACTTTTTGGTCGTAAATCCAGAGGCACCGAGTGGACTGACATTTGGTGGCAAGATCCCACCACGTGTAGCAAAAACCACCATGGCGGTCATTGCAGGAATGGCGTTTTTATTGAACTGGTGAATCAGAAATTTCTTCATAAATCCACTTCATCGTATCACCCGTTTTGAGCACCGTCTCACTCGCGCCTGCGGTCGCGTACTCATCATTCACATACAACCCCCAGTAGTGCTTTTCGTCTGCTGCGACACCATTGATGCTGGTTACCATCACGCCAAAATCAAATTCTTGGTACTCCACTTGGGCAGATTCCTTGAGCAGATCAAGAGCAGTTTGGCCGTCTGTCATAGCTGCAAAGGAAAGTGAAATAGTTGTTTCCATCACCTTCTCGGGAATTTGCTGTAGGCGAGCATTTTTGTTAAAAAACACTACTGCACCAATCAGACCGATAGCGAGTGCAAGATATATAGGAAGCTTTTGTTTCATAGGAAGGTCTATTGTAGCAGGCAACTACACGGGCACCGCTTTGTTTGCATCTAGTGGAGCCACTGTCATCATTTGCCTGACTTCTTGCAATACAACTCCCAAAGGGGCAAAAAATGACCCTAATGCTTCCTGCAGTACGGTAATTTCTTTTTGTATTTGTAGTAAATGTACCTGATCCCGACTGACAACTTCTGTGCCGGTATCTTTTGCTGCTTTATACTCTACTTTTGCCAAAATATGCCTTGGCTCTTCAGTAGTGTGTAACGCAGTTTTATTGGCTTGTATCCGTTCTTGCACTGCGGCAAGCTCCGCCAATTTTACTGCGAGCTGTTGCATCAAAATTTGTTGAAATTGCTCATACTTTGCCAATAGATCACTCCGAAGCTCAGTAAGTTTGCCAGCCGCTCCCTCTGCCCGATCTGTCAACTCTGCTGCTACAAATTGTGCACCTACCAGTTCCTCTTTTGGCTTGCCAAATTTTTGCCGCAGCGCTCCTGCAGCTTGTGTTTCTAACAATTGTCCCCAAACCTCCAAAACTCCATGCGGCAATCCCACAAATAACGTTCTCATTTGCTGAGAGGCCTCTCCAGTAAAGCCATACAACTCTGCACCAAGTTGTCGAGCAAATAAGCCCAACTCACTTAGACTCTGAGCTGCAGCAATTTCAGGCAAATCGCCATACCAGCCCTCATATCTCACTTTACTTGAAATTATTTCTACCATACACCTCCTTACCACCTGATGTTACAGACAGCTACGTACTTTATACCGCTGTGGAGGCTCACACTACTTTATTGAAAATTCCCGATGCGCGTCAGATTGTAGTGTGCTGAAGATCGGACTTTTGGGTAAACCCAAACACCGTTGCGGCACAGTCACGGATTCTCACCGTGTTCCACAGCAAAGACACTATATGCAAAAGTAATAAGGAAAAGCAAGTGCAGGTTGCTTAGTCGTGGTAAAATACATTATGGGACTAAATAGTGAAAGACTTGTAACCAACGAAGCTGCTGTTCAATTAAAAGGCTTACAACGAAAAGAGCCAGATTTATTTTCAGACTGCACAATGCTGGTGCTCAACCCTTTCCCTGGTTTTTCAAAAATAATTTTTTTTAATGCTTCAGCAGAACAAATTGCTCAAATTTTTGCTCAACTAGAAGAATCTAGCAAGCATCAAGCAACTTCTTAGCCCGCTCAATATTTTCCGCATCCGGCCCCTTGCCATCAATCCCTGGTACCTCAAGAATCAGTGACAATTTCTGCACCTGCTTCGTATCGAGAAAAAACTGCAAATCTGCTGGCGGAATAGTGCCATCACCGATGTTGGCATGACGGTCTCGCCCACTGGCAAATGGATCTTTGCTGTCGTTGACGTGCACCAGGCGGAGCGTAGACCATAAATCTAGTTCATCGAGTGTAGCCAGTGCAGATTTTTCTCCGCTCCCAATCTTTGTCGGATCTCCCAGTTTGTTGCCTGCAGCATGTGCATGGCAGGTGTCGAAACACCAACCCAATCGACCTTTACTCACCCACTTGCCAGCAATTTCTGCCTGGTCAAGTAACCAACGAACTTCATGTAAATCGCTTGCGATTTTTCCCTTCTGCCCTGCAGAATTTTCAATCAGAAAAGTTGAATCATCCGGCGTAGCAGCCAAAAGCAAGTTGATCTGCTCTGCGATCTGCTCGCTACTTGCCGCCCAACCGCGTCCCTGGTGGCTACCCAAATGTACAATCACACCCGAACCTTTAACCAAGCTATCAAACTCCAGTTCGTATTTCAGACAGTCGAAAGATTTCCGAAGGTTGTCTGGTTTATCGGAGGCCAAATTGACCAAATAGAGAGCGTGCGTAAAGACTGGTGCTATAGCGTATTTTTCCAAATTTGAGAAGAATTTGACCAAGGGGTATTTGTCCAATCCTGGTTTTGCCCAAACCCGCGGACTACCCGAAAAAAGTTGTAAGCAATTACCACCTATCGCTGCTACGCGCTCTACCGCTTTGTCTATGCCGCCAGCAGCTGAAACGTGGGCGCCTAAGTTTCTGGTCATACAAACTTTCTCACAATAATTTACGTTTAGTGTACCTTATATCGCATCAGCATCGTGCCTTGATCATTGAGTTGTTTTTGTTCCAAAAGCTCGAGCTTTAGAGAATTAATCGGACCAGCAAAGAGACTCTGCCCTGCACCAAAAATCTGCGGTTCAATAGTCAGGAGTAACTCGTTGATCAGACCGGACTGTAAAAAATGCCAATTTACCGTCCCACCACCAACGAGTAATGCAGTGGTGTAGCCTTCCGCTGTTAGGCGACGGACCAATTCCGCTGGCTGCTCACTACTGAAGTCGAGTTGCCCTTCTACCGCAAGATCTATGTACAACTCTGGGTTTTTCGTCAAGACGACTCGCTTTCTCTCTGGAGACAATCGAATCTTGTCAGCTGCAGCAAAATAGGTTTTCCGGCCCATGATAATCAAATTATTTTGAGCGATAAAAGAAAAAAAATGATCCTGATCTTCTTGAGATGTCCAAGTGTAAATATTCGGGTCGTCACCCTTGGTCGTCCTGCCATCTGCAGATAACACCATCGCAAGCGTTATGTTCACTTTTTGAGCCAACGAATACCCAGATACACAAGCGGCGTTTCAATTACAGATAACGCACACTTTAACAGCCAATACGGCAAAATCAGTCCTACCAAAAATGATACGTTCTCCCCGACTGGCGTACCAAAGGCATAAAAAGCGAGCGTCATGAACACGACGGTATCAACGAATTGGGCGGCAAAGTTCGAGACGTTATTGCGAAACCACAAAGCTTTTTTGCCCATTTTCTTTTTGAGTCGAACAAACACTGCTACATCTAGAAATTCAGCCAAAGCGAAGGCTGTCAAACTTGCGGCAGTGATCCGGGCTGACAGACCAAAGATTGTATCGTATGCAGACTCAGAAGCTGCAAAGCGCCCAGAGGGAGGCAACCAGGTGAAAAACAAACTCGCCAACAGCACCAAGAAAATCATCAACAAACCAGAGCGAATCACGCTACGCGTTCGCTCGGGACCATACACTTCGGTAATGACGTCGTTGATAGTAAACAACAGCGGTATAACAAAAATTGCCACGCTTGCGCTCAAATTTATCGAGCCGACTTTAAGGAGCGGAATCGTTTTGCCACCCATTAGCTCAGCCACCATAATACAAAATACGTAGAGTGAAACAAGTAAATCAAACTTTTGAATTTTCATAGTTCTCTATAACTGAAACAGCGGGAATTTTGCCGTCATCATTTTTACTTCTTTGCGAATGTTCTTGAGGACCGGATCTTTGAGGGCATTTTTGCGAAATTTCTTCAAAAAGACAGCACGTTCTTTCCTATCTGTCGGCAGCTGCTGCTCGCTCACGTGTTTGGCAACCAGCGCAATCCACTTTGCGATTTGCTTCATTTCTTTTTCTTTCATACCGCGCGAAGTCACCAGCGGCGTACCCAGACGCAAGCCAGAGGGATAAAACGGCGAGCCCTGCTCTGTCGGGATCGTGTTGCGATTGGCATAAATACCAGCCACATCAAGTGCAAACGCCACCTGCGTACCCAGCCCGATACCAAATTTGGTCAGATCGATAACCATGAGATGTGTTTCTGTGCCACCTCCGACCAGATCAATATCTTGCTGCAAAAGTTCTGTCGCCAAGGCTGTCGCATTTTTACGAATTTGTTTGCCGTAGGCGCGAAATTTGGCTGTGCTCGCTTCGGCAGCAGCGATGGCTATGCCAGCTGTCGTCGCATTATGCGGTCCGCCCTGCGTACCAGGAATAATCGCCGCGTTCATCCGTTTACCCAAATCTGGATCTCTATCAAGCCCACGCTGCGTCACCAAAATCATCGCCCCTCTTGGCCCACGAAATGTCTTGTGGGTAGTGGTCATAATCACATCGGCATACGGTACGGGAGACATGTGCTCACCAGCAATAACCAAACCCGTAATGTGCGATATATCAGCAACTAACCAAGCGCCTACTTTGTCTGCTATTGCGCGAAATTTTTTGAAATCAAGTTCAAACGGATAGGCTGTATTGCCAGCAACAATCACCTTTGGTTTGTGTTTTTTGGCCAGTTGTTCTACTTCGGCAAAATCAATCCGCGCGTCTTTTTTTACGCCATACTGCACGGAGTTATAAAACCGCCCCGAAGCAGTTACGTCTGGATGACCGTGTGTCAAATGCCCGCCCATCGACAATTTCAACCCCATCAAGGTATCGCCCGGTTGCATCAGCGAAAAGTAAATTGCCCAGTTGGCGGGACTACCAGAATATGGCTGGACATTGACGTACGGGACGCCAAATAGCTTTTTAATTCGCTCAATAGCTAGTAACTCAATTTCATCAATAATCTGATTGCCCTCGTAGTATCTGCGTAGCGCATACCCTTCGGAATATTTATTGGACAAACAAGAACTTAAAACCTTGGAAACTGCCGGCGAAACGGTATTCTCAGATGGAATTAAACCGATCATTTCTTTTTGGCGTTTTAGTTCTTTGGCGACGAGAGAAAAAATTTTATCTGGCACGCTGCTTCCTTTCACGATATTCTAGGAGAGTTTATCACAATTTCAGTCACGAGCTCATCTAACTGCAAATCTACACAAAGCTTTGTCCAAATAGAAATATTTTCGCTTTTGTGTTCTTGGGGCATCGTGGTAATAGCCTGCATGTCTGCAAATTGTATATAGTAGAGTGAGCGCATGTAGTCGGCTATGTTTGGTTCCTTTTTAAACGCTGCCAGTATATCTTGATAATTTCGTCGCTTTGCCGCTATATGTCCACAAATATCATGATTGTGTACCAAGAAATTAGTGAGCGAAATTTTTTCGGCAAATCCTTTGTCAGTTGCCACATATTTAATACCAGGACCAGCTAATTGTAGTGAAAGTTTGTGATGTGCGTCGAATTTTGGGTTAAGCAACTTCCCAGCGTCATGGTCAATCACTGCCAATAATTCTGCTCTAAATTGATTCTTTTGTTCTGGAGAACTCGCCTGACCAAACCTCGTAGCTGCAGTCTTCAGCCACTCACACGCAACTTGCGCAGTATGAAAAGTTGGATTGGTCCCTGCATGGCGAGATCCGGGTGCAGCTACCATACCAGACATGAGACGAAAAACAGTCATTTCGTTGAGTGCATCTTCAAGCACAGCCGCATATTCATCGGGATAACTTGATAAATCAGAATTATCAGCAAAAAAATCGTCAGTAATTGCAGACAAAATTGTAGAAAGCTTCTGGTGTTCTGACTCACTAGTCGCCAATTCAACAACAAATTCTAATACTTCCTCTGCAAGTGGTTTCGTTACTGATTGTTCTGCAATCAAAGTTGTACCTTGCTCACACAGAGCACATAGCTGCACTAATTCTGTTTTAAGATTTGCAATTGCCAACAAAATTATTTCAAGAATAGGATGCGCAAACTCAGCCGCATCTTGGATAAGTTTATCCAAAAAATCAGCAAGCCATTCAGCACCTTGCCTGAGGAGATCGTAGTCATTGGGAATTTCAGCACCTGCAGTAGCTAACAAAAAAACACCTCCTTGAGCACTTTCGCTCTCTTGGTTTCCCCCCTACTCACTGCAGAGTCAGGGATTGTTACTTGGGAGCGAAAACACTTGGATGGTGTCTCCGCCTCGCTTCTTTCTTTAAAAAGAAGTAGCGTTAGTATAGCGTACTAGGTGTGTATTGCAACAGACGGTCTTGAGAAGAAAGTGATATAGTATAATATAGTTAGTAGTTATAGGATGAGAACGAAAAGATAGGAAAATCACAAATGCCAAATTCACCTGAGGGAAAAAAACAACCATTTAGTTTAGAAACAAACTTAATACTTGAAAAAGCTCAGACATACCTAGGCGTTATCAAAAAAAATTCGCAGACAGAGGAGGTAAGCTTCTACTGGATGCTGCCAAGAGAAGTTTCAACAAAGGACACTGTGATTGCCAGAGCACAAACAATATCTGCGGGGGCTCAGCCTATTCTCACACAGGCAGAATTTGATCAAAACTTTTCTGGAGCAAACAACCTGGACCCAACACAACTAGTTGAGCAGCTTACAACAAAAAAGGTTATAAACTTTGCAATTAGAAACACACAAAAAGTTGGCAAAGAAGCTTTGCCGTTTCCACAAATTCAGTTTTCGCTAGCCGATTAAATCCATTAAATCAAGCCAAAGTTTGAAGTACTTGTTTCAAGTCCCCCGCCAAATCCGTCCGCACCACCACCTCTTTCCTGGTCCTTGGGTGAATAAACGCAATCTCACTGGCGTGCAAAAATTGTCGTGGGCACCATTGTTTATCTATCCGCAAATGCTTGCGTCCCACGTACAGCATGTCGCTTACGATCGGATGGCTTAAATACGCCAAATGTATGCGAATCTGATGCGTGCGGCCAGTTCTTGGCTTCGCTTCGACCAAACTAAATTCTCCATAAAACTCAGGCCACTCAGGCCGAGAAATAGAAAAATGCTTGATCGCCCGAAACACAGTCTCGGATGGACGACCGGTTGCAACAATTCCAAACTTTCCCGTTTTGCCCGGCAGACGCGCAATTGGCGCCGAAAATAATTCTTCTGTGAGCGGCAATACGCCGTGCGCCAGCGCCGTATACGTTTTTTTAATCTGTCGATCATGAAACTGTCTCAGCAGCGCAATGAGACTGCCCGGATTTTTGGCAATAATAAGTGCACCGCTCGTGTCTTTATCGAGTCGATGAGCGATGCCAGAACGTTCTGCAAAGACTTCCTCGGGCGAGCCGTACTCGCCAGTAAAATCATCGGGAATAAGCGAACTCCACAGCGCAGGCGAGTGATCCACTCCCTGCAAATACTCCTCTATCCAATCTTGAATCGTCTCGTCTCTGACCGATTGCGCGCGATTCACCACCACTCCCGCTTGCTTGTTGAGCACCAACATATCGTCGTCTTCATATACTATCTGATCGTCAAAACTCATGTTGTTTCTTTCTGTGCTGCTCGCACAAGTGTCGTACGCAAAATCCAGATCAAGCTGAGGAAAATCGCCCAGTCAGCAAAGTTGTTGCGCAGCCCAAATACTGGTACTTCCAGCCAGTCGCGCACGCCGCCGAAAAAGACTCGATCCAACATATTACTGAGTGCCCCACCGCAAAATAAGCCAGCGGCGTAGGGGAAGCGCTGCCACCAATCTCTGGCAAAAAACCACAACGCGAACAAAATAAACAAAGTGAGGACGACCACCATTGGCTGTGAAATGTACTGCGCCGCCAAGCCAAGACCAACGCCAGGATTACTTGTCACATTG
The DNA here is from genome assembly GCA_009991965.1 of Minisyncoccota bacterium. GTDB lineage: Bacteria > Patescibacteriota > Microgenomatia > UBA1400 > PJMF01 > UM-FILTER-42-14. The sequence goes on along the minus strand of JAACWQ010000002.1, from coordinate 80,207 downwards.
CTCGCCTGTAATTTACTAATCTGGTCCAGCACGACAATCCCGCTCGCGATCAGACTGGCACGCAATACAACAGATTTACTCTTGAGAACCATACGAAACCTGCTTTCGCTTGCCGAATGTTCGCCCAGATCGCACAAACAATACGCCAAATCCAAAGAACAAAACAAATACAAATGCCAGCCAATCCCAACCAACACCGACGAACACCAACTCTGCAGGGGTAATAACGGAGAGCAAGGTAAAGAAAAATCCTGTCGCAACTGCAAACATACCGACCAAAAATCCCGTCTCTGCGCCTGTTTTACTTGCACGATACCAACGATACATTCGGTAGTTTTTCTCTACCCTCCAGAGATACCAACTAAGACCAAAAAAGAAAATAGCTGCATACAACTGCACCGGGTGATGCGGCTCAACTACCGATGGAAAAATGATGCCAACAGGCAGTGAAGTTGGTACGCCCATGCCAGTACCATCAAAGAAAAAGCCCAAGAATAAAAAGACAAAACCCGTCGAGAGCGCCAAAATCCAGAAATCTAACACTTCAAACAAATCCCACTTGTGTCGCTTTGCCTGACGGAGTAATACGATTGTGGCGGCAAATAAACCGATTTTGCCAATCATGCCCGGATACAAACCTACGTCGAGCCACTTGCTCACTGTAAAGCCAAAATCGGCAGCATGAAGCAAGATAAAACTTGCCCGAGCAACCAGTAATCCAACCAATCCAGCCAAGAAAAAAGTGTCAAACAAGTCTCGTTCTTCGTAATGCTCTTCCCTGCCTTTGCGCCAAAAAACATACAACGTGCTCAACACCGCGAGTACTGTGCAAACTGTTGCGGTTCGCAGTTCGAATGGACCAAGGGAGAACAACGTGGGAAACATACCAATCGATTGTACCATCCAGCGACAGTTGTGCGGTATACTACTACCTCATGTTGTCACTCGCTCATGCTACTACCGGCGCTTTTGTGGCTGCCAAACTTGGCCATCCCCTGCTCTACATCCCTGTTGCGATCGGGTTGCATTACCTCGAGGACTGGGTTCCGCATTGGGACGTCGGCACTGGATTGTCCAACGGCACGCGCAAGAAAAAAACTGCCTTTAAACTCGAATTTGTTGATCTCGCGCTGAGCGCTGGTCTCATTTATTTGCTCTGGCAACAGGGCCAGCCGCTGAATTATCATATTTGGCTTGGAGCATTTTTTGGCTTACTGCCCGATTTTCTCGAGGCACCGCGCAACTTTCTCGGCTGGGAACCGGCGTTTCTCAAACCGATCAATAACTTTCATGGTAAATTTCATCACTCGATCCCCCATATGTTTTATGGCTTGGTGCCGCAGATAATTACTCTATTGGCTATAGGGTTTTTAAAGTAGACGAAAGTTATTAATCAACCCTGTTCTATCCGACTTACATACACATCCAACAATTCGCGAATCATCCGCTGATACGAAACCTTATGTGCTCTAGCCTCTTTGCGAAAAAAGCTAACAACATGTTGGCTCAAACCAATAGTGACCCTCTCCACAGCTTGCGCTTTTGCGAGAGTCTCTGGCGGTGGAAGAAAGTCTGGAACCTGAACTAACTGGTCTAGATTGGGCAGCTCCGGATTACTTGCGTACTTTATTAATTTTTTCATATTACATATAAATATACATCTATTTAGATGTTTTACAAGTAACAGTATTATTGTGCACTTACACAGCCCCATCTCTCAAAGCTAAACCACAAAGATTACAGGTTCCGTAGCACGTTGCCGCTAAAAATTAAAATGCGCTACACTACAAACATATGAACCAACAAGCTCTCGACCTCCACAAAAAATACACTGGCAAACTCGAAACCGTTGCCAAAATGGGTAAACTGCACAAAGAGCTGCTCCCACTCGTCTACACACCAGGCGTGGCCGATGTTTGTCTTGCAATTGCCGAAAACCCAGAGCTGGCCTACACGCATACGCTCAAGGGACGCACTGTAGCAGTCATCTCGGACGGCTCTGCTGTCTTGGGTCTGGGCAATATTGGCCCGCTGGCAGGTCTGCCTGTCATGGAAGGCAAATCTCTGTTACTCAAAGAATTTGGTGGCGTTGATTCATTTCCGCTTGTGTTAAATACGCAAATTCCAGAGGAAATTATTACTTTTGTAAAACAAGTCGCGCCAACCTTTGCCGGCATCAATCTCGAAGATATCAAAGCTCCTGGCTGTTTCCAAGTTGAGGAAGCATTGCAAGATATTGGTATCCCCGTCTTTCATGATGATCAGCACGGCACTGCCATTGTGGTCAAAGCAGCGCTACTGAATGCCGCCAAAGTTGTTGGTAAGCCGTTTGACAGTCTCAAAGTCGTCATCGTCGGCGCAGGTGCGGCTGGTCTATCAGTTGCTCGTATGTTGCTTGGCTTAGAGTGTCTCGGCAAAACATGCTCGCTTTTGCCAAAAGTAGACCGTGTTGCAGACGTCATAGTTGTTGATCGCATTGGTGCGCTCGTCTCTGGCAGAGAAAGCCAGAATATGTACAAGCAGTCGCTGGCTGATAGTTCCAACAAACGAATGCTCAAAGGCTCTCTCGCCACTGTCGCTAAAAATGCTGATGTGATCATCGGTGTGTCTGGTCCAAACCTGATTGCTCCAGAAATTATCGAAAACATGGCTGAAAAACCGATTGTCTTCGCCCTCGCCAATCCTGTTCCCGAAATTGATCCAGCCATTGCCAAACGGGCAGGTGCGGCCGTGATCGCCACTGGTAGAAGTAACATGCCAAACCAGATAAATAATGTTCTCGCCTTCCCCGGGATTTTCCGCGCAGTAATACAAGGGAGATTGCCAAAAATTACCCAACACATGAAGCAAGCAGCTGCTCATGCGCTGGCAGATTGTGTTAAAAATCCAACTGTTGAAAATATTATCCCGACACCATTTCATCCGGGACTAGCCGATATTGTGGCAAAAGCGGTGCTGGATGCAAAATAAAATGCTTTGTGCCGAGAGAGGGACTCGAACCCTCACGAGGTTTGAGCCTCATGGGTTTTTGAGACCCACGCGTCTACCATTCCGCCACCTCGGCCTGTGAGAAAGATATTATATACCAAGCGACTCGGCAGCTCACTTGCAATTTTCCCCCTACTCCTGCATAGTATTCTTCTATGCAATTGACTGCCATACTTCATGCAATATTTGATATCACTACGATACAGTCATTACTCGTTCGTGCAGGTATTTGGCTCGTGATTGCCACCGTTATTATTATCAGCACTGACAGTTCCAACCCAGACAAAGCATCGCTCGCCATCAAGCGAAATGTCGGCACACTGCTTATGTTTTTGATTCTCTCCGGAGGATTGTTTTATCTGTTGTTTGGCATGACACCGGTCATGGCAAATAATTAGCGCTTCGTTTCCATACCATAAAATCTGATACGGTCACCGCGGAAAAACAGATCGATCTCACCCAACGCGCCATTGCGGTGTTTGGCGAGTTTAATCGACATAGATTCAGGAATATCATCATCTTTGCGGTACAAAAACATGACCACGTCGGCGTCTTGCTCAATTGAGCCAGACTCGCGCAGATCGGACAATTGTGGTGTTTTCTCGCCTCTGCTCTCAATCGCACGCGATAACTGCGAAAGTGCCAGCACTGGGATTTTGAGCTCACGCGCAATATTTTTGAGACCTTGGGAAATTTCTCCAACCTCAGTCACACGGTTATCTCTAGTGCGGCCATGTGACAGCTGCAAGTAATCGACAATCAACATATCAATATGATGTTCGGACATGAGGCGTCGAGCGCGCGTTCGCATCTCAAAAACAGAAAGACCAGGCGTGTCATCGATAAAAAGTGCTGTTTCTGCCAAAACACCCATCGCGTCTGAGAGTTTCAAAAAGTCTTGTTGATTAAGTCGTCCTGTTTTGAGCCGCCAAGCATCGATATCTGCCTGAGAAACAAGTAAGCGATCGACAAGCTCTTCTCGACTCATTTCGAGCGAAAAAATGCCTACTCGACGCTTCGCCGTCACACCCACGTGATGTGCGATGTTCAGCGCGAGCGCAGTTTTACCCATACCAGGCCGCGCAGCCAAAATAACAAGATTGGACCGCTGCAATCCAGCCAGCATATTGTCGAGATCAGCAAAACCAGTCGGCACCCCGCGCAGTTCTCCTCCCGAGCGCTGCAGTTCGTCGAGGCGCTCAAAACTCTCTACCAGAGTATCTTTAACCGGTAGAAAAGACTTAATCGACTGCTTCTGAGACACCGCAAACACTTCCTGCTCGGTTGTATCCATGATGTCTTGAATGTCTTTGCCGTCGTCAAATGCCAACGTCGTAATCTGACTCGCCACAGAGATAAGTCGCCGTTTGGTGGCTGCCTCACTAACCAGTTTGGCATAATGTTCGACATTCGCCGCGCTCGCAACTGCATTGGATAACTCGGCCACAGCCGCTGCTCCGCCAGCTTGAGTCAATTCCTTTTGTTTTTTTAGTTGTGAAGTAAGTGTCACCGCATCAATCGGCTGACGCAGTTCATACAGTGCCAACATGGCAGCAAACAGTGATTGGTTTGCCGGCGAATAAAAACTGTCTGAGGTAAGTTGGTCGGCAACTTTGATAATCGCCTCTGGATCAATCAAAATTGAGCCAAGCAATGATCGCTCTGCATCCAAATTGTGCGGCGGAATACGAACCGATTGTGTTGCCATAATTACATCTGCAAAAGCAGCTGAAGCTCTGTTTCTTCGGGCAAGGTTGCACGCGTAATCTCAAGTTTCTCAACTGGAGTGGTCTCGGTGCCAAATTCTGCCATAAACTCTTCTCTCGTTGCCAATTCACCATAAACTGCTTGGTCATGACCAGGAGTACGGAAATGCATCGGCACCACAATACTTGGCTCGAGCGAGCGAATCACTTTGACCGCCTGCTTTGGATCGATAGTGAACACCCCACCAACTGGACACAGCAAGACATCGACACTACCAATAGCTTCAAGTTGCGTAGTTGTCAGTTCATGTCCAAGATCTCCCAAATGACAAATGCGCAATTCGTCAAGCAAAATCGTAAACACTGTGTTTGGTCCGCGCTCACTCCCACCACTGGCATCATGAAATGTCGGCACGCCAAAAACAGAAATGCCGCCAACTTCGTATTCCCCTGGTTTTTCAATAATGAACGGATGCTTGCGCCTACTTGTCGTACTCACCTGCCCCACTGTGTTATGGTCTGCATGATCGTGAGATACCGTAATAATATCGGCACTGAGTGACGGCAACTGCATACCGATACCCGCATGATACGGATCGGTGACAACTGTGCCAAGTTTGCCTTTTAATTTGAAAGTTGAGTGGCCATGATAGGTTAGTAGCATAGCTTGTACTATAACATGAGGCTGTGGTTTATAATGCAGGTCGCGACAGATGAAAAAAGAAATCCTACTTGCTATTATTATTGGTCTCGCCTTTGGGTTATTTATCACCTATGGTCTGTACCGCGTACGCAAAGCAACCCAATCTGCCAAGACCCAACCAGTCAGTACAACAGCGCCTACGGCGTCGCCAGGCAATGATCCAAGCTCTGCTCTCCTTACCATTCTGAATCCAGAAGATAATACGGTGCAAGAAGAACCGAGCACCACAGTAACAGGTATATCGCAACCCAACGCAGTTCTGGTCTTGTTTGCCAACGACGAAGAATTCATTACTACGGCCGATGGGAGTGGCAACTTTAGCTTCACCGTTGACCTAAAGTCTGGAGGTACTATACTCACCGTACACGCTTTGAATGAAAATGGCGAAACATTCGCCGCTACACGGACAATAGTTGTGAGCTCGCTCTTGTCACAACCTGCAGAATCCGCCTCACCAGCAGCCGAAACAAAATAATATATGAAGTATTCAAAAATTATTTTTACAATCATATTTTTTTGTCTTTTTGTCACGTCATTTAGAACAGTCGCTGCTCAAGATGCGACGGATAGTAGCGCGACAAAAGAAGCCTTGCCAAAGCGTATCGATCGAATCCTCAAAGAAAAACAACCAGAAGTTGCTGGTGCATTGGCAGAAATTAGCATAAAAAAACGCGGCTTTGTCGGGCCAATCGAACGTGTGTCTGCAACCTCACTGACTATCGCTACCCACAAAGGACCACTAGTTTTGCCGCTCGATGAGACTGTCAAAGTGCTCAAGAGCAACAAAGAGATCTCGATCACAGACCTCTCGGTCGACAACTTAGTCGTTGCTATCGGGACAGAAATTGATGGTACATTCATGCCAAAATACATTCTCTCCTCTGGTACTTCGGAAAAACCAAAGGTTCGTATGGTGTTATTGGGAACACTGACTGGGATTGAAAAGTCGACACTAACCCTGAAAACACGTGGTACAAACGAAACAAAAGAAGTCACTGTCAATAAATCGACCGAGTACCAAAACTCCGATGGCAGCGAGATCTCGCTCAAGATGCTCGGAGAAGATTTGACCATCCTCGTGATTGCCACAGACGATGAAGATGGCTTAACCGCCACCACTATTCGCTCGCTCGCTCCGCTGTCTGATCCCAAAAAATCATGACCTCGTTTTCTTTCAACAATAGAATTACAACCCTCCAAAAAACTATTACTCCTGGCTCTGCAGTACTCTTGGCCGACCCCCAACACATCCGATACTTGACCGGCTTTGAGAGTCTTGCACCAGGCGAGCGCGAAGCGTTTTTGGTCATGACCAATGACAGCGCGACACTTTTGTATGCCAGTTTTTCGCCTGTTGAAAAGCAATCAATTATTGAATACGTACCAAAATGTAGTGTTGCCGCAGTGCTCGAAAAAATCCCACCAATAACCAGCCTTGCCGCTGATCTCCAAGCACTCACCGCTACTGAATATCAAGCACTCAAAAAGTCGTCATTGACGCTCTCTTCGTGGAATTCTGAGGCGCTCTGGCAACAACGTATGCGCAAGGATAAACAAGAACTAGCGCTTATTTCTCACGCGGTAGAAATTACTAAAAACGTCTTGGAGCAAATCTTGGCCACTCTGGCCGTAGGTATGACCGAACATGACGTCCGTCGCAACCTAGACGCGCAGTTGCTCTTGGCTGGCGCAGATGGCACGGCTTTTCCTACTATTGTGGCTTTTGGAGAAAATTCTGCCCTGCCCCATCACCAACCGACAGATAAAAAACTGGAAAAAGAAATGGCAGTATTAATCGATTGTGGTGCGCAAGTAGCTGGTTACTGTGCGGATATGACGAGAACTGTCTGGTTTGGTGACACGCCCGATCCAGAATTTGTGAAGATTGATGCGATCGTCCACCAAGCTTTTGGTGCCGCGCAAGTTGCGCTCAAGCAAGAAAAGCCAACGGCAAAAAGCATTGATACGGCAGCTCGTCAGATAATTTCAGAGGCAGGCTACGGACAGCAATTTATCCATACGACCGGACATGGTTTGGGGTTATCAATTCATGAACCGCCATCACTCAGTGCCCGAAACGAACAGCTCATTAAAGCTAGCATGGTGATTACGATTGAGCCGGGGATTTATCTAACTGGGAAGTTTGGGGTTAGGTTTGAGGAGACACAGATCAGTAACTTACAGTAACCCCAAAACCCGCATCCCATTATACGCAAACATCAGCGCAAAAATACCCAACACTACTCCAAGAAAACGAAGCAGCATGCTATGTGTTTTGCTTTGGAGAAAAGTTTTTGCTTTATACGAAAGGTACGCCACTCCAATATTCGGTCCGATAAAACAGACGTACAAGCCTACAAAAAATGCGAGAGTCGCTAGCGCGGTACTTTTGTAAGAATCAATAATTGCCGGTCCTCCGATCGTAAACCAAAACAAGTATGAACCAGGTCTCAAAAATAACGTGAGCATTCCCTTCCGAATTGAATTTGGCGGTTTGTCTTCAGCTACCCCAAAATCACCTTGCTTTGTTTGAAAATTTTCGTACGCCAGCTTAAATAAATACGCTGAGCCAACCAAATACAAAACCCCCATCGCTCGCTCAGAAACAATAAATTTTGTGAGAAGTACGAGCGTGAAGAGGATAAAGAAAATATCAATAAATAGTACCGACAACGCAACCTTTACCCCTTCCCAAAAACCATGTTTGAGCGTCTGCGATATCACTACAGACTGAAACGGTCCAGGTATAAGACCGGCAGATAGACCAAGCGTAATTCCAAGACCCAAGTAACTAGCAATGGAAGTAAACATCTGGCTCCTGATCTTTTTTAACCACCAACACCTGCCCTGTAATCTTATTTTCTGGCTGACAAAATCTTGTAATTTCTTGCGCTACTAATTCTGGCTCAACCGACTCATCTAGATACTGCGGGAAAAATTTGGCATAACTTTCTGTGGCGGTGTCGGACGGCGAAACTGCATTGACACCAATACCCTGTTCCGCCAATTCCTGCGACAAACCAACCGTCAAATCCTCCAGCGCGCGCTTGGAGGCATAATACGGCAGCCATCCCTTGGCGCCATTTTCAAATGTGCCAGAAAGATTAACTATCTGCGATCCTTTGGACATAAGTGGCAGTAATCCGTGCACGAGAATAGTTGGTGCAGTAAAACCAACCGCGAAGGTATCAAGAATCGTTTGTTGCGAAAAATCGGCAAAATCGGTATCAGCAAAAACCGTGTCTGCATCGTGCCAAATGCCGGCAATATTTACGATTGCTTGCAGTGACTTTGTTTCACTTTTGACTGTCTTAATGAGCTGATTAACTGAGCCAATATCACTCAGGTCTGCCAAAATGACTTTTGCTTCCCCACCCACTTCCTCTACGAGCTGTTTGGTCTTGTTCAATCCTGCTTCAGACCGCGCAGTAATAGTAATAAAAAGTGAAAAACCATGTTTGGCCAAAGCGATTGCGGTTGCGCGGCCAATGCCGGTGCTGGCGCCGGTTATGAGAACGTTTTTCATCTATGTTTGTTGTCTACGCAATTCTCGATCAATTCGTTCCGAAAGAAACATTTTCATTAAAGACTGATACGGCACATCACGAAAGTTCGCCATTTCCTTGATTCTTCCCAACATGTAGCTTGGGAGTCTCAAAGAAATTGACTCTGTAGAGGGCTTTAATTTAGACAAATCAAGCATGACAGGATTCTCTGTGTCAAAATACTCGGTCGTATTAGCAGTGGCCCAGAATGCTCGCTCCTCGTCTTCGCTCTTAAATTTTGGTGCTACTTTTAGATTTTTATTTTTCATATATTGTCTTTTCCTTTCTACTTTGTTTGTGTGCAGAAATAACTCTAACTTTATTACTTCGAATAGTAAAAACTATGCTCAACAAACAATCATCATTAGTTTTTCCCAAGGCTAAGTATCTTTTTTCAACTGTAGAGTGCTTTGCGTCTGCAAAAAACTTGATTGGTCGATTAAAAAATACCTCCTCAATTTCCTTATGTTGTACTTTATGCTTCTTCCAATTTTTATCTTTATTGTTCTCATCCCACTCAAAAGTAATCGGGGTGGGCAACTTCATATTCTTAAGTATATTATCATCATATACATTTTGTCAACTTTTCTTTGTACGCTTTCAAAAAATTCGGACACTGCGAATGGGTCGGACTTGGCAAAGTATCCAAAGTAAACCACTCCACCGCATCGAGCTTGTGGGGCTCCCCATTGGCCACCTGTGTTGGATCAATGCGAACTAAATAATCGAGCGATAACCAGTGTGTTTGCTTGCCCTTTTGCTCTCGCAACACACTGCGATACCCAAGAAATTCGTGCTCTAATACATCGGCGCAGTATTCTTCTTTTATCTCACGCTTAAGAGAAGCAATTGCATCTTCGCCAAACTCTAGCTGGCCTCCTCCCAAATCCCAACGACCTTGCTCGTCACGCGCATTTTTGCCGCGCAGCGCCATCACAAATCTACCATTGCCGTCATGGCAAAAAAAGGTAAACGTAATGCCGATGTAGTCGATGCCAGGAATATTTGTCATGTGGACCGGAAGAGGATCGAACTCTCTACCTCTGCAATGCGAATGCAGCGCTCTACCAACTGAGCTACCGGCCCGTTTCTCAAGTTGTATTGTAACAAAGTTTGTTACAATGCCGAGAAGCTATGTACCTTACACAACCAAATATTTCCAAACAGCTACTCACGAAAACGCAAAGTGACCTCACCAGCCTGGCAAAAACTTTTTTGGATTCTAATCTCGCTTGCAAACCAAATGAAATCATAGTTATCGTGACAGTTCTAGAAATGCGCAAATCACGATCATGCAAACCACAAGCAGGCGCTACTTGGTGGTGGTCGAGCGCTCAGTTTGCCAGGTGCAGATTTTGGTTTGATCACATCACAATGGCGTTGCAAACCGACTACAAAGCTTTGCAAACACTGGGTCGCGCGATCAAAAAGAAATTGCAAACAGGCAAAAAAATGCACATCACAAGTACACAAGGAACTGATCTAGCTGCCTCTATTCGGCAATCGGGCGTGGAAGCCGAAACTGGCTTTTTGCAAGCGGGCAAAATTGGCAACTTACCCAGCGGCGAAGTTTTCTTTGCCCCCGTGTTGGGAACTACCAATGGCACCCTTGTCATCGATGGCTCAATTGCCGATGACGTGCTTGATGAACCGATTACTATTGAAATTCACGACGGTATCGCTACCAAGTTTTCGGGTGGTATGGCGGCACAAAATTTGCAGCAAAAATTGTCTCAATATGGAAAAAAAGGATTGACTGTAGCAGAAATTGGCATTGGCACAAATAAGGCAGCAAAGATCTCGCAAAACCTACTGGAAGCCGAAAAAGCTTTCGGGACGGTACATGTCGCCTTTGGCAATAGCAGCGCAATTGGTGGAGAAAATAATGTGCCGATTCATATCGATGGTTTGGTGAGTGAGCCGACGGTGTGGGTAGATGATGAAATTGTTTTGGAAAATAGAATTTTTAAAATCTAAAAACACCCCTTGTATCATTGGCAACTTTTCATTACACTCATGAACCTAGTGCAAGCCACTAGTTTTTTTTTACTACAAGCCTCTTTTTTTCGAGAAAATATCGAAATTAATTGGGTTTTTATCCCGCTTATGGCGGGATTTTTTTTAGTCTTTTTCTGTGGTTCTCGTTCTAGTATTAACAATAGCTACTAAGGAAACGATGCAACAAACTGTTTACCAAAAAATTTCAAGTTACGAAGGCCACAAAGGCGAAGTTAAAAAAGTTGTCCTCCTCTACTCTGGCGGACTTGACACAAGCGTCATGCTCAAATGGATCCAAGACGAATATAAGGCAGAGGTAGTGGCACTCACGATAGACATTGGGCAACAGGCAGATGATCTGGAGGCGATTCGACGCAAAGCGGAAAAGTTGGGAGCTGTTAAAGCAATTGTGATTGATGCTAAAAAAGAGTTTGCCTATCACTACCTAGCAAAAGGAATTAAAGCCAATAGTCACTATCAAGGTCGCTACTATCTATCGACTCCAATGGGTCGGCCCCTGCTAGCAAAACTTGCAGTAGATATAGCTCGAGCCGAAGGAGCAGACTGCATTGCGCACGGCTCTACGGGTAAAGGAAATGATCAAGTACGGATTGAAGGTTCAATTTTGACACTTGCCCCAGAAATGAAAATAATTGCACCAGTTCGTGAGTGGTCTCTTGGCCGAGACGAAGAAATCGCGTATGCAAAAAAACACAAGATTCCAGTCAAACAGACAATTGATAGCCCCTATTCGTATGACGATAATATGTGGGGAGTGACTGGCGAAAGTGGTGAGATTGAAAACCCGGCACTCATCCCTCCGCTTGAAAAAATTTTACAAGTGTGTCGTACACCAGAAAAAGCACTTAACAAACCAGAATATGTAAAACTAAAATTTGTGAAAGGTCTACCTGTTGAACTCAATAACAAACAGTTAGATCTTGTTGAGATCATTAATCAACTCAATAAGATTGGAGCTCAACATGCGATTGGTATTGCACACCATATCGAAGATAGATTGGTAGGCTTGAAGGTGCGCGGCCTCTATGAGGCTCCTGCAGCAGAGATTATTATCAACGCCCATTTTAATCTAGAAAAATATGTTTCCACCAGAGAAGAAAATCAATTTAAGCAAGAAATAGATACCAAATGGGCATATCTTTGCTATGGAGCACTTTGGTACGAACCGCTCATGGATGATCTCAATGCCTTTATCGATAAAATAAACGAAAAAGTTTCGGGTCTAGTCACGATTAAATTATTCAAAGGCATGGCAGAAGTAGTGGCAGTCGAGACTGCTAATAGTATCTTTGACGAAAAACTCGCTACCTTTATGAAGTCATCAGCGTTCAACCAAAATGCGTCAGCGGGCTTTATCGAAATATACACATTGCAGATGCGCTTAGCACAAGCAAAAGAGCGATTTGCACTCCTAACAATTGGTGAAGAAAAAAACAAGAAAAAGTTTTTACCACTTATCAAAAGTCTCAGAGAGCTTGGCTTTCACTTCTACGCCACACAACATACGCACGCATATTTAGCTAAACAAAAAGTAAAATCTATTTTGCTTCACAAAATGTATGAGGGTGCGCATCCTTCACTCGAAGATGTTTTGCGCCAAAATCTTTTTGACCTTATCATCAACGTACCCTACAACAAGCAATCAACCGATAGCGAACGTGATCAAGCAATAATACAAGAGTGGTCAATCAAGAATAATATACCTCTCGTCACAGAGTTCTCAACTGCTGAACGTCTCATACACAAACTAGAAAAAAGACTAATAGTAAGAAAAAAAGGATAGTGTGCCAGCCAACCACTTTACTTTCAAACCATTGATTCTCGCCGCCATTCAAAAAAATGGTGGCTGGGTCAACGCACACGCTCATGTTGACAGAGCATTTACTATCAACCCTGACTCACTGGGCATGTACAGCAACCACACTCTCGAAGAAAAGTGGGATTTGGTAGATGCAGTAAAGAAAGATGCATCTGAAACTGAATACTATGATCGTTTCTGTCGAGCTTTTGAGGTAATGATCAGCAATGGAGTAAATGCCATAGGTTCATTTGTTGACGTTGACCCTGTTTGCAAGGACAGAGCAATTAAAGGTGGCTTACGTGCAAGGGAAAAGTTTAAAAACGAATTGTCAATTCGATTTGCAACACAAACACTCAAAGGCGTGATAAATAAAGAAGCACGTTATTGGTTTGATCGTGGAGCCGAACTGGTCGATATCATAGGAGGACTACCCAAACGAGATGAGCGAGATTTTGGTCCGGGATTTGGCGCCAAACACATGGATATCTTATTACAGACTGCCAAACGACAAAATAAACTTGTTCATGTTCATGTTGACCAATTTAATACGCCAATGGATGTAGAGACAGAGCTTCTTTGTAATAAAACTGTTGAGCATGGGATGCAAAACAAAGTCGTTGCAATTCATGCCATTTCTCTGGCCGCGCACAAAAAATCCTATCGCCTAAAAATATATAAAAAATTGAAAGCTGCAGGTATTATGATGATTGCTTGCCCAATGGCTTGGATTGATAGCCCTCGTCGTGAAGACGTTGCGCCAATTCATAATTCTCTCACTCCCGTGGATGAGCTTGTTTCGGCAGGTATAACTGTCGCCATTGGTACAGACAACATCTGTGATTTTATGGTACCGTTTTGTGATGGTGACATGTGGCAGGAACTTTCAGTACTGGCAGCTGGAACCCGTTTTACTAACATTGATGAACTTGTCAAAATTGCAACCATTAATGGCAGAAAAGTGCTTGGACTATAATGCCTCCCATCCCCTTCACCCCACAAGCCTACAAACAACTGCAGCAAGATCGCTTTCGGCTTAAAACAGAACGTGTGGAAGTGATGAAGCGGCTTAAAACTGCCCGTGAAATGGGAGATTTATCTGAAAATGGCGCGTACAAATATGCCAAGTTTGAGCTCGGATCGATTGGCCGACAACTACGTCGTATCAATCATTTACTTGATGAAGGCGTGGTGGTACAAAAACAACAAAGTTCAACAGTCCAATTTGGTTCGATCGTCACACTCGCCGGACCCAAGGGCACGCAAACTGTCCTTATCGTCAGCGAACATGAATCTGATCCAAAAGAACACAAGCTCGCCATGACCAGTCCTATCGGGGCTGCTATTTTGGGAAAATCGGTTGGCGAAACTGTTACAGCAACTACTCCTCGCGGAGCTGTCAGCTATACAATAATCACAATTTCCTAGCTATTTTTTCGCTGTTCAACCCTAAGATAAAATGCCAGCTCGCTTGGATGTTTTTCACTCACGCGCACGTTTTGCCTCAGATTAACTGTATAAACACCATCAACAATTTCTGCAGAGGGGGATGCTTCGGATTCATCCCCAGATGACTTTCTAAAATATGCCATCATTTGTAAAAAGAAATTTTGAGAAACACTCAAAGTTCGATCTATTTGGCCAATTGTCGAAACAAATTCATCCACCAACTCTTGAACAACAGCTGGATATTTGTTTAATCCAATGATTGCTACTCTTGTAGTAGATTCGCCTGGAAAAATTTCTACAGTTATGTTTGCCTCAGGATCTGAAAGCACTTGAAGAAAAGTTTCTAAAAATTTGACAAATTCTGACTCTTTTTCTACTTCCGATTCTCGCTTCGCTTCATCTCTCTTCTTCTTAGACGCAACAGCTACAGCTCTTCTGACATCGTTTTCCTGATTATTTTCCATTGATAATCTAACAAATCTAAGCATTTCGTTTTTTGGCATATCAAAAAGCATATCACTAGATCAAAGTATCCGAAAGAGCTAGTTTTTATTCTTTTTGATCAACTATAATAGGTTTTGGGAAAATAACTACACATATGCCACAGCCAAAACAAAAAACACAAACCTCCTGGCAACAAGTATCTCCTTGGTACAACAAACTGGTTGGCTCAGATGGACACTACTTTCATGAACATGTCGTGATTCCTGGCGTGTTGCGCCTGCTTAGTTTGGAATCAAGCAGCAGCCTACTCGACCTCGGTTGTGGTCAGGGTATTTTAGCTAAAAAAATTCCCGCTATCGCTCGTTATCTCGGTTTGGATGCAGCGGCCGGCCTAGTTAGAGCGGCGGCGGCCACAGTAAAAAAACCCAACTATTCATTTATGGTGCGCGATGTTACAAAACCATTAGAAGAACCAGAAGAAAAATTCAGTCATGCCACAATCATCTTGGCACTACAAAACATGGAGCAACCTGAGGGAACTATACAAAACGCAGCCAAACAACTCCAAACAGGTGGCAAACTAGTGATCGTACTCAATCACCCTTGTTTTCGCATTCCCCGTCAATCTGGCTGGGGTATCGACGAAAAAACCAAACTGCAACATCGCTGGATCAATCGCTATGCAAGTAGTTTCAAAATTCCCATTGAGATGCATCCTGGGCAACGATCTTCTGCAGTCACTTGGTCATTTCACCATTCTCTACATGACTATAGCTCCATGCTTGTCCAAGCTGGATTTTTGCATCACCGCACTCGAGGAATGGACCTCACCAAAGGAAAGTGTTGGCAAAGCCGCAAAAATGGAAAATAGAGCCAGAAGTGAATTTCCGCTTTTTCTAACTATCGTTGCAGAAAAAAAGTAACTTATTTACTTGCGTTCAGCCACTCAATGTGTGTACAACCAGTTGCTTGACGAGTTTCTCGATCCCAACCTGCGGTCGAACATTTTTTCATGCGCTTGCCTTTGGCGGTAGTAAAAATCACCAGTGGCTCATCACACTCAGGACATTTTTCATCAGTTTCTTCTGTGGTGCCATTAATCCACTCTACAAAGTCGCAACCAGAAGCAGTCTTGGTCGTCGGATCCCAGGTATTAGTGCTGCACTTTTTCATCTTTTTGCCAAATCGAGTGACTTGTAATACCAAAGGTGCGTCGCACTTAGGACATTTTTCGTCGAGTGTTTCTGGTTCTACGGCGAGCCAAAGCACATAATCACAACCCTCTGTTTGGCGCGTTTCTGCATTCCAAGATCCCTTGCTGCAGCGTTGGAGCTTACGACCATTTGGTGTCTCAGTTGCTTCGCTGAGTGGAGAATTACATTTTGGACAGATGGTTGTTTCTGGCATAGAAAGCTAGTGTACACGGAGTGGCAGGAAAACTCCAGTAAGTTGACTCTCTCACTATAGGCTGTTAGAATGGCCAGACGATGACACAATCGTATCGAAAAATTCTAGCTATCCATCATCACTCTCTGCATACAGTGGGAGTGTTTTCTCGTAAATAAATAGTACTTATTTCAAACCAAATCAGAGAAGAACGCGCTCCCAAAATCGGGAGCTTTTTTTGGGCTTTCGACCCCCTTCTCTGGTTTGGTCAATGAAAGAAAATATGAATAAAGAAAGTAAGGAACTATTTTTAAGCGATGAGGAACGTGGTATTACTGATCGCACAACTCGTATGGCCAACGACTGCTTTCGAATCCAAAACGCACCGGTACGTGGTGAAATTATGGCGTGGTGGATAAAAGAGTTGGAAGAAACAGGTGAAGATCCAGAGATACTTGCCGAATGGAAACGTCAAATTGAGGCAGGCGAAGCTAGGCTGGGATAAATCTAGGTTATAATAAGAAAGAAAAATATATGAAAAACCAACAAGTTCAAACCCTCAAAGGCTTCCGCGACTTTCTGCCCGCCGAAAAGCGCGCGCGCGACTTCGTCCAAAGCAAGATGACCGAAGCGTTCGAACGCTTCGGCTTTGAACCAGTCGAGACGCCAACGCTCGAGTATGCATCGCTGCTACTCGGTAAGTATGGCGATGAAGCCGACAAACTGGTCTACTCGTTTACCGATCGTGGTGAGCGCGAGGTGGCCTTGCGGTATGACCAAACAGTACCTACCGCCCGTTTACTCAGCCAATATCAAAATGATCTGCCCAAGTACTTTCGCCGCTACCAAGTGCAGAATGTTTTCCGGGCTGACAAACCACAAAAGGGTCGCTACCGCGAATTTACCCAGTGTGACTTTGATATTTTTGGTAGCAAAGATCCCATCAGTGACGCCGAAATCCTCGCCTGCAGCTATCAGAGCCTGGCAGCGATTGGCTTCAAAAAAATTGAGGTTCGCGTCAATGATCGACAAACGCTCATAAACTCGCTCTCGCCGTTTGCAAACAACGCTGTCGACGTCTTTTCGCTCATTCAATCTATCGACAAACTCGATAAACAAACCCCGGCAGAAGTCGAAACAGAGCTAGTGGCCAAAGGTCTAGGCGCAAGCGATGCCAAAGCTGTGCTAACAGCGCTGCAATCTGTCGAAGTATCTACACAACTGCAAACAATCATGGAGCTGACGGTAGCTTTGGGTGTTCCAAAGTCTGCCCTCGTCTTTTCCCCCACCCTCGCGCGTGGACTCGACTACTACACCGGCATGATTTTTGAAATCATCGTGCCAGAATCTGGCGCGGGATCTTGCGGCGGTGGCGGTCGCTATGACAATTTGATTGAAAATTTGAGCGGGTCTGACATCCCCGCTGTCGGCGTTGGTCTTGGCTTTGATCGGATCGTCGAAGCTGCTAAAACACTGGATCTTATTCCAAGCAGTACGAATTCTCTGGAGTATCTAGTCACCGTATTTTCGCCAGAACTACGAACAGCTTCCGCTGGAATTGCCAAGAAACTACGCGCTGAGGGCAAAATCACCCAGCTGTATCCAGGCACTACCAGCATTGGCAAACAACTCAAGTATGCCAGTCAAATTGGGGCTAAGTTTGCGGTGATTGTTGGCGAAGAAGAGGTGAAAAATGCTACCTATGTGGTCAAAAACTTAGAGACTGGTGAGCAAATAACTAGCTAACGCTCTTTGTAAACCTCACGCCTGTGCCCCACATCAAAAACTATAACCAGCAATCTTTCTTTGAAAATTACATAGATCACCCGGTAGCTTCCAATACGCAGGCTCCAGTGATTTTTCAACACTCCCTGTAGGGGTTTGCCAATAGTTGGATCAACCGCCAATTTTTCTATTGCTTTTGCAATGCGAACTTGTTCTTGTTTCGCGATCTTTGAAAATGACTTCTTAGCCGAACGGGTAAATTGAATACCGTACATGGCTACAAACCAAGCTCTGATTTAATGTCCTGCCAGTCTGTAACATTGCCTGCCGCCACGTCCTCTTTACTCTGTTCAATCGCTTTCATCGTTGTAGGATCTGCTAGAACACTCACTGTTTCTTCGAGATACGCAAGCTCATCTGGATTCACGAGCGCTGCGCGGACAGTGCCTTGTACGGTGATGAGCACTTTGCGAGATAGCACGGCAACATCGTCGACAAGACTAGGAAGTTGCGATCGAACTTGAGATATTGGGAGGGCTTGAATGGTACTCATGGTACAAATTGTACAACTTATTGTACAAACTGTAAATAGCTTTCCTTTCCCACCCCTTGTGTTATAATCTCCTTTCGTTATGAAACACGTTCACGCCGACTGGCACGATGATTGCAAAGTAACCTGTAGTTGTGGCAACTCGTTTGTCATTGGTTCTACTAGTGCCGAGCTCACCGTCGATATTTGCAATAAATGTCATCCCTTTTTTACCGGCGAACTTCGCTTCGTTGATCGTCAGGGTCGTGTCGATAAATTTTTGAAGAAAATGGCAGCGGCTAAAACTGATCCAAAAGCAAAGAAAACCAAAAAAGTTGACGACGGTCCTTCGCAATCTTACCAAGAGATTCTGCGCAATCAGCAGACTGCTATCCGCTCTGCTGCCAAACAACAAAAAGCCCAATAGCTTTCTTCTGTTACACTAGCGTTATGTCAGATTCTCCTTTTCAAGCGCAGTTAGATGAACTCACCACAAAAATAACCGAAGCTGAAACATTGGGAACCGATCCCGAGTTTGCTGAGATGGCCCGCCAAGAAATAGAGCGTTTGACGGCAGAAAAAAAGATGCTCGAAGATGCTGCGGCACAATTTGGCGATAATAGCTCTGACTCCATTGCAACTGAACCAACCAAGGGTCCTTGCACTATTGAAATTCGCCCTGGCACTGGTGGCGACGAAGCAAAAATCTGGGCAAATGATATCTTGCGCATGTATCTGCGTTTTTGCGAGACACAAAAACTCGCAGTCGTTTTTATCGACGAACTGATTATCAAAATCCGTGGTTCGGTGATGGTAAATGGCGAAACACTCTCTGCCTTCGAAACCTTTCAATTTGAGTCTGGCGTCCACCGCGTGCAGCGCGTGCCAGAAACAGAATCTCAAGGCAGAATCCATACGTCAACTGCTTCCGTTGCTGTATTACCAGAAGTGGCACCCAGCATTATCGAAATTCGTGACGAAGATCTTGAGTGGCAATTCATGCGCTCCAGCGGTGCCGGTGGTCAATCGGTCAACAAAACTAGCAGTGCGGTTCGCCTTACCCACAAACCCAGCGGTCTGGTAGCGACTGCTAGACAGGAAAAAAAACAGGAACAGAATCGCAAAATTGCTCTTGAATTATTGCGCTCCCAACTCTGGGAGATTGAAGAAGAAAAACGCCAAGAAACACTCGGTGCAGCGCGTAGCGCCATTGGTCGAGCCAAAAGAGCCGAAAAAATTCGCACCTATAATTACCCACAAAATCGTATTACCGACCATCGCAGTAAACAGTCTTGGTATAACCTTTCAGGAATTCTTGAAGGAAACCTGCTGCCAGTCTTCGAGGAACTCTACCCCGCACTCACTACTGGGGAACCACTTGCGGAGCCTGTAGTGTAATCTGCACTTCGTTAAAATTGTTCTCACGCCAATAACGAACTGTCACAACGTCACCCACTCGTTTATCATTGAGCACGACAGCAAGTTGCTGGTCTTTAACGAGCTCGCCATCGATTGCCGTGATAATATCGCCCGGTTGTAAACCAGCTGCTGCTGCCGAATCACCTGGAGTGACCTCTATCAAATAGGCACCCTGTGGCACATCGTTGAACAATGCAGCTTGCTCGCTAATTGGACGATATGAAACACCGAGGAATGGACGGTCAAATTGACCAGTTTCGTTGAAATTTTGTACCGAAGATTTGACGACATTAATAGGAATGGCGAAACCAATATTCTGCGCCCCCGCCGTAACCGCAACATTGACACCAATCACTTCACCTTTGGAATTGAGCAGCGGACCACCAGAGTTGCCCGGGTTAATAGCAGCGTCTGTTTGGATCACTCCCTCGAGAGTTTCAAGACTCGAAAAGCCATCACCCGCCTCGATACCACGACCAAGTCCTGAGATAACACCAGTGGTCACGGTGTGGCGAAACTCACCCAGAGCAGTACCAATTGCAATAACGCTCTCTCCCACGCGGATTTGTTCTGAATCTCCCAGCGGCAATGCCACATTTGGCAAGCCCTTCACTTCAAGAATTGCAAGATCATTGATCGGATCACGATACATTTTTGTGACATCGTACTCTACGTCGTCGCTATCGATCACTTTATAGGTAGCGTTGCCGTCACCGACTACATGCTTGTTTGTTACGATCAAATTGGTCCCAACAATAAAGCCGGTACCAATATCTTGTTGAATTTCTTGCAACTCCGTTTGTCCAAAATTCAATCCAAAAATAGAGTTGGCTGATGGCGTCAACACACGCTGTTGTTTTTTGATCGAGACAGTGACAACGGATTGCGATGCGGCTGCGACCACATCTGAAACAGACAATTGGTTGCCCATTTGAATCAATTGACCAAGGTCAGAGCTTGTATTTTCAGCTACATTCTTGCTCACGCCAGAACGAGGTGACAGCCAATCAAGTGGTCGAATCACAAAAACTCTATCTGCCAAACCGCCGGCAAAAAACGAAACAAGTACGACAACTGAAACAGCAAGACCGAGTAAAAAGGAACGAGTAGATTCTGTGGACCGCATGGGCAGACTAGTTATACACGGTTTAAAAATGTTTTTAAAGAGAGTCGATAGCCTTCATCAGCTGTTCGTCTTCTGGCGTCTTCTGGTCGTCTTGCACTTCGACATCAACCGGGATGCCTTCGTGATGAATCCAGTCACCATTTGGCATCACCCACCGAGCAATCGTGATATGCATCACACCTGAGTTTTTGAGATTGCGAACATCTTGTACGGTTCCTTTACCAAAGGTTTTCTCGCCAACTAGCTTCACTTGCAGTTGATCTTTGAGTGCGCCCGCGACGATTTCTGAAGCAGAAGCACTACCGCGGTTTACCAATACCACCATTGGAATGCCAACTAAACGTGCGGTACCCAGGGTTTTGAAGTCTTGATTGCTCGAGCGACCTTGTTGTGACACCACGACACCAGATTTGATGAAGTCACTTGCCACTGCGATCGCACCGTCAAAGAAGCCGCCAGGATTATTGCGCACATCGAGCACAATGCCATCAATTTTCGTGCGTTCCGCAAGAATTTTTGTCACGATCGCATCCCACTCTCCATCTGTTCTACCGCCAAAACGGGACAGCTTGATGTGCACAACGCGCTTACCACCCTGTTCTACCATGTCCAACTCGACCGACTTCACTACAATTTCACCACGCGTGATCGTCACATCAAATGGTTCGTTGCCATTGTTATCGCGAAATAATGTCAAAGTAACAGGCGTACCTTCTGGACCACGAATTTTATCGACTGCGTCCATAATCGAAATGTTGCTCGTTGTCTCATCAACTGCCTTTGAGTCGTCTTTAATGCGCAGGATCAGATCACCGGCTTTGACACCAGCGGTTTCTGCAGGACTCCCCGAAAGTGGTGACATAACGGCAAGTGTGCCATCAACATAGCCAAGTTCTATACCAACGCCAAAAAATGCTCCAGCCAAATCTTCGGTTGAGCGCACGGCATCTTTTGGATTGAGGTACATTGTGTAAGGATCACCGAGCGAAGCAGTCATGCCTGCAATCGCACCATCAGTCATTACTTTTGGATCAATTTTATCTGTTTCAAGATAATCTGCTTCGAGTAAATTCCACGCTTCCCAAAAGGGAGAAAAGTCCACCTTTCCCACATTTGCGGGTAAATCGGTATTAACCAATGAACCAAGCTTGGTGGTAGAAATCGTTTGACGCACACGTTCATTGCTCACAAACCGACCAACAACATTCCATTGAAACTGCAAAGCCGCTCCCAGTACCACTAATACTAGCGTGGTAAGAAGTCGAGCAATAAATTTCAGTGAAACCATCATAAGTCTCACTATTGTACTTGGAAGTACTTGCTTGAGAACTAGGAGAATTACAGAGTCTGCGTAAATGGCAACATGGCCAAATGACGTGCTCGTTTGACTGCGATTGTCATTCTGCGTTGCATTTTTTGTGACAAACCAGTCTCTGGTCGTGTCAAAATAGCACCCTGCTCAGACAAACATTGTCGCAATACATCAACCTCTTTGTATGAGAAAGAATCTGCAATTGGCGATGTTCGCTTGCGGATTATCTTTCTTGGTTTGCGTTTTGGTTGCATATTATTTTCCTTTTTACTCTACTAACCTACTAAAATGGGACATCGTCTGCGATGTCTTCAGCACTCATTGTTTCGATTGGTGCTTCTTCTTTTACTTTTTTAGCACTCGTTTTCTTTGCAGCTGGCGCTGGCTCAGCAGCGAATTCTGATTCTTCTTCACCATAACTCTCAGCAGAGCTACTTTGTTGTGCACCGCCAGATCGTGACTGCAGGAGTAACATGTTCTCTAAAACAATCTCGGTGGTCTTGCGCTCGACGCCGTCTTCGCCCTTCCAATCTCGTGTTTGCATTCTGCCTTCGGCGTAAACTTTGTCGCCTTTATGCAGTAATTGTCCGCAGATATCTGCTAATTTCGACCAAGCAACAATGTTGTGGTACTCGACTCGTTCTTGCTTCTCACCACCGTCAGCTGGCACCCAAGTACGATTGGTCGCGATGCTAAAAGAACACACTGCCGTACTGTTTGGCGTATAACGCAAATTTGGATCTCGAGTGAGATTACCGATTAGCTGTACTTTATTGAGTGATCTGGTGGCCATATCTTCCTTTCGTCAAACGGTTACTGTCATCCACTATATCTCGTAGTATGACATAAACTGTAGCGTCCTACTCCGCCGCCTTAACTGCTTCCTTTTTTGCTTCTGCGACTACCATAAGATGACGAATCACTCGAGGATAGTTGTGCAATTCGAACTCTAATTTCAAAATTTGTTTTGGCGCTGCGGACAAGGTCCAGTGCAAATAATTTGCCTCGGTGTGACGAACACCTAAGTATTTAATTGTGTAAGCCAAATATTTTCGTCCCCACTCTGCTTCTTCGACGATGGATACCTTATTTTTCTTGAGCAACTCACGTAGTTCACCACGAACAACCTCCATCTCGTCACTAGCTAAATCAGCTGGCAACAACAAGGTCAACTCGTAAGAACGAATTTCTTTTTTTGGTAAGATTTTTAGTGACATGTATGCTCCTGTGTCTGGCCTGCCTCGTGAGCTACTGGTTCTCTTGTTGCTTAAACAAAAGACGAGGACGGCATTTGTATGGGTGGTAGTATAGCACACCCCTGGTAAGAACTACTTCCCAATCAAAAACTCCACCACATCACCCTCTTGCATGATGTACTCGCGGCCTTCGGTGCGCAGTTTGCCGAGTTCCTTGACACCCTTCCAGCCACCACAAGCAACAAAATCTTCGTATGCAGTAATGCGGGCGGAAATCATCTGGCGCTCAAAATCGGTGTGAATTACCCCCGCAGCCTGGCGAGCTGCCGTTCCTTGAGTAATAGTCCAGGCACGCACTTCCATTTCGCCAGCAGTGAGAAAACTTTGTAACTTGAGGACTTTGTAGGCTGTGGCAATTAACCTATCGAGACCAGCTTGTTCCAGACCAAGATCTGCCAAATAGGCCGTTCTGTCTTCATCTGAGAGTACTGCGAGCTCACTCTCAATCTGGTTGCACATGACGACCACACGCTCTGGTTTGACCCCGAGCTCCGTGGCAAATTGCGCTGTTGCCTCGCTCACCACGCCACCAAGCGCAGACTCACTGACGTTGACAACATACAATTCTTCTTTTGCCGTCAGGAGCGAAAGCTCGCGTGCGACCATCGTGATTGTTTCGGGTGTGAATTGGTTGAGTCCATACTCCCCCATTTTTTGTTCGGAATGTAGAATTTGATTGATACTAAGAGCATCTGAAAGTATGTTTTTGAAGCAAGTAATAATTTGCCAACGCTCTTTTGCAGCCCGATCGACGTTACCTTTTGGCTCTACCTGTTTTTCGAGGGTAGCCAAATCTGCCAGCTGTAATTCGAGTCGCACAGTGTGCAAATCTTCTTTTGGCGAAACGGCACCCTCGCGAATCACATTTTCGTCATCAAAATCGCGCAACACATGACAAATCACCGCCGCTTCACGGATGTGTGAAAGAAACTTGTTGCCGAGACCTTCTCCCTGCGACGCACCTTTGACCAAGCCTGCGATATCAACAAACTCAACAGTGGCAGGTTTAATCACTGTCGTTTTGGCAATCTTTGCTAACACTTCAAGACGCGCATCTGGTACAGGCACGACTCCAATATTTGGTTCTATCGTGGCAAACGGGTAATTGGCAGCCAAAGCCAGCTGCTCTTTGAGCAGCGCATTAAATAATGTTGATTTTCCGACGTTGGGTAATCCGACGATTCCGACTTGCAGTGCCATGGGGTGATTGTATCACCTACCAGGTCGCAGTTCTCTCAGCTGCAATTTAAACCCCGCTATTTCTCGCTCTTCCAACAAAACTGATGTCTTTTCTTCGTTCTCCAAAAATGCGGCAATCGTATGTTCGTCGATTAAAACGTCATAATTCGATTCAATAATTGTGATGTGTCGCCTTGTTCGCTGATCACTTTTGGACAATATATCTCCCCCAACATAGCCATTCGCCCAAAACCCCGTCAAAACAGGCAACGGGGCACCAGTGCGGGCATGATATTGCTCAAACAGCGATGCCCAAACCGTACTGACCCCATATGGACTGCCCAAAACACTCAAACTAAATGGCTCCTCATCGCCCGCTAGTTGGTATGCAGTTTGCACCAGATCAAGCTTCTCAGAAAAAGTAATTCCAGACTGAACAAGCTGCATGCCTGCAAACGGCTTGCGCGTAATTTTTGCAAATTGTAATTGTGAGCCAAGTGTAACAAACATCGCCACGATCAAACCAACCGTGAGCAAACGATAGCGATCAAACCACGCACTCAACGCCATACCTGCTAATAAAATAATTGGAAATAAGACAGGAATATTGACAAACACCGCATCTACAAAGCGAAAGCTAAACAACAAACTATGACTAAATGTGATGGCTAGCAGATATAACAACCACGATTGTTTTCGCTCTTTTTTGTAAAAGACCAATAGGCTTACCAACAGGAATATAAAGAAGTACAAACCCATTGTTGGAGTCAAACCGCCGACAAGTTGTTGCGTGGTCGTACCTATATGGTCTAAATACTTGGTAATACCAAAACTTGGTGCAACAAAATTATCCGCATGATCTCCAAGAAATTCGACAATAAACGTCTTCGTTCCCAAAAATTGAAATTTCAGTTCTGCCAAAAGAAATGTGGTGGTACCAAGTAGTAAACCAAATCCAAACCTCGCTGCTGTGCGCGCTGGTGTCTTCACAAAATAGAGATACAGCAAGCTCAGCGGAATGAGATAAATAAGAAAAAATTCACCTTGAATCGCAAGACCTAGGCACAAGCCAGCAACGACAGCTAGCTTCCGCTGTTCGATCACCCGCCAGAAAAAGTAATAAAACCACGCCAACGGAGCCACCGCAAATGACAAGTTGCTAATCCATCGTGAATACTCAATAAGTTGATATGAGGCGGCTGCAAGCAGCAAAACAAGTAGCGCATCTCTTGTGCTTTTTCGCCAAGAATATGCCAAAAGTGTCAACGGAATCAGTGCCGTCAGATTCCAAAAAATAAGTGTCAGCGCTGGCAAGTTGGGATCCCCTTGAGAGAAAAAATACGCAGGAGCAAGTAAATAGTAAAACAATACGCCGTGTCGCAAACCAAAAAATTCTGTTTGTGGCCCAACCAACACAAGGTTGTGATCTTCGATTATGGAACGAATCGTATAAGCATCACGAGCCTGGTCATACGTCCAGAGATAATTGTCTTGACCTGAATAGAATCTGACCGCAATGGCAAACAAAAAAATGCCAACTACAAAAACTCGTTGGCTAACCGAAAGTTGCTGGAAAAAATTTCTGCAATCAGTGAAAAATGTATTCATAAAGTGTGATGTTGGGATTAATTGTATATGACTTCGCTATTTCCTGCCCAACAGACACCCGCTCCCACCAAGCCATCACTAGCTCTATTCGGTCATCTGCTTCAACCACCAAAAAGGTGTGTTTACTTTGCTCAGTACTTTTCGCCGGTACCCACTGCGCAGTTGAGTACTCATCTAAATACAAATATTTTCCAGGTTCGTATGAAATTTCGACTGGTTGGTACTGAGCGTTTGCCAGTTGTTGGCGGTAGTGCAAAACCTGATAGGTGTAATCGTATAATTCTGGAATGTAGTGGTACACAGTAAATGGCTCTCCACTCGAGAGCTCAGCAATTTTTTCTATCACCGCTTGTTTTGATGCATATGCATTAGAGGTTTGCAGTAGGTTTTGTCTCGATGACTGGCTCAGACCAAGTTGCAATAACGCCAATACTCCAATGGTAGTTACAACAACCTTTTGATTTACTCGAAATTTGCCAATAACGACTGCCAAAACATACACCCAGTACGGAGTCAGACCAACAAAGTAGTACGATTTAGCAGGCAAAAACAAATAGAGAAAAAATGTGCCGATGATCATCAGCAACGAAAGTGCAAGAACCACATCAATCTCCTTTGCAGCTCGATTTTTTCTTCGTTGCCAACCAAATACGCCAAGTAAAGCAAAGCCTGCCAAAGGAACTTGCAATGGAAATGCGCTGGTGGCGCTATCAAACACATAGCGACCTACTTCAAATACTCGAGCAATACCAGTTGTGTTCTGTCCTACCCGTGCCGACTCTGCTCCATACTGAGAAATAAATAGCCACAATTGCGTTGACTGGTGAAAATTATGTCGAACTTCAAACAAAACCTGTGGCAAAAATGGTGCAGCAAATACTCCTACCAATACTAATAATTGTTTCCAAGTGTATTTTTTAAATTCTGCTCTCAAGGCAAACAAAACGAGCGGCAACTGTACAACAGCGAAGGCCGGTTGAAAATGAAAACTGAGTGAGAGCGTGCCAACAAGTGCAGCTGCCAACCAAAAATGCCGGTTGCCTTTTGAGTGACTCAACTGCTGTGTCAGTGCAAGAATAACTACACTGGTGATACTCGTCAGATACGGCGACCAACTCGATTGCTGTGCGCCGATCAGCCCCACACTTGTCGCCAATAACAAAGTAGTTGTTTTATCAAACGTACGAGCAACAAAATAGAGCGCGAGCGCTGCCAATACTATTGTGGTCAAAACACCAGCAATTGGATGAAAGCCCAAAAGTACGTTCAACGGCAGCGCTAGATAATACCAGTCTGGACCATAGTACAAACCGGGAATACTCGTCTGTGCTCCCAACAGAGCTGGCTTGTGTAACTCCCACATTTCCCAGATAGCCAAACTGTCGCGCGCGTGGTCGTACATAAACGGAAACGCACCACCCCAAATCGGTACCAAGCGCAGTGCAATCGCAAACAGGACAATAAATATGCTATTTTTCACTCGGTATTACAGCCCAGCAAATTAAATAGGGAATAATTCCTGGTAAACCACCAGGCAGCAACAAAAACACCCAGATAATCCGCACAAGCGTCACGTCGATATTAAAATAGTTGGCAAAAGCCATGCAAACACCAGCGATTTTTTTACCTTCCCGCGGCAGCACTAATTTTCGTTTTGTTGTTAGTTTTGTCATATAAAAAGTATACCTCCTAAAGTTTTATGTCGGCAACCATATGCCCAAGATCAGACAATTTTTCTCGCAGTTCATCAGCCTTCTGCCAATTTTTCTCTGCTCGAGCTTTGTCTCGCTCTTGCAGCAGTTGCTGGATTTCAGCGGATAGCTCAACTGACTGTATGTTCTCGAAGCCCAGCTGTAAAACTGCATCAAACTCACGAAACAACTGCAACTTTTCGCCAACTGGCAATTCACTCTTTGTCATCTCCCACAGCGTCGCAATCGCTTGCGCGGTTTTTAAATCATCTGCAAGTGCTGCAAAAAATGCCTGACGCAGTTTTTCTGCTTGTGGACTCAACTGTGCCACTTCGCTCCCCCAACTTTGCACCTGCCGCGCCAGCCGATCATACGCAGTCTGTACCGCCACCAACGATTCCCAGGTAAAATTCATTTGATCTCGATACTGTCCCTGCAAAAATAGCAAACGAAGTGCTCGCGGATTAAACTTGCGCTCTATAACATCGTCGATCGTAAAAAAGTTACCCAAAGACTTACTCATCTTCTGCCCATCTACTTGCAAGTGATTGTGATGCACCCAAAAGCGCACAAATGGCACCTTGCCAGTCGCCGCTTCGGACTGCGCTATCTCGTTGCTATGGTGTACAGGAATATGGTCAATACCACCCGTGTGGATATCAATTTGTTCGCCCAAATACTGCATGCTCATGGCGCTACACTCGATATGCCAGCCGGGAAAACCTCGCTCACTCCAGGGGCTCGGCCAACTCATTTGGCGATCTTCACCTGGCTTTTCAAATTTCCACAGTGCAAAATCAGTCGGGTTTTTTTTACCTACAACCACACCAATACGTTCCCCTTCGCGAAGTTGTGAAAGCTCCTGAGGATTCAACTTGCCATAATCGGGCAATTTGCTGGTGTCAAAATACATACCGTCATCCTCAATTTTATAGGTAAACCCTTTTTGTTCTAGTTTCTGCACCAGCGCAATCTGGGCCTCAATATGCTCCGTCGCTCTGCAACTAACATCTGGCCGTAGATTGCCCATGCCGTCCATGCTTTTGAAAAAATAGGCTTCAAACTCTTTGGCGATATCCCAGACAGACTTGTGGTATTTTTTGGCACCCTTCTCGAGCTTGTCTTCGCCAGTATCAGCGTCAGAAACCAGGTGCCCAACATCAGTAATGTTTTGGACAAATTCGACCTTGAAACCTGCGTGTCTGAGTGTGCGCACCAGCACATCATCGAGCGTATATTTGCGTAAATGCCCCAAGTGGGTGTAATCATAAACCGTCAGGCCGCAGGCATAGAGAGAAACATTTGGCGCATGTAACGGGACAAAATCTTCGACACTGCGAGAAAGGGTATTGAAAAGACGCATGAGGCTATTCTACTATAATTGCTCCTGCGCCAGATAGGAGTATAATCTCCACAGCTTCGAGAAAAAAGAAGTTGTTATGATTATCGCCGAAACAGAATATCCAACAGAAATTATCAATGTGAAGACGGGCAAGCAGGTTCCAACTCCGGTTGAAGCTAGTCTTAAATCTCACCACACTTTGGATCAGATACTCTGCATACTCTTGCCTGTGCTTTTTGGAGAAGTAGACAACAATGCAGCAGTGCAAAAGATGCTAACGTTTCCTACTAATCGCCATTAAAAAACTTACCCAGCTCCCTGAGCCTGACTCATCTGTTGTCGATCCTGATTGAGCTTAGCGATCATATTTTGTTTGTTCGACTTGCCACTGGCAGGACCAACTGGTCCTTTTTGCGGTGAGGTCGGCACAACAAATGACTGATTTTGCTGCTCCTCCAGCTGTTTTTTCTGTAGATCCTCTTCCGCTTGTTGCTGTTTGCGCTGCTGCGCTTCCTGAAAATTGCGCTGGGCTACCTGCTGCTGCTCTTGAGTCAATTGCTCGTAACGCGCATGGAGCTGTTTTTTCTTTGCCTGCTCTTCTGGAGTATCTGTTTGCGGATTGATTTGCAAAATTGTCCCAATATCAAAAAAACGAATCAGCTCCATGGCCACATCTTGCACTGGACGAAAGACTGTTTCATCGAGAATTGTGCCTACTTCTCGTGGCTGTCGATCTTGTATCGGCTGCTGGCCGGTACTTTTCTGTGCCGGATTGGGTGTGCCAGCTATTTGTGTTTGTTGCTGGGCAAGTTGCTTTTGCTGAACACTAGCCTGGCTCGCGTTTTCTTCGAGGTGCTCGTCACTAAATTGCCCGAGTCCTTGATTAAATCCGCCACCTGGGCGCGAGCGAGTAGCCGGTGGCTTTTGGCCAAGTGCGCTCATGTCCCAGCCTCATCTGGAATTGTCGTGTGATCAATTTGGCGAATTTGGAAGTCATCAGTAAATGCGTCCGCTTCTGTTTGCGCTTCATCTGCCGCCTGTTTTTGCTCTGTCGCTGCCTGGACCTGTGGCGAGGTTTGTTTGAGGTCTGCAAATTCTTGGCGCTTGGCCGCGATATCAACCTCATCTTTGGCTTTGGCCTCTGCCCGCATCGCTTCGGTATCTATTTGTGGCGGTGATGGTTCTGCAGGTGGCGCGTCGGCTGGAGGTGGCGCTACTCCCGCTTTACGCTGGGCAATCAAATCTTCGAGGGCCTTGAGTGGATCTTGTTGTTGGTCATCTGTCATATACCACCATGGTACCTGAATTTGCTAGTCGAGTGCAAGCAAACGTCTAGCGACGCATGGTTCGTCTTTTTTCAAATACTTTGCGTACCTGTCTGGCCGCAGAGTTGGTCGCCACCACAATCGCCTGATACAGATCTCTCGCATGAGCTGTGACCACCACATTTTTACCCGGTACCTCAACTTCATAAGTGACTGTATTTGCTTGCGGGTCGTTGTGTTTTTTTGGTACTGTTTCAAGAAAAAGCCGCGCTCCAGTGATTTTTTTGCTCAACCGGACGAGCTTCCCCGCCTGTTTGCGCGCAAACTCGCGGATAGCCGGCGTCACGTCCATATGTTTGGATGAAACCTGGAGCTGCATAGCGTCCTCCTTTTACAAAAAACCACCCCTACGTTTGGGTGGTTGAACTACAAAATTTGAACAAGAATCATAGGCTTGGTGCTATGGTAGCACAAAGTTTTTAAACTATTAATTGACTTTGCATTATTTTTAAGTTAAAGTAATGTAATGCAAAACACTGTTTCTATTACTAGTCAGGGACAATTAACTATTCCAAAAGCTATTCGAGAGCTATTTGGCATACTTGGGAGTGCAAAAGCCACTATTCAAGTGGTAGACGACACAATTATAGTCAAACCAAAAAAAGATTTTTGGTCGCTTGAGGGATCGCTTGCGTCTGATATAAAATTAACTGACAAGCAGCTCAAAGAAGCAAGAAAAAAGTTTGAAACTACATGGGCACAAGAGTGAAAAGCTACTTGGTAGACACCAATATTTTAGTGCGTTTTTTGGTAGGAGATAACAAAAGCCAACAAGAGCTAGCGAAGGAGTGGTTCAAACAAGCTCAGTCTGGAAAAATAAAGCTCATTCTCAAACCAATAGTATTGGCAGAAACAAGTTTTGTGTTGCAATCAGTGTATAAAAAAAGTACCGAAGAAGTGGCTGTAGCGCTAGAATCTGTTGCTGCACAAAAATGGCTTGTCGTTGAGGAACGCTCAGTGATAACAAACTTATGGCAATGGTACAAAAAAGGCTTGCACTTTGTAGATAGCTATCTTCTTGCCTATTCAAAACTAAACGCCCATGAACTACTCACGTTTGACAAAAAGTTAGACAAAGAAAAAAGGTCATAACCCCCTCCTACCCTCCAACGCCCGCTTGAGCGTCACGCCGTCGGCATACTCGATATCAGCCCCAATCGGCAAGCCGTGGCCAATGCGCGTGATTGTAATTGTCGTCGTATCTACTTTGGTTGACTGTTCCAGAAACTCTTTAATATACAGCGCTGTCGCTTCACCTTCCATAGTCGGGTTGGTCGCAAAAATCAGCTCCTCAACTCCCTCCATACGATTGACGATGTCGTGTAAAAAAAGCTGGTCCGGCCCAATATTATTGAGTGGCGCAATCGAGCCATGCAGAACATGATAAATCCCATTAAACGACTCCGAGCGTTCGAGTGCTACCAAATCCAACGGCTGCTCCACCACGCACAAAATACTTCTGTCTCGGTTGGGATCGTCGCAAATGCTACAAGGATCGTGCTCGCTGACCGTGTGACACTGACTGCACAAGACCGTCTCGCGCTTGAGGGCCGTCAGTCGATCGGCAAACTCTTGTAACTTCTGCTCTGGGTTGTGTAACAGGTAAAAAACCAGACGCTGGGCAGACTTCGGCCCGATACCTGGCAGGCGCTCAAAAGTCTCGGTGAGTTCGCGAACAGCGCGGGGAAGTTTGAACATACCGCCATACTATAGAATACAAAGTAGAACTATGCCAGACATGTTGCTCGAACTCATTGCCTTTCTGCAATCCAACCTCTTCGTCTATTTGCCTGCCATTTTTGTGGCCAAGATGCTCGGGCTGATCATTCCCCTCGTTCCCGGTGGCCTCTTTACCCTCACCGCCATTCCTGTCATCGGTTGGTTACCCGCATATTTAATTGATATATCTGGTAGTTTCGTCGCGGCGAACATTGCTTATAGTATCAGCGCGCGCTATGGGACAAAAATCATCGGACGTATTTTTGGCCAAAAAATTCTGACAAAATTGGCAAGTATCAAAATTAAGCCGACGCGTGAAGTCGAAACGTCATTCATGCTACGACTAGCTGGTACTGGCATGCTATCAGACGCCCTCATCTGGGGCGCACCACTACTCAGACTGCCACGTTGGAAATTTATGCTTGGCTATCATCTAGCACACTTGATTACAACCGCGCCACTTTTTTATCTCACCGGTCAGGCAGTCTCCCTCAACCAGGCAGCGTACCTCATACCAATCGCTCTTGCGTCGATATTGTTACTCTTTGTGCTCAAGGGAAGATATTTTGAGTAGCCTGCCAAATGGCTGCCTCGACTGCTTCGAGTGATTGACTCGCGTCGATAATTTTCCAGCGACCAGTCGTATCTGCTTTGGCCAAATCTAAATATGCCTGACGGACTTTTTCATGAAACTCTGTCCCCTGCATCTCCATACGATTATTGTTGCCCGCCTCTGCTACCCGAGCAAGTCCTGTTGGCACTGGTACATCCAGTAAAATAGTTAGTGCTGGCAACGTATTTTTGGTCGAAATATCATTGAGTTGATCGATTAGCTCACGACCAAATCCCCGAACGATACCTTGGTACACCACACTACTGTCGCGTGAACGATCCATCAGCACGACTTTGCCCGCGGCAAGCGAAGGCAACACAATTTCACGATAAATCTGGGCACGCGCTGCCTGAAATAACAGTACTTCCGTTGTATACGCCATACCTGCATTTTTGGCCGAGAGGACTACCTCACGAATCTGTTCGCTCACCGTTGTGCCACCAGGCTCACGGAGTGCAATTACATCCTTGCCAAGAGCAGTTAGTTTGTCGCGCAAGCGAACGATTTGAGTGGTTTTGCCACCACCTTCGCCACCTTCGAGGGTGATGAGGAGGCCGAGAGTTTTCTGATTTGTCATGTATGTACACTTTCTGTTTCTAGATCAGTATACTGCAAGCCTGCTACTTCGCTCAACACCTCCAAAAGTTGCCATGCCTGCACTCCCATAATGTCGAACATCAAATACCAAGGTTGCTGCTCCTCAGGTAGTTGCGCCAAAGCTCGCTTCATTTCTAAGTCTGAAATTTTATCAAGAGTATTGTTGGTCCAATCAATAAGCTGCTGAAATATCCCACCTCCGCCAGATTCCAAGAATACAGTAAAAAATGTAAATACACGATCAAAGTCATGGGGAACTTCCAAACTAAGAGTTGTGTTGGAAGATACCTTCTTTTCTGCATATTTTACAAGTAATGCATTGGTGTGTTTTAAAGGAACTGGGGCCCCGTCACTTCTCCAGTAATGATCCCAAAGATAAAAAAGCTTCCATACCTCAGAGCCAAGACTCTTTACGTTCTCTGCAAACTCAGGTTCATTTCTTGGCTTTCCAAAACGTATCCAACTGTTGTTTGTTTTTTCGACTTCCCCAACGGTGTCGCAAGCAAAAATAATTACATCTTTTCCTGCGTATCTTTCACTCACTGACGCAATTTTATTTTCTGACTCTCCTAGGGCGTTATTGCTTCTAGTTTCTCCATTCTGCGGATCAAGGATAATTGGCACACCATACAAATAGCCAATTAATACTGATTGTATTGCAGTGCCATCACCATTTCGGATTTGAGCCTCAACAGACTGCTGAAAAGCAAGAGGACTTGAAAAATCAAGTTGTACCTCTCCAACAAAATCTGGAGTTATACTTTTTCCTGGGCTTGTCCCACCGAGCAGTTGCAACCATAAATGCAACAATAAACCCTTGCGTAAACTTGCTGAAGCAAAAACAATTGCCTCTGGTCGACCCTGTGGCCAATGTCTTTCAGCTTCTTCCTTAGACAAACTTGCTCGATTGACTGGGTTACTGTTTTGACGTTCAAAATTTGACATATGCCAAAAAACAACTAAACCACAACATCTTGTGCCAAAGCAATACTTGAAAAGCTAGATAAGGTATGGATAAAGTTAGCGCTCAGTACTCCCGAGTCCACCACGATCTGCGCTTTTGAACGAAACTTTTTCGGCTAAATCAATCCGGATTGCTGGTTGGATCATCAACTGTGCGATACGTTCCCCACGCTCGACAACTACCAGCGTGTCAGTAAAGTTGAGCAAAGCAGCCAAGTATTCATCGTTATCACCTCGATAATCGTGGTCTCCCACGCCAATGCCATTGGCCAAGAGCAATCCCCGTTTGTGCAAACTGCTTCGAGCAGCGATCAGTGCCCAGTAGCCTTCGGGCAGCTCAAGTGCAATGTTGAGCGGTGCGTACCCGACCGAGTGTGGAGCAATTTTTACTTCGAGGCGAGAAACCAAATCCATAGCCGCCGCACCCGATGTTTTGTATTCTGGCAGTGGCAAACTGGTATCAAAACGCTTGATTCCGACAGTCACTGGTTTCATTTGACAACCTCGTATTCGAAAACAGTGGTTTGATCAGATAACAAATGACGCTCTGTAAGACGAATCTGTGTCGTGATTTCTTCGGAAAAAAGCCTAATTCCGGTGCCAAAAAGTACTGGTTCTATAGTAAGGTACAGCGTGTTAATTAGGCCTGATTGCATCCATTTCGTATACACTTTGGACCCGCCACAGATAGCAACATTCGTGTATCCTTCGGCTTCTATCTTCGCTAATAATTCGGCTGGTGGCAATTGGGTTGCTTCTACTTGCTCTGGGGGAAATCCAGTCAGTTCATGGGAGGTGTAGACTATTGTTTTTCTATCTGGTAGTGGCCTACCAATTGTCTCAAAAGTAGTGCGACCCATCACTACAACTCTCGCCTCTTTAGTTTTTGCCGCAAAAAAA
Source organism: Minisyncoccota bacterium (assembly GCA_009991965.1). GTDB lineage: Bacteria > Patescibacteriota > Microgenomatia > UBA1400 > PJMF01 > UM-FILTER-42-14. The sequence goes on along the minus strand of JAACWQ010000002.1, from coordinate 44,865 downwards.
TCAGCATCTTCTCTACTCGTCCAACGAGTTGAGATCTGATCAATGCTTTTGGCAATGAAACCGTCAGCAGTCAAGGCGGCAATGAGAAAAACGTGCATGGGGTAAGTGTAACATGAGAGACCCTACATACTATGATAGAGTTAGTATATGCAAGAACCAGCAATTCAAAATGAACCAATTGTCGATCAAGAAGCGATAGGAAACAACATTGACATTGTGGCAAATAATCTAGCTACTCGACTTCAAGCCAGAGCAGAAAATGCCGCACAACCTTCACAGAATCATTCTGTTAGAGAAATAATGGGTCGATTCCCTACGCTTCCAGCTTTTCGTGACATGGGATTCTTTGACATTCAACTTGATATAGATGCATTTGCGATGCTATTTGAGGAATTGGGATTGCAAGACAAAGCAGCTCAATTTTCTATTTTAGTAACATCTGGACAAATTTCTGATCTGGATTTCTATGGAAATGTTGTGGGAGGAATTACCAATTCAAACGGTGACATAGTTGTATATTCAAGCATTCCACATCACGCGATTGCAACTCCGGGTGAAACATTGCAAAAAAATAACTGGAGCAACATGGCTTTTCGAAACGATGTACTTCTGAATACTATTCTTCATGAACTACGTCATACATGGCAAACAAGAGTTGATAAACAAAATTTATCAGGTTCTATGGCTGCATCAGAGCACGATAGTCTCGCAACCGAACAAGACGCAATTGCATTTGCTGAAAGAATTACTCCAATTATGCAGAAATTCCTACAAGTAAATGGCGTTCATCAAGGATTCGATACTACACCGGTTACACAGGTTGACCCCGTGCTTGCACCGCTAGTAGATCTCGCTCAGGACAGCGTACTGGTCATAAATGATGAAGTCAATAATTTCAACAATTGGCACGAAGCTCAACTGCTAAAAGCAGAACAAGGAACACTTTCGTCTGATGAAATTTCTCATTATTGTGAAGAGGCAATGAAAAAACTTCAAACAGACAAAATTGGATTTATCGAGTGGAAGTATTTACTCAGAAAACTTCAAGGGATAATCAAAGAGTTAAAACCTGAGGATGCTTCATTTATAGACCAACAATTGCGTACTTTTGACCAAGAAGTAGCAGCACAAAATACTTAACCCTACTTCCTCCCCCTACCTAGGCTGGGTAAGTTCGCCCAACTCTTGCAACATCTGTGTTGATGCTCGCAAACTTTCAAGCTGTGGCTGCAGTACCGGCCAGACCTGCTGCAAAAATAAATTGCCTAGGAAAAATAAAACCACGATGTACAAAAATAGTCCTCCTAGGGTACGCGCCATGCCTGCCACAAAATTGCGAACAAAGATTTCGCCAAAGCTAGCTTCGTAGATAGTTTTGTGCGTACCAGGAAGTTGGTCGGGGTTTGCCATAGGTAAATACTAGCACAATTTGCTATCATACATCTGTATGCAGTTGCCAAAATCCTATCAATACCTGTTTCCCTCCTCCTCGACAACTGAGTTAGATGTACAGCGAGACAAAACCTACATTATTGAGACATTACTAAAAAATGCTTCACTCGAAGCATGGCAATGGATGACCAAAACCTATTCGAAAAACGATATCACTTCAGTACTGAAGTCTGCAACCAACCTGAAAAAAAAGGATACTGAAATCTGGTCAATATTTTATAAAGTACCAAAAAGTGAACTAGCATGTTTACAACCCACATTCCGCTCTGGACTCAAGAGCTCATGGGCATACTAAGCCCGCTCTTGCCTCCAAACTCATACTTAGCTGGTGGCACTGCTTTGGCGCTCCATCTGGATCACCGAAGGAGGTAGTCTGGATACAGAAATTAGCCTCTTTCACTATGGCTACACTTTGCTTGAACCTACAAGTGTATTTAATTCACTTCAGATTGCATCAATTAGTGACCTTGCCTGTATGAAACTCGAAGCTATTGGCAGCAGAGGCTTGAAACGCGATTTCTTTGATCTATATACCATCTGCCAACTAGAAAACTGGTCGTTACGAAAAGTATTAGATTTCACTATTCAAAAATATCAGCGACAAACGACAGATGTGCCACACTTACTCAAATCACTTGTCTACTTTGATGACGCCGAAACTAGACCAGAGCGAGCCAAAATAGTGGATAGTGTTTGGGAAGATGTCAAAAAGTTTTTTATTACGGAAACAAATCTGATTTTATCTGGACTCATACAAAGAAGATAAATCTACCTCCTGCAGGCGTGCTATAATTTACACCTATGACAATCTTTCAAATCCTCAGTATCGCTGCTGCCACTGTAGGTGTAATTCTTTTATATCTTTTGACCACTTTTAACGCACTTATTCGCCTGCGCAATCGCGTCAAAACTGATTTTTCGGATGTTGATATTCAACTGCACCGCCGCTCAGCCATCATCCAGAGCCTAGTTGAACTCGTCAAAAATTATGCCAAACACGAAAAAGATACCTTTACCGATGTCGCCAAAGCCCGCGCGGCGCTTGATACATCTGCCACTGCAGGAGAAAAAGCCCAGGCAGACAATATGTTGACTCAAACTTTGCGCTCGCTTATGGTTGTGACCGAAAGCTATCCAGAATTAAAAGCAGACAAAAATTTCCAGGAATTGCATCGCGACCTACTGTCTACAGAAAATATGGTTGCGCGATATCGCGAGGAATACAACAAAACTGTCGAGCGATTCAACAACACAATTCAAACCTTCCCCAACCTCTTAGTTGCCAGTCTATTTGCTTTTGAAACACAGCAACTATTCCAAGCAGATCCAGTAGAAAAGAAATAATCCTATGCAGTCACCTTTCCATAATGCTGACTTGAGCGTTGAACGAGCCAGTCGCATCATTACTGGTTTATTAGTAGCCTTGTTTCTGTCGGTTGATGGCGCACTCGCGGTCGGTTGGCAAACGGGCGAACTCAAGGAGCGCGTGCTTATCCCCAGCCAGGTGTTGGCAGAGTACGGCGTTTCCAAACTCGAGCGCTGGGCAGAAGCAGATGAACCACAAGGCAGAGAGAAAAATGTTAATGTCACCGTCACTGGTGGCAGTGCTACTTCGGTGACAACTACGGTCAACGGTGAAACAAAAACAACCACTACAACCAAAACCTATGCCAAAACTAGCGCGCCAGCTGCTAAAGTTGAGTACAACTATCAGCTGAGTGAACCAAGCTACTCACCGCCCGCTTGGTTTGTAGAAAACTCAGCCAAATCACAGGCAGAGTTTGACGCCGCCAAAGCTGCAGCTGGTTTATAAAATTCGCTCCTCTTTGTTTTTTATGTAGAGTGTGGCAAGATAGCCCGTATGACAAAACGTCCGTTTTTTCTCATTACTGGCGACGACTCCATTCGTGCACCTGGCATCATTCTGCTAAAACGCATTGTCGAGTCCTTCGCAGACTTTGCCATAATCGCTACCAAAGATCAGAAATCGGCTCAAGGTTCTGGCCTCAGCGTTGCAGGAAGTACCTGGGGAACGGAAATTGTCGATGGCTGTGAAGCAATCTGGGTTGACGGCACACCGTCCGATGCCATCTATCTTGCTTTTGAGCGCCTCGAGCGTAAGCCAGACCTCATTCTTTCTGGTGTTAACCTCGGATTCAACAATAGCAACGCAATACATCGTTCTGGAACTATTGCTGCCGTCGTCACCGCCGCTCAGTCTCGCGCAACTCCCGGCATCGCATTTTCGCTGAATAGTCCAGATTCTGTACTGTTCAAAAACCACGAACAGAATGCTGCATTCAACTTGCAGTTACTCGAATATCCCGGTGTGTTGATCCGAAATATCATCGAAAAAGCACTCGCCTATACCTTTCAGCCCGGCAGTTTCTGGAACGTCAACTTTCCAACAGAGCCAGTCAATCAACTCTACGTTGTTCCAACTGGTCCTGGTGACTACTGGAAAAATCATCAAATCATTACAGATGGTTCGTTCGAATATGTACTCAGTCACAAAGCGACAGAATCTTTGCCAGATTGCGATACTAAATTTAATAACAAAAGCAAGGCCACGATTACACCGTGCCGCCTTACTTTTACTATAGAGTCGGAGCTAGAACCCCTCGAGCAGCTATTCTCCAATATATGACAGTCGCTTCCACACTCACCTACGAAAATTTGCCTGAACTCACTGCACAATACCGCAAGCAAAATAAAAGAATTGTTTTGACGCAAGGCACGTTTGACATGCTCCACATCGGCCATGCACGCTATCTCGAAGAAGCTAAATCGCAAGGTGATGTCTTGATCGTCGGCGTTGATAGCGATGCCAAGGTTCGCGCCCGCAAAGGCCCAGATCGGCCAATTGTTCCCGAGGATGAACGGCAAGAAATGCTCAGTCACCTGCGGTCAGTCGATCATGTCGTACTTAAACCAGAATGCGCAGGGCGCTGGGAACTCATCAAGCTTGTCTGTCCCGACGTCTTAATCGCAACTACCAAAACATACAACGATGCAGAGTTAGCCGAACTCAAGCAGTACTGCAAAAAAGTAGTTGTGCTCGAACCAATGGCCACTACTTCCACTAGTGCAAAGTTGCGTCTCGTCCAAGTCGGCGCCGCCAAAAAAATTGAAAAAACGCTTTCGACCAAACTGATCAAAGCAATCGAAGAAGTGCTCAGCGAACTCAAAACGGAGTAACTCCTATGACACTACTCGCCTACATTCCCGTTTTGCACCGCGGCTATCTAGAGTTTTTCAATTCATTTCCAAACGCTGATACGCTCGTTCTTTTGCCTGGTGATAGTGCAAAAGAATTCACCCCTTCACACAAAGAAATTCGCGCATTACCAGAAGAAAAAATAGTTGCGGCCATCACCAGTTGGAATATTTTCAAAACGGTTAAAATTCTTGATGAAAAAGTTGTTGCTGAACTTGCGGCCGAACTGACTCCCCTCGCCATTCCCGATGAGCTCGTCACTACTCAGTTTGTAGCAAAATACTTGCCAAAAAATCAAGTCAAAACTTCGAATATTTTTCTGCGCTGGGACAAGGAGAAAATCTTAGAACGCAACAAACCACACCCTGACAAGCTGATGGACGTCGCGCGGCTTGAAGGCTTGAAAAGCAGCGACTGGTGGCGACAAGTTGGCGCAGTTGCTGTTCGAGCAGGCAAAATTTTGGCAAAAGCGCATAACACGCACTTGCCCGATGAACAGCAATCGTATGCAGAGGGAGATCCGCGAGCACACTTTCATAAGGGCGAAGAAATTGAATTGACTACCGCAATTCACGCCGAAGCAAAGGTAATTGGAGAAGCTGCAAATACCGGAACTTCATTGGCTGGTTGTGAGCTGTATGTGACCGACTTTCCTTGTCCAACTTGTGCAAAATTGATTGCTGCGGCCGGTTTTTCAAAAGTGTACTTCCAACATGGCTACACCGTGCTCGATGGCGAGCGGGTGCTCAAAAGTGCGGGGGTGGAAATTATTAATCTAACCTAATAACCCATTGTCTCTTTCTCCAAACAATGAATATCCACAACCTGCAGAATCTGAAACTGGTTTGAATATTCCTGAGCACACATTGGTACCTGGTAGTTTTCTGTATCATCACTCTATGGCACCGCAGCAACTTCTTGATTCTGGGAAACTTGATTCATCTCAAAGCAATAACTCGGGCTGCTCAACAAATTGGTTCTGATCCTGTAACTTATGCAAAAGCACTTAGACTCGATGGCATCCATAGCAATTCCACATCGATTAAGTTTGCAAGACATGCGACTGAAATACAATTATTTCCTGAGGCACTCGAAAAACTCGGAGCTATTACTTTTTATCCGGCCAAATCTTGAATTTAGCCTTGTTCTTTATACATTTGAAATGTACAATTCAAATGTATGAAATACGCTACCGCTACAACACTACGAAACAATCTTTCATCCAATTTAGATCTGGTTGAAAATATCCGAGACTTTTTACTCGTGAGCAAGCGTGGCAAACTTACGTCTGCTCTCGTTAACATTGATCTGTTTGAAGAGTTGCTTGAGCTTGCAGATAAGTCTTACGTTGACAGCATCAAAACGGCTCGTCAGGAATACGAGAATGGTGAAATTTTCAGTATGGATGAGGTTTTCTCAGAGCTATAAAGGTGTACAAGCTAATCTTCACAAAATCTGCACGAAAAGATATAGAAAAACTCGATAGCGTAACCAAAAAAAGACTCTTGAATAAATTTAAAACGTTTGCACAAAACCCCCTTGAGTACGCAAAAAAATTGGTCAATCACCGGATTGGAACATATCGTTGGCGAGTTGGTAATTACCGAGTAATTTTTGATTTGGATGACGTTGAAAATATAGCTATTGTTCTTCGTGTCCGCCACCGCAAAAACGTCTACACTTAACCTTTATCCGCCCCAATCTTAAACCGCACTGGCTCATATTCCAGATCATCCAAATCTGGCACCAAAAAGTGTGCGTGCACATGCTTGACCGTGCCCGCCGAGTAACGAGTATCACCAAATCGCATAGTCACGGCCCCACCAGGAATATTCTGCTCCTTTTGCACCTTGGCAAATAACGCAAACAGGTCTGCCCCTTCCTCGGGCGTTAGGTCGTATAAATTTTCGGCATGGCGCTTGAGAATCGCCAAATAATGCACCTTAGTGTGTTTATACGGCCAAGCGTTTGGCGTCAGCACCCAGTACTTCGAGCTTTGTTCTATCGGGGATTTGTGATATAGCTGCAAGTTTTCTAGACAAAACGGACAATGCCCCGCTGCCAAAATGCGCTCCATATGTTCGCGTTGATCGTCGTAGCGCGCGTTGGAAATATCAATTAAAGTAGTGTCGTTTGCTTTTGACATATGGTTAAATCGCTACTGGAATACCCTTAATACCAGGATGTGGATTGTAATCTACTAGTTCAAAGTCCGTAGCACGAAAAGCAAACAAATCATCTGTTTTTCGCGTTAATTTCATGGTCGGATAGGCAATTGGCTCGCGCTCCAGCATGGTTTTGACCGCTAGCACTTGATCGACATAAATGTGCGCGTCAGAAATAGTGTGGACATACTCATAGGGTTCGAGCCCAGTAACCTGCGCTACCATCATGAGGAGCGCCGCATACTGTACCATGTTGCTCGGCACACCTATTGGTAAGTCCCCAGAACGCTGGAACATATGCAAAATCAGCTTATTGCCGTGCACCAAGAAATGCACCCAGCCATGACAAGGACAAACTACTACCTTTTGCTGCTTACCTTTGCCCCGAATGGTGTATTGCGGGATCCAAGGAGAGATAAAATGCGTTTTTAAATGCGGTAATTCGCGGATCTGTTCAACGATATTTTTGAACTGGTTGTACGTCTCACCTTCACTGGTTGGAAAATCATGGAAAGCAGCCCCATATGAGCCAGGACCTAAGTCGCCAGTTTCGAGTCCACGTTTGTGGCACTTGGCTTCTGTCACCCAAGATGACCACCAAGTAACACCAAAAGATTCGAGCTCCGCTTGTGTACGGGCACCGTTGATAAAGGCAAGAATCTCACCAATCGCCTGGCGCCAAATCGTCACGGGGAGTCGATCACTTACCTTGGGCGCCATATTACGCTCGGTAATAATCGGAAAACCGTTGGCCAGTTTGAAGTGCATCGGCGGCAAACCAACGTAGCTAATGGTATCAGTGCCTGTCTGGGATTTTACCCGAGTGCCCTCATTGAGGATGAGCTTGAGACGATCGCGATATTGGAGGTCGGGAGTGTGCATATTATTTTTGAGAAATAATAGTATACGGCACCTCCAACTTAAACCGCTGGCTTGCCACTCTCTTGGCAACCTTCTGAACTAACTCAGGTGTAATATCTGGAATTACAATATTTTTTGCCGTAATCTTTTTATCAATTAATTCGATGAGCACCTTGTCTGCTACCTCGTAGCTAAAACCCAATTCTTCCTCATCAGTCTGCCCCTGCCAAAGCCCTGCAGTCGGCGCTTTTTGCGAAAATATTTTGGGCAACTCCAAAAACTCCGCCAGCTCACGAACCTGTGTTTTGTACAAATGCTGCAATGGCTCCAAGTCACTCGCCTCATCTCCAAAGCGCGTAAAGTAACCCAAGTATTTTTCCGACTTATTCTCGGTGCCGATCACTAATGCGTCGAGCTGCCGTGCTCGTTCGTACACCGCGATCATGCGCACGCGAGCCATAATATTGCCGAGACTCAATTGCTCTTCTGCGCCCAACGTCTTTGCAATCGCTTGCACCATCGAGTGGATATTGGTTGTCTGAGTATTCTCGATTGGTATGTCATTCCAGGCAGAAATGATCTCGCTGTCAATGAATAATTGCTTATCGTACGGGAGAAAAAGTGGAAACACGTTCTCTGCACCAAGTGCTTTTACCGCCAAGGTGAGTGACACTGCAGAGTCAATTCCCCCAGAAACGGCAATGACTGCTTTTTCTTTTTTTTGACGAGTGAATGTCTGGCGAATAAAATCGGTTATCTGCTTAAGTTCTTTTGACATAGAGGTTGTTGTTTTGAATATACCGCTCGACAAATGGATGCACTAGGTCTGAAATTGATTTACCAGCGGCGACGCATTCGCGCACTTGCGTCGACGACACCAGAACTGGTTGCACTTTTGGAATAACCTTCATATTTCGATATAACGGATCGAGCAGATAACCGGCGCGCGGATAGACGAAAAAAGGAAATTCTGTGATCAATTTCTGGTACTCATCCCAGAGGTGAAACTTTTTAAGATTGTCAGAGCCTATGACAAAATTAAAGGTGTGCTCGGGATACTTTGCCGCCAACGCTGTCAACGTTTGGTACGTATAGTTGGTTGTTGTTTGTTCTAGCTCTGCTAGTTCGACGCGAGTGTGCGGAATTTGCAGCAACTCCAACATTGCCAATCGGTGCACCTCGCTGCTCAAATCTTTTTCAAATGCATGCATCTTAACAGGCAAAAACCAAACTTCGTCTGCCAACTGCTGTGCTACCAACTCGATAGCAATTGCTTGATGCCCAAGATGTGGCGGATCAAACGCGCCACCAAAGAGCGTTACGTTCATGCTTTTTTGGGTGCTGCTTTTTTCTTCACTGGCTTTTTCTTTTCAACTGGTTTATTTTTTGCAAACTTAGCGCGTCGCTCTGCTCTAGTCGCTTGTTGCACCGCCCATTCTTCTTTTGTCATGATCTCACCAACTTCTGGCTTTTTCCAACTCGCCCAATCACATTTGGGATAAGTGCTGCAACCGAAAAATGACTTGCCCCAACGAGAATTTTTGATAACAACCTCGCCCTTCTGGCACAATGGGCAAATAACGCCTTCGACTTTTTCGACAATATTTTGCGTAAACTTACACTCTGGGAATCGACTGCAACTCTTGAACTTGCCAAATCGGCCACTGCGAATGACAATCTCGCCGTGCTCGGTCGCACCACAGTCTGGGCAAATCTCACCAGTTTTCTCGACGGGAACTTGGACGCGATCGGCGGAATCGGTGACTTCGGCAATCCGTTTATGAAATGGTGTATAAAACGCACCGACTACCTTACGCCACTCTTTTTCTCCTCTGGAAATACGATCAAGATCTTCTTCCATCTCGGCAGTAAATTCATATTCCATGAAAACTGGAAAATGCAGTTGGAGAAAATCTGCAACGGTAATCCCGATGGGACTCGCGAAGAAACGTTTGGTAACCCGCTCTACATAGCCACGATCGACAATAACCGAGATAATACTGGCGTAGGTACTCGGTCGGCCAATCCCTCGCTTTTCGAGTTCCTTGACGAGCGAAGCGTCATTATAACGCGCAGGTGGCTGGGTAAACTTCTGCTCTGCGGTGTGCTGCTGATATTGTAGATCTTCGTTCACGATCATATTTGGCAACGGCGAATCATCACCAGCAGGCAAAAGTGCACGCCAACCAGGAAACTTGAGAATAGATCCCGAGGTTTTGAGCACTGCTTCACTCAGACCAGCAGATTTCTTCTCTGGCGTAAGCGAAATAGTGACGCTTGTTTGGTCATAAATTGCTTCGCTCATTTGACTAGCCAAGAATCGGCGCCAGATCAGGTCGTAGAGCTTGACGTGTTGCTCGGTTATACGACCACCGAGGATATCTTTGGCAGTTTTAGACACATCGGTCACGCGAATAGCTTCATGCGCCTCTTGGGCGTTCTTGCTTTTGGAGTGAAAAATGCGTGGCTGTGCCGGCAAATACTCTGGCGAAAAAATTTTGCTAAGGTACTCTCTGGCCATTCCTAGCGCTTGGGTCGATAAGTTAAATGAGTCTGTTCTATGGTAGGTGATCAGACCTTCTTCGTAGAGTTGTTGTGCAATCCGCATTGTCTGCTTACTGCTCCAACCAAGTCGATTTGCTGCACCTTGCTGGAGAGTAGAAGTAGAAAATGGCGGGTAACTCGAAGTTTTTCGTGCCTTTTTATCGAGCTCTGTCACCTTGTATGCACCGGTTGGGATAGCTGCAACAAGCGCTGTCGTGTCAGCTGCAGTTTTTGGCTCGTATTTCTCACCGTTAATAGTCGTCACACGCGCAATAATGTGCTGGCTCTCGCTCGCGAGCGCCAACTCTACGTCAACTTCCCAATACTCGTCTGGTTTGAAGGCAGCGATTTCCTTCTCACGCTCGACGATCAAGAGCAACGCTACCGACTGCACACGACCTGCTGAGAGACCGCGGCGAATTTTGCGCCACAACACTGGCGAAACCTCATACCCGACCAAGCGATCAACGATTCGGCGCGCCTGCTGCGCGTTCACCAAGTCCATGTTGACTGAGACGGGATCTTTGATTGCGGCTAATACTGCCGATTTAGTGATTTCATAAAAACTCGCACGTTGAAACTTGGGAGTTAACTTTTTCTTTTTGAGACTTTCGAGCAAAATTTCTTGCACATGCCAAGCAATTGCTTCCCCTTCGCGATCAGGGTCAGTGGCGAGAATAATAGTATCTGCCTTGGCTGCCTGTTCTTTCAGTTGTGACAAGACCTTGGTCTTATCTTTGGAAACGACGTATTTTGGCTCAAAATTTGCTTCTGTGTCGACACCCATTTCCGCTTTTGGCAAATCGCGAACATGGCCAACTGATGCCAAAACTTCATATCCTTTCCCGAGGTATCCCGAGAGTTTGCGCGCTTTAGTTGGTGATTCAACAATGATTAACTGCATAAATTATACCGGTGACTATACTACACCACTGTACACATGACTAATAACAGATAGCAATCTGCTCTCCATTTCGCTCGAGGTAACCGCTGAGTTCGAGCTTCGTAAGACATGCTTGATACTCCGCAAACGAACAAGAAAGTCGCTCAAATAACGCTTCGCTTCGCTGCGGACCAGTCTGGAGGATAGCAATAATTTCTTGCTCGAGTGGCTCCTGCAATTCTGGTTTGGTCGACCGTGAACCTACTCCTGCTCCAGTGCTATCAATACCAAGTTCACTCAAAATATCGTCTGCTGAAGTCACCAAAACTGCGCCTTCGTTGACCAACCACTTGGTTCCCTCTGAGTACGGACTATAGATCGGCCCCGGCACCGCACAAACCGATCGACCCGACTCGAGCGCAAATTGCGCTGTCGTGTGACTGCCACTTCGCTTGGCTGCCTCTGTTACCACCACTGCCCTACTCATCCCCGCCACAATACTGTTACGGGCGATAAAATTCCCCTTCTTTGGCCCGGTGTCTGGCACATACTCGCTTAGAATCGTGCCACCACTGGCGAGAATAGCGTCAAATACCGGCAACTGTTCGGCGGGATAAACATGGTCAAAGCCAAAACCAAGGACTGCGATTGTCCGTGCTTTCTCTGCAAGCGCCGCCTGGTGTGCCACCGTATCGACCCCATACATACAGCCGGAAACTATGGTTGCACCGACTTGACAAAGTTGCTTGGTGATCTCCGTCGTGACTGCCCGACCATAGCTCGTAACCTGGCGCGTGCCTACCACCGCGATGGGAAGCTGGGGACACGGGTCGAGTACAGCACCTTTGGCAAACAATAGCACCGGCGGATACTCGCTCTGAGCCAATAATTGTGGATACTCTTTAGAACCTATAGTGATTACCCGAATATTCTTTTTTTGTAAAACTGCATAAAAATCCCCTATTTCGTGCTCTCTTTTCCAATTTTGGATTGCCAAAACAACTTTTTCAGCAAGTGGTATTTTTTCGATAATTGACACTTTCAATACCCAAAAATCTGCCCAAAACCAACGGTGTTTCCTTCGGTGATAATAGATGCGCGCGAGCGTTCTTCTACCAATTCCAGGCACTGCACTCAGTGCAACGAGATTTTCTGCTACTGATTCTGTTGTCATACTGAGATCAAGATACGCGCAGAACATGACCTGGAGCGTAGTACAATGAAAACGCCATGAAGAAATACCTCGGAATACTTCTCCTGCAGTACTTCCGCCTTCTGGCTCGTGCCAAGCTTGCTCGTTGGCAACCACAAATCATCGGCATCACTGGATCTGCTGGCAAAACCAGCACTATGGAAGCGGTTGCGGCTGTTTTAGCAGACGTTCGCCAAGTAAAAACCAGCGAAAAAGCCAACTCCGAAAGCGGTATTCCGCTCAATATTTTAGGGCTGTATCCAAAATCGTACTCGATCAAAGATTGGTTACGACTTGCCGTGACAGCTCTTCCTGCTCTCTTTCGTCCCGCAAGTTCCGCCGATACCTACGTCGTAGAACTCGGCATCGACGGCCCAACACCGCCAAAAAATATGTCGTACCTCCTGACTATCGTTCAACCAGAAATTGGTATTTTTACGGCGGTCAATACGGTACACGGGCAATACTTCGAGTCCTGGTTGCAGATGCATAACGTCGTGCCGAATCGAACAAACGTCCTCGCAGCCATCGCCACTGAAAAAGGCAAATTGATCACAACGCTCCCGAGCAGCGGGACTGCAATCCTCAATGCAGACGAGCCACTAATCATGAACTTGGCAAAAAAAACGAAGGCGACAGCCCTCACCTTTGGCACCAGTGAAACCGCGACTGTCCAACTCCTAGAAACCATCCATGACAGCAACGGCACCACCTTTTCTTTTCGAACCAGCGAAGCAGTGGGCAGCGTCAACTTCACCAAATACCTCTTACCAGTGCACTTTGGCATGAGCTTTGCGGCCGCACTCTGCGTTGGGCTGCGCTCCAATCTCACACTTGAGGCTGCTTGCGCAGCGCTCGAAAAAAACTTTTCCCTGCCACCTGGCAGGGCCAGTCTCATCCAAGGCAAACACAACACCACTATCCTCGATAGTTCGTACAATTCATCGCCCGAGCCACTCATTGATTTTTTGCACCTCCTACGTGATATGCCAGGCAAACGAAAGCTCGCGCTACTCGGAGATATTCGAGAGCTCGGCAGTGCCAGTCCGAGCGAACACGAGCAAGCTGGCAAAGTTGCCGCCGAAGTATGTGATGTAGTCTTTCTGGTTGGTCCAGCCATGCACGCGCACGTCCTGCCACTCTTTGAAAAGGCCCATAAACCAGCTTTTGTCTGTAGTAGCGCGGTTGATGCAGCTGAAAAACTCGATAAGTACTTACGACCAGATGATGTTCTTTTAGTCAAAGGGTCTCAGAATACATTACTCCTAGAAATCGCAATTGAAAAGTTGATGGCACACCCAGAACAGGCCAAACAGCTCCTTTGTCGGCGGAGTAATTTTTGGGATGGGGAGCGAAAAAAGCTTTTTTAATTATCTATCTTACCCATCTCCATCCATTTCAACAGCTTCGCCACAATCGGTGCGGCATCCACACTCCCCTCACGGAATGGCTCGACTTCGTCACTCTCGACCAAGATCGTAAAAGCAAGGGTTTCTGGCAAGCCGTGCCTGAGCACCTGTTGTTTCCATACTTTGTGCCAGGTTGCCTCAGGCGAAAGCTCTGCTGAGCTTGTTGCAATTGGTGTTTCGACTGCTAAAGCGTCTAAAATTGGCTTGGTGCCAACGATCGAAGTGAACCAGGCGTGAGTTGCCTTATGCCCACGGATATCGTTGCCACCAAACTCTGCCGTTCCAGTCTTACATGCAATTGCACCGAGACGAATCGCCTCATACGGACCGACTCCAGCGACACGGTGTTGTTCGTTGTAGGGAAATAGTGGATACCCAGTGCCTCCAGTACTGCACGCATCGAGCATGCCGGCGACAACAACGTCGAGCGTCGATTGGGCTACTCCCAAACCCTCGCACTGCTGAAGAACCCCAAGAACCGTGGCTGGACAGTGCGTCGCTTTGTTGGCAATACTCGAGGTCATTTGCGATACTTGCAAGGGTGTCACAAGCAACAAACCTTGTCCAATTCCAAAGTGATATGTATTCCCCAAAAACCAACGCTCACCCAAAGTCTGTTCCTTCCACTCTGGATCTGGCACGAGCCCTGTTGCCTCGCCACCCAGCTCTATATTACTTTGCTTACCAAAACCAAACAGTCGTGCAAATTCCGCTAAACGGTCTGGACCAATTGCTTCTGCAGTTTTATAAAAAAAGATATCGTTACTCCGCGCAATTGCTCGCTGGAGTGAGATAACGCCTTCAGTTCTACCGTACTGCGTGTAATACCAGTTGGCAAAATCAAAATCATTGACAGTTAAGACGCCAGTATCTTCCACCGTTGTATCTGCTGTGATGGCTTCCGACTCAACGCCAGCAATCGCAGTCACAAGCTTAAATACTGAGCCAGGCGGATACGCGCCAGCAATTGCCCGGTTAAAAAACAAGTTCTTTGGATGTGATAGAACCGAACGCACTGCTTCTTGTCGCTGTCGTTCTTCGTCTCGATCAAGTGCAGTTTTTGTCATCAGATTGGCATCAAAACTTGGAGAGCTCAACAGTGTGAGAATCTGCCCTGTTTTTGGATCACTGATAATAACGCTGCCTTGCAAATCTCCCATCAGTTTGGCAGCTATGCTCGAGAGATATGGATCAAGTGAGGTCTTGAGTGTTTGTCCAGAAGTGCCGTCAAGTTGTTTCTCTACTGCCAGTCGCCTCCCACGCGCATCCACCGTGTACTGCATTGCGCCCGGCTCACCACGCAGCAACATTTCAAAATTACGCTCCAAACCAAACTTTCCAATCGAGTCGCTCGGTAATAATGTTCTGTCTGCTTGTAAATTTTCGACTGAAACTCCGCTGGTATACCCCAACACGTGAGCGAGTGTCGCGCCAAACGGATACGAGCGCTGCATACCGACGACGAGCTCTGTCGATGCCGTTGCGGCCGCTGCATTTTCAAGTGCAGCTTGTGGCGAAATACGTGTCGATTCGGAAAAAAGCTTGGTAGCATCACGCAAAAAATAAGTCGGTTCATTAAACGCAATTGGCTCTTGGTAGCGATCCAAAATCACGCCACGGCGCCGCGCGATCACCTCCTGAAATGACTTATTGTCCTCTGCTCGTTCGAAAAATTCTTGTCCTCGTACCAACTGCAAATCAATCAAGCGCAAACTTAGCAAAGAAAAAACAAACACTATCGTTCCCACCAACATTCGGTACTTTGCAGACGATACGGCGTTTTGTTGTTTCATAGTTGTACACGGTGCGACTTGCGTTGTTGCCAAAGCTGGCGCAATTGTCGACGACTAGATTTCGAAAAAACTGTGATGACGCCCAGCGTTACTACTATCTGCCAAAACGCAATGCTGCTGACTCGGTCGGTTATCACAGTTGCAAAAACCAGAATAAATAATCCTATAAGAACTTGTGGCCAACCCTGACTTTGACTTTTTCGTACTACCCAAAAACTAACCAAAAAGAATCCGAACGCACCCAACCAAGAAAAAGAAAAAACAAGTGCGATAGCAAGTGACAGCATGACGCTTATAGAAAATCTCGGCCACCAGCTTCTGCCAGAAAACCAGAGAATGCACAACGTCACTGTCAACAACGGAGCTCCCAGTGGATACTCCAACAGGAGCAAACAAAGTACGGTGCCCAATTGAAACAAAAATCTGAGAATACTGCGAAACTGTTCCATAATTTGCTATCTCACCGTTACCAACGGTGCAGTAAAAAATGATACATATTGTTCAAGACGAACTTGTTTGGTTGGCTCAGCTGGATCACCAATTACTTCTACGACTGTACCTATAAATAATCCGGCAGGTACATTCTCCTGGCCGACAGTGACAACTTTTTCTCCAGGAGTAATTGCTTTATCTTGCGGCACAAGACCGAGGAAAACTGATTGTCCATCGCCGACAATTAAGCCCTGCACGCCAGAGTCGGTCACCGCAATAATCGATTTTTCGCGCTGATCTGTCAGCAATCCAACCGTAGCTCTGTTTGATTCAACTCTTCGCACTCTCCCAACAACTGTTTGTGCCGCAAGCACCAACATATTTTCTTGCACTCCCTGCATGCGCCCTGCTGAAATTTCTGGTTGTGCATACGAGATCCGGGCGGCGGTAATTATTTGATCTGTAGTAATCGTAGACTTGCTCAAAATAGCTCGTAACGCAGCCGTTTCTTGTGCCTCTCGCTCCAGTTCGCTGATTTTGGAAAGTGCTGCCGCGTAATCATATTCAAGTCTTGCTAAGCGCTGTACTAATTGCACTCGCTTGCGAATAAGCGAAAATGGCGAAATAGTACTCGCCAATTGTTTGCTCAAAAATGAAAAAAGTGGCGCGCTCGCCAAACTTACCTGCCCACGCAGCGGGAGCAACCAACCCTGCATTTCAGCTACACCAATAAAAACAACCATGGCAACAACCACCAGCCATTTTTTCTGCGCTTCATAGAGACCGGGTCGAACAACTTTCACTGCAGTCCTTGCACGCAAGCTAGATCTGGATGTGCAACGCTTATCACCTCGCAAGCAAGTTTTTCTTGTAGTAATTCTGCCAAACCTGGTAACTGACTCCCCCCACCGACCAAGGTGATACCACTCGCTAACACTGCACTCACTACTTCTCGTGGCAATAGCGCCAGAAATTCTGTCACTCCATTCAAAAAATCTATTGCCTGTGGCTGCACTATCTCAGCCAATTGCTCTCGAGATACAACCAGTGTCTTGCCAACATGTGTCGATAAATCCTGTCCACGCACCACGCTTTTATGATCACGATACTTTGCCAATGTCTTCTCGGTAAAAACTGCAACCAGCGCTCGCTTAAGCCGTTCCGCTTCATGCCACCCGACTGCAAATTGTTCTTTTTGCGCCAAGTAGCGTTGCAAACTCTCGGTTAATTGTATGCCCCCCCAGGGTATCTCGTACGACTGCACATGAGTGAAATTGGTGATGATACTGCAAATGCTCGAGCTTCCACCAATATCGATAAGACAAAGACTTTGCGTCGGTTGTTTTTTTGTGAGATGTACGGCGATAGCTTCTGGACGGAGAATAAATTGCGTTCGCAAACCAAGGTGCTGAAAAACTGCTTGGAGACGAGCTTTTTGTGCTACGGTGCTGCAAGGATTGTAGGCCACTAAGCCCCGGTGACCAAACAACGTCGTTTGAATATTCTTCGAGAGATCTGGCTTAATCTCCTTGAGCACCTGAGATAGAAACGCAGACAAATTGTTGGTGTCGGCCACAACGCCAGCCAAAACTGGAAACAATATCTCGATCTGTTTGGCAGTCTTGCCCAAAAGTGAGTACGCCTGCGTACCAATTGCCACAACAGCGCCAGTTTCGCGTTCGAGTGCCAGACAGGTAGGTTGCTGAAATAAAATTCTGTCGCCAACAGATACGCGCGTTACGGTCGAGCCGATATCAAAGGCTATCTTAGACATGTTTTGCTATTGTAACTCAGGAAGTAGGTAAGGCGTTGAGCGTAGTTGCGGCTGAGCGCCAACTGCCTGCTTGGACATATGTCGCTGCTTTATCGAGTTCTGCAATTTTGTCTGGATCACTGGCATACAGTTCTCTCAGGCCAGTAATTCGCTCGCGCACCATATCTCCCTTGAGCTCAAGTGCCTTCTCGAGCATGATTTCTTCAAGGTCTGGAATCAATTTCTCCAAATATGCGACAACTGCTTCTTCTTTTTCCTCTGCGGAGGTCTTGGAGTCACGTTGTGTTTGCAACTCCGCATACTCTTCTTTGGTGATCAGAAGCTGTACGTCGTACTGTAAAAAGTCGTCCCAGAGCACGCGTTGCAGTTCGAGCAAAAATGCTTCTTTTTCCTCGTCAGTACCATCGCTGACACCGAGCAACTCAAAAATATTTTGATCTTCGAGCGCTTCTTTTGTGTTGTCTGGTGTATCGAGCGTAGCAGCAGGCATTGGCATTGAACTTGGTGGTTGGTACTCATCTACATATGAGTTCTGGGGAGTAACTGGATCAACTACCATATTTGGTTGGGCAACAAAATCTTGCATAGATTCAAGTATAGCAGTCGCTGTATACTCACCACAAGATGATAACCACAGGCGAAAAACTCGATCAACAGCTCATCCGACTCATCCGTATGAGCTTTGTGCTTCTTCTCCTATTTGTACCACTCTACTTCTCATATTCATTTGACACCAAAGAACTTTTTGAGTTCGATAAAATGTTGGCAGTCTACTCGCTAACCATTCTGATTACAGGCGCTTGGCTGGGACGCATGGTCATCCAACGACGTTTTATCTGGCAACCAAGTGTGCTCGACATTCCCTTGCTGATTTTTCTCATCTCGCAATTACTCTCAACCATTTTTTCTATTCATCCACGCACATCCCTCCTCGGCTACTACTCGCGCTACCACGGCTGCCTACTCTCTACTATTTCATACGTTCTCCTATATTGGAGTTTCGTTGCCCACGTGCGAAAACGAGATATTCCCACCTACTTTTTTAGCGCACTCATCGGAGGATTGCTTGTTTCACTCTATGCTATTCCAGAGCATTTTGGACACTCCGCAAGCTGTCTGCTCGTACCAAACGCACGCACCTTTGATGTCAGCTGCTGGAAACAAGATGTGCAATCAAGAGTATTCGCTACCTTCGGCCAACCGAACTGGCTCGCTGCCTATGCGATTACACTCCTGCCGATCAGTAGCATGCTCGCAATTTTTTCCAAACTCCGCGCTCGACGTATTTTTGCAGTAGTAGTTACGCTCACGTTGTTCCTCACGCTGCTGTTTACCCAATCGAGATCTGGGTTACTCGGACTTGGAGTTGGTGTTGGTGTCACCGCTGTGCTCACGCTTTTGCGAATGTTTTGGAATAGAGAGAAAGGGAAGTTTATTGATACAAGCTTACTCAAGCGCGCACTCCTTGTCGCACTGCCACTCGGGCTCTCCTTGTTGATTTTTGGCTCTGTTTATTCACCTTCGCTGCAACAACTGACACATCGCAGCGCTCCGATGGTCATCGAAAGCGAGCCAGAGGTTGTCGCTAACCGACTCGAACTTGGCGGCAGCAGCTCGGCGGAAATTCGCAAAATAGTTTGGCGTGGTGCCCTAGCCATCTGGCAAAGATATCCGCTTCTCGGCTCTGGTGTAGAAACCTTTGCCTATAGTTACTATCTTGATCGCCCGATCGAACACAATCTCGTCTCAGAATGGAACTTTCTCTACAACAAAGCACACAACGAGTTCTTGAACCTCCTCGCAACCACTGGCATCGTTGGACTCATTAGTTACTTGAGTATTTTGGCAACCGCTGTCGTGAGCGCACTCCGTCGGATCGTCGATAAAAAAACGTCATCCGTCGAGGCTACAACAGCTATTGCTCTCTTGGGTGCTATCGCAGCGCTCTCTGTCAGCAATTTCTTTGGTTTCTCAACCGTAGTTGTTTCTGTTTTACTCTTCTTTTATCTGGCAGTCTTGGCAATTACTGTTCA
Organism: Minisyncoccota bacterium; assembly: GCA_009991965.1. Taxonomy (GTDB): domain Bacteria; phylum Patescibacteriota; class Microgenomatia; order UBA1400; family PJMF01; genus UM-FILTER-42-14. The sequence goes on along the minus strand of JAACWQ010000002.1, from coordinate 25,110 downwards.
GACAACTACGGCGAAAGCAGCACGCGGCATCGGCCCGATTCAAAAGGTTTCATCCTTTTCTTGGCTACAGATCGTAGTATTGACCGGTGTGACTGGATATTTGCTGTTCTTGGTGCTAGAAACACGACGTGCCGATGTTCTCTATGCGCGCGGCACGCTCGAGTCTGACCAACAGCAATGGGAAGCGGCACTCCAGGACCTAACCGACGCAGTCACGCTCTCGCCTCAAGAAGCGCAGTACGTCGATACGCTAGCAGTAACCTATGCAAGTGCAGCCACCACGCTCGGCCTGGCTGGAGACGCCACCAGCGCAAGCCAACTTGCCATAACGGCTGTCAATTTGAGCGACCAGACCCTGGCACTTAACCCGCAACAACGAAATTTTTATAAAACCCGCGCACAAATTTTTCTTACACTCGCCCAACTTGAGCCAGCACTACTCGCACAAGCAAAAGCTGCACTTGAGCTCGAGCTGCAATTTGCACCAACCGACGCCAAGACCATGTATAATCTGGGCATCATTTCGGCCAATCAAGGAGATGCCGAAGGAACTATCGAGTGGCTACGACGAGCAATAGAATTCAAATCAAATTACGACGCCGCCCGCTGGGAATTGAGTAAACAACTACTACAACAAGAAAAGTACGACGAAGCGGAAATAGAGCTTGAGTATATTTTAACTCGAGATCCAAGTAACCAAACTGCCCAAAAATTACTTGACACAACCCGCTCGCAACAAAAACTATGATACGCCGAACAAAAACCGCACCAATTGTACATATTCCCCATCCGGCACTGCGTGAAGTCGCTGCAGTTGTGACGGAAGTCGACAGCAAACTGCTGGAACTCTCTGTTTTGCTGACGAACTCGCTCAAAGCAACCCGAAATCCTCGAGGTGTGGGACTAGCAGCTCCGCAAATTGCTGTCGGCAAACGTATGTTTGCAATCCAATTGGAGGGAAATATCAAATGCTACATCAATCCAAAAATCGTTGATCAAAGTACAGACAAGATACTTGGTCCAGACGGCGGAGAACCGCGCCTTGAAGGCTGTCTCTCCATCCCCAAAATCTATGGATCAGTCCCCCGCTGGGAGTGGATTGACCTCCAGTACGATAAAATTATCGATGGCAAGTTGACGACTGTAAAAGAACACCTCAACGACTTTCCCGCCCGCGTAGCCCAACACGAACTCGACCACCTGAACGGCATTCTCTTTATTGATTACTCGCTGACTTTTGGACTGCCTATTTATAGCGAAAACCCAGAAACAGAAGACCTCGAGCTCCTGGCGCCAGAGATGCTCATTGCACTGGGAGCCAAACAGCTATGATTTCAGTCGCGCTCGCTGGCTCTACCAAGTACACAGCGCAGTGCGCCGAGGCACTCGTCAAACAAACTGATTTCACTTTGACATCCATCATTACGCCAAATGCAAAACCGAGCGGGCGAAAAAAAATCCTGGAGGAAAACCCGCTTGCCCAATTTGCCCAGCAAGCAAAAGTCCCCATCAGCTACATTCATGAAAAAATTACAGAAGAAACAAAAGAAGCACTCAGCCAACAACCACAACCAGACTTTTTACTCGTCGTAGATTTCGGCTACTGGATTCCAGCCTGGCTCCAGGTCTGGCCGAAGATTAAATCCTTAAACATTCATCCCTCTGCCTTGCCCCGCTGGCGTGGCAGCTCGCCAGGTCAATTTGTGCTGCTGCACGGAGAAAAAGAATCAGCCGTCTCACTCATTGAAGTTATCTCCGACATGGACGCGGGAGATTTGTACTGGCAAAAGTCCTTTGCAGTCGAGCCAACTTGGACGCAAACCGAATACTACGACCATGCATTTTCACTGGTAGCAGACGAACTTCCCACCCTGCTGAAGCAAATTTGCTCAGGCGAATTGCAACCAACACCCCAACCAGCAGAATCACCAACCCCCGTCGCAAAAAAGCTGACAAAAGCCGATGGCTTTGTTGCTTGGGACACGATCAAGGATACTATAGCCAATCTGCCCGCACCGCTCGAAGCAGCCGCCAGAGCATACTCACCTTGGCCACAACTCTGGACAGAGGTGCCCACGCGCAAAGGCCCAACCCGGATGAAGCTGCTCCCGCACAACAAAGTACAGCTAGCCGGTCAGCAACCAGCGACTTGGAATCAGGTAAAAAACGCAATACTTGAGTAATTATTTCTCGGTCTGAGGTTTGTGGTGAGTGGTTACACCCGAGCGCTTGAGCATTCTAAGCATCTTGGTTGGAACCTTCATGCGTTGCTTCTTGCCGTCAACAATAACAGTGACGGTGTGGAGGTTATAACGAAATGGACGCTTGGTGCGATTTTTGGCATGAGAAACTTTATTGCCAATATGTGCGGTGCTGGGAAATTTGAATGTAAAGGATGCCATAACAGAGGCGTATTGTATCATCCAGGCTGTGAAGCAGCAATCTCCTAAAAAAGATGCTAGAATAAAGGCATATGAACAATTTTTATAAAGGACTGAGCAACCTACTCAATATTTTCGGTATATTAACATTCGTTATGATGCTTGTGGTCGCCCTTCAAGTTGGGTCCTGGTCAGAGTCACCCTACTGGTATTTTGGCGCCGCTCTGACATGGGTGCTTTTTATTATGAGCATGTCCATGGTAATTCTTGCCGCAAACTTAAAATTCTTCCCCATTCCAAAAAAGTTTGAGGGAAAATCAATTCCTCAAATTTTAGAAGAGCGCAAAGAGTAACTGCGTTATACTAGCCACCATGGGTTTGCTCTCACTCCTTTTCCAAGATCCGTTCTCGTTTGTCATCCTCGCTGGCGTCCTTGTGGTCTCGCTCACTGTGCATGAATTTGCCCATGCCTGGAGTGCCGACAAACTCGGCGACCCCACCCCAAGACATCAAGGAAGATTAACTCTCAATCCGCTCGCTCACCTCGATCCACTTGGCAGTATCGCACTCCTGGTCATCGGTTTTGGCTGGGGCAAACCAGTACAATTTGATCCATACAACCTGAAGGAACCCGTACGTGATGCAGCCCTTATCGCCCTAGCTGGACCAGCAATTAATCTCATCACAGCGCTACTTCTCGCAATTGCATTGCCTTTTTTGCCAGCAATCGGCAGCATTATTAGTTTGAGCATTTTCTACAACGTCATGCTCGCTCTGTTTAACCTCGTACCAGTCGCTCCACTCGACGGCAGCAAGATCTTGCTTGCGCTCCTGCCAAGAAATATCGCCTACGAATACGAGTCATTTATGCAGCGCTATGGCACGCTTGTACTAGTCGGATTGCTGATGCCTTGGGGTGGTCAGTCACCAATTAGCATGCTAATCAGACCGATTATCAATGTTGTTTTGGGCGGTTTACTTGGCTTGAGTGGATTGATCGGAGCCTAACCAGAGAGTTTTCAATAACGGCGATAGTTCTCGCAGTGAAAAAATTGTGTGTACGCCAGTCTTACTTGATACTTCTTTTGAATTCCGGTTGATCCAGATGGGATGTATATCAGGACGCGCTTCGGCAAGGGTGTCGACAACTTCTTTTTTGTCGTCTACAACTGCAGAACCCTCGGGTAATTCCTCGAGTACTGCTGCAGCAAGCTTTCTCCTGCGAATAATTCGTAAGTCTCCGTCAAATTCCCCGTCAATCCCAGCAAGTAGTAATTTGAGCTCTTGCCAAAATTTTACACCCTCAGAATAGGTGCCCACTCTTAAATGATTTTTTGCAAACGTGAGAGAGATTTTTGTTACTGTACTTAAAAAATCTGAAAAAACTATGTCATCAAAATTCTTTTCATTCAAGATCACTGATTCAAGCTGCTGAGTAGTAAACCCCGTCTTGTGTTGAGCAATGTATGCCGCGAGTTCTTTTGGATCAAAATCTGTGGACTTAAGCAAGGAATTTTGATACCCGACTAGGTAGGAAGCGACTATTTTCTTGCTTACATTGCAATGCTCTGCGAGCGCGCTAATAATGTTCTGTTTGAGTAGATCAGAATTTATTACTGTCTTATCAATATCAAAATACAATCGTCGTTCTATTCTCTCTGCGCTCATGCGGGTATTATACCTTTAGATGTACATAACGAACGAACACGGCCGGCTGCGAGTCACAACAATCCCCCTTGGGGCCATGACCACCAACTGCTACTTCGTCTGGGACGTTGCATCTCGACAGGCAATCGTGATTGACCCGGCCGACAGCGGCGAGTTCTTACTTGAGGTGCTGAGTGAATTGGAACTGAAGCCAACCGTCATTGTTTTTACTCATGCGCATTTTGACCACGTGCTTGGTTCACTCGCACTCTCAAGTATTGCCAGCATCCCAACCTGGCTACACGCGGCTGATATTCCACTCCTCGCACGCGCGCAAAAAAGCGCAGCGCACTGGCTTGGCTATCCAGTTGATCCGGTGCCGGCGGCAACAAATTTGCTAACAAACGAGACGACCTTTAAGATTGGTAAAGAAATACTCTCAATCATTCATCTCCCTGGCCATACACCTGGCGGAATCGGGATTGGCGTCTTCTCTGGCTCGACTCCGTTTATCTGCAGCGGCGACCTGATCACCGACGAAGGTCTTGGCACAAGCACCCATAGTTACTCGAGCAAAGTAGATTTCAAAAAGTCGCTCGAGCGACTAGCTAAGCTACCAACCACCACACTACTTTACCCCGGTCACGGCAAAACCATTCTTGCTGAGCATCTCGACTTTAGCGTACAGTAGAGGCATGCGCCATCGCTTCCACGCCAGACAAACAACTATTCGCCACGTTCGATCTCTTTTGACAATCCCAGGCATTCTCGGCTATCTCGCTACTGTCTTATTTTTTTACCTTGCAGATGGACTCGTCGCATACGGCCTCCCCATTGTCACCCAAGAACTTGGCGTTTCAATTCTTACCGTCGGTATTATCCTCAGCGCAAGTTCGCTCACAGGCCTCTTGAGTGATCTCGCATTTCCCGATTTGTTTCCTACCAAAACCTTTCGTTTTTATGTTCGGCTAACAACAATTTTTGGTCTCATGACTGCCTTCAGTCTGTTTGGTGTCCCGCGTGGACTGATAGTACTTTCGATAGCTAGCTTACTGTGGGGGGTGTATTTCGAGAGTGGCAACTTCGCCCACTACAGTTTTATTTCGCGTGTAGTCGAAGCAAAGCACCGCGCTGCAACCTGGGGGTGGTTAGAAGTCGTAAAAGCTATTGCATACACAATCGCGCCTATTTTGGCCATTGTGCTTTTACGCTTGCACACTCGAGTACCGTTCATGGCTGTGTTCGGGTTCTTTCTGCTGAGCTATACCATTTTTGAATTGAGTAAAAAATGGATGCAAAACCTTACTTCAGATGAAGAAATTGAACACCCACATACCCTCAAACAAGAGCTGCGAGTGTGGCGAGTGCTCATGAAAAAAGTTTGGCATATTTACGGCTTTTATCTTGCCATTGTATTGCTCGATGTCAGTTTTTGGAGTGTTGGTATTTTGCTATCTACAGAATTGTCAAAAAACACCAACCTTGGCAATTTCCTGCTTCCAGCCTATGTTGTTCCCTCTTTGTTTGTGCCACTGCTCATTTCGCAAACTGGCAAACGCTGGGATAAAACACGCACTGCGTTTATCAGCGCTGGTATCGGGAGTGCATTACTCACGCTTGGTTTCTTTTTTGCAGGTGGTTGGCAGCTTTTGGCCGCAATTTTTATCGGGTCAATTTTTGTCTCGCTCGCCTTGCCAGAGATGAATGCGACATTTGAAGAGTTGGTCGAGAGGCTAGGACTCTTTGGTGGCGATCTGATTGGTCTCCAGCGGTCGGCGAATAACCTCAGTTGGATTCTTGGACCAATGTGCGCCACGCTGATCGCAACGTTTATCGGTACACAGAATGCTATGGCGGTATTCTCAGGCCTCCTGTTGGTTGTGGCAATTGGAGCAGGTCTGGTCGTGCCGCGGCATATTCGGATTTCGAAGAAGGCGATGTTATGATACTACTGTGAAAATAACCATCCTCTACGCCACCTATTCCAACAGCACCTATACTGCCGCAGAGGTGCTCAGCGAAGAACTCCAGCAAATCGGTCATGAGGTCGCGGTAAGCCAGGTAAGTACGGCAACAGCGCAAACTTTAACCGATTCAGAACTCACTATTTTTGCCTCACCCAGCTGGGATTACGAGGGCAAAGAAGGTCAGCCGCACGAAGATTTTTTCCACTTTTTTAACAAACTTGCCGACACGACTCCGCCAATACCATTTATATTCGCAATACTTGCATTGGGGGACTCCAACTACACCTACTTTTGTGGCGCCGCAGAAGAAATTGCAACAATGGCAACTGCCGCGGCCGGCAAACAACTCGGCGAAGCACTCAAGCTCGACCAATACTACTTGAATGAGACAGCTTGCGTAGCATCTATTAAGTCCTGGGCCAAACAACTCAGCGAGCTCACCGCATAATGGCAGCCCAACAAACCGGTTTTTTGTGGAAAGTGGGCGCACCCGCTGGTCAAGGTGTCATGACAACTGGCCTGCTCTTTAGTAAACTCTGCGCCCAATCTGGCGGACAGGTTTTTGACTACGCCGAGTACCCGTCACTCATCCAAGGCGGACACAACACCTACGAAGTATTTTGCGACGCCACCCCCGTTAGCAACCGCCAATGGCAAGTAGACTATCTTGTTTGTCTCGATGCAATCACACTCGAAGAGCACAAACACAGGCTGGGAGAAAACAGCATCGTGTTGCTCGATCCTGCAGCCAGAGATGTGCCAAAAGATACTGAGTACACCATTATTCCGCTGCCAATAAAAGAACTGTTGGCAGAACTCAAGGCAAATAGCATCATGGCAAACATGATCGCACTCGGCGCAAGTTGGGCACTTGTCGGTGGCAGACGAGAATTGCTGATTGATCTGATCGCAGATCAATTTGGCAGAAAAGGTGAAGAGATTACCGCTACAAACCAAAATTGTGCCACTCGAGGATATGACGCTGTCATAGCACAATCACCAAAAAAAACAGCTTTCCCCTGGAAAAAATCGGTTGAAGCTCCACTCGTCATGGGCGGCAATGACGCCTTTTCACTTGGAGCAGCCGCTGCAGATTGTCGCTTTTATGCCTCGTACCCCATGACTCCTTCTTCGTCTGTGTTGGCCACTTTGGCAGCCTGGCAAAAAACCACCAACATGGTTGTACGCCATGCAGAAGATGAAGTCGGCGTGATCAGTGAGGCGCTTGGAGCTTCCTTTGCTGGTGTGCGCTCTGCCGTCGGTACTTCTGGTGGTGGCTTTGCGCTCATGACCGAATCCCTCTCGTACTCCGGCATTGCAGAGATTCCTATAGTGGTGTTCGTCAGCCAGCGACCAGGGCCAGCTACTGGTTTGCCAACTTGGACCGAGCAAGCTGATTTGCTGTTTGCTTGCTACGCAGGCCATGGCGAGTTTCCCAAAATTGTCTTAGCGCCGGGCGATGTGAACGAGATGCTGGAACTGAGCAAACAAGCCTTTGACCTCGCCGATATTTACCAAACTCCCGTTATTGTCTTATCAGACAAATTTTTGTCAGAGTCACGCATGCACCTTGACCGCGCCGCCGCCGAACAAGTCATGTCGACAAAACCAAACTACGGCAGAACAATTCATAGTCCAAGCGAGCTCCCCTACCTACGCTACAAAGCAACAAAGGATGGTATTTCAGAACGCCTCATCCCTGGCGCGGCCGGAACATATTACCAAGCAAATTCGTACGAACACCTCGAGAATAGTCACACAACAGAAGACCCAGAAGAGCGCACTAAACAAGTAGAAAAACGATTGCAGAAGCAACAAACCTATCTTGAAAATCACTGGCAAATGCCAAGCATCGACGGCTCATTCGACGAAGCAAAATACGTCTTTGTCACTTGGGGCTCAAGTAAACTCGTGGTCGAACAAGCGCGCCGACTCATGACTGAACCCAGCGCACACATTCACTTTACCCATGTGTATCCAATGGATCGAGAGAAAATCTCCACTCTGTTCGCAGCAGACAGACACTACGTTTTGGTCGAAAATAACGCTACTGGCCAACTTGGCACATTGCTACGAAGTGAAGCTGGCGTCGACATCAAGCACACCATTCATAAATACGACGGTCGCGCGTTTTATAGCGAAGAAATCGTCGCCGCACTGGAGCACTATGATAGATAATCAACCCAGCTCCCTCGACTTTACCGGCTACACGCCCACCTGGTGTGCGGGTTGTGGCAACTGGGGAATTGGCAAAGCCGTTGAGCTCGCGCTCAAAAAACAGCAACTCTCGCCCGATGGCGTGATTATGTTGTTCGACATTGGCTGTTCTGGCAATATGAATGACTTTATCAACGCCTACGCCATGCACACACTCCATGGGCGAGCGCTCGCAACAGCTGTTGGCGTCAAAATTGCCAACCACAAACTCCCCGTCCTTGTCACCGGCGGCGACGGTGCACTCTACGGCGAAGGCGGCAATCACTTCTTGCATGCCTGCCGAGGCAATCATGATTTGACGGTTATTGTGCACGACAATAGCGTCTACGGCCTCACCACTGGCCAGGTTTCCCCAACTGCGAGTAAGGGTAAAAAGTCAAAATCTACCCCGAGTGGAATTATTGAGCGGCCAGTTAATCCGCTCCTTTTGGCCCTCACCCAAGGCGCGACGTTTGTCGCCCAAGGTTTCACGGCCCAATTGCCCCAACTGGCAGAACTCATTACAGCTGGCATGCAACATAAAGGACTGGCAATTATTAATGTGCTGCAACCGTGCGTGACGTTTAACAAAGAAAACACTTACGCCTACTACATTAAAAATACCTATAAATTGCCTGAAGATCACGACAAGAGTAATTTTGCCCAGGCGCTGGAACAAGCCCAATCGGTTTTTGCGGAAAGATTCCCGCTAGGAATTTTGTATGAGACTACTCGGCCAACATACCAGGAAGAGTTGCCGCAGCTTGAGAACCATTCCTTAGTTAAACGTGGGCAGATTAAAAATGTCGTAGAATTGTTACAGCAATTCGAATAAATTACTCAAGTCAAGCTAAAATGGGGATGAGTATGTAAGTCCTGATTAAGATAAGTTTGATTTTGAGAAAGTAACAAATAATGTCTTTTTACTCCCATAAAGATAGTAAAATATACTACCGAATTTTGGGAAAAAAGGGTGCACTTCCGTTGGTTTTTTTACATGGTTGGGCTCAAACTAATCAATTTTGGAATAATCTTATCAAGGAATTAACCCCAAAATATAGATTGGTGATTTTTGACTTACCCGGGTGTGGTAATAGTCAAAGTCCAACAACAATCTGGAATTTAAAAGATTATAGTCACATGCTCCACGATTTCCTTGTTAACCAAGGTTTAAAAAAACCAGTTTTAATAGGTCATTCATTTGGAGCTAGAATTGCTCTCGATTACGCAAGTCGTTTTTCTTTAAGGAAACTAGTCTTGTATAGTCCGGGGATAAATAGACGATACAACATTCTAAATTGGAGCCATCGTAAACTATCTCAATTAAGCCTAATATTTAGATTTACGTCACTTATGTATTGGTTGCAATCACAGATATTCAGACCAAAATCATTTAAAAATAATCATGTATTTAAAAAAATTAATACTAGAACAATGATCAGTATTTATTTAAAAAAGGATAATATCCAAATATCTCTCCTTAAAAAAATTGATATTCCTACACTTATCTTGGCGGGAGAAAAAGATAAAATCTTACCACTTAGTTCAATTAAAAAATTTGCTAAATATATAAAAAGTAAAAAGATTTACATTTTTTCGGATGCACACCATTGTGCACATATTGAATTTCAAAAAGCATTTTTGTTTCAATTAAAATCTTTTTTAGATGATTAATTTTTTAATTCAGTATAAAGATCTAGCCCAACTTGTCTGCCCAACCTACTTGCCATCATGTAATCTGACATTTGAGGTTGACCAACCATAACATTTCTTACAATTATTTTTGCGTATACAGAGCGACTTTCTTTTGAAACTTGTTTAAAAAGCAAAGTTTTGGTTGCATGTTTAAAATACTGCAATTCTTTAAAATTCATGGGCTATATAAGAGATCATCTGTTTCTAGGCAAATCTAATCTACCAAATTTTCTGTTATTGTAGCATCGGCTACAATCACAGCAGTTTCGCTAAAATCAGGCTCAAAAGTCGCGTGAGTAGTCAATCTGTCGACAAGTGAGCGAGTACCCTTTACCCCAAGCCAATCAAAAAACTCACCCATGCGCCACTCAACGGCTTGGCTCAGCTTGATCCCAACCTCGGTAGGCAATTCCCACAGCTCCTGCTTAAATGGCCCCCAAACTCGTTTTCTTTCGCGGTACATAAACTGTGCCTCACTCATCCCCTCCTTGCGCTCTTCTGCCCTATTTTCAAAAACCCACTCAGCGATCCTTTTTGTCAATTCTTGCGGAAACGCTGGGTGATCAAACACGAGGTTTTGGATACCAGTCGCCAAGTGCACCTCTACTGCCTTAACCTGCGGCAGTGTTGCAAATGCCTTATCTGGTAGTGTCGACGCCCCATGTTGCACCGTGCCGGCTAGACCAAATCTTGGACGAATAAAGTCTGTCAATTCTTTATGCAGATTGAAATCAACGGTCATTTTTGCCAGACTGCCATCGGCATTTACAACGCCACCATGCTCAGTCCCTGTCTGGATGCTGAGTTTGCGCAAACCCGAGACCTGTGACAAAAATACCTGACATTCCTCCATCGTAGAATTGGTGCCACCAATGTGACCAAGCTCTCCGCCGATTGACACCTCAATGTCGTATTCGATTGCGCGAATATATGAGACAAGTTCGTTGGTGTACTGCAAGTTGGGTGCTTGTTGCTCGCGCAAACTGGTTTTTTCCAGATCAACCAGCGTAGACATATCAATATCGATGTTGAGCATGCCTGCCTTGATAGATTGAGATATCAAATCTTTAATTGCTGCGATTTCACCTGCTACTGGGATGCCAGAACTGGCCGCCTTTGCCTGATAATGGTCGCCTTGGATAAACACCGGACCAGTCCAACCTGCCTCAAGTGCACCAGCCAAAATCAGCGGCACATACACACTTGGCGGTTGATTGGTGTAACCCATCTCAGATCGAGCAAGTTCAAAAATAAATGCGCCAACTTCACCCTGTTGCGCCGCCCGAAAAATTGCAGCGGCTGTGAGCATAGTAAGACCACGCACATTTACCGCTGGCACCGTAAATTGTTGCGTGACGGTCCCATCTGCAATGGCACCGTACAACTGGGCAATTGAAGAGATTCTAATGCCTGCATCTGCAGCGGCCTGGTAGATTTTGGCACTCGCTGCTTGCTGCTCACTTGGGCTTCCCAATAAAACCTGTTCTGCGAGAATTTTGATCATGCTCTACTATGGCAGATGAAACCAGTTTGTTCCAGAGTTATCTGGGCCGTTTACTGTATAATAAATGCATGCAAAAAGTCGCAATGCCAAAACATCTCCAGGGGATATTGTGGACAAAAAAAAGCGAAAATCTCGACATTGGGAATGATCGCATACTCATTATCCATCACGTCCTTCGATATGGCACAATCTCTGATATCGCATGGCTTCTCAAGACATATTCTCGCAAAGAATTAGTTGCTATTTTTTTAACAAAACCAATTGCAGTTTACTCTCCGGCAGCGCTGCATTTTGCGAAAAATACAGTATTGAACATACCAGAGGAAGTGGTGCATGAGCAACAATACATCCAATCTTTTTTGTAACGTTCTCGATGCTCAGCGCAGTGCTGTTCTCGAAAAAATAAAACACCTGCTTGTTGGGTGGTATTTAGCTGGTGGCACTGGGCTTGCGCTTCAAATAGGCCACCGAGTTTCATATGATTTTGATTTTTTCTCACAAAGTAATATTCAATCTACACTTCGCCAAAGTCTAGCCCAGATATTCGGAAACGAATTACAAGTTTCGATGGATACGCAGGAACAATTGACCGTTTTTACACCAAATCAAGTAAAAATTACCTTTGCGAAAACACCATATGCACCACAATATCCGCTCCTCGCGCAAGCTGGATTGCAGATAGAAAGTGTAACGGACATAGCTGCAGACAAGGCTTTTACGATTGGTCGCAGGGGTGCCATTCGCGATTATGTAGACCTTTTTTTTATCTTGGAAAAAGGGGTTGTAATGTCAACGATAATTGGAGACGCAATCAAGAAATACGGGGCTATGTTTAGCGAAAAGTTGTTTCTAGAACAACTTGATTATATGGAAGATATCGAAGACACAGCAATTGAATATCTCACGGATCACATCACAAAAGAAAAAATTCAAAGCTCCTTGCACACAGCAGTTCGAACATATCTGCAAGAACAAAATGCAGCGTTAGCGTAGATTGCGAAGCATTATCGCTTCACATCAGCTAGAAACTCTTCAACTAACTTAAACTCCTTACTTACTTTTCCAGCAGAAATCTTAGCCTCTGTTTCTGCCAGCGTGACTACCATCTTACTGTAAAAGTAGTTATTTTGCGCCCTCTTGCAAATTTCATAACGTAATGTTATAGTACTTCTGTACTAGTACAAAAATACATATGAATAACAACTTATTTAACAATCTCATCGCCACTGTTCGATCTCAAAATGATGACAAAGCACTTAAAGATCTACTAAAAGGTTTATTAACTCCTCAAGAGATAGAAACATTTTCAACTCGATTAGAAATTGCGAAGTTACTGAAGCAAAAAATGCCGCAAAGAGAGATCGCAAAAAAACTTGGCATTGGCATTGCCACTGTCACAAGAGGTTCAAGAGAATTACAAAGCGGCAGTTTTAAAAATATCTAAGGAATCTAATGAAAGCCCACAAGAAAATTGGAATACTCGGCGGAGTTGGTCCGCAGGCTACTCAGTTTATCTACGGAAAGATAATAGAACTATCTCAAACAAAGTACGGGGCAAAAAATAATAGCGACTATCCAGAAATAGTAATTGAAAGTGTTCCCGTGCCAGATTTTATTTCTGATACTTCTCAAATTGATAGAGCGACAAATATGCTTCTTACATCGACTCTGTCTTTGACCAAAGCGGGTGCTACGAGAATTTGTATTGCAAGCAACACTGTCCACATCCTACAAGAGAAATTGCAAGAAACTACCGGAGTTGCGTTTATTTCAATGATTGAACTCGTCACCGATAAATGTGTGAAACGTGGATATAAAAAAGTTGGCCTACTCGGAACTCCAGTGCTCATTCAATCTGGTCTGTATAATGCCTCGCTACAAAGACACGGTATTGAACTTGCCCTCCCTACTGACAAGGAAGTTGAAATTGCCGACAACATTATTCGTGATGTCCTGGCTGGAAAAAACTCTTCTGATAAAAAACAAGCATATATCGAAGCTATGAACAGTATATTTGATAGGGGTGTTCAAGCAATAATTCTTGGCTGCACAGAACTCCCACTCGCAATTAATTACGAAGCACTGGGCGACAGAACAATTAGTTCTGACGAGGTATTGGCAGAAGGAATTGTTGATTATTACTACGGATTAGAGAAATAACTTCATATGAATGAAAATGAGTTATTAAATATTGCCATTGCTGACAACCTTGCACCCCACCCTCCTTCAGCCGTACAATGAATCCCGTGCTGATCCATGAAATTTATCACAAGTCCCCTGTTACTATTCTCGAGGATGTCTCTGTCCGTGATGCGCTCAATACAATTTTGCACAAAGGCATCAACGGCTTAGTTGTAGTAAATAAAGCCAGCAAAGTTGTCGGCGTACTCGCCGTGCAAGATATTGCGGGCGCCACCATTCCTCGACAATTCAAAAAGAACATACATATGGCAGCTGCTATGTATCGCAAGGGTTTTTTCTCAGAAAGTTGTTTGGCAATACAAGATGATCCCGTCAGTAAATACATGCGCAAGAACTTTGTCTCAGTGAATTTGCAAGACAACATCATGGCTGTCACCGCCGACTTTCTCAAAAACGACCTCTACATTGTCCCCGTTATCGAAGATGGCAAATTACTCGGTGTCATCACCAGAAGCGAAATTAAAAAAGCGCTGGCTTACGGTATGAAACTACAAGAACTATGCCCAACTTAAGTCTCTCATTTTTCTCGCTACTTTCACTGGCTGTTTTGAGCATTGTGTATTTTTTTCTGATCAGTGAAAAGTTAAACAAAGTTATTGTTTCCATGCTCGGAGCAATTTTTCTGATTTTCATGCAGGTCTTTCGCACGCTTTCAAATTCTTCACAAGAAAACGCTTTTCAATTTATCAGCCACAACTTAGATGTGTTGTTTTTTGTTATCGGCATGATGATTCTGGTTGGTATCGTGCGTGATTCTGGCCTCTTTGAAGCCATTGCCATTTGGATAGTAAAAAAAGTTCGTGGCAATCCACGCCTTCTCCTCATTACCCTTGGTTATTTGACCTTGCTAATGACGACATTCTTTTCCAATATTCCCACTATTCTTATAATGGTGCCGATCATTCTCATCCTGGTTCGCTCGCTTAAATTGCCCTACTTACCCTACCTCTTCACTATCGTCATGATGGCCAATTTGGGCGGTGCGATGACGCCAATTTCTGATCCAACCACCTACTACCAGGCTAAAACAGTTGGTCTCGGGTTTCTAGAGGTCGTCTCCAATTCTGGCATGATTGTGTTGCTGCTTTCGGTTGTCACAATTTTGTATACGTTGTTTATTTTTCGCAAATCACTTGCAAGCGTACGTGTGTCCAAATCGGCAGTCGCGCTCTACAAACCTAGCTCGGCTCTGGGGAATCGCAGAGTGCTCTATCGCGGCACACCAATTTTATTTTTGGCCATTTTCCTCATGATGAGCAAAGAGTGGATTCGAACCCACACCGGCATCACGCTAGACAATGCCTCGGTCACTCTTGGTGCTGCATTTATCTGTATGCTCTTGTTCCATCGTCAACCAAAACGCGTGTTTCGCGAACTAATCGATTGGGAAATAATTTTCTTCTTTATGGGGCTATTCGTTGTCGTTGGGGCACTCGAATTTACCAAGGTAATCGAGCTGCTCGCTCATGGCTTGGTACAAATTTCTCATGGCAGCGTTGGCATGCTGACGTTTCTTATGACGACTGGCTCCGCACTGCTGTCTACTTTTATTGACAATGTGCCATACAACATCACTATGGTTGGTGCGATTCAAGCCATGGAAAAAACAGGTATTGCCGTCTATCCACTCTGGTGGGCACTTAATTTGGGCACGAGCATTGGCGGCGCTGGCTCACCCATTGCGGCTGCCTGCAATGTGATTGCCTTCGGCCAAGCAGAAAAAGAGGGCTACAAAACGAACTTTGCTCATTACCTCAAGCTTGCCTTGCCGCTCGTTGCGATCAACAGTCTGATTACGTTTGGAGTGCTTTGGCTCAAATTTTTACACTAAAAAAATTACAACACACTTGTCTGTAAGTGATAGAAAGGTTCTTTCCCTTTATAACGCGTGATCGTCAAAGAAATAATTTTTTCCAAAAAATCACCGTAGTTTTTGCCCTGAACAGCATACACTCTGGGCAAACAGTCAGCCCGATTGATTGACGGGTTAGGATTCAGCTCGAGCACAAATGGATTACCTTGTTTGTCAACTTTTATCTCTACTCTGCCGTAGTCGTGGGCATCGAGAATATTGTAAGTATCAAGCGCAATTTCAGAAATTAACGAAAGTAGCTTGCGACTCACTTTTTGTGGTGGTTCCTGAATAATCAGACTGTCTTTATAAATTTTATTTTCGGCAAACTTTACGTCAAACGGATAAATATGCCAGTACCCTTCGGGCAGCTCGGAAAAAATGGTGCGTGATAGCGGCAAAACCTCGAGATCCTCTGCGCTGGTGCCAATAATAGGCACATCGTACTCATCACCCTCAATGTATTCTTCTACCAAGGCTGGTCGATGCAACCCAAGCACTACTCGCTCGAGCTGTTCTTTCAGCTTCTCTTCATTTTCTACCACTGAGTCATTATCTATCCCAATTGAATTATCGGTATTCGCAGGCTTCACAATCAATGGGTAACGTAAATCGTCACGAATCTCGTCGGACATTTCGTAAATATAATCCCAACGAGGAGTCGGAATTGAGTGATAATTGAGCAATTTTTTGACACGAATTTTGTCTATGCACAAACCAAGCGTTAAAGGATTAGATCCAGTGTATGGCAGCTTCATCGCATCAAGAATCGCGGCCGCATGTGGCTCAAGCAAACTTGATTCATGGATACGTTCACAGACGTTAAAAACCAAGTCAATGCCGCTCGTTTGCAGTGTCCGTATCGCCTGAGAAAGATTATTAAAATCAACATAGGTAGTAGTATATCCACGCGCCTCGAGCTCACTTTGAATATTGCGACCAACACTCGAAAGTTCTTGTTCGACAGCACCACTAGCACCATCAAATGAATTGCAAGCGATCCCAATATGCAGCTTGCGCTGATCTTTCAGCGACATATGACGAATGCGCTCAATTTTGTCTGAGGCCCGGAGACTGCGACGCAGCTGGGCACTCGCAAATCTACTCGTACGGTTTGTTTTGCCCAAAGTAGAGCCACCGTCAAATGGTGCTACTTCATACTCGACAGTCTTGAGTGCGAGTTTCAAATTTTCTTGTGCATCTGAAAAATTATCACCCGAAACTGTAATGTAACCCAAGTAATCGTATCCGTCGGGAGGGATCAGCACTGTCTCGCCAATTTCTTTGCCAAAGTAAAATTGCTCAATCGGCAGCTCTTTTTGGCGCGCCTCGTCAATGCGTACACTGGTCAAAACCCCAGATTGCTTGGCATGGAGAGCCTCGGTCATAAGCTGTTTTTTTGGTTCCAAACCATAAAATGTCGGCACGTAGTCCCCTAGTGCCACACGCACTCCACACTCGATCAGATCTACCCCAAACACCTCTTTGCTGGAAATGTAGATTTCATCTGCCCCCATACGTACATTGCACTCAAGCGGCACTGGACCTTTTTTGGTAATTTTTGCTTCAAAATGCAGGGTGCCAAATTGCAATCCCAGATGTTCTAGTACATCGCTTGCCATTCTTTTGAGCGCATCTTGATCATCTTCTGGCAAACTACTTGGCATCGCGTGGGTCGTTTCGAGAAAAAATGGTTCAGCAGTGCCATAATTATCTGCAACAGCCGCATACTTGATACGACCATTTTGGACAATCATATCGATATCTACCTCATCACCATCGATATATTCCTCCACCATAATATCGACCCCATCATGAAATTGAGAATCAAGCTCTGGGGTCGCCGTTTTGCGTACATACTCAAACGTTTCTTTGAGTTCCTGAGGATTATTTGCCTTCACCACCAGAATACTGCCACCACCCCATGCAGGTTTGACGACAACTGGAAATTGCAGCTCGGTAATTGCGCGAGCCACGTCGGCTTCGTTGGCCAAAAGCTGAAATTTTGGCGCCGCAACTCCATGATCTAAACAAAATTGTCGAAAGGTAAATTTGTTGCGCACAATTTTGGCAACCTCGACTGGCACGCCAATAAACTTAAGTGCCTCTGCTAATTTACTGGTCAGCACCACGTCATTTTCCCAAAAATTATACAAGCCATCGATCTTGTGCGATTTACGATATGCCAACACTTGCGCTATTCTTCGCTCATGTTGCGACATATCACCCAAAATCCAGTCATGCACATACGGACCCGCCCAATTTTTTTCTGTGTTGAGTACGACCAACTTCAGGCCAAGCTTGTGCAGCTTTTGAAAAATAAATCGTTTAATTGGACTACCCGTGCCTACAATAAGTAGTGTTTTTCCTCGAAAAATGGTTGCAGGGCTAGACATAACGTCAAACCGAAATTATACGCGAAATTATGACAATACAAGTGGAGCGTTTCCTACTAGCAATCACTACACCTGGTAGTATAATCTAGTGTTAGAGTTTTACAAACTCTGTATACATATAATTTTATTCTTATTCTAATTTTTTCCAATTTATAGTCCTTGACCCGTGAATAGCACCTTTTTCCTTTTTTGCCATCTTTCCAGTAGTACTAGTATAAATTCTCCAGAAAGGAGAACCTATGTCTGATCAATATGATCAACAAGAAAACAAGAACAAGCTGTTTATCGGCAACTTGCCTTGGAGTGTCACCGAAGACCAGCTCAGAGAGCTGCTCTCACAATACGGTGAACTAAAAGCGGATGGTGGCGTTGCCATTATTACCGATCGTATGTCCGGTAGACCAAAAGGCTTTGCTTTTGCAGAGTTCACAACCCCAGAGGCAGCAGCAGCTGCAGTCGAAGGCCTTAATGGCTTCGAGCTCGAAGGTCGTGCTTTGGTCATAAACATTGCTCGTCCTCGAGCACCTCGCCCTATGGGTGGTGGTGACGATCGACGTGGCGGTGGTGGTGGCTACCGAGGCGGTGGTGGTGGAGGCTACAACAGTCGCGACAATCGCGGCGGCGGTGGCGGATACGGCCGAGACCGATAAACCTTTTCACTTTTTGTGAATCTAATAAAAAACCCCTCGCCTTTGGCGGGGGGTTTTTGGTTCTAATCTAAAATCTCGAGCCAATTAAGCAGATTGCTTGCACTCGTCGCATTCACCGCAGTCACAAGTCTCTTTTTTGCACTCGTCACATTCGCCACAATCTTTGCACTCGTCATCTTCTCCGCAACTGCATTTCTCGTCTTTTTGCATGTCGTCGGTGTTCATATGTTTCCTTTCAAATTTAGTACTACAATCACTCTACCATATGAAACAATCTTCTCGATCAACTCCTTTGCGACTCAATCTTGGTTGTGGCTTGCACCACAAAACTGGCTATATTAACGCCGATATCGACCCTTCACTCAAACCAGACAAAGTGGTCGACCTGAGAAAAAAATTACCGTTTGCCACCAACTCCACGCAAACTATTTTGTTACAAGATATCTTGGAGCACCTGACAAAAGAAGATGGCTTTGCCCTACTGAAGGAATGCGCACGTATTTTGCGATTTGGCGGAACACTAACCGTGAGAGTTCCCAATGTAACAGCAATTAGCAAAAAATTTCGTTGGCAACCAGATCTACTCATGCTCTACATCTATGGTGACACAAGTAAAAATGGCGAGTGGGGTGCGCATAAATACGGGTATTCACCGAGGCTGTGGCGAGAACTGCTGCGCTCACTTGGACTCGAGCCTGTATCACAACGAACAATTGATACAAATTATTTGTTTGTGACGCGAAAATCCAAAAAAATTCAAGCCAATAACTCAGTACACTGCAGCACTCTCATGCAATTCTTGCTGACACCTTGGTACTACCAGCAAGGAAAACCAGTCGTCTGGGAATTAACCAAAACCTACCCCATACTGTTTGGGAAAATTTTACTGCGCCCGCTTTCGCGCCTTGCCGTCAGTATTGTAGTCAACACAGATACCTTGTATCGATACGCAGCAATCGTACTAAAATCCTCACATTTGCGGATACGATCAGAGGTTACGCTGTAGGTACCGTTGTATACTATCCCAAGTAAACTTATAACAAAGTTAGTATGCCAATCTGCATTTTGCGCGTTCCAAAAAACTATGAGCTTGCTGAAGCTAGACTGCGAGAAGTGTGTACACAAGCATTAGAAGTAACACTCAAAACACTTAGAATACCAGATTGGGATCAGGAGATTCGTGTTGAAAGAGTTGGAAGTGACAAAGAAACTGAGGTTATCATCTCATTCACTGCTGGTGGTGTTGAGTATCCCGATGAGCACCCGGATGAAATATTTGATCCAAATAAAGAGCTCAAACAAAAAGTGGCAGAGCAAATTTCCAACCTACCTGAGTTGACACAACTACAACCCCACAAAGTACGTCTTGAGACATGGCGAAATTCCTTTTTTACCGAAGTTGAATCAATCACTGCTCTCCCATCACCAGAAGGAGTGTCCGCAACTAATTGCAAAATATCAATCGCATTGTCTCCTGCTTATATTGCTGAGACACAAATTGGCGGTCCTCCAGAACAAGAATCTCCAATGGTCGGAAAAGAGTTTGCTGTCCTTAAATCTGGCCTAGAAAACGTGCTGGGAAATGAGAATGGTCATACAGTTGAATTAGCAATTTCAGGACCAGTCATAGCAGACACAGATATTTCCATTGATGTTGATTTGAAATCCGAGAAAGCGCTAACAGCAGAACAGCTAGAGACCATTGCCAATACCGTAGAACTTCAATTGCGAAGCAGCGGTTTGGCAAAAGAAGGCCGAGTTATTACGATCTGGGTGAAACAAGGTGAGGCGGAAGTTACGCGAGTCTAAGACTACTTCAAAAAAGTCTGCTGCAAAGAACTCTTAATCAATGACTGATAAGGAATATTCATCATATTCGCTTGTTCTTTGATTCGGTTAAGCAAAAATTCTGGCATACGAATTGATATAGATCGACTTGTTGGCTTGAGGTTTGGGAATGAAACAGGTTGAAAGTCACTTGGCTCATAATAGTCTGCCAAATTAATATTTGCCCAAAAGTCTCGCTCTTCATCTTCGTTTTTAAATGCTGGTAAGTTGAGTGGTTTTTTCATAGTTTCCTTTTTATTTTACTAGTAACACATACTCTCGTTTGTTTAAATCTCTTGCTGAAACAATTCGTATCTTTTTATTTCTCGGGGTAAAAACTATAAATAGTTTCCGTCCGCTTGAAGTTTTGCCTATCACTAAATATCTGTCTTCCTTTTTTGAATGCAAAAAATCTTTTGCAATTTTCCGCTTTGGGTCAAAAAAAACTTCCTCTGCTTCTTGAGTGCTGACGTTATGTTTTAAAAAGTTTTTATCCTGATTTCCATCATCCCATGCAAACTCTATCGGATTTGGAAGTGTTATCATTACTAGAGTTAGTGTATATACTCAGTGATACAAAGTCAAGCAATTGAATTATATTTCACTAATTATTAAAATGACCAGCGAAAACCAACAATTGCTAAAATCTCATGGAAATCCTCGTCACTCATTTGCATATCTATTCTATTGATCAACACAGAAACAAAACCAGTCGCAAGTTGTTCAAACAATTCAACCCCTTCTTTCTCCGGGAATGGTACCCCATATTTCTTGGCAAGCTCTAGTACTCGTTCTTGAGAGACTGGTATAGAAATCCTTTCGAGCTATGTAATTGGCTGAAAATTTTGTTGTAACCAAAACACGTACTCATACTAATCAAAAAGTTCTTGAGCGTAGTGGACGTATCTCTCAAACAAATCGACCGATTCAGAAACTTTATCTTTGCTGTAGAGGAGGTTTTCGTCTAGTGGAAGATTGCCAAAATTGATTCCAGTCGTATCAGCGCAACTTTTTACCGTTACCAAACCTCGTGCAAATTCAGCTTCATCCTGCAGCAATAGTTTAGCAGCTGCTTGGGTAGCAGGATCCGCACTTGCTTGAAGCATATGCGCCAAAGAATATGCAAATAAAAGAACTCGAAAATATCGAATTTGATGTCTGTGACCCTTTGGCTCAGGGTCAAAAGAAGCAATCAGTTCCATTCTTCTTGGAAAACTTATTTTATCGAATAAGGTATTGCGAAAGTTAATAGGAGATCCCTCACTTGAGAAAATAAGCGGTTCAACATCAACACCGTACTCATAGTAGTCTTCTAATTGCCCAGAAAAGTAGCTAGTAAAAATAATTCTTTCCCTCAGAGCGGCGCTCACTCGCCCCGGATTTTCTAACAAGGCGATAAGGTCTGATTGTAGACTGGCAACAAGCTCTTCCTCGGAAGAGCCATTATCAAGATACCAAGCTCTGGTCTGCCAATCTAACCCTCGCTCATGAAATGGATTGTCCAAACCAAGGTGATTAGCGGCGCATCTCCTTCTCCGTAAGAGTGCTAATACTTGGCGGATACATACCAATAAGGCTTCGTTATCCAAACCTTCTACGTCTGTATTTGGAAGAAAATCCCGAGTCTGACTAGGAGATTCTTTTTTGCGTGGGAATAGCGAACGAAGCAACTCCATAGAGATTGCATTGTATCAAAGACGAACACTAGTGGAGAATACTGAAGTCTATTTTTTTAACTTTAATTCTTTACGATACCGGACTTCAACGAGTTTCGTGCCGTCCTTTATCTCAATTTTCTCTCTACCATCCAGAGTCCATCCTTTAGCTTCATAAAATTTTCTCGCCTGCACATTGGTTGCCAAAACCCAGAGTGTTGCAGAAGTAAAATTATTCTCTCTCAATGCTTTTTCTAATTCTCCCAGTAAAATCGTGCCCAGCCCCGCTCCAAAAACTGTGTGATCTAAATAAATTGCATAAACTTCTCCAACTCGTTTTAGAGCATCTTCGTCTCTACTCTTGCCGTAACCACCAAACCCTTTAATTTCTCTGTCTTTTTCTATCACGAGCACATGCTGCTTGGGGTCACTAAGAATACCTGCCCACTTCATTGTCCTATCAGGATCAGATTTTTATATGCAACGTGCCAAGTCCTCACATGAATTGTGGCGATCTCAGTTGCATCGGCTTGAGTTGCTCTTCTGACTGTCATGTAGAATAGTATAACTTGAAAAAACTGATTATAAATCAAACGACTCAGGAAAATGCTACGACTCTCTCAGAGTTCATTAAGGTGGTTTTTGATGACGCGGTGGCTTCATACTACTCAGAACAAGGAAATGCAGAGTTTTACAAATATATCGAACCGTCTGCTATTATCGAAAGATTAACCACAAACCATTGGATTTTGACTACAAAAGTTGGAAACAAACTACTCGGCATAATTGAAATCAGAAGTAATAATCACCTTGCAATGTTGTTTGTAGACTCAAATCACCAGAGACAGGGAATTGGTAAACACTTACTCGCTGCTGCAATTAAGCAAGCTAGACACAATAACCCTGAACTCAAAAAGCCCACTGTCCACTCTTCCCCCAATTCTGTAAGTGCCTACAAAAAACTTGGATTTACAACCACTGCAAGCGAGAAAGATGATGAAGGCAATTTAGCTCATATGTCCAAGAAGCTGATGCTCCTAGTCGTTTGTTCAAGAAATCAAAAACGGAGTTTGACGGCAGAAAAAATATACAAAAACGACCCCCTAAAGGAAGTACGCTCTGTGGGAACAAGTCCAAATGCTCGCAGACAAATCACTCAGGCCGACGTTGACTGGGCAGAAACCATACTCTGTATGGAACAAAAACAGCAAGAAATCTTGCAACAGTTATTTGGGAAAAATAATCTTCCGACTATACGCGTATTAGATATTGCAGATGACTATGAGTATATGGATGCGGAACTCGTACAAATGCTGGAGCAGGAAAATTATAACCGTAAACTCTTTTCACCTTTAGCATACTGCTGAATTTCATTGTTTTCTCACAATAATATACGTTGGCGGTGATGTAACTGCATGTTCCGCAAATGTCAAAAATGATTTGTGTACTTCTACCACCTCGCATACCTGCAGCTGCAATGAGCGGCGTCAAACCATCGGCAGCTGTTGAGTGGGTTTTTAGTGAGTAATATTGACATTAGATATTAGATGTCATAGAATAATTCACATGAGGAAATTTGCCGATTGGGATGAAGAAAAAAACCAATGGCTCAAGGTGAACAGATCAATATCTTTTGAGGAAGTCCTCATTGCAATGGATAATGGACAAGTTCTAGATATTATTGAAAATAAAAATTATCCAAATCAGCGCATGCTTATTATCAACTTCGAAAATTATGCATTTATTGTCCCATATGTTGAAGACAAAGAAAAACTATTTTTTAAAACTATCTATCCAAGCAGAAAATATACCAAATTATATCTTGAGAAAGGAGACAAATGAACAAAACAAATCCGTTTTATAACCTACAGCTAGACCCAGAAGAACAAGCGATTGAAGATGCTCTAGAGCGAGGCGAGTATGTATCCGTAAAAAACCTTGCCGAGGAAAAAAAGAAGCTAGCACAAGTTGCAAAAAACACGCTCGGTAAAGCAAAAAATATCAACATTCGTGTTTCTGAAAAAACTGTTTTGAAACTGAAAGCCATAGCTATCCAAGAAGGTCTTCCCTATCAAACACTCGCCTCTTCTGTTTTGCATAAGTTTGCTAATCAGCAACAAAACCGCTTGAGTGTATAGCTCCAAGCTTGCGGAAGCAGAAAAATTATAGCTGCAAGCTCTGCTTGCCTTCAGCATACTGATGAATCAGAGAACCTAGAAGTGTCTGGTAGGGTACATTTCCTGCAATGGCTTTTGCTTTGACTTTAATAAGATCAAGTTGGTTGATGCGAATAGTAATTGGTTTGGAAGCGTTGAGCTTTTTATATCGTTTGGCAGCTTCCGCCAACATGTTTTTAGTATCTTCTAAATTTCCAACTGACTCAAATTCACCCCTTTCGAGTGCTTCTTCAATGAGTCTTTCCTCTGGATCCAAAAACTGCTGATCAAATGGGTTAGTGAATTGTTGTTTTTTCATACCCTTTCCTCTTTTAGATATTTCTTTGTCAAAACTCTACTGGCATATATTGTTTTGAGAAAGATCTCTTGTCTTTTCTCGTCAATAACATATGGAATCGCATATATATAGTTGTTAAAAGCAATTACGTACATTCGTTGATGCGGATAATTTCTGCTGGGATGTGCTATGTCATCGAGCATTTGCTTGTGCTCTAAAATATCCACAACATCTTCAAAAGAAATATCCCTTGTGGCTTTCAGCAACTGGTTTTTTTCTTCATTAAAACTAATGCTGAAAACCATGATTAGAACATAGCACTATGTACATGTTTTGTCAATACAATACGGGGAGTGCGAAGGATGTAGGAACCTGGTTTAATATCAACTACAATTTTATTTTTTAGAAAAAAAATTCATTGATTCTCCTTCAAAAGATCTTCCTCTTTCTTTTTAATAGCCTCGAGAATTCTATTCCAAAAGTTTGAATTAATAAATTTTCTAATTTCCGCTTTTGCCTTTTTGTTTAATAACCGCTTGCCAATATTAATTTCTCCCAAAACGCGAACATATTCATCTTCTGCATTATCTAATTGCCAAATAATTATGGGGCTAGTAAAGTTAAAGCGGATTTTTCCTCAGCCTTTTAAGGATTTCTTGGTACATTTGTTTTCTGTAATTCCAA
>JAACWQ010000016.1 GCA_009991965.1 Minisyncoccota bacterium | reverse complement strand
ATTCGTGAACGTTTGTAGTATTTATTTAGATTGATAGATAATGCCATTGCGGTTCATTATACCGCTTTAACTTTACTAGCCCCTAGACATTTATATATTGATAGCGAACAATCAGTATTTGGTGAAAAAGTGGTATTCTCAGGTTTATTGGGTGAATTTATAACTAATAAAGGACAAGTTTTTTCTGCAAAAATTGAGGGTTCAATTTCTAAGAATATTGAGTCTTACGAAGCGTCCAGACCTTCAGAAATTAAAATTACTGTGAGTGATGGCAATGAAACAATAGGTTATATGATTCTTGGTTTTTCAGGGGGTTCTTCAAAAATATTGCAAGCACTTGAATTGCCCGAGGCATCACCCCAACCCTTGTTTATAACGGGTTATGTTCAAGCAATACGCCCAAGGGTTGGTATTGGAACTTGGTTGATGGACTTTGGAGAACGCAGCATGCCGGCTATTTTGGCCACATTAGTAAACTTTAATATTTTACCTCAAGCAACTGATTGCGTTAGATTTTATAAAGACATTACAAAGGATGGTGATGCGGAATGGACGACTAGGTATCTAGCAGAACATACCGATTCTTTGAGACCATTAATAAAACTAAAAAATTATGATGATTATGTAAGATATTTTTCTCCAGAAAAAACCATAAGTCAAAAACAGCAGGACAGATTGCAAATGGAAGCAAGAGAAAAAATAAGTAGGTTAAAGAAGCAAATTATGGCTAAGTTTGGACTTAATAGCGAATCTGACCTGGAAAAATTAAATTTGCCTAATTTTGACTCAGATACTGGCAGAAACATACAAGGTTTGCTTTCTGAGCAACTTTCAGCTTTATTGTGAAATTAAACGGTCTTTTTTAAAAATTATGACGAGCTTGTCCTCTGTGGCGACTTTAACGCCCCGCGCGGACGAGAGTTATTTGGTATGTTTACGTCGATCTTGACCGATCATTTGCCTCTGGAGTACACGACGACAATTGATCCAGAATTACACTACGGTGGTGACTTGCAACTAGTTGTTGATACAATCTTTAGCACCGCTGGCTACGAGGTGGTTGGTGTTCACCATTCTCTGGGGTGAGTGACCATATGGGGGTGGTGGGGGTGGCAAGTGAGGTCTGAAGTTTTTCAAGTGCAATTTTGACTCCTTTATCACTTTCTTTGTTTACTGCCTGGGCGTGTAGAAGTATTTTTGCATTAGGTAGCTTTTGAGTTCTGAGTGGATAGGTGACTTGTTTTTCTTGTTCCCAGATTTTTCCCAAAGAAGTAAAAAATACCAAAAATCCTGAAGCTGTAGCCGCAAACTCAACTCTAGATTTGTCATTTCCAAAACAAATAACTAAAAGTTCAAAGAAGTGCTTTATATCTAGATGCTGTTTTTCCCCGAGGAAAAATAAAATCATTCCCCAGCCATCTTCCTGCATAGAATTATCTGGAGCGCAAGATTTCTGAGCCATTTTGGCAAATTCACGCAACCTATCTGCAATTTCCTGAGGACTTTGTAATGATTCGGTAGCAAAGATGTGGCACACAGTGGGGGGAATTATACCTCAGAGCGAAACTGCTCTCCGCGATCTTGGTAATTCTTAAAAATCCCAAAACTTGCGCAGGCAGGCGAGAGTAACACGGTGGTATTTGGTTTGGCGTATCGACGGGCAAACTGGACTGCTTCTGGCATCGAATGAACGAGTTGCATGTCTGGTTTTGGCTTGGCAAGTTGGCCAGCGTACAGTTCTATTTGCTCGCGAATAGCTTCGCCGGTAGGAGGAAATAGGGCAACAGCCAATACACCACGCTCCATAATTTCTTTGGAAAATGCCGACAAATCAACATGTTTTTCTGATCCGCCGGCGATAAGCACCACAGAGTTCTTGGGGAAACTACGCAGCGCTGCGATGGCTGCTTCTGGTGTGGTTGCTTGGGAGTCATTGTAGTATTTCACCTCATTGTGCGTTGCGACGAGCTCGAGGCGGTGTGGCAGCGGTCTAAAGCTCTGTAGCGCAGCGGCGATTTGTTCGTCGGCTAGCCCGAGATGGACGCCAATGATTACACTTGGCAGTGCATTAAGCCACTGGTGGCGACCAGTAAGTGGGAGCTTTGTTGCGGAAAGTATTGTTTTGCCTTGGGAAAGAACTTTATCTTCGTCTAGCGCTGCGGCGAGCGCTGTATCTGAGTCACTTTTTGCAGTATCAGCAAACAAGAGTTGTTTGGCCGGACTGAGTTTCGCGAGTTCTCGTGCCCCTTGCAGGGTGGGGTTGAAGATAATGAGGTCTTCTGGGCTCTGATAACGACAAATTGCCGATTTTGCCGCGGTATATTCGGCGAAAGAGGCATAGTAATCAAGATGCTCTGGGGTGATATCAAGCACCACAGCAATTTCTGGGCTGTATGGCAGATCCATAAGTTGGTGGCTCGAGAGTTCAAGAATAACAATGGGGCGCTGGCCGCTATGTACCATTTCATCGACTTGTGGCACTAGGTCCAGCGCTGGTTTACCAATGTTGCCTGCTAGCAGTGCAGGAAGTCCAGCACTCGTTAAAACATGGTGAATGAGCGCTGTGGTGGTGCTTTTTCCCTTAGTTCCGGTGACGCCAATTGTGCGTATCTCGGGATCGTTCTTTTGCAAATACTCGAAGAAAAGTTGGGTATTGGATGTTATTTCAAGCTGTAATTCTTGTGCCAGTAGTGCCACTGGATGTGTCGGTGGGATGCCGGGGGTTTTGACAATACGGCAGTCGCGTAGTTCTACCTCGGTCACTTCTGCGCTATGGAGAAACTGAACGAGTTTGTCGCTCGAGACAATTTTTTGCCACTCGAGAGAGAGTGCAGTCAGGGGTTTGTCGTCTACAAAGAGAAATGCTTCTTCTGTAGATTGAGCACGCAGGTACGAGTAGGTAGAAAAACCTTCCCCGCCAAGACCAAAAATAACCGTCGCTTTCATTGTTTTTCATTATAGTCTATTGTTTGGGGTATATGACTGAAGAGAGCGAGCGTCGGCGAGCAGCATTGTTCGCGTTAGTCGCGAGAATCCCTCGTGGCAAAGTAAGTACCTATGGGGAGATGGGCAGAGCACTTGGTTTTCATGCACGCTTAGTTGGTCGCTTGTTGCACACCAATGCAGATCCGCTCAATACGCCGTGTCATCGGATAGTGCGGTCGACTGGAGAACTCGCTGGCGGGTACGCGTTTGGAGGTCCAAATATTCAAAAAAACCTGCTTGAGAGCGAAGGCATCTCGTTTACTAATCGAGAAATTGATCTCAAAACGTTTGGCTGGGAAGCTCGATAGTCAGCTCTCTTTTCTCGTTCATTGTGAGGTATTTATCTTGTTACTATTCCGTTGTTTACTCAAGTAAAAATGTATTCGTTTATTTGCAAAAAGTATGACTGTTGTATGCACCGCAGTGCGATTTTATACTTCGTGTTTAGTTCGCCTGAGGGTAGTAGATAGTGTAAATACCGAATGTAACACGAAATACGACGTTGCTAGCGAGTTTCGGGTGTGTCACAAATATGTATTGAGCCATTGTAATCAAAAATTACAATTTTGTGGGCTCGCGACAAGTATTGTTAGTGCGTATAATTGGGGTCATGTTCGCCTTACCATTCTTAGGGTAGCGTGACAAAGAGTATCACAATGATTGATCAATCGACCTTTTTACTAGATTTTACCCTGTTTAGCAGAACGAAGATTAAACTGCTAACTCAGCTTGCAAAGCAGCTGCAGACGGGCACAAGGCCACTTGTTGTCTGCACACCTAATCCAGAGCAAATAGTTCAATCTATATCAAACAAGGGTTTCGGTCACAATTTGCGTACGGCGGACGTACTTGTTCCTGATGGTGTTGGGCTCGTTTGGGCGTCTCGTTTGCTCTCCAGGCGAACGCAACAATTGCCGCTCACGGAGCGGATCGCGGGGAGTGATTTGGTTAGTGAAATTCTTACTTCGACTGTTTTTTCTGGAACTGCCTTGGTAGTTGGTGGTCGAGAGTACGCTGGTCGCACCTTGCAAACAGCAGCACGAAAGTTTGTTGTCGGGGATGCGCCACTTTTTTGGACGGCAGGTTACGATGATATCGAGAAGCAATCACCAGCTGAAGAGCAGGAACTGGTTGAGTTACTCAAGAGATTGCGTCCAAGCATCGTTTTTGTTGCGTTTGGTGCTCCGCAACAGGAGGAGTGGATCTTCAAACATAAGCAATTGCTTGATTCAGTTGGTGTAAGACTCGTCATGAGCGTGGGCGGTGCGTTTGATATGCTCCTTGGCTTGGTACCTCGCGCCCCAATCTGGATGCAGAATTTCGGTTTAGAGTGGTTATTTCGCCTGGTACAACAACCTTGGCGTTGGCGCAGACAGCTACGTCTGTTGCAATTTATTGCAGTAGTCACAAAAGAATTTATTCGGCCGAGATCTCGTCGTCCATCTCAGGCATAGTCTCGCCATCTTCTGATGGAGTCACACCGAGTAGCCAGAGAACGGCTTCTTTTTTGTATCGTCTATCACCTCGAGAATTAATGCGAATTGCTGGTAATTTACCCCGTTTGCCCCAGCGCTTGATGGTTAGGGGAGAGACACGAAGCAGATCTGCCACCTCTCGAACCGTTAATAGATCTGGTAGATTGTTGATATCCAGCTTTTGCGCATCATTTGCTTTGCCGGTTCGTTTGGCGGTGTCGTCTGTGTTCATGATCGCTTCCATATCTCCTCCGCTCACGAAGGAACTAGCTTATAAAGTAGAACAAAGGAATGCTTTGCTACTAGTAAAGTAGCAGACTGGAAAGAACTGGGTCAAGGGGGAAATTGTAGTGGGGATTATGGTGAAAAAGTAGGTGGTTGAAAGCTTATAGTATTACAACAAAAGCCTATAGCAAATTTACTGTGGAAAAGTAAAAAACTGCTTGAGTAAATATAGAAAAAAATAAGATTCGTGTTTATTGTGTTTGCGTCAGTTCAGAATTGCCAACAAAAAACCCCCCGCCGGCGGCAGGGGGTTTGTTTTGCAAAAAGTGTTTGTAGGAACTTACTTAAGCTCTACGACACAACCAGCTTCCTCGAGGGATTTCTTGGCTGCTTGAGCATCTTCTTTCTTGGCACCTTCAAGCACCATTTGTGGAGCTGACTCGACGAAGGTTTTAGCTTCACCAAGACCGAGTTCTGGCTTGAGGACACGAACTGCTTTGATTGCACCAATTTTGTTGGCACCGGCATCTTTGAGGATGACATCAAACTCAGTTTGCTCTTCTTCTGGAGCTGCAGCTGCTGCTGGAGCACCGGCCATCATCATTGGGGCAGCTGCGCTGACGCCAAATTCGTCTTCGAGGGCCTTGACCAACTCTGAGACATCCATGAGCGACAGTTTTTTGACTGCATCAACAATGCTTTGTACTGGTTTTGAGAGTGCTTTACTCTCTGTTTTGGTTTCGTCTGCCATATAGACTTCCTTTCTTATTATTCTGTTACAGGCTGTGTACTACTAGATTCGCCAAGTTTGTCGGCGACTGCCTTAAGAGCGTAAACCAAGTCTCGTTGGCTGGCGGTCAAGACGTTGACCAAGCCGTAAACAGGACCTTGGATACGAGAAATGAGTGTGGCGATAAGCTGATTCTTACTTGGCAATTTACTCAGGGACTCAAGATCTTCAGCTGAGAGGACTTTGTCACCCATGAGGCCTTGTTTAATAACAAGTTTGTCTTTTTCTTGATGAAAAGAGAAGAGCGCCTTGAGGCCACCAATTTCATCTTCGTAAGAAAACACAAAGGCATTTTGACCTTCGAACGAAGCATTCATCTCGTCTCTGCCCGCAACTTGACGCATGAGGGTATTTTTTGCAACGCGAAATTCGGCGCCAGCCTCAGCGAGGACTCGACGGAGTTCTACTTGGTCATTGCCGGTAGTACCAGAGTACTCGACAATCGCAAACGATTTCGCTTGGGATAATTTCTCCTTGAGGAGTTCGATTGCAGCAGTATTAGCTAGATTTGGCATACAGTTCTTTCATCTATGTACTGCACGCCGAAGGGATTCGATCCTCGGCGCGACTTATTTTTTTCGCACGCTGTCGTAAGATGACAAGGCGCTAGTATACCACATACGTACTTCTTGCACATTGTAGTTTTGGCTCCGCAGCAGTAAAGTCCACATATGGTAATTTGCTGTTTTCTTCTTACTAGCGCACATCGCGATCCACAAAAGTGGCGCGGGTGTGTGTAGAAGAACAAAACAGACAAGTTCTCGCACACACCTCCCAGATAGGGAGGTTTTTTGTAATAAACGCGAGAAGAAGGAGGGGTATGCCGATGCAACAATCGCCAGCCACAATGCCCTATAGCAGAGAATCACTCGAGGCACTCTCGCGTGTACTTGCGGTACATCAATCACTTCTCTGGATCGATCCAACCACGAATCAACTGAGTGTCAAGCAGATAGCAGATGAGAGCGTGAGTGAGCGGGTTACTGAGGATTAAGATCTCAAGTACAAAATCGTGAAGTGTAACGTTATACTTTGTGGTTATAGTTGGCGTGATATACTTCAAGTTGCAATGAAAATGAATCTTTTGATCACTACTACGACTACCATCCCTGAGTGAGGGGCGTTGGCGCACTGTCACACTCCCCAAACTCGGGGAGTTTTTTTGTGCCAATTGGCACGTATAATGCGTGTATAAAATACAATCAGAGTAGGAAAGAAATATGAACAAAATTGATCCAAAAGAAAAACAAGCGCTCGACGAACTTCGTCACTCGGCGGCACATTTGCTTGCAGCGGCCGTGCTTGAGCTGTATCCAGATGCAAAGCCAACCATAGGTCCAGCCATCGATGATGGATTTTACTATGATTTTGAGTTCAGTAGCTCTATCTCAGAGCAGGACTTGCCAAAAATTGAGAAAAAGATGCGAGAAGTAGTCAAAAGCTGGTCGGCATTTACCAGACAGCAAGTGAGCGCAGATGAGGCTCGACAGCTCTATGCGAACAACCCCTACAAAGGAGAACTGATTGATGAACTAGAAAAATCTGGGGCAGAAATTACTTTGTACAAAAGTGGAGCGTTTACTGACCTATGCCGAGGCGGCCACGTTGAGCAGCCAGCCAAGGAATTGCGTCATTTCAAACTGCTTTCGGTAGCAGGTGCATATTGGCGTGGTGATGAGCACAATACGATGCTTACAAGGATTTATGGCACGGCATTTCCGTCACAAATTGCGCTTGATGAGTACTTGTCAGCCAGAGAAGAGGCGAAGCTGCGAGATCATCGTAAATTGGGTAAAGAAATGGACTTGTTTACTTTCTCCCCCTTAGTTGGTTCTGGACTGCCGTTATATACCCAGCGCGGCGCACTGTTGCGACGATTACTAAACAACTATGTTGAAGAGATTCAATCAGGTCAGGATTATCAGCAGGTTTGGACACCGCAAATTGCAAAAGCTGATTTATTTAAAACTTCAGGCCATTACGACAAGTATAAAGCCGATATGTTTCGAGTTGTTTCAAACTATTCGAAAGAGGAAATGTATCTTAAGCCAATGAACTGTCCGCAGCACACCCAGATTTTTGCCAGCAAGCCTCGAAGTTATCGGGAACTACCAATTCGCATGACTGATTTTGCCATGTTGTATCGAGATGAACGCCCTGGCGAGCTTAATGGACTTGCTAGAGTACGCTCATTTTCACAAGATGATTGTCACATCTTTTGTCGTGAGGATCAGGTGGATGAGGAAATTGACAGGGCATTGCAAATGACTATTTCAATAATGAAAACATTTGGCTTCTCATACAGATATCGTCTTTCGACTAGGGATACAGAACACCCAGAAAAATATATTGGTGATCCAAAAGTTTGGGACAAACTGGAGAAATGGGCAGTTACAATCATGCAACGTAATAACATTGAGTACTACGATGGACCAGGAGAAGCAGCTTTTTATGCTCCAAAAATGGATTTGATGGCAACAGACGCACTTGGTCGAGAATGGCAACTTTCCACGGTTCAAATAGATTACTTCATGCCAGAGCGGTTTGAGCTTAGTTATACTGATACAGACGGAACTGCGAAGCGGCCAGTGATGCTTCATCGCGCAATTCTGGGATCCGCAGAGCGGATGATGATGATTTTAATCGAACACTACGCCGGCGCATTTCCTGTCTGGCTTTCGCCAGTGCAGGTCAAAGTATTGCCAATTACCGATGCTCATAGCGAGTACGCCAAAGAAGTTGTAAACAAACTAGCAGTAGCTGGTGTTCGGGTCGAACTAGATGACCGCTCAGAACGACTCCAAGCTAAGATTCGCGATGCGCAACTCGAGAAGATTCCCTACATGCTCGTTGTCGGAGGCAAAGAAGCAGCGGAGGGGACAGTAGCGGTGCGAAGTCGAGATACAAAGCAACAAACAGTTGTTGAGCTCGATGCGTTTGTCGAGCAGATAACTTCAGAGATTGCAGAAAGAAAGTAGCAATTGAGTCCTCAATTTACTATATGCGCTATACTACTCAAAGTATATACATATAGATCGTTACTATGAATGAAAACTTACAAGCTGCCTTAGAAGAATTACTACCGAAACTACCAGTTGTGGCTGAGGATGAAGATCCTGAGTTGGTTGTTGAGGAACTCTCTGAAACAGAGCTGTCGCAGTCCTTTGAGAATATTGTCGCCTTTTTTGTACAAGCAGGTGTGCCGAGAGCTGCAGAAATTTTAAGGGAATATGTGTGGCGTCTCGGCTGAAGTTAAGAACTTAGGCAGTCAAAGAAACTCGCACCCCAGGACTCATAGACGCCGACAGAGTCATGCGCAGTGCTTTGGTATCAAGCGCTGCGATGAGTGCTTGGATATTCTCAACGAGCTGCTTGGTCTCCATAGAAACCTTGCCGATCGAGATGTGCATAATTGGGTGTTTTCGCTCTGATTTAATGGTGATTGCACCAGATTCTAGTTCTTTTTTCTTGACCTCTGGTTTATCAGTGATCGTGCCGTTCTTTGGGTTTGGCATCAGTCCTTTTGGACCGAGTGTGCGGGCGTACTTGGCGAGTTTTGGAATAAACGCTGGAGCACTGAGGAGGATATCGAACTCGACTTTGCCAGCTGCGATATCTGCGATTACTTCGTCTGAAGCAATAACAACGCGGAGGACTTTGCCAGTACTGTGTGGGAACGTTATCTGTGACTGGGTTTCGACGTCTCGAACTACGATGTCGGCGGTGATAGTGCCGTCAAACTTTGTGTACGACAGGCGCTTTATCAACTCGACAGCGGCGAATGCATCGTATGCTTTGGTGCGATCTACCTGACTGCGGTTCGAGAGATAGCGTTTGCTACGACCGGCAGTGCTACGGCGTTTTTTAACTATAACGTCTGTGTTCTCTACTACTGGCGCGGTTGATTCAGTTGATTCTGTAGTTGCTTGTGAAGCATCTGCCACGATCTTTACTACATCATTATTAGCAGACATGTCGACATTGCGTTTTGTTCCCATACTTTCTTTCTGTGCGTGTAAAAACTTTACTCGGTTACCGTTACTCCCATGCTGCGAGCGGTACCGGCAACAGTTTTCATGGCTTGTTCTATATTTACCGTATTTAAGTCAGGCATTTTTTCGGTTGCGATTGCGCGTAATTGATCTTGAGAAAGCGCGCCGACTGAGTCCTGACTTGGTTTGGCGCTGCCAGATTTAAGTTTCAAGGCTTGTTTGATCATGGCACTGACAGGAGGCAGCTTGAGGACAAACGAAAAGCTCTTGTCTTTGTACACAGTGATCTCGGCTGGAATGATTTGACCGCGTTTGTCGGCAGTTTTATCGTTGTACTGCTTGAGGAAGTCCATCATGTTTATACCGGCTTGACCAAGAATAGGCCCGACTGGAGGGGCTGGAGTTGCGGTACCTGCTGGAAGATTGAGCTTGAGAACGTTGACGATTACTTTTGCCATATATTTAGACTTTCTTTACCTGTAAAAAGTCGAGCTGAACTGGTGTCTCTCGACCAAAAATGTTGACCAAAACCTCGACCTTACCCTTGGCTTCGTCGATACTCTTGACGGTACCCAAGAAGTCGTTGAACGGACCATCGACGATGCGAATTGCTTCGCCCTCGGTGTAGTCTGCCTTGTATTGTGGTGCGGCTTGGCTCATGTATTGCTTGATTGCTTCGACTTCATGTTTTGGAAGTGGTTTTGGCTTGGCACCAACGCCGACAAAACCAGTCACACCTTGGGTCGTTCGGACTGCGAGCCAGGCGTCATCGGTTAACTCAAGTTGGACGAGCATGTAGCCTGGGAAGATTTTTTCGCTGACAGTTTTGCGCTGACCGCGTTTAATTTGAATTTTTTCTTGGGTAGGAATGAGGACGGAGATAATTTTGTCGGTCAGCTGCAGGGTTTCTGCACGTTGTTTGAGGGTTTCGGCGACTTTGTTTTCGTGACCAGAGTAGACGTGGACGACGAACCAGCGTGCTTTAGGATTTTCT
Organism: Minisyncoccota bacterium; assembly: GCA_009991965.1. Lineage (GTDB taxonomy): Bacteria > Patescibacteriota > Microgenomatia > UBA1400 > PJMF01 > UM-FILTER-42-14. Next base: position 11,611 of record JAACWQ010000016.1, on the reverse strand, counting down.
TTTTCGGAAATGATGACCAAGTTTGGTCGTTTGACCTGCACCTCTTGTACTTCAGGTACTGCAATTTTTTCTGGTTGTTGTGTATCTGCCATATATCTTTTTAGAGGAACCAAGTGATGAATCGTTGCAGGAGTGTGTCGAGAAGCCCAAGGTAGAGGCTGACAATGACACTAACCGCGATAACCAGCATTGTTTTGTCGATAGTTTGCTGGCGAGTTGGCCAGGTAACCTGCTTAGTTTCTCGGACAACTTCTTGCAGATACTTGGTCAAAAACATAGCTCGCGTTTCGCTCCTGGTGGATTTCCTTGTTGGTTACCTCCAGTATTCGTACTGTTCGTACTTGATCGCAAAACGATCAGTAGCAAGGTGAGTATTGTAGCAGACGTGTCTGTGGATGCAATGGCCTTAGTGCTGCTGCATAGTGAGGGTCGGAGGTGGCATCGGCGGTGGTGGAGTGCGATGCGTTGTCGTCGGTGGTTTTAGTCTCCTTGGGCTGAGGAGCGAGACCAAGAGGGCAATCAGGCCGATAACCATGAGGACAGCTAGGCCGAGAACTATCATAACTTGGGTACGATCACCTGTTTTCCAGAAATTGGCTATGTACTGTTGGACGGCACCGAGAGCAGATTGGTCAGCCGGTTCATCAAAGAGGGGAGCGGGAGTTGCGCTCGGTGGTGGGGTAACTATGACCGCGCTTGCAGTTGCTGTTGGGGCTGGCGTCGGGGTAGCTCTGGCAGGCGCAGGTGTGGCAGTAGGAGTAGGAACAAGAGCGCATGAGGTACTCGTTGGATTGGTAGCAGCTCTGCATGCCCCGTAGTAGCAACGGAGGCTGGTGGCACAATCTTGATGCGTGCTGCAGGCTTGATTACAACTAGAGAGGACTGCTTGGGTCTGTGCCACTGTCTTATTCGCACAGCTCGGACTTTCTACGTTGAGTGGGTTACGGCATTGGTTGTACCAGCAGACGAGGCTCGAATTACAGTCATTGGAGCTTGCGCAGTATTGATTGCAGCTACTGAGGGATCCGCTACCCGTATCTGGTGGTTGGCAGGCAGTGTTACCAGTATTGATGGGGAGACGACACTTGCCGTTATAGCAGGCGAGATTGCCTGCGCACTCTCTATTGCTACTACAGTCACCATTGCAGCTTTGGACGGTGTAGCCACCAATACCAGGGTCAGGCGTTGGCGTTGGAGTAGGTGTCGGGGTAGGATTTGGATTGTCAGTTGATGGAGGGGTGGGAGAAGGTGTTGGAGTTGGAGTAGGATTTGGTTGGTCTATATCAGCAATGACAATGGAGGAAATAGACATTGGTTTTAGCAAATTTAGACTGGATCCACTCCCAAAAGCTAAGACTTTAGAGTTACTATCTTGAGGAGAAACAACCGCAGTACCCTCACTTTTTGCCTTAAATGAAAGGACGGCCAAATCTTGGAATGATGAAATATTGACTGGGGTAGTGATGCTCGGATTTGTAGCAAAGATGACAATTTCTGATTGAGTAGCAGATTTTGTGGTGACAGTTGCAACTGGAAAGGTTAAATTTGCTTGAGGCTTTGCGGTCAGCACAACGTTTTCGATATTTGTGGTATCTATAGTCGCAACAAATTGAAAGCCGTAGGTGTCAGATCCACCAGTAGAACCAGAGATTGTAAAGCTTGATTGATCTCCCACATTAATACTTGTGGAGGCGGGTGTAGTTTTTATTTCTGCAATTGTATTTTGTTCTGGAATTGCTGCTTGCCCACGAGAATCTTGCGACTGCTTGAGTGGATTATTTGCGACAAAGAGCAGGAGGGCGGAAAGAACTGTCACAAGTGAAACACCAACAATTCCAGCGAGGAAATGTTTTGACAGAATGTTTTGTAAGTATTTCATGGTCATAGCAACAGTCTAGTTTAGCATTAATAACCAGTTGGTGAGAACTGTCTTACTAGCTCTGCATAGTCGCTGAGATCAATCCAGCCGTCTTGGACGATATCAGCTGCTGGTTCCCAATTACTATCTGTACTTCGTTTGTTGAAGTTTGTTGCCAGCAATCGGTAATCATCCATGTCTACTTTTCTGTCTGGATTACCGATGGGGTAGATATCGGCAGTGTGGAATGGTGAAGGCACAGCAGTTGGATTTGGTGTAGCAGTGGGTGTGGGTTCTGGTGTTGCCGCCGGAATCACAGTAGTATTTAGTGTGACCGAGTTGTTGTGAATATTTAATTCAATTGATGAATTTACAATACTTGTTACTAGGTGGGTTATAGCAAGATTTCCTGGTTGTGCATGCAGTACTGAAATTGGAATCACCAACTCTTGACCCGACGTGAGATCACCAATAATGCACTGATTTATCTGCCTTATTCGTTCAGTATCATTCTCGGGAATAGGAAGATTGGTGCAAATATTATTGCCAATTGCTGCTACAACCTGCACGCCTGAGCTGGCAGTGTTCAGACTGAGTTGCACTTGGTGTGCCGTGGTTGTGCCTTGATTTCTTACTGTCAGTTGATACTGAATTGGGGTAGTAACAGTATATTCTCTTTCCAAAATGCCAAAAATATCTAGGTCAATTGTACCTGGAGTAGGTACTGGACTACTAACTGGCGTTGGGCTTGGAGCTGTGGTTGGGCTTGGTGTTACAGTGATAGGGTTGGCTGGATCAATTGTTTTGGAAAGACTCCTCCCATACATTTGTAGATATCTGTCTAAATCATAGGTAGCTTCCCACCAATTGGTAAGTACTCTGATACCTGTTGGAGTATCGTAACTGAGGTTATTGTTGTAGCCTGGCAAGCTCTGCATCCACCAAACTTTATAAGCAGTTCCAGTGTCGTCATTGCAACTATCTCCTGCCCAAGTATGGCAGCTCACTGCTGTTTTTTGTCCAGTGCCGTCTGGCTTCCAGTCCATACAGTCGCTGTCTCTAGAGTTTTCAAAGTACCACTTGTAACTATTGTAGTCATCACCATCTTCGGGAATGCTGTTTGGGGTGAGGTGGGTCCAGCCGCAACCTGGTCTTCGTATAGAGTGATCAGGCTTTGCATTACTGCCAACAAAATTTTTCCACCACAGATCATTGCCATTTGGGATATCTAGCCACTCGATTATGTGCTCTATTTGGTGCGCGTGGTCTTCCAATGCATATCCAGAAACTCCACTTAAATCCGAAACCCCGCTGTATAGAGGTGCGAAGTTGTAAAGAACATAGGTGTGATCGCAAGTTGGTAAGTCATCAATTCGCTGACTATTGCTTATGTCCCCATATGCGCTGTTGCTCCAGTATGGCTGAATAAGCCTGCCCATCGACATATTTGATTCATCTGGCTCAATCGCATCAGTGTGATATCCCCATAACCAAACTTGACGAACTCGCTCTGAATCATTTTGATTGTCAACATAGTCACAAATATTAATGTCTGTAAGCATCTGTCTATAATCAGGACGATAGGTATCCGGTTTGCCCCAAGCACGAAAATTTGAGGCAGGTATAGGTTTCTCATATTCAAATTTTTGGATTGTTTGATAATCTAAAAATTGCTGCGCGTTTGGGTCGGCAAAAGGTTGAGCTTGAGTGGTTGTATAACCATGGTATTTTGAAGCAAGGTTTAATTTGGATCGCAGGAATTCAGAGCGTCTCGCAATATGCTCCTTTGCAATTGATATTAGAGTTGGTGAGCTTCCTGTAATTTGTTGACTTAGCCTTGTTGGATCATTTGAATCTGGTGGAAAATACGCAATCTCTAATACTCCCATCTTTTTGGGGATTTGCTCCGCACTTTCACTTGCCTCATTTCTCGTATCCTGCGATTGCTTCAGACGATCAACGCTAATTGCCACCACTACTATAAGGAGGAGCAGCGCAAAAAAACCCATGATGTGGGAGTTGGTTCGTTTGTGGCGTTTGGGGTTCGTATCTATAGATTGCATGGACTGCTATTAAGCGTAGCATTTTATTTATGTGTTGTGTAGAGACTAGTCATGTTGCTGTGTATAATGCATAGTTACACACAGACGAAAGGCTTTATGACTTCTGACCGACCAGTTCGCAAAGCAATTATTACCGACGCGGGGTTTGCAAGCCGCTACCTCCCGATAACAAAGACCGTGCCAAAAGGCATGTTGCCACTCGGCAATCGCCCGATTATGCAGCTGGTGGTAGAAGAGTGTGTCCAAGCAGGAATTCAAGAAATTATCATCGTGGCCACCCCAGAGGGCAAGCCTGTTTATGAGGATTACTTTCACAATAGTGTAATTCGGATTAAGAAGCAGCTTGAGACACAAGATAAGCTTGATCGCTATGCGCCAGTGCAGCAGGTGCTCGATTTTCCCAAAATTGAAGTGATTACCCAAGATTCTAGTTTGCCATACGGCAATGGTTCGCCGGTGGTTTCGGCACAGCGATTTGTTGAGGGTGAAGAGGCATTTTTAGTTCTATATAGCGACGATGTGGTTTTTGGCGAGAAAGGTGATGCTCGCACGCTCGTCGAGAAGTACGAGCAGAATCCTGATGTGTCTGGCATCATTATGGCGCAACCAGTTTCTGCTGACGTTGTTGACAAATACGGCATTATTTCTTTCAAACCAGGCACAGAAAATGAGCTTGACACGATTATTGAAAAACCAGACAAAGGCAGCGAGCCTTCGCTTTTGGCTTCATATGGTCGATATTTGGTCAAGCCAAGTATTTTTGAATACCTGATCCCACATAACACTGGCAAGGATGGCGAGCTTTGGACAGTCGATGCGATTACGCAACTTGCAGCTTCGGGCAAAGTTTTAGTAGAGCGTACTCAGGCAGAATGGATGACAACGGGTGATCCGGAAAATTATTTTCATGCGCATATGGAGTATGTGAAGCGATATGAGAAATACGGGTCAAAGTTAGCTGAGTGGGTGGGGTAAGTAACACGTTAAGTGTTGACATGTATTTAACATGTTGTTAACATGTTCTTATAGTACATGACCAAACCACCACAATTTTTTCTAGAAAAACCGAATTTACGAGATGTTTCCCAAGAGAAATTCACGAGTTTTTGGGATAAAACTAGTGAAGCGAAGCGCCAGTTGCTGCTTGCAGCTAATGAACCGAAGTATTTGTATTGGGATACATTCAAACATAAAGTCGCGGGTAGCAAGATAGGTAGTCCTGAGACACTTTGGGCAAACCTCAAAGAAATAAGAAAGTTTCTTGCAGTTGCTAGCCCTATCACAGATCAAAACAATAAAAATTTCTCAAGTGTTCATTTGTCTGCAACGTATCAAATTTTGCACGAACTCGATATGTTGTTGGGTGGCAAATTATTTGATAAAGCAAACATGCCTCAGGATTCAAGGGAGTCTTACATTACTCGGGGGGTGATGGAAGAAGCAATCTCATCAAGTCAGCTTGAGGGTGCGCATACAACTCGAGCTGCAGCGAAAAAACTACTGATTGAAAATAGAAAACCGCAAAACGAGTCTGAGCAAATGATTGTTAACAACTATAAGGCAATGTTAGCAATAGATGAGGAATACAAACATTCACCGCTCTCTGAAGAACTATTGTTTGAGCTGCATTCGGTATTAACCACACAGACGCTTGGAAAAGACGAGCAAAAAAGATTTAGAAGAGACAGCGACAACATTGTTGTTCAGGGGAATATTGGCTCAGAAACAGTTGCAACTCATGTTCCTCCAAACGAGATTTTTTTGCGCACAGAAATGGCGAGACTCATACGATATGCCAATGACAACTTGGGAGAAAAATACCTACATCCAATATTGAAAGCAATTTTGCTACATTTTTGGATAGGTTATTTGCACCCATTCACCGATGGGAATGGTCGATTGGCACGGGCGCTGTTTTATTGGTATTTGCTGCGGCATGATTATTGGGCAATTAGCTATATTCCTCTTTCAACTGTTCTGAAAAAATCCCCAATGCAGTATGCAATGGCATACATTTATTCTGAGCAAGACGATAATGATGTCACATACTTTATTGATTATCAGTTGCGAAAAATGGCGCAGGCAGCTCGGGAATTTCAAAAGTATATAGAAACTAGAGTTGAAAAAAATAGTGAGGTTAAGGAAAAAATCATATTTTCCCACTCACTGAATGAGAGACAGCAGGCATTGCTCGTGTACTTTTTATTTGATGCACACGCAACGGCTACAACCTCATCGCATTCATTGGTGAATAGAATTTCTCGACAAACTGCGGCAAAGGATTTGTCTGAACTAAGGAAACTTGGCCTCTTGCAATCTAAGAGAGCCGGTAAGTTCATTCGGTTTTTCGCTGGAAAAAAATTACGAGCAGTCAATACCGCTACATAAGCGCATCTTTCATATAGTATAATCAAAACCAGTAGACAGTTCGGTAACAGCTTGAGGTGAGGGGTACCTATATTTTCCTGAACGCCTCGTACACGGGTTGATGGAAAGTCCCGAAACACCGTGGTGTTTTTGGCTTCCTACCCACCTAGTAGTTTGCGGGGAATGCGTACCTCTCACTTTGAGCTCTCCGATACGCACAAATGCGCCGAAGTAGCTCAGTGGTAGAGCACCTTCTTGGTAAGAAGGGGGTCATGGGTCCAATTCCCATCTTCGGCTCAGGTTGCCAATAACCTTGCCAGGTTACCCAAGTGGTCAACGGGGACAGACTGTAAATCTGTTGACTTACGTCTTCGAAGGTTCGAATCCTTCACCTGGCACAGTGCCATCTTAGCTCAGTTGGCTAGAGCGACGGTTTTGTAAACCGTAGGTCCGGGGTTCGAATCCCCGAGATGGCTCACTCTGGCAAAATAGGGAGACCTCTTGTATACTACGGCCCTCAAGTTAAGAAAGACACTATGGCAGCAGGTAAAAAGAAAAAAGGACCACGACAAGCAGCAGGACTCCAATGTGGCGAGTGCAAGTCGTTTGGCTACATCACTGAGTACAACAAAAACAACGAAATCCTCAAGAAGCAGACGAGTAACGAGTCAACATTTCCACTCAATAAGTTTTGCAAAGTGTGTCGCAAGCGCACGTCGCATAAGCTTATGAAGAAGCTAAAGTAGGTTTTTCCACTGGGTGATATAATTTTCTGAGAATACTCGAAGAGACATTATGCCAAAACCAGAGCAAGAAAATCCAGGCGGTCCTTCAGAAATTACAAGTTCAGGAAATAGAATAAGTAGAAGAGTTCAAGAGCTTTTGCTTGGGGCAAAAGAAAATTGGGCACTACTGGTTGATCGCGACTTAGAATCACCCCACTTGTTTTTGGGTATTACTACAAAAAATATTCAAAACTTGATCGCAGAGATACAAAAACTCGGATTTGCCTTGGGCATAAATCAGTTGAAGTACTCCATGCTTAATCGCTCTGTGCCTACGATTTCAATATTGCCATTGCTAGAAAAGGCTGCAGTTCAGGATGTTGGTCCAGAAGATGTGCGCCCGTATAGGGGAGTGATAAAACAGTTGGACCTGAACCTTGGTTGTGTAGATGGGGTGTTGGGTTGCTTGAGCTTTTTAGTTGTGCCAATGGTTGCAACTATTCCTTTGTTCATGTTGTTAAACCACAAGATAGAAAAACAGGTTCCTGAAATGATGCCCAAGCTACTTGCCGCAGCGCAACAGCATATAAGAAATGAATGGGGCTTGGTGCAGCAAATTGGCGGATTAGAAAACCCAAGACAGCAATTTAATTCTGAGCTTGCTTGGCTTAGCAGAGACGTCTCAGTTGCATTACACACTGTATTTTCAGAGTTTATCTCTGGAAATGGAGTCAATGATATTGACTACGAGGTACTTGCAGTCGAGGGATTGCGAAAGGGCGCAACTGCTTTCTTAGGTAGAAGAAAACAGGAGCAATACAATCTTCCACTGTTATCGATAATGCTTCGCCGATTTGGGATAACTGATAGCCAAATTATGGAGCTGTTAGAAAACCCTAATCTAGACATAGCAATACCGGAAATACTATCAGCTCTTGGGGCTGATGCGTACATTGATATTCAAGGAAAACGTAGGTCTGTAGTAGCGATTCTTAAAGAAAGGGCTTCTGAAGACATAATTCGAAAACCCTTGGTTGGAATGAATCCAATCCCCAAAAAACTGGCTGCCGTTAAAGAATTGCCCACGCTAATTTCAGATATCGCAGCTGTTCTACCTCGAAGCGGTTCAGATTTTGTTAATAGGTATCGGGATCAAGCACAACGACTGGGAGTAGATCTGGAATAAATCTTTTATTTATCTGCATGTTCATAGAACTATATACTCACAAATTGTCTAAGAAGCTAAAGTAGCCTTCACAATTTCCTTCGCCCCATTCAAAAATAGTTTGTCCATGCTGCAAGCATTGAGCATAGCCTGTTCGATCCAGGATTGAGATTTACCCTGTGCGCTCATGCAAAACTCAAGCTGCTTTATTATATCTGCAATATGCGCCTCACGCGCAATCCCTTGTTGTTCAAACACTTCTTTAATATTGTGCTCCCACTCACCCCATTCTTTGAGCGTCAGCATAAATGAACCTGAAGCAGCCGCATCGTAGGCCATATCGCCCGACGGTTTGGTGATAAAGCCATGTGCCCAGGGAAAAGCGTACTGAAGTAGCAACTCGTTGGCATCAAGAATCTGTGGATGATACAGGACGGTGAGCGAGTGCGGATCGAGCTGTTCATGCGGTTGTTTGCCAGCCATGAAGGTCTCTGGATCTTCGATCTGGACGAGCTTGGTGCCAATCTGTTGCTGGAGAGCTAGATCGAGCGCTAAGTCTTTAATATCGCGCTGAGTACCGGCGTAAACCATGAGTTGCCAACGAGGATTTTTTGTATGCAATTCTGGCAAAAGTTGCGTGAGCAAACTATGAATTTCTGGTTTATTGGTTCCGAGCCCGCCCGTTGTAATACAGATTTTGAGAGGGCCAGATCGCCAAGCGATTTTCTTGTCTCTACAGGCCACGATGCGTGGATCAACCGGCGGGCCAGTGACAATGACTCTCTTGGGGTCAGCGGTGATATTGCGCAGCTTAGCTTTTTCTAAGAATTCACTTTTGGTCCGTTCATCAAACACACAAAACTGCATGTTTGGTAGGGCTGCATTGGTCAGATAATCTGCGCGTACATGTGGGTCGGTGATAACTTGAACAACTTTTTTACCCTGTGCTGCCAGAATGTTGCCAGTGGCAATATGGAGTGACAAAATTGGCCTTTTTACCTCATGACAGAGATAGAGCAGAGGTGGCGTGATGCTTTCGAGGATGGGGAGCTTTTGGCGACCAAATGTATCGACCAGATCCTTCATGAATTTCAACAACGGGTGGCGAGCGAGGGTTTTGCCAATCACTTCAGTCAAGACGATCGAGCGCCAATGGTCGTGCGAGACGTAGTTGGTGGGGTCGACTACCCAGGCTTTATAGGGATCGACCTTGTTGCCCCAGGCAGCGACAGCAATACCGACGGCCATTGAGTAGTGAGCGCGAGAAAAAACAATGTCACGAATCTGCTCATTTTCCTTAAAGCCGTGCATTTCTTTGAGGTCCTCGCGAAAGGTGGCAGAGAGGGTGACGATGGGAAGGCGAGTTTGCTCGAGGAGAGCTTTATCTTTTTGGCGGGATTTGATGAGGGCGCGGTCGAATAAATTGGGCATGTACTTAAGCGTAGCGAGTTTGAACAGTACAGTCTAGTGGAACAGTGTAAGCTATAATAGCCTTCTACACGTAGGCCCATGATGTAGTGGTAGCATGAAAGTCTCCAAAACTTTTCGCCCAGGTTCAAATCCTGGTGGGCCTGCAGGTGCAGAAAAGACCTATTTATAGGTCTTTTATTGTGTATATATGGCTACAGCAGGCTTAAATCTTTGTTCTGACGGAGAGTGACGAGCTATAATGCGAGGAACCCCCCCTGGCGCAAGTGAGACGAACGAAGTGAGATGAATCGTAAAGTCCTAATAATTAAGAAAATGAAAATAATAGTAATTTAATACAAAATTATGTATTAAGTTGCTATTAATTGAAACAAGTAGTATATTGTTCGCAATAGATATTAATTGAGAAACTTCATAGCAATGATTAGAAAAATAAAATTTAGTAATTTTTATTCCTTTAAGGGGATGCAAGAATTAAGTTTTACTGCAAATAAAAAGAAAACTTACTCTTACTATAATTCAAAATTTGGGGATCAAATTACCAAAATTGCTGGTTTTGTTGGTAAGAATGCTTCTGGCAAGACAAATATAATGCGTTTATTTGGATTTATTCACGAGTTTATTTGTATTAGTAGTAGACAAGAAAACCAAAATAGCGATTCAAACTATTTTTTTAAAACATTTTTTAATAACAAATTAAAATCTGATTTTTCCATTGAGTTTGAAAAAGACAATAAAATTGTTTGTTATGCAGTTTCTATAAAAAACAATGTAGTTATTAGCGAATCTCTTTACTTGAAGGAGTTTAAAAATAACTCTAGAAAGAAGCGAGTATTTAAACGTATTGAAGGAAATAAAATCTCTCTAAATAAAAAATATTTTAAAGGATTTAAGAATAATTTTTTAGAAAATATTAGGTTCGACGTGTCATTAGTGGCTTTTTTAAAAACTCACTATAATATTGAAGTCATAAATTTTGTTTTTGACTATTTTCTTAATTTAAAAGGAAATTTTACAGAACAAGGTAGCATTAATAGTGTCCATCATCAAATTGCCGCTTTAAATATTTACCTAGATAATCCTGGTCTCAAAAAGAAAATGGAAAAATTTGTATCGAGGTTTGATCTTGGGCTTAGTGGTTTTGACATAATAAAAATAAAAAATGACAATAAATTTTCCATTTCTGTTACTGGTTTGCATGCTGTTGAAGAAGAAAACAATAAATTGAGTTTTTCATATGAATCTAGAGGCACACAATCATTATTTTTTATCTTGGCTAATATATTTTATGCCTTAGAAAAAGGAGGGGTAGTTGTCATTGACGAAATCGAATCGGGATTTCATCCAGAAGCCCTCGCAAAGTTGATTAGTTACTTTATTGATGAAAGTGAAAAACTGAATGTTCAGCTAATTTTTTCTTCAAACTTTTTGGATTTTATGAATAAATTAGATATGCATCAGGTTTATTTAGTAAATAAAGATGAAAAGGGATCTAGTTTTTCTTATAGGTTAAATCAGATAAAAAATATAAGAAGTGATGAAAATTTTTATTCAAAATATATGAGTGGCGCTTATGGGGCATTTCCTAAGATAAGAGTTTAAATGAGAATAGATTCTCCTTCTTACACAGGATTTGTTTTTGGAGAAGGAAAAAATGAAAAGAATTTTTTGATTGCATTAATTGACCTTGAGCAATTTAAATATCAAACAAAATTGTGGGAATTTAATTATGATAATGGCCATGGTTGTTCAGCAAAAGACATCTTAATCAAATGTAAAAATTCTATCATCGGTAGAAGCTATGATGTGGTTTTGTGCTTTATTGATTTAGACGACTTGAAACATGACTATCCATCTACATGGGAAAATGAAAAAGAAAAGCTAGAAAAATTCTATAAAGAAATAATAATTAGGGGCTAGTAAAGTTAAAGCGGTATAATGAACCGCAATGGCATTATCTATCAATCTAAATAAATACTACAAACGTTCACGAATTTCAGAGACA
>JAACWQ010000015.1 GCA_009991965.1 Minisyncoccota bacterium | reverse complement strand
TCCAAAGATTCATCCAACTTTGGCTAGCGATTTGACCGCGTGTATCTAATTTTGCTACTGGTCCCGTCGTCCCGATGCCGACGTTATCAGAACTAGTAGTGAGTCGTACTACCGTGCCATCATCTGTCCAACCACCAGCTACTGTGATGGCAGGGAGATCTCCTACCTGAATAGCAGAAGAAACAAAGTTTGTTCCATTCCCCCTCAGATAATTACCCGAAGTTGCAGCTCCAGCTACTTTATATCCTGTTGCCACATTTAATGTCCCAGTAAAGTCAGCCGCCGAAGAAATGGTTTGGGTGTTGATAGTGCTGGATGTGGTTAGGGTAGTTACGCCACTGATTGCTCCACCACTGGTAACATCAAATGCAGAAGAATCAACTGAAAATGCTCCTGCTCCTGAGAACGCGATCGTACCGGTTGAAGCAAAACCAGTAAATCCGGAACCAACTCCTGCTGCAGTAATATCCCAGACACTGGAATCAATGGTGACATTCTCACCACCATCACCTAGAGTAACGATGCCATTAGCGTCCAGTGTCCCGTTGGCAGTGAGTGTTCCGGTAGCAGTCAGGCCAGAAGTAGCCGTAATCAATCCCGAGATAGTTGGCGTGGCTGTCCAGGCAGTTCCTGTCACGGTTAAGTTTCCACCCAAAGAAGTTAAGTTACTCCCTGAAACAGTGAAAGTATTATCTAAAGTAGTTGCTCCATGTAAGGTTAAGGCTCCGGGAGTAGTGACTGATCCAATGATGTTTGTAGAGGATGCACCCGCACCCATGGTATTAGCTGAAGAAGCACCAGTGCCAATAGTAGTAGAGCCACTTGAAGACAACGTAGTAAACGCTCCCGTATTGGGTGTAGTAGAACCAATCGTTCCCGGAGCTATCCAGGTAGCACCAACCAGTGAAGAGGCATTGATCGTCCCACTCCCGGAGTAGGTGAGTGACGCTCCCGTCCCAACAACCATGGCTGCCACCGTATTTGTTCCACTCGTTATTCCAGAGAAAGCCATGGAAGAGGCAGGTACTCCTGAGATTGCAGTACAAGTGATAGCTCCCGTACTATCAATGCCAGTAATTGTCGTTGTTGCAGAGCACCCTCCATCAAAGAAATTAGAGGCATCATTATCGAAGAGATTAGTGAGCTCAATATTTCCATTTACTTCCAGTTCATTGGAAGGAGTGGTTGTCCCAATCCCCACATACCCCGCTGCCACAATAAGCCCATAGTTCGCAGTGGTAGCTCCACTAGCAGAGAAGTACCCAGCAATATTGGTACCAGAAGTAACATTGGTATTGGTCACCGCAGAGTACAGACCGTATGCAGTATGGGCCAGTTGGGCGTTTGCACCAGTTCTTGAAAGGTTTAATACCTTAGAAACTCCTGAAGCTCCACCAGCAGTAGAGGTAGAAGACAGATCTAGTACATTTCCGGTAGTGAGTGAATTGGCAGCAATTGCGCCTGCATTACCTGTGGTGGTTGGAGCAGTTACGGCCAGAGTGCCATTGGTAACACTTAAATCACCATTGGTATCTACCGTCAGACCTGCAACAGTAGAGGCAGCGTTACTATCGAAGCCGTTGGTCATGGTCGCTAGACCAGTCAGCGTAGAAGTAGAGTCGACTGTAAGAGTCCCGTTGGTCTGGATATTTCCTGTGCTTGCGATGGTTGCTCCGGTAGAACCATAGCCACCGCCAATGTCGGTGCTGCCGAGGATTGCGTTGTTCGTCACAGTCAGGCCATTGCCAGCCGCAGCAGCAGTTACCGCGTCAGAGAAGCTAAAGCCAGCACTGGCTCCATTGGTATCAAAAGTAACCGCTCCTGCAGACGAAATAGCAGTGGTGAAGTAGTTGGTAGTATTGTCGTAGCCAATCCTCAATTGGGGAGAGGTGGTGGAGATAACGGCGAGAGGGTTTACTGGTGCCGTCGTCCCGATGCCGACGTTGCCCGCAAATAAACCAGCCGTAGTAGTATTGCCAGGTTCTACATAGTAGCTACTAGAATCTATATCTATAAACCGTCTACCGTAAGTATATCCAGCACTGGCACCAGAACCAATTACCTGAAAGTCTGCGCTGGCTGTGGCAGTACCGCCTACAACCAAATCAACAATACCAGCAAAGGCATCTCTGGGATGAAATACATTGGCAGTATTGGCCCAGAGTCCGCTGCCAGTTAGTGTATTGGGATCTGTCCAGGTATTTGCGCCACCTGCACTTGAGGTCAATAAGTACCCAGTAGTACCAGCATCTCCAGTTACTCTGATAGCATCAGTTAGGTTGAGCTCGCCCGCGACGTCAAGTTTGTAACTAGAAGGAGTGGTCCCGATGCCGACATTCCCAGTGATGTAGGTATTGTGCGCGACAATGTCATTGCCAACGAAATTGTGGGTGTTTTCGACCTCGATGTCGTAGGTTTGTTCTTGAGCAAGAGTTTGGATAGATACAACGTGCTCGAAGCCATCGATCGTGGCGATCATCATGCCGGGGCGGAGTTGTGCCACTTTCTGCCACTTTGTTGACAGCATCTCGACAGGTTGATATACTGTCGATTGTTGACCGAGTGGACTGCGAATCGCAAAGCTTTTGTCTTTGGGTGTAACAGCTCCTTTAGACTCACCGTAGTCCTCGGTCTCTTTTTGTGCCCCTTGAGCAGTTATGAAGAGGTCACCTGCAATATATGACTCCTGTTGTTGCTTGCTTGGTTTTTTGACTAGATAGGGATGATTGGCGGTTGTTCTGATTTTTTTGCCATGCGAAGTCATAAGCTCAAAAACTTGTTGTGTCCCCATATCCATCAAACCCTTAACTTTCGAGGCGATAAACTTTCCGGTCGTTTCCTCGAGAGTCAGAACCTCATCATTTGGTTGAATTTGGTCAATACGGACCAGTTCGTAGTACTCACACGTGTCGCAGGTCGCAGCGTGACCACACTTTTTGCACGGTGGATCATTTTTGGACAGGTTCTTTTTAGTACGTTTCTTTTTGCGTTTGCGACGGAGTCTCGTGTCTCCTGTCACACAGTGACCGACAACGTGGAGGGCCCCGGCCGTTGGGTTGGTGGTGCCAACACCTAGATTGCCTGCAGCGTTTACCACACTCAAAGCTGTTCCTATGCTATTTTGCCACTCTTGGATATTGGCAGTGCCAGTTGGCCCGCCCCTGACTACGAGTGCAGTTCCGCCTGCGTAGGTGGCAGACAGGGTAGCGCTGGGGGCTGCAAAGTAGCCTGTAGTCGTGAGGTTTGAATTGACTATAGTCTGGCCAGTGCCATCGGGTGATAGGTTTATATCACCATTACTGCCCGAGCTGGTCTTGAGGATCATACTTTGGGCGTCGATGGTAAACGTACCGCTGGTAGAGCGGATCTTTGGCGAGACTTCCCCGAGGACGACCTCGCCGCCTTCATTGAGGATGAGAATGGTGTTGGCGGTGGCAGCCTCGGTGGCAGAGACGGGGATGCCTTGGACGGTCTCAGAGTTGAGCGCGTAGGCGACCGTGCGGATTTGTTGGCGAGGGGTGAGGGTTTCTGCCTCGACGGCGACCTCGAGCCAAATGTTGCTGTTTTCGGTGAACACGTCTGAGCTAATCTCGGCGCCGCAACCTGTGACGGGATCACCGAGGCCAGTGGCAAAAATACCGTCTTGGTCTGGGTCGACGCTACAAGTACCGGAGTCCCAGAGGAGTGAGCCGCCTGTGATGGCATCGTAGAGTTTGAATTGAAAGTCACTTGCCGTCACGATTGGGTTTTGGGCGGTGTCTGTCAGTCGTCCCTGGAATGAGAGTACGCGACTCGGTCGGACTGGAGTCGCAGGAAACGCTTGCGAAGTTGGTGCGTCGCGGAAGAACTGGGCGTAGGCGAAGTAGCTGCCGCCGAGTACAAAGAGCAAAAAGGTGGCGAGGTTGATGTAGGGAAGGATTTTCGCAAACGTTTTCTTTTGCACTGTTTCGCTAATGTTTCGCCAGCCTGCCTCGAGACGAGCACGGTAGTCTTGGTGGGCGCGGGCTGAGTTTGGTTGTTGCACTGTCGAGGCGTGCTGTTTGAGAGGGAGGTTCCAGTGCTTGCTTGGGGTGGAGGGGGGTTTGTGCTCTGGTTTTGTCTCTGATTTTTTTGATTCCGTCTCGAGCACTTGCTCGAGTTCTGCCTGGAGTGAGCCGAGCTCTTTACTTACCCGTATGTCTGGATCATTCGCTTCAAGCCACTGAGAGAATTGGGTAATGCTGCTGAGTTTGCGCCTGATACTTGAAATCTTGAGGCCATGCAGCTGTTCACCGATGAGGAACTCGAGGACTTTGGGTTTTGTCATGACCTCATGGAGTTCATTTTTCGCATGAAAAGTAAAGAATTGTCCGATGTCACTGCGATAATTCCGGATCGTTGCTGGTGAGCAGCCGCTCTCCTGCAGTGCGAAGAGATATTTGTGTAGCACTGTGCTTGTCTGGAACGGAGGGAAGTGTTCGACAAATTGCATCACAAGGGTATCTGCAGGGGTGATCGTCGTATTTTTGGGACGAGCTTTTGTGAGTGACTTGGATATTTCCTCGAGATTCCAGCTTGAGAGGTCCTTTTTTCGCTCTAAAACACCCATCAGTGTCACTACAGCCGCTTCGGCATCGCGATCACTCACGGATCGCAGTGCCAAGAATGTGGAAAAAGCTTGCAGAATACTGGAGAGGTGGAGATTGCGGGCAGGCATCTTGTGTGTTTACTGTTTTGTTCTTACTACCAGATTCATTAGACAAATTATTTGGTGCTGTACCAGTGTAGAAAAAAGCAAGGTTTCGGGCAAGAGACACATTCTTGAGAAGATTTGCCAAGCTTACAATAGAGGTGCTACTTGGGGAAACGAATGCCTAGTATGTTTCGGGCTTTCATATAGTTTCACTGTGATCAAAAGATGTCAAAATAGCATCACTCGATAGGACTTGAGGCAGAGCGCCATGGGTTATTGAGTACTTATCCCCAACATTTGTCACTGTGATTTAACATTTTTTATGTGTAGTATGTGAACTAATATTAAAGTTATGTCAATAAAAGCAGCAACCTACCAGAGTAAAACGAGGATTTTTCTAGACAAATTATTGCTTCCAACCCTAGTTTTTGCTGTTTCGGGTAGCTCGAGTGTCAATATCTTTTTGCATGACACTATTTGCACTATAAATATTACCGCAAATACTAAAAGTAAGCCTAGTTCAAAAATACTGGAGCTGTGAAATGGCGATAAAAACCCAAAGCCAACGGCTACTATTATTACTATTTCCAGGCGATACCAGAGAGACATCATTTGTTTCCTTTGCGAGTGCCCAATCTTTGTTCCCGCAACTCACCCCCGCTGGTTTCCGCTCCCTTGTTTCGCATCTTCAGGCGAAAGGTTTGCTGCACCACGAGCGAGTGGGCACGCGTTCTCAGTTGTACCTGTCTGAGCTGGGCAAAACGACGCTTTTCTCTCTCTTTCCTGCCATTGATCCAGCACGCTTGAAATGGACCGGAAGTTGGGCCTGTCTTGTCTTTCAGGTCGCACCAAAGAGTGATAAGCAGTTTCGATACCTGAGAAGAGCGCTGGTAGAGATCCGCGCGGTACAGCTCACCAGGGGTGTGTATCTGTACCCAGGCAAGTTCCCTCCCAGCTTTATCGAGCAGTGTCATCGACTCTACACAGGCTCCATAAGCATCTTCACCGTCGGCACCTTACAATTTGGCTCTTTCCGTCCGATAGTAATCGAAAAAGGGGAAATGAAAACACTACAGGAACTCTACTCTGGTATTAGCAGTGAGCTAACGAGCTTGCTAGGTCATCTGAGTGACACTGCATTGCTGACTGATCAACAAAAAGAACGATTTGATTCACTCTTTGATCGGTTGCTTTCGGTGCTGAGGACAGACGATGGCCTCGGAAGTTATTTTTTTCCAGAGGAGACCTGGGGGGAACAGGTACTCCAAAAATTTAGAGCTATAGTTTTATTATAAGTTATTATTCACGTCTCGGTCACTCTAGGGGTATTTTCCTTGTGAAATTATTGCGAGATTGTTGCCAAAAGGGTAGTTTCTACACTATTTGGGTGTCTCAAATCCTCAGTACAGCGACTAATTTCTTTCGGGTATGTCATTTTTGCATAAAACGTACCTAAAGGAAAGCATAGTAAGTACTAGTAATATGCAATTCCCCTGATTTGCGTTAATATCTACCAGGTTTGCGTTAATATTTCTGTAAATCTGCGGTAATAATAATTTTTGATTTTTGTTTGCTTGAAAATACCGAAGAAAACAAAAGCGTGGTGAAAAAACAGAAAGAAAACACGAAAAGAGGGTTAGACAAGTGTCGTCAGTGACGAGTACTGTCGCTCGTGTTGTACGAGCGTAAGCAGTACTGGTTCATTGCGTGGTGTGTTGTGCAGTACAGCGATGCCACTGGCATTTGCTTGGCTGAGGCTGCGTACTTTTGGTTCGTCGGGCAGTTGTGCCCGGACTATTGTATTCAGCTGTGGTGTTTGTTCTGGATCGCCAACTACTAGCTCAATCTTTGTATCCCGCCATTTTCGGTTGCCGTAGGCGAGGAGATAGATGATTGCAGCCAGTAGGTTATAAACACTGGGAATGAGCACTGCAACGCCCATAACACAGACAAACACGAACAGGTTGCGGGCAGGAAGGAGGAGCAAAGCGTTTCCACCTGGTGAGGCGCCTGCTTCGTTTGCATCCATGGGTAGGAACAGCGATGGAGCGCCTGTCTCCGTTGTTTGCTCAAATGCCTGCCCGCGGTAGAAGTTATTCCAGAGGAAACCTTGCGGGGCAGGAGTAAGAGTCGGGAAACTGAAGTTATCTGAGAGCGCTGAGGCCTGGAAGACTCCCTTCGGAAGTTCATGGTACCCATAGAGTCCTTCTTTGTCAGTGAGTTTGGTAAGACTGTAGGGTAAGCCACTCGAGGTATTACCCTGGAAGATTATCGTAGCAAATGGCACTGGCTCTTGGCTACGTACCTCAAAAACGATGCCATGTGCAGGACCTTTTGGTAAGAGGCCGATAACTTTTAAAACCTCTAGAATCAGGTGCAGAGAAAGCTGGCGTCCAAATCGAGCTAGGAGAATGGTGATTTTCGTCAGGGGAATACTACTGATGAGTATGAGGCCTATAACTGAGAGCAGTAGTTTGAATAGGTTGCGGCTTGGTTGCTGAAAAATTATGGGCAGCGTTTCGCTCGCTGTCTGGAGCGAGCTCGGAAGCTTTTGATCTAGAGGTGAGTAGGTAATTTTTTCAATAATCTGAGTTGGCTGGAATAGAGGTTCGAGAATTGTGGGTGGATTTATGTTGATAGGTTCCAACAATCCTGGTATTGAGATGGTCAATGGCGCGATGATGAGTGGGAGGTCGATCAGGGTAGAAATGTGTCCAACCTGGTCGATGATAGTAAAATCGAGATAGATAGTTTCTCCTCTGGGTAGGTCAAAAAGTTGTATGTCCCAAGTACCGCTCGCACTGATGGCAAACGTATGTGTCTCAATCTCGCCAGAAGGTAGGCGGACAGTCATGACTACACTGGAATTTGCTTCACCTGTTCCTACCAAGATAGGATTGCGTGTGGGGATCTCGATAGGATCCACTGGAATGGTTGAGACATCTTGGGCAGAGATACTAGTGGTTTTGTCTACAATCTTGGTGACCACAAATGCGGGTGCAACAGTATCGACGGTAAACGTCCAGGTAGCAGACTCAGAATTGTTTATCAGGACGTCATAGGCTTTAATTTTCCAGGTGTGAACACCGTCAGCCAAGGTGATTGAGTGAATCAAACCATATATTTGGTCTAGCGCAACATAGTCAAGCACGTACTCACTGGTGGTTTGGCTAGTGATAGGAATATTGTCCTGAAACAACTCACCGTCGATAAAGAGTTGATACTTGGCTACACCGATGTTGTCGGTCGTGTAGTACCAGCGAAATTGGGGACGACCGGTAGTAATACTATGACCATTCTCTGGCGAAATGAGGATGGGGATGGCAGGTGAAATATGATCTGCTACGAAAGCCGTGACAGTAACGGGGCGGATTTTTGGTTCTGCGAGTGTTTCGTCGGGAAGTAAGCCATTTGCCTGAGCAAATACGACTCCAGTCCAAATAAAAAGATTTGAAAGAACAACTAAGAGAGGGTGGATGCTCCGCACAGCAGTTATCCTTGCAGATCTCGCACTTGAGTCTCAAGTTCTTGAATGCGCGCAGATTGATCGGTTTTGCGGTGAATAATGTGTCTTCGAATTGACATACCAGCGATGATCAAAATACCGAGTAGCGCAATGATTGCGATGACAAGCTTAACAGGGAGGAGCCAGAAACTAGTGCGTGCTATGACGACTGCCCCATGGTCACCAAAACTCATGGTTAGTTTAGCTGTGTAGGGTCCGGTACCCCAGATTTGGTCCCATTCTCCAGAGAACGAACGACTTTCGTAGGGAAAGACATTTTTTGTATCAGGTTGAATAGTAGCTATCTTTTTGCCAAACAAGTTGTAGATATCAATGTTCATCTGTGGGCGAATGTGCACGTCAGATTCATTCTCGATCACAAAGCTAAAGGGTACTGGGCCAAACTCCATAAAGTCGGCAAAGCTAAAGTCGCGAATAAATGCTGCTTCATTGATCGGACCTTCTACAATGACATAGAGGAGGGTGCCGACGCGTTGGTTTATTCCAGAACCAGTACCAGCCGTATCATCAAGACCACCAGTATTTGGTTGGTGGACGATCATGGCATAGTGGCCACCGGGAAGTGCATCTGCTGGGACATCGATGACAACCGAGACGAAACCACTTTCATTTGGTTGGAGAGTTTGCTGACTTGGGACAACGGTGAGCCAAGAGGCAAGACTCCAGCGATTGCTGTTTGCGACCTGAGTCTCGAGTGGCACTGGGGTAGTGCCATCTTCTTCGACTATGAAGTCGACGGCCGAGGAACGAATGGTTATCACTTGATTTGAGGAATTACGCGCTCGCACTTTAATTTGGGTTTTCTCGCCTGGTTTTACTTTCAACGTATTGTCTTCGCCTAGTCGAGGGGGAATAGCAGTAACAGAGAGGCTGTCTGTAGTTTGCTCTTGCGCTCTGATTGGTGCAGCCAAAAAGCTTACAGTTGCAGCTACTAGAGCAACGAAAAGAACTTTGGTGAATCTGGGTAGGGTAGGTATCATATGTTTAATTTTCTAAAAATTAGCCGTTGCCGTATAGGTAATATAATTTTCGTAGTTGCCTGCAGCCTGAGAAGTAGAGATAACAGCTCTGTAACAGATATAAAGATTATGGTTGTCTGCCACGTCGGCAGCAGAGAAGATTTGTGTGGCAGCATCTGGTACCTCTGCATCGGCAAATTGGCGGAAACAATCGCCTGTGCCATCACAAGCATCAGCACTACTGTCGTACTCAAACACTGGGGTTAAGCCACTTGTGTTGACATCATCCAATGAATAACCAAAGCCTTTGACCGTAGTTGCGCTCCATTCGTCTCCAGCGGAGTGGAGCATTGCGCCAGTATCACCAATAGAATCAACGATACAATCACTGCTGGCGGGAATTGCTCCAGTACAGGTCACATTATTTCTGGAAAGTTGGTCGTTCTCGGTAGCAGTCACTGCATAACCATCTGCAGCATTAGTTGAAACTGTAAGCGCCTGAGCAGCATTGGTGAAGCCACTAATAAGCAGTTCGCCAAATGGAACCGCGGTAGCACTAGTGCCGACGCTCGTACTGGTGCCGCAGGTGGAGACACCACTAGCAACACCGCTCACCTCAAAGGTAATCAACGGAGCAACAGATGCCGTTACGCGTACTGCTTCGAGCACGCCGATAGAGACTGTGGTTTCATCAACAAGAGCGGTGCTGACGTTTAGGTGGCGAATGATTGGTCTGTAGGTGTCAGCTGTGCCAGCAATGTGGTTAATTTTTGGAGCAGGGTTGATTACATTGTTGATAGTCATCGTAGAAAAGGCAGTGCCTACCGCCCCAGTGCCAGAATAGGCACAGATATATGAATGGTATTTGCGACTATCGATAGTAACGGCTGATGCCGTTGCGACCCCAGCAACAAAATCATAAACGGTATCAGCATTTGTTGGACAGGTAACAGTTGGAACGCTCGTGCCAAAATCAAAATAGCCTTGGTCTGGGATGCCATCGGCATTTACACTGGCCGCGTCAGCAGGTATGAGTACCTGGAAAATACCACTGGCTACGGCGGTTTGGGTTGTAAAGCCCAAAGTTAAAGTAGAAGATTGACTGGCAATAACGTCATCGCCAGCTTCGGTGTCGCCACTGGCCAAAGCAGCAGTAGTGGTGAACGAATATGCATTTTCGGCAGAAATACTGGCAACTGTGTAGTCATTGAGGACACCAGCACTACCAATTTTAATAACATCTCCTTGCTGTAGTTGGGCGGAGTTGGTCGATGGATATGCGTCTACTGTGTTATTTAGTGTTACCTGGGACGACCCAACAGTATTGCCTGCACCCAAGGCGCCTTTAAACGAAAGACGAGAGTTTGAAAGTGTAACCGATACATTGGTTAAATTAGCCGAGTAGCTTTGCTTGGCAAAACGGCCAGCTGCAGCAATAGCAAGAAAAACAACACTAAAAACCAGTACAGGGCGCACCTGTTTTAATTGCATACTGAATAAGCGTATCACAATTTTTTTCCTCTTGTAATACTTTGAGCTAACTTTGTATACAGTACATACGTTATACCGCCCAAGCCAGCTGCAACCAGGAGTGAAAAAGGGAGTGCAAAGATAAGAATTTGCTCGGTACTATTGTCAATTTGGACCTCCAGTTTATATGGTCCGAGCAAAAATGGTGCTTTATAGACAAATAATCTCGGCTGCAGCTCTGTGGTATAACTTCTCAGCTCTCTCGTGCTAAAGCCAAGCACGCTGTCAGGATAAATCGGGAAATCCGCAATCTGTTTGCCCTGCCAGTTGTACAGAGTTGCACTGCCAGAGGCAATTGCCGCTGCGTAGGCTTCATTTTTTATCACTGGCGCGAACGTGATGTTGCTAAAACTGTCAACAAATCGAGGTGCACCCAAGGTAGACAGCGTCAGTTTTTTGGTTGCTTCAGACTCATCGCTTACCAAAACAACGAGGTTGCTGACGACAGAGCCAGTGACAGGACTTGCATCGAGTTCTGTTTGATCCGATCCAGGTTTATGGGCGCTGAAGAGTATAGATAGTGGATACTCTTTGTTTTTTGCGCCTGGTGGAACAGTAAACGAGAGAGTAAGTTGCGCTTTGCCATGAGGTGCGAGCGTGATCGGCTGGTAGAGCGCATCGGTCAAGTTGAGGTAGGCAAACTCTGTTTTCCCGAGCAAAATAGGGATGCCTGTTTTGCCATCGGTGACAAAGTCGAGCACCTTTGGAGATACCTCGAGTGTTTCAGTACCAGAGTTCTCGAGGCTGATGGTATGACTTGCTTTATTGCCAGGGAGAATTTTTAGATACGACTGTGCAGGCGAGACTACGAGTGTAAAGCCAACTTCTTGTGCCGAGGCTGCAGTTTTTGCAACGAAGAAGAGAGAGACGAGTGTTGTTATTATGATGCATTTTTTCATACTAATATCCTGGTACAGCGACATATACAGTGGCTGTTTCATAGCGACCAGCTGCCTGGCTCGCGGTGCTCAAGCCTGCCTTATAGGTGACGACTACAGTCTCATCTTCTACAATATCACTCGAGCTCATGATAGATTGCATGGTTTCTGCTGTCGAGTTATCAGCAAACTGACGAAAGTGATCGGTAGTCAGAAAGTCACTTGCCGCATCTGCGCCCGTTGCATTGAAGCCAAACCCACCAACATTTACATTGGTCCAGAGGCCCGCGGCTGCTTCTGTGCAGCTCCCACTATCACAAATTGTGTCGGCAACGGTATGAGAACCATCTTGATGTGTCAGCGGTTTGGTTTCGTAGGTGTATACAGCGTATCCGCCAGCACCCCGAGTAGTAATGCTTAGAGTCAAGTCGTCGGTGTTGTGTGCGCCGGTGGTGAGTTCTCCCAGATCTATCGTTAGCTTGGATATTGAAAATGAGAATTGATCAATTTGGTAAATGTACTGAAAGCCCCCTCCGATAAAGTAGCTCGACACGCCATACTCGCCATATGGTCCTGCGCCAGTTTGTCCAACTGTATCAGTTACCTTGTATGAAGCGCTAGATTTTTCTCCGGCGGTGACATTGAAGTTGCCAAATTGGATAACGTAGGAGTCGGACTCGAGGCGTTCTGCCAAGACTGGCGCGAGTGCGAGCTGATAGCTGCCCCAAGCAGTTGCCCAAGCGATTCCCCAAAGTACGGCAGACTTGAGTTGCAAACTACTCCTTTCGCAGTAGTTTTTCTATTTCGGAGTTGATGAGCGAAAGTTGCGTCGAGAGCTCTCTGGTAGTGGCGCTGTTGGCGATGAGCTCGGTGAGCGTCTGTATGCGTGGCTGTAGAAAAGAGGTCAAAAATTGTTCGAGTGATTGCTTGTTGGCTTCAATTCGCACAAGATTGTCCGCTTCATCGGCAATAATTGCTTTTGAAGTACTTGCTTCGTCGTACTGCGCCTTGGCAAATAGAAAGATAAAAAGGAGCATCGGCAACGAGAGAAGCGTTTGCAAAGAAGTAACGACGATTGAGTTATCCAGGCCAAAGTGGAAGAGTGCGACTGCGATAGTAGTAAAGATAGCGGTAGCTGGTCGAGTGGCGAGAACGAGAAAAAATAGATGTACATATGACAGGAAGAAAAATGGCGAAGCAAGATTGCCTGTTGCACCGATCAAGAGTAAGAAAGCAAAGGTGAGGAGCGTTATCTCGAGTGTGGCGTGTTCTGGCACGATGTGCCAGAGTTTCGCTCTACTCATTCGTTTACTGATGAAAAAGACCGCAATAGTCAGGGCAAAAATCTGCAGTGAGTATGGTCTTAGTAGATCAATGCTCAACCAGAGATACGCGAGTGTTATTGCAGCGAATAGTGCGAGCGTGTGTTTCCAATTGGGCATACTTCCATTGTAGATACTTATCGTGGAGTCCTCAAGCTGTGATATACTCAAACCTCGAGATGCAGACAAAAATATACGATCATACTTCCATCGAAGAGCGCTGGCAGAAGACCTGGGAAGAGCGCAAATTGTTCCAGAATATGGCCGCGACAGTTGCGCCAGGAGACGATTGGCTGTATCTGCTTTTTGCCTTTGCCTATCCATCCGGCCAAGGTCTACACGTCGGTCACGTCGAGAGTAAAACGGCGCTCGATATTTTGGCTCGCTTTAACCGCATGCATGGCAAGAAAGTGTTTTTCCCTGTTGGCTGGGATGCGTTTGGATTGCCAGCAGAGAATTATGCGATCAAAACTGGTGTACATCCTGCCGAGACAACTCGCAACGCTATACATACTTTCCGTAGACAGATCAAGCGTGTTGGTATTTCCTATGACTGGGAAGCCGAGATAGCAACTTCTCACCCAGGGTATTATAAATGGACACAGTGGTTATTTCTTGAGTTATACAAAAAAGGTTTGGCGTATCAGGGCGATGGCATGGTCAATTGGTGTCCGTCTTGCCAGACTGTCTTGGCCAATGAGCAAGTGGTCAACGGCGCCTGCGAGCGTTGTGAGACTGAGGTTATCCAAAAGAAGATGAAGCAGTGGTTTTTCAAAATCACTGACTACAAAGATGAGTTAATTAGCGGTTTAGATCAAGTCGACTGGCCAGAGGCAACCAAGCAGCAGCAGCTGCATTGGATTGGAAAGAGTGAGGGGCATGAGGTTGTTTGGGAGGTTGTTGATGGAGCTGGAATACCGAATGGTAAGAGTATTAAAACATTTACTACTCGACTGGACACTATTTTTGGAGTGACATTTATTGCTTTGTCAGTAAAACATGACCTTGTTGGAGAAATTCGCCCCTTAGGAAAGGAAGCGCAAAAATATGTATCAGAAGCCGTTATTCAGTCTGAGAGTGAGGCAAAAAGAAGTGGTAGTAAAAATGGTATTGATACCGGTACCAAAGTGAAGCACCCAATTACTGGTGAATTAATTCCGGTTTGGATTGCTGACTTTGTCATAGGTTCATATGGAACAGGTGCTGTCATGGGTGTACCAGGTCACGACGGACGAGATAATGAATTCGCAAAGATTCATACTATTAAAATCGAAAGAGCAATTGAAGGAAATCAGGAAAACAGCAGCGACTTATATGAGGGTAAGGGAGTACTCACTACTGATTTTCCAAATTTTGGTGGACTGACTAGTGAACAAGCTATTGAGAAGATTGAGGCAGAACCTACATATTCAGGTGTAATTACAAAAACGACGCAATACAAACTCCGCGATTGGCTGATCTCCCGCCAGCGTTATTGGGGTACACCGATTCCAATTGTGTATGATCCAGAGGGCAATCCACATCAAGTCAAAGAAGAGCACTTACCGTGGACGTTGCCGACCGATGTTGACTTTAAACCAACTGGTGAATCGCCGCTAACCTCGAGTAAAGAGTTTCATGCCAGAGTTGAAAAATTGTATGGCAAGGGCTGGCGCCCCGAGTACGACACCATGGATACATTTATTGACTCGAGTTGGTACTACCTGCGCTATGGTTCTGCCCGAGACGAGACACAGTTCGCCGACCCAGAGCAACTCAAGGCGTTGCTGCCAGTCGATTTTTACATGATTGGTCCGGAGCATATTGTGCTCCACCTTTTGTACTCTCGTTTTTTTACCAAGTTTTTGCGTGATCAAGGGTACCTCAAGTTTGACGAGCCATTTACCAAGATGCGCCATCAGGGAATGATTATGGGCCCCGACGGCAAGAAAATGAGCAAGAGTAAGGGGAATGTCATTAATCCAGACGAAATCATCGAGAAATTTGGTGCAGACACGCTCAGAGTTTATGAGATGTTTATGGGTCCGATAGAATCTGACAAACCATGGGATATTAGTGCAGTTGCAGGCGTGTATAGATTTTTGCAGCGGACACAGACGGCTCTTTTATCTCAAGTTGGAGAGGCAGCGACACCAGATCATCCGGAGTTCTTGGCTGTGCGACGCAAGTTGCACCAGACCATTGCCAAAGTTTCCAGTCATATACCTGCGCTCAAGTTTAATACTGCTATTGCGGCTCTCATGGAGTGTCTCAACTTGTTTGAACGAGCAAATCGAGCTGAGAAGTTCGTGTTGCCAGATGGAGAAGTGAGAGCTTGGACGCAACTGATTGCGCCATTTGCCCCATTTTTAGCCGAAGAACTCTATCAAATTGCAGTTGGTACGACTGGAGATGAATTTATCTCCGTGCACCAGAGCGTTTGGCCAGAGGCAGACGCAGAACTCTCTGCAGAGACAGCCTTTGAGATTCCTATTCAAATTGATGGCAAGGTGCGCGCGCGTCTCCAGATAGCAGCAGATCAGGCAGAAGATGAAGCGTTTGTTGTCGCGCAAGCACAGGCCAATGCAGTGGTCCGGCGTTGGTTGGCAGGCAAAAAACCAGCAATTCGCTATATTCCAGGCAAGATAGTCAGTTTTTCTACTCAAGCATAGCTTCGCACTACACTTGGCGTCATTTTTCACCGTTACGATTTCGATATGTTTGAATTATATGAACCGCTGCTCGTTGGCGCACGCCAGGTTTGGAGTGTTTTTTCTTCGCGTTGGTGGTTATTTACTTTAGTTCTAGGAGTTTTTTTGAGTGGTTGGAGTGTCTGGCAGGGGCAGATTTCGCCAGCTCAAGTGCAGGCCGAGCCACAAGATTTGGCTCCGCTTACTATTGTTGAACCAGATGACCAGATAGTTGTCGATGTTTCTGGCGCAGTTGTACAGCCTGGCATGTACCAGCTCGATAAGGGTGCGCGAATTGGTCAAGCAATTACCCGAGCAGGAGGTTATAGGCTAGGGGTGGATGATCGGTCTGTGGCTCAGGAGATTAACTTAGCGAAAAAACTTCAAGACGAAGACAAAATTTATATACCATTTGAGAGCGACGCAATTATTACAGTGGCAAAGGCCCAGTTGGATGGCGCTGCTAGTAGTAGCGTGTCACTCAACTCAGCGACACAGGCGGAGCTAGAGACACTTGCTGGCATTGGCGAGGTGCGAGCAAAGGATATTATTGCGGGTCGACCTTACAGTCAATTGAGCGATTTGGTGGAGCAGAAAATTCTTTCAAACACGGTTTTTGAGCAGCTCCAGGATCAGATTTCCCTATAAGACTAGAAATACTATCAACCTATCATTTTCGTATCAAAAATGGGAAAAAAAATACGTCGAAAAATTGTTTCATTACTTATCCTTTTGATTTTAATCTATATAGTAATATTTAATGCTTTTTTGCATGAATTACATATAACCCAAAAGAGGATGTTTCCAGGGGTAACAAGTAAGATCCTACGACCCGTAGTATGTTTCGCATCTACCAGGTTAGAGCAAAATGAGATCTTCCGCTCATATTACACTCTATTTACTAGTACAAAAAACATCATTTTTTCCTTTGCTACTCGAGGAAAATCTCTCATTAGCAGTGCAACTGACATATTTGATAGTCGGTATTTTTTGCTAAATGTGACTCTGAATCAATCTTTTTTATCATTCTCAGCCTGGCTGAGTTCGCATAAGTGTTGGTTTCTCTGTCGAGTAGGGTGGTGGGAACAGCGTCAGAAAATAGTGATCGCACAGCAACGATCTCTGTTGGGCGACCAGGTTGGGAGCCTGGTTGCAGCTGTCGCATTGGGGTCGACAGAGTCACTTCCCAGAGAGTTGCGCGACTTATTTGCTGATCTTGGGTTACAACACCTCCTTGCCCCGTCTGGTTACCATCTGGGGATCTTTTTGGTGGTTCTGAACATCTTTTTACCAACTGAATTTCCTCGAGTTGTGCGTAGTTTTCTACTCATTTTTGCCAGCGGATACCTGATTCTTCTGACAGGATTTCGGCCATCACTTATGAGAGCATGGATCATGTGGCTGCTGGCTGTACTTGGGGTGACATTCTTTCGTCGTTCTCAGCCTGCAGTGCTTCGTCTTGGGGTAACTGTTGTACTATTTGCTCTGCTTTGGCCGAGTGGCCTCGAGTCATTATCGTTTCAACTCTCGGTCTCGGCTACGCTCGGAATACTGCTGTTTGGACCGCTGTTCTTGTCAAAAAATAACTTCTTTTTACAAACAGAGTTGGGAAATGTCGGAGAAAAACGAGGTACGATGGCTCGGTGGCGATCTGTTTTCCTCGAGTATGCCAAAGGAACTGTTATTATAGGTTGTATAGCCCAAGTCTCAGTTGCGCCACTTATTTTGAGCGAATTTGGCTCGTTACAGTTGTTCTCACCAATTGCAACTGTTCTGTTAGCCTGGTTTATACCAGCACTGTTGTTTTTTGGTCTGGTGATCATGCTTTTTTCTCCGGTTCTTGGTTTGGCACCAGGTCTCAGCGTGAGCATCTTTATGCCAGTTCGCCTGGCGTTGTCGAGTATTTGGCAGGTTGAACTGCAGGTTTTGAGCTGGACAGAGTCGGTATTGCCTGCGCCATTAGCCTGGAAAAATGTTCCAGACTGGTTCTATTTAGCCTGGTGGGGTAGTCTACTTCTACTGCGTTTGCTTTATTCGGTCGCTACAGAGCAACGACGCAAGCGCAAGAGGATGTTGGTATGAAAGCAGTTCGTATTTTTTTGTTGATCCTTTTTCTCATGGTCATTTCATATTTGTTACTAGAATTGAACAAGCAAGCCAAGGCTGGACCAGAAATACTTAGTTTGACCATGTGTGATGTGGGACAGGGCGATGCAATCTTGATCCAGTGGCAATCTACCCAGGTTCTTGTTGATGCTGGCAGGGGTGAAAAAGTTCTGAACTGTCTCTGGTCAGAGCTGCCTTTTTTTGACAAATCGCTTGAGCTTGTGGTTGCAACTCACCCAGACGCAGATCACATAGGCGGACTACCACTCGTATTTGACCAGTTCTCGATACAGACGCTTCTGCTGCCCCCAGTGACAAGAGAAACGCCCGATTTTGTGGCGTTGAGAGATTCTGTCTCGAGAGAGACAGAGCTTATAGGTCGTATACAAATCGCAAGGAGTGGACAAACGATCAAACTTTCCGATGAAATTACACTCACGATTCTTGCTCCTTTGGCTCAATCTGACAGGAAATCAATCAGTTTTGAGAGTTCGACCGAAACAGTATTATCGGCTGCACAAGGCTTTTTTCCAGCTGCAGAAGGAACAAGTAATGATTGGTCTATCGTTCTATTATTGCAATTTAAGCAGTTTTCTGCGCTCTTGACCGCAGACGCCGAGTCAAGGTTGGAATTAGCACTCATCCAGGCGGGATTAGTTGGAGATGTCGATGTCCTAAAAGTAGGGCACCATGGGTCTAAATCGAGTACGTCGGATGACTTTTTGCGTGCAATTACACCCGAAACTGCACTCATCAGTGTTGGGGAAAATAACCCGTATGGGCATCCAACGGACGAAGTGCTCGGTAAATTGCGGTCGCGGGGGGTCCAAATTTTTCGCAGCGACCAATTGGGGACCGTGACGATTGAAAGTGACGGGCAGCAGTATTGGATTGCGCAGTGATAATTTTCTAAAATTCATTTTTGCAAACATTTGCAAAAAAATCTTGCGCCATTTGGTGTTCGGCAATTTATTTTCAGTTGCTGCGCAACAATACGTATTGCAAAACAGACTGCACTATTTTTCTGCTCTGAGTGAGTTGGCAGGAGTGCTGTGACTCTCAACAATTTTTTTGTTACTTTTTAAAATAATAAATATTTTGATCATTTTGAGTATATTTATTTAGTCTATAAATGCTATTATTATGAACAATGTAAAAAATGATAAGAGTAATAATAGTACTCTTTTATCTTCGTCTTTTGTTCGCTAAACAATCTTTTGCTATTTAGTACCAATGGGTTAGAATACAGCTCTATGTTGCAGCAGCAAACAGCAAGTCAGCAAATAGCAGAACTTCTTTTTTCTGTTGCCACAAAAACACTGGGCAAGGTATCGGGCAGACCAACTTTGGTTCTGACTCCCAGTCATGTGGCAGACGATCTTGCGAGCAATTGGCCGTTGGCATTATTTCCGCAACTCAGCGAAGACGACAAAACTCGCTTGTCATTGCGCTCACCTTTGGATCTCGCCCAGCTTATTGCAACTCAACTAGAAGAAACAAGTGAGTTTTCCTCACTGCTGCAACAGGTTTCTGCCGCCGCCCCCGGGTTTCTCAACTTCATGCTGACGACGGAAGCGTTGCAAAAGCACATCGCACAATTTGCCGATGACAGAGTAGAGTTGGTGCCGCAGAGTGCGGCAGACCAGCGCATTTTGGTAGAGTACGCAGACCCAAATCCGTTTAAGGAGTTCCACATCGGGCACTTATTCAATATCACCGTTGGCGAGACGATTTCTCGCCTCCTAGAGGCTACCGGCGCAGATGTTGTGCATGTTTGTTACCAAGGAGATGTTGGTATGCATGTGGCTAAAAGTTTGTGGGGTATGCGCCAGTTATTCGCTACAGAAGACATGGATCTAGAGAGCTTGGGCAAGTTGCCGCTCACAGAACGCATCAGGTTTCTCGGTCGCTCATATGCTGCTGGGGCCGCTGCGTATGAAGACGAGCCAGCTGCAAAAGTAGCTATGCAGGATATCAATTTGTTGGCATTTTTGGCTAGTCAAAAGAGACTAGAAGCAGAAGAGGGCATCACGCCGAAGGTTGATTATGCCAAAGGCAAGCAGTTTGATCCAGCCGTTTTGGCAGAGATTACAGCGCTCTACACAACGGGAAGAGCATGGAGTTTGCAGTATTTCGACACCATATACGAGCGATTGGGTACAAAATTTTCAGAGCATTTCTTTGAAAGTCAGTCAGCTGAGTACGGGTATTCGATCGTGACTGATCATGTTGCCGATGGCATTTTCACCGAGAGTAAAGGCGCGATCGTCTTTTTGGGCGAGGAAGAGGGGTTGCATAATCGGGTGTTTATTAATTCCTTGGGCCTACCAACCTATGAATCAAAAGACTTGGGTTTGCCACTTCTCAAACAAGATCGATTGGGCGAGTATGACCGTTCGATAATTGTTACTGCCAATGAGATCGATGAGTACTTCAAGGTGGTGTTGAAGGCCTTGAGCAAGATCTATCCCAAGCTTGCAGCCAAAACGAAACACCTCTCTCATGGCGTCATCCGCTTGCCCGAGGGCAAGATGTCGAGTCGAACCGGAAATATCTTGACAGGGACTTGGTTGCTCGATGAATCGCAACAGCGCATCTTACATATCTTGTCAGAAACGCAGCCCGACATGGCGGACGTAGAGAAAAAAACATTGGCAGATAAAGTAGCAATTTCGGCGGTGAAATATGCGCTCTTAAAGTCAAATCTAGGCAGCAATATAGCGTTTAGTTTTGAAGAATCACTCAGCTTCACCGGCAACTCTGGACCGTATTTGGAATATACCTACGTGCGCTGCAACAGCATTTTGCAGAAGGCTGCCAAAGTAAGCGAAAATGGATCTATTGCGAAACATATTGATACATTACTGAGTATTAAAGAACACTCTGATAACGAATTAAACTCAACAGAACGAGATGTATTGCTGTACCTTTACTCATATTCTGATGTAGTTGAGTCGGCAGCCAAAGAATACGCTCCGCATCAACTTTGTACGTATTTATTTGGGCTCGCGCAGCGCTTTAGTCGTTTTTATGAAGCCTGTCCGATTATCTCAAAAACTGACACAACATTCACTCCACTGCAGCAACGTCGTTTACTGCTCGTGGCTGCAGTCGCCCGTGTTTTGCGTGACGGTATGACGCTCCTTGGTATGCCAGTTGTAGAGCAGATGTAGCCAAGCTAGAGTCACTGCGATACAATGCCGATCGTGTCACATCCGCAAGCTTCCCTCAAAAATTTTGGAAAAATCTCTGTCTTGCGCGTCCCAATGCCAGCGGTTGAGTCGGTTACAGCGCTCATTTTGGCCAACACAGGATCTCGATATGAAGGCAAATTAGAGCAGGGGATTGCCCACTTCTTTGAGCACATGGTGTTCAAGGGAACCAAGAGTTATCCATCTGCCCAAGAGCTTTCGAGTGCAATCGATACGCTGGGCGCAGACTTCAACGCGTTCACCAGCAAGGAATACACCGGTTACTACATCAAGGCAGCCAGTCGTCACTTGCCAGTCGCCCTGACCGCCCTTTCCGAAATGCTCCTGAGTCCATTGCTCAAAGAGGAAGATATCGAGCGCGAAAAAGGAGTGATCATCGAAGAAATGAATATGTATCACGATACGCCAATGCAGTACGTGAGCACCCTGTTTGATCGCCTCGTATTTTCCGACGCAGGCTTGGGCCACGACATCCTCGGCACCAAGGAAGTGATCCGCGCGATGACGAGATCGCAGTTTGTCTCATTCTTGAACCGTTGGTACGGGCAGGGAAATTTACTACTCGTGCTCGCTGGAGATGCCACAGCGCTTTCAGACCCTAAGCTGGAAAAGCAAATAGCCAGCTTATTTGCCGACAAAGCCGCAGATCGCGTTGCCGACAAACAAGATCTCTCCGTATATTTAAACGAACAAAAACTCCAACCCGATCGCCTCCATGTCGAAAATCGCAAAACAGAGCAAGCACACCTTATTTTGGGCTGGCCAGGATTCGAGCGAACACACAAAGACAAACATATTTTAAATGTACTCACGACGATCATGGGTGGCTCGATGAGTTCTCGACTCTTTAGTGAAGTGCGCGAGAAACGCGGATTGTGCTACTACGTCCGTGCAGATGTCGATTACTACCACGATGTCGGTATAGTCGGCGCATCAGCTGGTGTTGATCCGGGTAGAGTAGAAGAAGCGCTTGAGGTCATCCTGACAGAGTTTAAAGATCTTTCGAGTGGCAAGAAACCAGTGACCGAGGAAGAGCTCTCTCGAGCCAAAGAGCATTTGCTCGGCACGATGACACTCAGTCTCGAGGACAGTCGTTCAGTCGCGCAGTTTTATGGCATGCGACAGTTGTTGCTCGATGAGATTGAGACGCCACAGGAAGTACAAGAAAAAATTCAGTCAGTCACACTCGAGCAAGTGAATGGCTTGGCAAAAACACTCTACCAACCCGGCGAGCAACGCTTGGCACTGATTGGGCCGTTTCCAGACAAAACTGTTTTTGAGCGATTTCTTTCCTAATTAATTGTTTACAATAAATAGGCAATATTGTATACTTTCTGTAAATGACTATTGATCAGTTACGCCACGCCATCCCTTCTGCAGTTTTTTCTGATATACAGGTACGTCGTTTATTTCCTGATGATCCAGCGAGCTTAGTCCGCACACAATTATATCGTTGGACTGCACAGGATAAATTGGTACGAATAAAGCGGGGATTATATCATTTTGTAGAACGACCAATCGAGGAATTGAGTCTGGGAACATTGCTCTATTCGCCGTCGTATATTAGTCTCGAGACCGCACTCAATATATATGGAATTTTGCCAGATGTGCCGCAGCAGATAACAAGTGTTACCCCGACTACAACGCGCAATTTCAAGACAAAGTATGGCGTGTACTCATATACTAAAATACAACAAAAGCTTTTTTTTGGATTTAGTACTGAAACAAGCGGATCAACACTGTATCAGCTAGCACATCCAGAGAAGGCGATTCTTGATTATATCTACTTGCGAAAGATAAGAAGTTTTGCGGAAGCACGCATGGATCTTTCAGAAAATATGCTCAAAAGTCGAAGGTTTAAAAGCTACTTGCAGCAATTTCCAGGTTGGGTGGTACGTATTTGTAAGGAGTAAACATGAACAATATTGTAGCGAATTTCCCACAAATCTTAGAGTTTGCCAAGCAGCTACACCTCCCAATAGAAAAAAAGCGCGGCATCATTCGGGAATATCTGCAGGCAAAATTCATTCATGATTTATACGGTTTGCCCCAGCTTAAAAAACTTAGTTTTGTCGGAGGTACGAGCTTGCGATTGTTGCGAAACCTTCCTCGGTTCTCTGAGGATTTGGATTTTGATAATCTTGGTTTGGAGCTAGTGATACTAGAGGAACAATTTCAAACTGTGCTTGAGAGGTGGAGGAGAGAAAGTATCGTCGTTGAGTGGCTTGTAAATAAAACTGAATCAGGAACTTACTTTGAAATTCGCTTACCAGAGTTATTGTATGAACTGAAAATAACCACCAATAAGAAAGAAAAATTACGAATCAAGCTTGATCAGGCCGTGCAGTGGTGTGGCCACAAAACAGAAGTAGTGCTGCTAAATAGATTCGGATTTATTGAGCATGTTGTAACCAATACACTTGATCAGATGCTTGTTCAAAAACTTACAGCGTACGTTCGCAGAGCAGAGACACAACCAAGAGATTTATACGATGTTGTGTGGTTGTATGCACAGGGCGCACATTTAGACGAGCAATTTATGTTTGCCAATAGTGTGACGACGTTGCGGGAAGACGCGATGGCAAAGTATTTGGTTGAACAGATACCAGCAGCTTTTGCACGCCGATTACAGCCATTCTTATTTGAGCAAACAACGGTGAAAAAACTCGCGTTATTCGGCAGCGTACTTGAGAAATTGTGATACACTAACAATATCTTTAAGAAAGGGTTTATATGCAAAATTCTAGAACCGCTGTACTCGTCAAGCCAGATGGGTTGCAACGCAGTTTGATCGGTGAAATCATTAGTCGTTTTGAACGTAAAGGTCTCAAGCTCGTTGGCCTCAAAATGGTGAGCATGACCGACGCGATGTTGTCAGAGTGGTACGTCGAACACAAGGAAAAGAGTTTCTTTGGTGATCTGAAAGAATTTATGGGATCGATGCCCATTGTGGCGATGGTCTGGGAAGGTGTCGATGTGGTCCCGGTGGTGCGCAAGCTTGTTGGCACGACCCTCGGCCGTGAAGCAGAAGCCGGTTCGATTCGTGGTGATTTCGGTATGAGCCAACAATACAACCTGATCCACGCTTCCTCAAATCCAGAGGATGCCAAACGAGAAATTGATATTGTCTTCAATATCGACGAGTTGTTTGAGTATTCTGGTGCGATGGAGTGTGTTATTTATGCAGAAGAAGAACTAGGTAAGTAGCCTCAATCCATATTTTCCTAACTCTTTTTGCAAGGTTTGATCAAGTGTAAAAATATTGTTTATTCCATGTAATTTTGCTTGGGCGATTAGGCTGCAATCGGTGGCAGATAGTTTTGGTTTGGCTTGTTCAGTAAAAATCCGATACGTTTCTTGCTCAAGCTCTTCGTCGAGTTTCTCGATTATATAATTACTGCCGGGAGCAGTGAGGAGTTGATATGCTTTTTTTGCCAAAGAAACGTTTTTGCTACGTAGAAGAACAACCGTGCAAATTTCAGACACAATCAGAGGATTAAGAAAAAATCGCACATGCTCTGACTCAAGCTTTTTAAGTTTCTGTACCACTTTGTTTCTGGAAGAGTCTTGTTTGTTTACCAGGCTTATGACGATATTTGCGTCGATGATTATATTGTTAAATGTCATAGGCGATCTCATCGTCAGATTTTCCAGAGTTTTCTTGGGGAAAGGCCTGAGCAATCAGAGCAAAGTCGCTTAAGCGGTTTCGCTGTTTAAGCAGGGCAAGTTCTTTGTCTAAGGCTTGACGAACAAGTTTGGAGATAGTGGTTTGTTGTTCTTTCGCAGTAGCTTTGAGCAGTTCGTATTGTGTCGGCGATACTTTGACGGGGAGTAGTTTATTGAACATATATACATATTACTAAACTTGTATATACATGTCAACTTGTGCCCTCAGCGGGAATTGAACCCACATCTGAAATTTCGGAAACTCCTGTTCTATCCGTTGAACTATGAGAGCGATCTATTCTGGATTGTAGCATTTTGTCTGTTTGCGGTTTGTCATAATTTGCTATAGTAAATCAGTAATCTCCAAGCTTGCCCGCGAAAGGATGCCCAAGTGAAAGCTGAACAAGATCAAAGCCAAGCTGATGGATTAAATTTGATAGAACAACTTATTATGGACTCATTTACCAGATTAGATGGTGAAAAGGGTTTGCCACTTTTACTTTACAGTCTACTCTCTGGAGAAATAAATTTACCTAAACCAGATTCTTTGCAAGAATCTCAGCTTGAGGAACTAGAAAACGCAGAAGCCGCACGGAAAATTTTGGCAAAATTACCACAAGAATTGCTGTTAAAGAAAGAGACAATTGAGCTTATAGATTCAGTCTTTTCAGAAATTGAGACAGCATTAGTAAAAGCAAGGAAGATGTTACAGTCGCTCCCAGAAAATTTATGGTCAGAGCAACCGTTGGAAGCTCCAGATTTTACGCCAAGACAGCGAGCTGGCGAAGGTGTTCAAAATATTTCAGGAAGACAAACTGCAATCGAGTATCTTCCGAAAAAAATTAATCAGATCGAGATGTGGTCATTTTTGACAGTAGTTAGAGCTATGTTTAAAAAT
>JAACWQ010000014.1 GCA_009991965.1 Minisyncoccota bacterium | reverse complement strand
GGACTCAGCGGGACTCGAACCCGCGGCCTCCTGCATGCCATGCAGGCGCTCTAGCCAACTGAGCTATGAGCCCACTATTTTGAACTCGATTATTGTATCATCTCTGGATAATCAACCTTCATGCTCACATACTTTCTCTTCGCTCTCGGTTTTGTTGTCCTGATCAAAGGAGCGGATATTTTGGTTGATGGTGCCGCTGCCATTGCCAAGAAATTTCATATTTCAAACCTCGTTATCGGGTTGACTATAGTTGCGTTTGGAACCAGTGCGCCAGAGCTAGCAGTCAACTTATTTTCTAGTTTCCAAGGCAATAGCGACCTTGCGCTTGGCAATATCTTGGGGAGTAATATCGTCAACATGCTTCTGATTCTTGGTATCGCAGCCATAGTGTATCCACTCAAAGTGAAAACAAACACAGTTTGGAAAGAAATTCCGTTTAGCCTGCTTGGTGCAGTTTTACTACTCTTTATTGCAAACGATGTATTCTTTGACGGTGCTCTTTCATCTGCGATCACTAGGACAGATGGTTTAGCACTCATTGGATTTTTTATCATTTTTTTGTACTACACCTTTGGCAGTGCAAAGAACACAGAATCGTTGGCGAGCGATACGATTGAATCGAGATCTACGCCTGTTGCGATTGGGATGGTTGTAGTCGGCCTGATAGGACTTATTTTTGGAGGACAATGGATTGTCTCTGGGGCAGTAAAAATTGCTGAGCTGTTTGGCATGAGTCAGTCACTTATTGGTCTGACAGTAGTAGCGATTGGCACTTCGTTGCCAGAACTCGCGACGACGGTGACGGCATCACTCAAAAAGCAGTCAGATATGGCCATAGGTGGTGTGGTTGGTTCAAATATTTTTAACATTTTTTGGATTCTCGGTCTCAGCTCGATTATTCGGCCACTGCCGGTACATGCTGCTAGCAATCTAGATCTGAGCTTGGGCGTAGTTGCTAGTTTATTGCTTTTTGTATTTTTGTTTATCGGCAAAAGACATGTCCTGGAGCGATGGCAGGGGTGGCTATTTGTGATACTTTATGTTTGCTACATTGGATTTTCAGTAATAACTTGACGAAGCGGGATACAATGAACTGGTCTTTATATTTGAGTAGGAGAGGTCGCATAGTGGTCTAGTGCAGCGGTTTACTAAACCGCCGTAGCGCAAGCTACCCAGGGTTCGAATCCCTGTCTCTCCGCCTTGTGAGCACTCCCCTTTCAATGTTCTAGGATACAACTAAGTCAATTAGTGGTACTATGTGTAGTATCTCAAATACTACAAAACAGCGCCTCACCTTATTCCTCGAACCTTCTGTCATCAAACATGCCAAGGCGGCAGCAATTATCGAAGACATGACCTTAGCACAACTAGTTGAGAAGGCATTAACTGAGTATTTGCCAGAAAAAATAGTGATTGAAAAAATCAAGGAATAAATATGACAGATTTAATCGAAGAAACAAAAATTGAGGCCTCCGAGTCACAGAAGACAGAATACATTATTTATTTTGCCTTTGGCGCGCTGGAAATTCTACTAGCTTTCCGCTTGGTCCTTAAGTTAATGGGAGCAAGTGCGGCCAGTGGTTTTGTCAGAATAATTTATAGTGTTACTGGAATATTTATTATGCCATTTGAAGGCATATTTCGAAGAGGATTTACTCAGGGAGTTGAGACCACATCTGTCCTTGAACCGGCAGCTATTGTCGCACTGATTGTTTATGTAATTTTGGCTTGGGGAATTGTGAAACTAGTTCGAATTTCCTCTGGTGAGCAACAAGATAACTAATAGTAAAAAAATAGGAAAAGGATATTATGGGACTACTACTTTGGATACTGTTTGGAGCGATCGTTGGATGGATCTCCTCTATGTTTATGAGTACGGACTCGCAACAAGGCGCATTGGGAAATATTGTCATGGGCATCGTTGGATCGATTGTCGCCGGATATCTCATGCCATTCTTCGGAATGCCAGGAGTCACTGGTTTTAACTTCTATAGCATCATTGTGGCAGTTGTTGGAGCAATGGTTGTTATCTCTGTCGCCAGGTTAATTAGAAGATAAAATATGTTACAACTTATTTTTCTCTTGCTGGCTGGATCAGCATTGACATATATTTCTAGATACAACTTGGAATTGGTGTCTTTGAGCTTTGGTAAGTACACAATTTCGGACGTACCTCTTTTTTATGTGATAGTTGGCTCGCTGCTGGTGGGACTAATTCTGTCCTATGTTATGCAATCACTGACGAGTATCTCGACCTATCTGAAGCTACGTGGCAAAAGTAAAGAAATTAGATCTGGTCGAGATCAAGTGCTCGCACTTACGAAAAGAGTTCATCAACTAGAGTTAGAAAATGAAAAACTAAAGCACTCTGGTCCAGAAATCAGCGATCCACGTGCTTTATGAAATCTCTGCTTTCGAAGCTGTACAAAGCTCTTAAGCTTCCCAAAGGGATTCAGCTTGCTATCATGCGATTGCTGCAAGATAAGTTTCTCGTTGGTGTAACGGGAATTGTGTTTAATGATCAGAACGAAATTTTATTGTTCAAACATAGTTATCGATCTCACGCCTGGTCTCTTCCTGGTGGTTACTTGAAAGCCAACGAGCATCCACGGGAAGGTTTGGAACGAGAAATTCAAGAAGAGTCTGGGCTCGTAGTGAGCATGGACGATTCGCTCATGACTCGAACTGACAGGGACTCAGCCAGGTTGGATTTATGTTACACCGGAGTCTTGATTGGCGGAGACTTTGTAGCTTCAAAAGAAGTGGGTGAATATGGTTTCTTTGCGCAAGATGCGATGCCGCTCTTAAGAAGTAATCAAGTTTTTTTGGTTGATATGGCGATCAGACGGATGCAAGAGAAGTGAATACGAATGTTTCGAAGCATATTTAATATTTTTTGCAAAAAAACCGAGTGCTCTTTTTAGTAAGCCTCAGCTATTTCATTTTTGTGAGTATAATTTTGGCGCCCTATCTGATCAAAAATAACGCCAATGTTGCGACTGCAGCAGACCAAAAAACCAGACCTGGTCGTGTTGGCAGAGCTCAAAGAAAAAGAGTACAACCAAGTACTCGAAAAATTGCCGGACTACGCAGGTATACATGTTACAGAAGGGCCTGATCCGTGGGCGCATGCAATCTCATATTTGGTCATATCGATAGATGCTGTGCCAGATTTACAGCTCATTGGCATGCATATTTTTCCACCAAGATCAAAGCGAACAATAGACTCTGGAAAGGAGCTTGGCGAGTTTGCAAGCTTGATCGCGGACCAAGAATCGGTTCCGACCACTTTCCGCTGTTGCTCACGCTCTGCTACAATACAGTTACACAGTAAACCCATGTATGGGAAAGATTGAGGAAAATATGAATATACTCGCAGCAGATTCGGTCGACGCAAAGAAAATTTATACGCAGGCTTGGGAGTTTTTTAAGGCAAATTGGAAACTGGTTTATAAAGCTGGTTTGTTATTTGGAGTTTTAACCTATGTCCCGCAATTCACTCTTGATGCAATTTTGAGTGCACTACAAGCTAGCGAACAAGATTTTTTAGTAGCAATCGTAGGCTTAGTAGTACAAGTTTGGCAGACAATCATAGGCATGGGAGCAATAATTGTCTTTTTAGATATCATCAGAAATAAGCATGCTGCAGTCGTAAACTTGGAAGTCTTCTTCTCGCAAACATCACGTTTTTGGCTATATATTTTGGCGTCGCTACGTTACACCATTATTATACTGATTGGTTTTTTGCTACTTATTATTCCAGGGATAATCTGGTCAATTAAATACCAGTTTGTTTTTTACCTATTGGTTGATAAAAAACTTGGCGTCAAGGAAGCATTTGATGTAAGTGCTCAAATGACTGAAGGTATCAAATGGAAAATATTTGTCTTTGGTTTGTTTGGCTTTTTGATTGTAATAGCTGGTTTATTACTACTTGGAGTAGGCTTGTTTATTGCCTTCCCAGTGGTGACCATTGCTAGCTACATGCTCTACGATAGATTGCTTTCACGCACAAAATTTGGAATTACCCAAGAGGCAATAGTTGGTGAGATTGCATGACAGATGAAGTACGATCAAACTCTGTGTCATCGGACGGCTTACAAAAAACACTGACGGGTGTTAAGTGACTGATAGATCATCTCAATAAGCAGGGGGCGACCTTTTGTGCATGATTCAGCGAAACATCAGAATGCAAAAGATCGTTATAAACAAATTGTAGCTGTTCACTTGGTTTTGCAACGAGACGCGCAGATACTTTTCCAGTTGCGCAAAAATACGGGTTATGAAGATGGTTCATACTCATTGCCAGGTGGTCATGTTGAGGCTGATGAAACTGCGATTGTCGCACTACAGCGGGAGATGCAGGAAGAATTGTGTATAGAATTCAACCCAGCCGATGTTGAATTTGCACATGTTTCTCATCGCAAAGGCGACGATCATGAGCGTATCGACTTTTTCTTTATTGTAAAAAAGTGGCGTGGTGAAGTCACAAACGGCGAACCAAATAAGTGCGATGGATTTGTTTGGGCTACTAGAAAAACAGTACCAGGAAAACTTGTTGATTACATAAAAAATGCGCTGGAACATATCGAAGCAGACAAACCGTATAGCCAGTTTGCTTGGTAACTTCTATGCAAAAGCGACACCTCATCATTTTATTTTTCTTTATTGGATTACTAGTCGTTCTCACACCATACTATTTTTTACAAACACGGACTGTAATTCCTACATTTATTTCACCAGCGGTTACGAGACTGGCGCAATTGTTAGAATTGCAGAGTGAAGTGGCTACAAATCTTGTTAGTACAGCAGATCCGTTAGTGGCGAGCACCGTATTAAAGCAAGTGCAAGAATATCGAGAGCGATACGGTTACACGACGCTGGAGGACAATTCTGATTTAACAAAAGTTGCGCAGCAACTGGCAGACGCAATTTTTGCTAACGTTGAAAATTACGATGATATGCCGTTTGAAACACTGATTGCTTCGTATGCACACGACTCAAAAACACCGCTGGCAGCGATTAGTCATGTCAGTGTCGTTGGTCCAACTTCATCACAAGTTGCATTTGCCGCGTTTGTTGGTGATTCGGCTCAGACCGAAATTTTGCTTGATGACGAGGCGGAAATTATCGCAGTTGCTACAAATTCTGCCGTCACCGTTATAACCCTCGCGCGTGTTGCGCCAAAAAATGAACCGCAAGCTATTGTCCCGCAAAAACAAGTTTTTCCAGAAATTTCTGATACAGCTATGACAACTGCACTCAATGAATATCGCAGAGCGCACGGCATTCCACAGCTAATCGAAAACCCTTTGCTTTGCCAGTATGCCCAAAAGCGTGTGGGAGATCTTGTAGCCTTTGGCGGATTAGACGGACATGCAGGCTTTCAAAAAGATTTTTCTGATCTCAATAATTTGCCAGAAGTCATTCAGCAGTATCCTGGCGGCAGGATTGGTGAAAATTTGGCGTACCAGCACTGTCGCAACATGACGACGGGAGATGGCTTCGTCGCTGAAACTGCCACAGCACTTATTGAGTGGTGTTTTGATTCATCGACCAAAGGACACAGAGAAGCACAGCTCAATCCGAAGTTCACTGCTACGTGTACTAGACATCAAGACGGATTGTTTGTAGTTATATTTGGTGAGTAGGGAATCTCGTAATCTCTTGGTATAATGTCCCGCACGAGTGGAAGTGTCGCATAGTGGTCAATTGCAGCGGGTTGCTAACTCGCGCCCTTCGGGGCCCGTGGGTTCAAATCCCACCACTTCCGCAACTGAAGAGAAAATTTCTATGGCAAACAACGACACTATCATCCGGTTCAAGGACGTCTCATTTCAATTCGCACACGACAAGGCGATTCTGAGTGAGGTGAACTTTTCTGTTCGCAAGGGTATGAAGGTAGCACTGATGGGTCAAAATGGTGCGGGTAAAAGCACGCTGTTTAAATTGTTGACCAAAACACTGCAACTAGAATCTGGTGAGATTACTGTCGACAAACAAATGACGATCGCCACCGCATTTCAAGTCATTGATCCAAAAGATCTTTCGCTTACTATCTTGCAGTACTTCCAAAAATACTGTCTGCGCGAAACACACGAGGTAAAAAGTCGTATGGCTGCGGTGCTCGATGCGGTAAATTTGCATGCGCTCGATGACAAATTAGTGAGTAGTTTTTCTGGTGGCCAGCAAGCACGCTTGTTGCTCGCTGCTGCACTTATTCAAAATCCAGATTTATTATTGCTTGATGAGCCTACCAATAATCTTGACGCGGCTGGCATTGCACACCTCACCGTTTTTCTGATGGGATATTCCAAGAGTGTGGTGGTTATTTCTCATGATGCTGATTTTTTGAACGCATTCACGGAGGGGGTTTTGTATCTTGATAGTCATACCAAAAAAGTTGAACAGTACGCGGGAAATTATCTCGATGTGGTGGAGCAGATTCAAGCCCGGATTGAAAAAGAAAATAGAGCCAATGCGCAGCGCGCGAAGGGCATTCAAGAAAATAAGGACAAGGCAAACTTTTTTGCACACAAAGGTGGCAAAATGCGCAACGTTGCTAAGAAAATGCGAGAGAAAATTGAAGTACTGGAGAGTGAAAAAGTTACAGTACGGAAAGAAGACAAAACAATTCGTCCATTTATGATCCCCGTCCAGACTAACTATCCTCACGACGTACTCAAGATTACTTCGTACGAAGTAATGGTGGGGCAAGAACGCGTCACCAAACCATGTGATGTTATTCTCATGAAGGGTCGTCATCTCCAGATCATCGGTCCTAATGGTATTGGTAAAAGTACTTTGATTGAGGCCATGGCAAAGGGAGAACTACCAGGACTTCGCTTGCCGGCCAGCCTGCGTGTTGGGTATTATCGACAGGATTTTTCAACCTTGAACTTTGAAGAAACGGTGCATCAATCGCTGACGCACGCTATGTTGGAGTCACAGACGAATATGAGTGAAGAGCGATTGCGCTCGGTCGCGTCAGGATTTCTGCTGACTGCAGATGTGGTGAAGGCTACCATCGGTAGTTTGTCCGAAGGGCAAAAGGGACTGGTTGCTTTTGCTCGCTTGGTACTATTACAACCTGGTTTGTTAATTCTCGATGAGCCAACCAATCACATTAATTTTCGCCATCTGCCCCTGATTGCATCAGCGCTTGATGCGTTTGCAGGGGCGATGATTCTGGTTTCTCACGTTCCCGATTTTGTAGCACAGATTCATATTGATGACGTGCTTGACTTAGAACGATAATCAAGCTACTCGCGAACTACTTGTTAAACCAACGTGAGAGCATTGATTGCACGAAGTTGCTTACCCGCTCTTGGAGGGTGAGCTTCTCTTCTGCTGAGAGTGCGTGATCTTCTGCGATCATCTCAACGCGCTGATTGGCTTGTTCGGTGAGGAACGCTTCTGCATCAGCTTCACTTTTGCCTTGTGCAGCAAGAATATCGCCCATGCTCTGCCCAGATCGACGTGCTGTTCGGATTTCATCTCGACTTAAACCGACGAACGCCTCCAACTCCGCACGTTTTTCATCTCGTTGTGCTCGATTTTCTGGCGCCATGCTTCCTGGTCCCATGCCTCGCATACCCATTCTGCCTTCACCCTCAAAGGCCGACGCTGGCGTAAGCGTAATCAACATGACTCCTGTGGCCGTAGCCAATGTTAGGGAAGTTTTTTTAAGTTTGTTCATTTTCCTCCTGTATTTTTGTACTGTGGAGGAAGATACCGTAGCTGATTGAGAAATTGTTGAGAGTATTTTTCAAGAAGTTTTCAAGTTCTTTTCAAGTAGTTGCGTATAATGATGGGTATGAAATTATTGGTGGTAGAAGACGAGCAGCGGATTGCACAGTATCTCAAAAAAGGTTTG
Source organism: Minisyncoccota bacterium (assembly GCA_009991965.1). Taxonomy (GTDB): domain Bacteria; phylum Patescibacteriota; class Microgenomatia; order UBA1400; family PJMF01; genus UM-FILTER-42-14. Next base: position 16,868 of record JAACWQ010000014.1, on the reverse strand, counting down.
GAAGCTAAATCGTACATCGTAGATGTTGCGCACGATGGTGAGGCTGGCTTAGATCTGGCGTTTGCAGAGGTGTACGACGCAATTATTCTCGATTGGATGTTGCCAAAGCGCAGTGGGATAGAGGTGTGTCAGCGTTTGCGCCAAGAAGGAAATCACACACCAATTTTGTTACTCACCGCCAAAGACGAAGTGACAGAGCGAGTCGAAGGACTCGAAGCTGGTGCAGATGATTACTTGTCTAAGCCGTTTGCATTTATAGAACTTTTGGCAAGAATTCGTGCTATCACTAGACGACCAAAACAGACAAGAGAAACAGTGCTCAAAGAGGATTCGCTGGTGCTAGATCCGATATCACTACAGGTGACACGCGCCGGAGAATCACTTGCACTAAGTAAAAAGGAGTTTTCGCTGCTGGAGTTTCTCATGCGAAATAAAAATCAAGTTTTCACAGCTGAAAATTTAACAGAAAGAGTTTGGGAGTACGATAGTGCGGTGCTGCCAAATACCGCGCAAGTATTTATCGGGTACCTCCGAAAGAAAATTGACCTCGCTTTTCCCAATGAAAGTCCGTTGCTCAGAACAATTCGAGGTTTTGGTTACACATTGGGAGGAAAGAAATAATGAGTGAATTTTCCCGAGCTCGCATACATCTCACTATTTGGTATACAGTAATGTTGTTCATTGTTAGCACGTTACTGAGTAGCTTGTACTACTGGCGCAGTATGCAAATTATTAATTTGCAGTCACAACGTTTGCAGGAGAGAATTCAATTTGATCTGGAAAATGATGTCCAACCGAGGCGTGCCCAAATGCATGCAGAAATTTTTGAGACTGAGCTGATTAGTGCACATCATCAGCTGCAACAGCAGATAGTATTTATTAATCTACTTCTGCTTTGTTTCGGTGCAGGAGCAAGCTATCTCTTGGCGGGCAAAACGCTCCGACCAATTGAAAAAGCTTTTGCAGTCCAACGGAGATTTGTGGCTGATGCCGCACACGAGTTAAAAACGCCACTTACTTCACTTCGCACTGCAATTGAGGTAAGTTTGTTCGACAAAAAAATTGGGAAAACTGCCCAAACTGTGCTTGGGGAAAATTTAACAGATATTATCAATTTACAAACGCTGACAGAAAGTCTTCTGTCACTTGCCAAAACACAAGAGGGAGTGCGGCTAGAACGCACTGCGGTATCACTGCCAGCTGCTGCTCAGCAAGTGACTGACCGTCTGGCTGCTTTAGCAAAACAGAAACACATTGCGGTGCAAATTGAGTCTTCCCAGAATGATTTACTTGTATCCGCCAATGAGCAAAGTCTGCTGCGTGTACTGGTTATTTTGCTCGACAACGCCATCAAATATTCTCCCAACAAGTCAAAAATAGCTATAACAATAAAAAAACACAAACGGTTTGGCGTCATCGCGATCAGTGACCAAGGCGACGGTATAGCACCCGAGCATCATAAAGCTATTTTTGAGCGATTTTATCGGGTGGAGTCTGCCAGAACAAAACTTTCTTCAGTGGGCGGGCATGGGCTCGGTTTGGCCGTGGCCAAAGAATTAACCAACGCCATGGGCGGCAGTATTTCTCTCAAGAGCGAAGAAACCCAGGGTAGTACATTTAGCATCGTGCTTCCAGTGGCGTAGTGTTACAATTACCCTCGTCGTGGAGGTGTCGCATAGTGGTCGATTGCACACGCTTGGAAAGCGTGAGCCGCAAGGCTTCGTGGGTCCGAATCCCACCACCTCCGCATATGCTTTCAAAAGTACTCCATCACCTATACATCAATCCGTTGGAAAAGTGTAATCTCAAGTGCAAAATTTGTTATACCCGCAAGACTGATCCAATTTTATCCAACACAGAAATTTTAGATTTTGTTGACCGATACAACAAAGTTGAAACAGTAGAGACAATTACATTTTGTGGCGGTGAGGTTTTCGCATTGGCTAGCTTCCCAGAGTTGTTAAATACTTTATTAGAAAAAAGTATTTTTTTGCAAGTGATTACCAATGGTACACTCGATAGGTTAGACGAAATAGAGAATCCCAATGCGGTCAACCTGATTGTTTCACTTGACGGGTTGGAACCATATCACGACGCCAATCGTGGCCCAGGCAACTTTGCGAAAAGCATTGCCTTCATGCAAAAAGCACACAAGCTTGGATTTCACTTAGAAGTTTTTTCGATCATTACGCACCAAAACTTGCCAGATATAGATACGTTTGAGGCAAGTCTTGCTAAGCTCCTCGGCTTCTTACCGACAATCACCTATCATCCTCGCAAACCACCCACATATTTAACCCATCATCCAGTTTCCAACATCGTGGGAGAAACAGATACTTTTGACTTTTTATCTACCGATGAAATGGTGACAGTCATGAAAGAAAGAAATGTATTTCCACCCAAAGATTTGGGTTGTTACCAAATTGCACTAGCTTCAGACGGCAGAGTTTACGGTTGCTGTGAGGGCACAATTCCAATTGGGAAAATAACTGATGATCCAAAGTTTCTTGTTGATCAACTCAAAGCCCGATTAGACGTTTGGCAGCAAACTACTACGTTGCACAATTGCCTTGGTTGCAGCCAAGCCGAGTTTATGTGCGGCATCAAAGAGTATCTGCAAAAAATACAAACTGAAACAGTATGAATTTACCATCTCTCTACATCAAAGAACTCGTGATTGTGGCTATAAGAGAGTACTTTGCAGCACAAAAGTATCATGAGGTGATTACGCCAGTGTTGCATCATGCGTTGCCGCTTGAGCCCAACCTCTATTCGTTTGCCACCAGCCTAGATTTCGTAGACACAAGTACGCCACTGTATCTTGCAACCTCACCAGAAAGCACACTCAAAAAACTGCTGGCTGAGGGCATTGGTAATTGCTATGCTATTGGCCATAGTTTTCGTAACAATGAGCTCGCAGGGACCCAGCACAATCCAGAATTTCTCATGCTCGAGTGGTACCAAGAGAACGCAACCTATCGAGATGTTATGGAGGTAGTTCAAGCACTACTCGAGTATATTTCAGAAAAATTAGACAAAGACACTGCTTGGAATTGGCAAACTGTATCGCTGAATGATTTATTTGCCAAATATGTGGGTACATCGCTAGGCGACTTATTGTCAGATGACGCTCTGCACACACTGGCAGCAAAATCGGGCTACAACACACGTGAGGCAACTTGGACTGAGTTATTTGACCAGATTTTTTGCAATGAGATTGAACCACATTTGCTAAAATCACCATTTTTCTTGGTAGATTTCCCGGCCAGAGTTTCACTACTTTGCAAATCGCAGACAGACAATCCACTTTTTGCTGAGCGTTTTGAGGTGTATGTCGCAGGCATGGAGCTGGGTAATGGCAATACAGAGCAGTGCGATGCGGCAATGGTAAGAAAAAGCTTTGAGCAAGAGCAGCAGTTCCGTTTAGATCACAAACTGCCCACACATCCAATCGACGAAGATTTTTTGCAAGCACTCGAACAGCTAGCACAAACTAAAAAATCCTACGCTGGCATTGGGCTTGGTATCGATAGATTGTCGATGGCGCTAACAGGCCAGACAAATATTATAGATTTTTTGTCGGTGTAGCAATTTACTTGACATTTTCTTTACACTAAGATTTAATACCTCTATCAAGTATCAGTAAATTGCTGTGTTGAAGTAAGGAAAATATGGGATTTTTTAATAGAGAAGCAAAAACTCAGGTAGTTAGAAAAAATGAGAAAAAACCGGTGAGTGGGTCAGATCCGGTGTTGCTTTTTCCTGATGAGCATGCAGCTGCTAATCTAAACCAGCTTCAGTTAGAAAAGGAGAATTACTTGCAATCTGGAGAAGCAGATAAAGCAGCGGAGATCCAATTGGAAATTGATAGAATAGACCGTAAGCTTCGTCAGGGTGAAACTCCAAGCTGAGAATTAATTGCTAAAAACGTCATCTGGTAATCGATACTTTTCGATTATCTCCTGGTGTTCTGGAATATCGGCTACTAAAATAACAATTTCGTTGTCTGCATAGACTGGCACCCAGTATGGATCTTGTACTCGCCGAATGATAAACGGACCTGCCCAGTCGGTGGCGTCTCGGTATGCAAAGAAAATAACACCAATTTTGTATTTTTCGACCACTTCCTGCCAGACTTGGTCATCTTCTTGCGCGGCAATATAGTCATGTTTGAGAAACTCAGCTGAATACGCTTCTGGACGGTTATCTATGAAAACTTTTCTACTTGGGTACAAAGAATACACAAGATAGCTGCCAATGTCGTAGTTATTAAAAATATTCCCCGTTGTTTCGATTGAGTTAAAAAAATCAGTTGAGGCAGTAACAGCTTGAGAAGGACGGAATCCAATTGTTTGCAGTTTTGGAGTAAATAGTTGTGTCGCAAGTACCAAGATAAGTAGGCCAAAGCCAACGAGTGAGATGAGCATAAGTCCGAGAGAGTTGCTGAGCACGGCATCTATTTTCTTTTCATATTTTTGCCAGAGTGCCTTGATCATAACGGCCAACGTGGGGAGCAGGGCAAGTGCTAGAAACGATCCAACCCGATTTACCTGAGAGGTAAGCACAGCCAGAAAAATACTTGCCAGCGCGAGTGGAAGATAGACAAACTTCTTTTTAAACAGTACTGCGACGCTGCCAAAAATTGCTACAAGCGTCAACACCGAGGCATACCAATATTGCGGATTTTTTGGACTGTAGTGCAGAAAAAACCAAAGCGATTGATTCTCTGCTACCGGATAATTGTATGCGCTGAAAATCGTAAACGGCTGCAAAACTCCAGCCAAGCCAGAAGGATTGAGTAAACTCACTACAGGCAGACTGACACAAAAGAGTAGTAGACCCTTACGTTGCCAATGGAATTTTTTAACCAGTAATACGCGTAATAAAAACGCTCCGGCGATAGCCCAACCAAACACAAAGAATAAATGCGAATTGACCCAAATGATTTGAGTTATGGCCAAAATGAAGAGTGTCTTCCAAAGTGATTGCTGAGTCATCCGCGAAAGCAAAAAAAGCCAAACTGCTGTGAGCAAAAAGCTGATTGTTTCTGGGCGAATATCTGTCCGGTTGGCAATAAGTGGCAGACAGATCATGGTAGCAATAAGCGCAATCTTGGGAGAGCTCAATTTTTTTGCCAGTACAAAAACAAGGAAAACAGCTGAGACGATGCAGAGTGCATTCAGCAACACAAGACCAGGAAAGTCTGCAATTTGAAACACTTGATACGCTAGCCAACCAAAGAGCCAGTGATGATTGATAAATGGAAAATCTGGATTGGTATACGAAAAAAAGTTTGTCTTCAGGAGTTCTGGACTTTGCAATAGTTCGCGTCCATTCACCAAATGGCGGCCGAGGTCAAGAGTCGTGAGGTGTGGTTGCTGTATGAAAAAAAGACTGATATAAAGAAAAAAAAGTAGGGTGATGATGGTCGTCCAGCGCGGCATGAGAATCCTTCTGGTTCATTGTACAATAGGCGTAATCCCAGAGGTATCCAATGTCACAAATTCAATCAATTAAAGAAGCAACCGACATCGTTGCGGTGATCGGTAGTCGCATTACGCTCCAGGGAGCGGGCGCGCAATTTAAAGGGCTGTGTCCCTTCCATGCAGAGCGCTCACCATCTTTTTTTATTTCACCCGAGTTGCAGCGCTATAAATGTTTTGGTTGTGGCGAGTCGGGTGACGTCTTCAATTTTTTGCAAAAATATGACGGTCTTTCATTTCAAGAAACACTCGAAGAACTGGCAGAAGCAGCAGGTATAGAGCTCGAAAAATATCAGGTAAATTCCGCAGATCAACTACGTAGCGACATTTTGGCGACCCTAGCCAGCGCGCAGCAGTACTATCACTACTTGCTCACGGAGCACAAAGTTGGCAAGCCAGTGCAGGAATATCTGCACAAACGGGGGATAGCAAAAGACACTATTCGTCAATTTTCGCTTGGGGCGAGCACGCCAGCGTGGGATGGGTTGATCGCGTATTTACACGAGAAAAAAAAGATTGATTTGACATTACTTGAACAAGCAGGTTTGGTCATCACCAACCGAGGTCGTACGTATGATCGTTTTCGCAACCGCGTGATATTTCCGCTCACGACCCATCGCGGACAAGTGGTGGGGTTTTCTGGTCGCAGTCTTCCTGGCGAAGATGATCGTGGAGCCAAGTATATTAATTCACCAGAGACGTTGGTGTATCACAAGAGCGAGCTATTGTTCGGCTTTAGCCAGTTGCATAGCGAAATTCGCAAAGCAAATTCCATAGTCATTGTTGAAGGTGAATTCGACGTATTGGCTTCGGTGCAAGCGCACCAAAGTAATGTCAGCGCGATCAAGGGTTCGGCATTGACCAAAGAACATGTGCGTCTGTTGCGCAGATCAGTCAAGCAAGTCGTCTTGGCACTCGATACCGATGCAGCCGGGCGCGAAGCAACCAAAAAAGCAATCGCGGTTATCAAGCAGGGACAAGACGAGGGCGAGGCGCCGCTCGAGTTGCGCGTTGCAACGTTGAGCCTGGGCAAAGACCCTGCCGATCTAGTAGCGCAAGATCCTGGGCTTTGGCGAACCGCTATCAAACAATCTGCCACAGCGTACGACTTTCTGATCACCACCGCACTTTCTCAGCACGACGCAGCGTCGCCAACGGGGAAGCGAGAGATAATGGATGATCTTATCCCAGTCCTGCGTTCTGTTTCGCACGCCGTCGAGCGAGAGCATTATGTACAACGATTGAGTAAAGCGCTCGGAGTTAGCCAAGCAAGTATTTTATCTGATCTTGATAAACAAGGACCGAGGAAACAAGTCGTTGTAGACAAGAAAAAACAAAACGTCGAGCCGGAGCGTAATCCACAAGAGCTGCGCATTCTCTCGGTTTTTATCCATTCACCGCAAGAATTGTTGGCAGAACGGGCCGAACAGTTGTCTCACTTTTCTTGGCAGACCGCGGGCGCGCCGGAAATTCTGGAAATAATTAAAAAACACCCCAATACCTCGGTGGCCGCGATTGATCGTTTGCTCGCGAGTGATTTACAAGCGGTTCTCACCCAGTGGTACTTGAGCGATGCCGTCAATAAAAACTCAGAGCTCGAGGTTAGTCAACGAGATTGGTCGCAGCTGGTTGCTCGTCTGAAAAAACAGCAAGCAGAGCGAGAATTGGCAGAGCTTTCTGTACAACTGCAAGCATTTGATAACAAAGACATTTTGACCCCAGAAGATGAAGCTACACAACGCGATCTCCTCGAGAGAGTTGTGTTATTACAGCGCTTGACATGATATACCCCCTTGGGGTATAGTGAGCGTCATATGACCGATGTTCGAAACACCCAGCTTTCTCAGCTCAAACGCATTTCTGGCCAACTCCAAGGCGTCATCAAAATGTATGAAGGAGAGCGCGATTGTCTCGAAACGGTGCAACAAATCGTGGCTGCCCGCAACTCACTTAGTCGTGTTGCGCGAGATCTATTAACCACTGAAGCATGTTCGTGCGCAACCAAACAAGACGCTGTTCGACTCGACGCTACACTGAAAGAATTATTAAAGTAGTACAGAAAGGCCGTATGTCAGACACAAACCAAGGTGCAGCACACCTCAATCAAGACACATTTACAAAAACATTGGCAGATGCAGGAGATCAGCCAGTTATGGTCGATTTTTATGCTGAGTGGTGTGGCCCGTGCAAAATGGCAGCTCCAGTTATCGAGGAATTGGCAACTGAGTATGCGGGCAAGGCAGTCATTGCCAAGGTCGACGTCGATGCAGAAAGCAAACTCGCACAAGATCATCGTGTAATGAGTATCCCAACTGTCATCGTGTTCAAAAATGGCGAAGAAGTCGAACGCATGACTGGCTTTGCTGGCAAAGATGGCTACGTCAAAATGATTGAAAAAGCACTCGGCGAGTAATATATGGAACACACAAAACTCGCAATCATCGGATCCGGACCTGCCGGCTACACAGCAGCGCTCTATGCGGCACGGGCAGATTTGGCACCAACCTTATTTGCTGGTCAGAAGAGCGGTGGCCAACTGATGTGGACGACCGATATCGAAAATTTCCCCGGCTTTCCCGAAGGTATTACTGGGCCAGATCTGATGATCAACATGCGCAAACAAGCAGAGCGATTTGGTACCAAGATTTTGGACAAAGATGTTACAGCGATAGACTTTTCAGTTCGGCCTTTCAAGCTACAGACTGCAGACACAGAAATGACAGCTGATGCAGTGATTCTTTCGCTTGGCGCGCAATCGATTCCGGTCGGTGTGCCAGGAGAACAAGAGTTCATTGGTCGGGGTGTCAGCACTTGTGCGGTATGCGATGCGGCGTTTTATCGTGGGAAGCGCACGTATGTTATTGGTGGTGGAGACAGTGCGATGGAAGACACATTGGCGCTCACAAAGTTTGCCGATTCGGTCACTGTCGTGCACAGAAGAGATCAATTCAAAGCCAGTAAAATTATGCAAGAGCGCGTACTTTCCAATGCGAAAGTGAAGGTGATTTGGAATTCTTCGTTAAAGGAAATTCGTGGTGACGAAGTGGTTACAGAAATCGTAATAGAACACGATGGTACAAGCGAAACACTCCCAACCGATGGGGTGTTTATTGCAATCGGTCATAAGCCGACGAGTGAGCTCGTGGCACAGGCCGTTGCGCTCGATGATCATGGCTATATTGTCACCAGACAAAGTGCTACCAAAAATGGTGTGACCGCAGCGAATGCTGCATTGAGCGAAGTTGGTCTTGTGGCGTTCCCAAGCATGACGTCCGTCGAAGGAATATTTGCCGCGGGTGACTGCGTAGATATTCGGTATAAACAAGCAATTACAGCAGCCGGCCAAGGTTGCAGCGCCGCGCTCGATGCCGAGCGTTGGCTAGAAAGTCAAGAATAATATATGCATAATCCTTACAAAGACGCGGTTACACAGTTGGAACTGGTAGCCAAGCGTCTTGAGTTTGAGTACACCGACAAAAAAAGATTTCACAAGGCAGTTGAACTACTCAAACAGCCAGAGCAGTTCCACGAAGGTTCACTAGAAATCACGCTAGACTCTGGCAAGAAACAATCGTTCAAAGCATTTCGCTCGCAACACAATAGTGCTCGTGGCCCATACAAGGGTGGTATTCGTTTTCATCCCGGTGTAACAAAAGAAGAGGTGCAAGCACTCTCACTTTGGATGAGTTGGAAGACGGCGGCAGTCAATATCCCCTACGGCGGAGCCAAGGGTGGCATAATTGTTGACCCCAAAAAACTTAGTCTGGCAGAACTAGAAAAACTGAGTCGCGCCTACGTGCGTTTTCTCGGAACAACAGTTGGTCCCTGGATTGACGTGCCAGCGCCAGACGTAAATACGACACCACAAATTATGGCGTGGATGGTTGATGAGTACGAACTTATGATGCGCGAGTCAAACACAGCGCAGCTGCAAAATCCACTCGCAAGTTTTACAGGCAAACCGCTCGAGCTTGGAGGCTCACAAGGTAGAGAAGAAGCTACCGGTCTGGGCGGTGTCTATGTGCTCGAAGAACTGGCAAAAAAACTCGGTTGGAAACGCAAACAAGATATTACGATTGCAATCCAAGGTTTTGGTAATGTCGGGTACTGGTTCGCCTATCACGCAAAAGCAGCGGGTTACAAAGTAGTTGCAGTTTCAGATTCAAAATCTGGTGTTTTTGTCCCAAATGGTCTTGATCCAGAACAAACGCACGCAAACAAACAGCAAACTGGCAAACTCGCCTCATCTGCTAGCGAGCAAATCAGTAACGAAGCATTACTCGAGCTCGACGTCGATGTTTTGGTCCCCGCGGCACTGGAAAATGTCATCACCGTCGAGACAGCGCCCAAGATCAAAGCAAAAACAATTATTGAGATGGCAAACGGCCCTACAACTCCAGAGGCAGACGAGATTTTAGCAGTGCGTGGTATTCGGGTCATTCCAGATATTTTGGCCAATGCTGGTGGCGTGAGTACTTCATACTTTGAGTGGGTCCAGAATCTTGCTGGTTACTACTGGTCCAAGGAAGAAGTGTTGGCAAAGTTGCAACCCCTCATGATTGCTGCCTTCGAGGATATTTGGTCGGTGTATGAACAAGAAAAAACCACTGTTCGGCTTGCCGCCTATCAAGTTGCAGTCAAACGAGTGATCGATGCGCTCTATTTACGAGGTCGAGTTTAGCCTCAGTAGGGTATAATGTCCCCCCGAGGCATATAATTATGACAAAGATTTCCAAGACACTTTTGACAGAAATTGAAGCGCTGCTGAAAAAAGCAAAGAAGCAGGGTTTCATCACCCAAGAGGAGATTTTGCACGTTTTTGTGGAGCCAGAGCTGTATCTGGAAGAACTCGACAATCTGTATCACAAGCTTATTTCAGGCAAGATCGATATTTTTGAGTCAGTTGCAGAAGATACTGTCGATGATGAGACAGATGTGTTGGCGCAGGAGCTCGAGCTGATCGCTTCGCTCGGCAGCACTGGCGTGTCCGATCCCGTCCGCATGTACCTCAAGGAAATTGGTCGCATTCCACTGCTCAACAGAGAGCAAGAAATCCGTTTGGCCCAAAAAGTAGAGGCAGAAGATCCCAAGGCGAAAAAAGCGCTGATCGATGCCAATCTTCGTCTCGTCGTTTCGATCGCCAAGAAATACATTGGCCGCGGCATGACCTTCCTTGACCTCATTCAAGAGGGCAACAAGGGTCTCATCCGTGCAGTCGAGAAGTTTGACTGGACTAAGGGTTTCAAATTTTCGACCTACGCAACTTGGTGGATTCGCCAAGCGATCACCCGTTCTATTGCTGACCAAGCCCGCACCATTCGCATCCCTGTCCATATGGTCGAGACGATCAATAAACTTATGCGCTCTTCGCGCCGACTGATGCAAGATCTTGGTCGTGAGCCCACACCAGAAGAAATTGGTAAAGAGATCGAGATGGAACCAGACAAAGTCCGTGAGATTCTCAAGATCTCTCAAAACACGACCTCTCTGGAAGCGCCAGTAGGTAGTGGCGAAGACGAAAGTGTCTTGGGCGATTTCATCGCCGACGAAAAGCAAGTTTCTCCCTACGAGGCAACGAGTCAACAAATGCTGCGCGAAAACATCGACGAAGTACTCGAAGCCCTGTCTGATCGTGAAGCAAAAGTGCTCAAGATGCGCTTTGGTCTGTCTGGCAATAAGATGATGACACTCGAAGAAGTTGGTCGTAAGTTTGGCGTCACTCGCGAGCGTATTCGCCAGATTGAAGCCAAAGCCCTACGCAAGCTCAAGCACCCCAGTCGCCGCAAAAAATTACAAGATTTTCTTGAGTAACTAGCTGAAAGGAGCTCAATGTCCGATATAATTTCACAACTCAAGTGGCGCTATGCCACCAAAAAGTTTGACGCTACCGCCAAACTGAGCGAAGCACAACTCGATTTGTTGCAAGAGGCCCTGCAACTTTCTCCTTCATCTTTTGGCTTACAACCATGGGGTTTTGTTATTGTTTCTGATCCAGAAGTTCGCAAAAAATTGAGTGTAGCAGCTTGGGGACAACCTCAGATTACTGATGCCTCTCAACTGATTGTGTTGTGTCGAGCATCTGTGATGAATCAAAGCAATATTGACTCATACATTGCAGCAGTCGCAGAACAACGCGGTGTTACTCCAGCAAGCTTGACTGGGTTTTCACAGATGATGTCTGGTTCTATCGCCGGAAAAACATCTACACAGCTAGTAGAATGGATGGCCCGACAAGTCTATATCGCTCTGGGCGTGCTTCTGGCTACTTGTGCTGTTGAAAGTATCGACGCCTGTCCGATGGAGGGTTTCGACAATGCTCAGTTTGATCAAATCCTTGACTTACCAGCCAAAGGCTTAGCTTCTGTCGTGATTTGTGCCGTGGGCAAACGTGCAGCAGATGACAGCTATGCAGATCTTGCCAAAGTGCGGTTTCCAAAAGAGAAGGTTATCCTGACTGTTTAGTCTCGCCTTGCTCGCAGGAACAATCACAGTATAATACCCAAGTATAAGCTCGATCCCCTGTAGCTCAATGGCAGAGCATTCGGCTGTTAACCGAAGGGTTGTAGGTTCGAATCCTACCGGGGGAGCATCGTTGAACTTTTTTCAACTTTTGCGATGTAATAGTAAGGTTTTTTCCAGTCCCATCGCAGCTTTTCACCACTCCACACAAGGTTCTCACAAAAAATATCTACGAATTCTTTTTTGTTATCTGAGTGAGCCAATTTCAACCTATCGACAACATCAGAGATATTATCAATGAATTGGTTCATCAGTGCGTCTAATTCAATTGCGAAATTTTCACACTTTTCAATAGTTACTTCATATGAAGATATCCTCTGGTTGCTATCTGCCATAAGTTTTTTGTATGCAGCTTTTGTGATGTCATTACTTGAAAAATTTCGACCAAACTCTATTTGATTCTTATTCTCTTTTTCAACTTTGCCTTTCAGTGTAATAATTTCATTCCTGAGATCTGCTTTCTGAGGCTGATTTATCACTGATATATAGTCTTTCGCTGCTTTCCAAGTATCTTGGTTGATCTCGATTTCCTTGAAAGCATTTAACAAATCCTTTTCAAGGTCGTCCTCTCTTACATAGCTCCTATCACTTCCCCTGCAAGGAGTTTTTCTTTTGGCACACCTGTAGTAAGTTATTCCCTTCTTATGAGTACCAGATAGATTGCCGCCACAAAAACTGCATTTAACAAGGCCTGTATAAGCATATGACATCAGCGTCTTTTTGGGATGCTCGTTGCCTTTTATTATTTGTTGAACTCGATAAAATAACTTTGTATCTATAAGAGGCTCGTATTCACCCGCGATTCTTTCTCCGTCATACTCAAAGATACCTGTGTACTGAAGATCTATTAGTCTGTTTCTCAACGTATTTTTAGAGAGCTTTCCAGTTTTTGAGTTTTTTGATTTTATTCCAATATTAAACGCATAATCTGATAGCTGCTCAAACGTATATCTTCCCGTTGAAAATTGTTTAAAGACGCTTTGAACTTTTTCGCCAAGGACAGGATCGATAATCCACTTTTTTTGTCCAACTTGTCCTTCACTTTTATAGCCTAATATTGCTGAGCGGGGAGGGTGCTTTAGATTAAATGCTTTTGAACGCATACCCTGTTTTGTTCTTTGTCCAGTTTCATCACTAGATTTCTTCGACATAGCAAACTCAATCGCCACCATTAATTGGTCGGATGAAGAGTCAGTAAAAATTTTGGTAGGGGTATATATACGTTTTATTACCCCGCTTTGTAAATACCACAATACAAGTCCACCGTCAGCAAAGTTTCTTCCAAGTCTACTTATCTCTGTGCAAACTATCCCATCAACCTTTCCCTTATTTTCCTTAAGGTAGCTCATCATATCGTTGAAGCCATCTCGTAGGTATGCCTCATAGCCTGACTTATCATCAGAAAAAATAGGGTGAACCAACTTTAATCCATATCTTGCTCGCGCTTCATTCACAAAATCTTTTTGATATTTTAGGGAATTGAGTTGTTTATTAGCGCCACCTTTTTTATTGTCCTCAGATGATTTTCTGATATATGCAACGACTCTACTATATTTTTGATCGATATTATCTGCCATATTGATCTTTATCTGATTTTTCAAAGATTTGCTTCAAAATACCGCTAAGACCTTCATTTTTCTTAGACTTATCCCTAACTTTTCTCAGTTCATCAATGTTAAGTCTTATGGATTTTCGTTTAAGTATTTTGCCACCTTTAGTTTTGTATTCATTTATTTGGAATTGGGCCTGTGGCTCTGTCCTGATTTTAGTGACAACTTTGATAAATCTCTCAAAACCTACGAGTAGATCAACTATATCTGCATCACTTAGATGCTTATCAGTTTTTCTTAATTGCTTTATCAACGTATTTTCTGCTTTTGATTTTTGATCCATATCACTTCCTATTATAGATTATAAAAAACTTGACTAGAGCGACTAGAAAAACTAGAAAACGTTAATAAAAAACCAGAGTAATACGACTGGAATAACTTGAATTTGTCAATAATATTTAAATTTTAGATAACTGCGAACAACTTGCTTAGATCGACTACTAAAACTATCAAAACACGATAAAAATGGCGTATTCCCTGTTACAATATGCCTAATATCAGCCGCCAAGCTATTCAAGCATCAGACATTGGAAGGGGCAACCCTCTATATGGTCTGATGCTTGGCGGCTGAGGATACGAGGGTTGTCCCTTTTTGTATTCTCAGTCTTTTTTTTCTTGGCAGAAGGGGTTCTATGAAGAAGAAACTACTGAAAGGTTTTCTAATTTTAGTAGCAGTTACTCTCGTTGTAGATTTATTTATTGTGGGACTTGTTGATAAGGATTTTTTCGATGCACAAACTGAAACGAGTAAAACAGAGCCTGCTAAAGAGGAACTAGCTCCAATATTTAATGAGGAGGACGCGCTGAAAAAACTTCAGACCTACAGAATAACCACCCAGCTGCACTCACCTGAAATAGAGTCTGGGAAAACTTTAGAAGAGGTTTATCAGATCAAAGGGAGTATTCCTGTTACTAACAATCTGGGTTGGTATTCAGAAAAGACTGAGAAAGAGGGCGTATATCTAGTGGGGTATAGGCAAACTATATCTGGGTCTCTGCAAGAGCCGAGGTGGAAAGTCTCAGAGGCTCAAATTAGGGCTTTGAATGGGAAGGCTATAACAATTACGCCAGAACTGGGGCCAGAAAGCTGGTAAACAAAATATTAGATTTTCTTTCTAGAAGCCTGCATTATTTTGCTTGCCGTATTTTCAATTAGTGCATAGGGCCTGCTTTGTAACTTGCACATCCTTGCTTGCGATCTATCCAAAGTTACTAATGTTAAATCTGTGCTTTCCATCGCAATAACCAGATCACCAATGTGAGAGCATTCGCCGCAGGAATTGATTTTGCGGGTAGCATTTTCTGACATTTCTCTAACTTCTTTTAGGCTTGCTTTATGCATTGGCACAATTATGTCTTTTTTTTCATCCAAAAATTTTTTTATTTTACATATATTAATCGGCTCATTCTTGTAAAGATCCTCTATTCCATTATAGAAATCTCTGAGCTGAGTATCACTTAGTTCAGTTATTTTCAGCTTACTTACCCCGCATTTATGTGAGTTACTCACTACTTGATTTACTAGTTGGAAATTAACCTTTTGGAATAGGTCAAAAATATATGTTTTTATTAAGGCAGAATCTTCGACCTTATTGTTCGTGAAGTTACCATTATTTAGTTGCGCTATGATTACCATCATAAGCTTCGGAGTTCTTGTTCCGTATTTTTGTGAAAATGCACTGACGACTTCTTGAGAAGAGCTAAGTGAGTCGTTTTTGAACAAAAAATAGAACTCAATGAGGGCTTTAATAACTCCTACATAGAATTCTTTTAAACAATACTCGCTGGTAAATCTTGTACCATCTCGAGTTAAAGAGTTAATTTCACCCCTTTCAAGTTCGATTCCCCAAATTAATTTTCTTAAAATTGAGGTTTCAAGAAGGTATCTTTGTTTCTTCTTCGGCATAAGCTATATTCCCCACCAAAGAAATTCCTGATGAATTGATTAAGTTTGAGAGAACTTTTACATCTTTAATATCAATACTATTTTTTCCTGCAATAGATAATAAAAATGGCCCAAGTGCTTTTAACTGAGTCACCTTTAAATTATTAAAAGCATAGCTATTCGTAGCCAGTTTAATATAATTCAATATTGCTTTTAGCTCATTTGCAGACTCTGGTATTTCTTTGTTTGTGCTTTCTATTTTTGCTGTTATTTCCGAAGCAACAATTGAGGTGACTTCATTGCCACCTTCTGTTTCTAACGAGGAAATTATTTCACTCACATCTCCTAGCCCTCTCCTGAAAATAGTATAAAAGTAAGCTTCTGAAACCTGAGCATTTTTATCTGGTTCGTAGGAGAATCTTGTATAGAATTGTTGATTAAATCCCTCTTTAATATCGGCATCGGCTGTTGTTTGTTTCCCGTTAAATCTCTCAGGGGTGACTCCTTCTGAAAATATAGTTTCAGTTTTTACCTGAGTTTCATATTGGAACTGACTAATTTCCCTTTGAAAGGTTCTCTGCTCTTGTACATAACTAGTGGTGTTTATTGGAAAGTACATTATCTAATTAGGTATTTCTTGATGTCCTTTTTTAGTAAAGTGACTTTTTTTACAAAAGAAGGAAAATCTTTATAAATTTCTAACTTTTGATTTACTTTAAAACAGTCAATATCAGAAAAGAAATAAGTGGATTTCTTTGGCATCTTCTCAAAGATGGGAAAGCTACTTTCCTTAATAGTTTTGGGGATCAATCCCCACATATTTTCTCTAGCCTGATCTGTTTCCATAGCTCCGTCTCTATGATGGAAGAAATAATCTTCTTCTTCAGAATCTATTACCAAAGCAAGGTCGGAAATTTTCCCCAATAATTTTTCTATATCCTTTTTATTCGCATATAATTTATCGGAAATTAACTTATTAGCTTCACTTAGTGACATCTCCAGTTTGTCTGTAGAAGTTTTTTTATAGCCAATTCTTTCAACTTTTTTTATTTCTACGTATTTTTTGTAAGTTTCAATAATCCTGTTAAAAAGATTGGAAACTTCTTCTTGCTTGAGATTGAGTGAGGAAAAAGCAATCCTTTTACATTCTAAGATTACAGAATAATTCTTAGCGTTATTTGCCAACTTGATAGTTGTAGAATCAACTTCCCAATAATCAAAAAGCTTCTCCAACTCTTTAGCAATTGTTTCTTTATTTTGAAAAAAATCAAGATTTGCTGTAAATCTCAACTCGAAGATATCAATGTCCATAATCAGTATTTAACAATTATACCATTTATTGATTTTTCTTAGTTCAAGTGAATGCGTCCT
>JAACWQ010000006.1 GCA_009991965.1 Minisyncoccota bacterium | reverse complement strand
TGTAGTATTTATTTAGATTGATAGATAATGCCATTGCGGTTCATTATACCGCTTTAACTTTACTAGCCCCTTAACATTTCAAACTGTAAAACGAAGTATGCAAAGAAGAGGCAGTAAAAACATCATCATTTATAAAATGTAAGTTTTTTTTGCTGTTGTGCACCTTCGTGTTCCGCATCAGAACCAAATCATTTCTGATCTAGTAGATCTATTCAACACTTTCCTACCAGATGTAATATCACTTGGGGGTTATTCAATCTATGAGTTTGATAAGTAAATTATTTCTTTAGTTTTACAGCCTCATTGAGTTTTTTTTCTTAAGTTTTTGCAGTGCCAAACTCCCATATCGTTAGGGTTTCCGTTGACCTCACGAACCATCACATATGGATCATAAGCATTAGAATATACTCGTCCTTCAACCGTTGTGGCGGTGGATCCTGTTGAGCTTATAACAACTGTCCCAACTGGACAATCAGTTCTAAATTTTTTGTTTAGTCGAGCCTCATCTTCTTCTCTCTCAGTTTCAGTTGAGTTATGTAGTTCACGTTCTTTTGTTTGAGTCATATTTCCTTTAAGAATTAAATGATACGGGACATAGTATCAGAATTTCTGTTTTGATCAAGGAGATGTGTGTATGGAGCTTGTGACCCCATCCAGAATTGAACTGGAGTTACTAGGATGAAAACCTAGTGTCCTAACCACTGGACGATGGGGCCGTCTATCTGCCACTCCAAGTGACATTTTCGAACTGGTCTATTGTATCAGGTAGTACGCTAATTATATCGTATCTATACTGCAGGTACTTTGGGTGTTGTCGCAGGTAGGCGCGTGCGACGTTGCGGATGGCTGCGAGCTTCTTTGGGGTGACTGCGACGCTTGGGTCGCCGAAGTAGTTGCTCCTGCGCGTTTTGACTTCACAGAAGACAATTTCATTTACTTTGGGGTCGAGAGCGATGATGTCGATCTCATATTTTCCGACCGCGATATTTGTCGCAATGATCTGATACCCTTTATTTGTTAAAAAGCTGGCTGCTCGTTTTTCTCCGGCAGCTCCCAATTTGTTTGTTGCAAGCTTACGCTGCTTTGGTGAAAGTATTCTTTTCTCTAATGCGAGTGGCGGCTTTTCCGATGCGTTCACGGAGGTAGTATAGCTTACTCCGTCGGACGTTGCCGCGAGATTTGATTTCAATCTTTTTGAGTGCAGGAACGTTGATGGGGAAGATCTTTTCGGCGCCGATGCTGTTGGCTGCGATTTTACGGATAGTAAAAGATGTGCCTGTACCACGGTTTTTGATTGCAATTACGATGCCTTCAAAAATCTGAATACGTTTCTTGTCACCTTCGATGATTTCTTCGTGGACGCGTGCGGTGTCGCCAACGTTTACGGTGATGTCTTTGTGAATGAAAAATTGTGCCATTGGTATCTCCTGTGTTGAGAACGGTATTGTACTCGATAACTGCTCGAGACGCAATCGATTATTTTGTAGTCTTTTGGGAACCGGCTACTCGGAGAAATTCGATAAACAGTGGATGTGGTGTGAGTGGGCGAGATTTGTACTCTGGGTGTGCTTGAGTGGCGATGAAGAATGGATGGAGTTTGGGCGAAAGCTCGATCATCTCGACGAAAAAGTCATCTGGTGAGGTGCCTGAGATGACGAAACCTTCGGCTTCGAGAGCTGCGCGGTATTCGTTGTTGAATTCAAAGCGGTGTCGGTGTCGTTCCGAGATCAAGCCCTTTTTCTTGTCAATAAAGGCGTTGTGCTTTTCGTAGATGCTGTAGGCTAGTGTGCCCTTTTTGAGTACACAGTCATAGGCTCCGAGCCGCATGCTGGCGCCGTCACCCTTGATTTTTTGATATTTTTCTTCGAAAGGAATGTCGTGGATGATTGGATCTGGCGTGTTGGGATCTACTTCGCTGGTGTGCGCATCTTTGAGTCCGAGGACATTGCGCGCAAACTCTACACAAGCCAGTTGCATGCCGTAGCAAAGACCGAGATAGGGAATTTTGTTTTCGCGGGCATAGGTGATAGCGGCAATTTTGCCTTCTACTCCACGCTCGCCCCAGCCAATAGGCACGATGATGCCTTGTGCTAGCTTGAGTAAGCCGAGAGCAGTTTTGTCTTTTTTCTCTACCAATTCTGCGCTGATAAGATCAAGTTTGAGTTCGAGATCATTGTGCCAGGCGGAGAAACGAAGTGACTCAATGAGTGAGACGTACGAATCTTGTAGTTCATAATCGCCAGTTGCGAGGTATTTCGCGATGATTGCTACACGGACTGTTTTTGATTTCTTTGATTTAATTTTGGTTACGAGCTCTCGCCATTGTTTGAGGTTGCCTCGTTTGAGGGGAAGCTTGAGTTTGTTGAGCACGAGTTCATCAAATTTTTGCTCTGCAAAGACGAGCGGAATATCATAAATAGTGTCACAATCTGGATTGGAGATGACGTCTTCTTTATTGAGGTTGCAGTAGTAGGCAACTTTTTCTTTGCGCTTGTCGTCGATCATCAGTTCTGCTCTACCGACAACGATGTCTGGTTGGATGCCCATTTCATTGAGTTTGCGCACTGAGAGTTGTGTTGGTTTGGATTTGAGTTCGTTGATGTGTGATGGGTTGGGAAAGTATGTAACGTGGATGTGCAGCGTGTCATTTGGCATGCGCAACTTCATGATGCGGTATGTCTCGTAGTAAATGACATTTTGGTACTCACCAGCGGTGCCACCAAGCTCTACAAGAATAATGTCGTAGCCCTCGGCTGCGGTCATGATGCGTTTGATAACTTCTTCTGGAACGTATGGAATGGCGTCGACCGTTGCGCCATCGAACTGTAAATTTTTTGTTTTTTCGATAACAGCTGAGTAGACTTGGCCAATGGTGGTGAAGTTTTTGTGTCCAACTTCTTCCGAGAGAAATCGCTCGTAAGAACCAAGATCGAGGTCGGCTTCCAAACCATCTTCGCAGAGAAAGACGTCGCCGTGTTCAATGGGATTGATGTTGCCGGAGTCTAAATTGAGATAATTTTCACACTTTATGTTGGTGACACTAAAGCCACGATTTTTGAGCAAATACCCGAGTGAAGCCGCCGTAATACCCTTGCCAAGACCCGATAAAACGCCACCAGAAACAAAAATGTATTTGGTAGGTTTTTTATCTTCGGTAGAGGAAAAAATCCCGCTGGTTATCACGGGGCGTAATTATAGCCAGCAGTTACCAAAGAAGCAAACTGTAAATTATCGCAGTAATTTTGAGATTTCTGCATCAAGTGATTCTGACCAAGTGACGCAGTATGGCAAAAGCATTCGTTGCGGCTCTTCTCCATTTGGAATGAGGACGACGATAGATTCCGAGCCGGTATGTTTTTTGAGCAGTGCGCCTAGTTTTTCCAGTGTTGCCTGCTCTGTTTGGCGTGGGATGAAAATCTCGTGGTCTGCGATATCTGCTTTGGTCTCTGGGATGCTATCTGGCGGAACAATTTTTTCTACCATGAGTTGCATTTCATCATCTCGATTGTCAACTTTTGCCTTAATCAACATGGCGGTATCGTTGGCGAGTAGCTCGCCGAACTGTTGATATATTTTGGGGAAAATAACAATTGGAATCGAGCCAGTTTCATCTTGAAAAGTCGCAAATGCCATTTGACTGCCCGTCCGCTTGGTGGTGACTTGTCGAATGTTATTGATGATGCCACCAAATAAGAAGGTCGCACCAGCGTGGACGTTGATATCTAGTTCTGTAACAGTTTTGTTGGAGCGCTTTGCGACCTCAGTGAGCGCATGTGCCAATGGATGCTCGGTCAGAAACAGTCCAAGCAGCTCTTTCTCAAACGAAAGTAACTCGGCTTTTGGATACTCCTCCAGTACCGGAAAGGTGTCTTTGATTTCTTGTGAACTGTGCGCAACGCCAGAAAAAAGTGTGTCCTGCTGTTCATCTTCCGAAGTGAGCTGGCTGGCTGTTTGTCGAATATTTTCTAAGCTTTCCAGCATACTAGAACGCGTGCCAAATGTATCGAATGCACCAACTTTGATCAGAACCTCTAAGGTAGTTTTATTTGCTTTCCTGCCATCGGTTACATTTATAAATTGTGTCAATGAGCTAAATTTCTTTTCTTTCTTTCTGGAGGCAAGAATATTTTCGATTGCCGCTGAGCCCACGTGTTTAATAGCGGTCAAGCCAAAACGGATGCTGAGGCCATCGACGGATTCCGCGTCTTTTTCCAGCGTAAAATCTGCATCAGATTGATTGATATCTGGTGGCAAAATATGAATACCCATTTTCTTGGTAGTTTCGATTGCATACGCCACTTTTTCATCTCGATTGGCGGAGTGCGAGGCAGACTCAACGCTCATGAGTGCGCACATATACTCGGCAGGATAATGTGTCTTGAGATACGCAGTTTGGTAGGCAATCATGGCGTAACTAGCTGCGTGTGGTTTGTTGAATCCGTAGTTGGCAAAGGCCTCAATAAAGCCCCAGACTTTTTCTGCTACTTGTTTGGTATAGCCATTTTTCACCGACTCGGTAGTAAATCTGCGTTTGTTTTCGTCGAGCAATTTCTTTTTCTTCTTACCGATGGCGCGTCGCAAAATGTCTGCTTCTCCGAGTGAGAAACCAGCCATCACATTGGCAATTTGCAAAATTTGCTCTTGGTAGACCATGACACCATAGGTTTCTTCGAGCACAGGTTTGAGCGATTCGTGGGGATAGGTGATGCTTTTTGGATTGTGTTTGCCTTCAATAAATTGCGGGATCAGATCCATTGGACCCGGCCGATACAGTGCGACCATAGCCATGATGTCTGAGAATTGTGTTGGTTGGAGCGTGCGAGCAACTCGACGCATGCCAGCAGACTCAAGTTGGAAAACACCCATCGTTTCGCCGCTCGAAAGGAGCGCAAATGTTTTTGCATCGGTGAGTGGAATTTTTTCAATTTCAATTTTTTTGCCTTTGTGCTTCGCAATCAGATTGATTGCCGTTTGTAAAATTGATAAGTTGCGCAGACCCAAAAAGTCAAATTTGAGCAAGCCAATGGCATCGTCAGAAATATTGCAATCTAGGGCGTACATGTCGTACTGGGTGATTGTTTTTCCCGTTTTTGAATCTTTCTGGATTGCAGTGTAAAACGGTAATTCTTTATCAGAAATAATAATGGCAGCTGCGTGTACAGATGAGTGTCTGATTGAGCCTTCGACGGTTTGAGCCAGATCTATGAGTTTGCGGTACTTTGGTTGTTTGTAGTATTCGGCGAGTTCGGGCACGGTCTCGACAGCTATTTTAAGCGAGACTTTTTTGCCAGGAGGATTTGGAATTAACTTCGCGATGCGATCTGGCTCTTCGTACGGCATGCCCAACACGCGGCCAATGTCACGAATTGATACTCGAGCTTCCATCCTTCCAAAGGTAATCACGTGTCCGACGTGGTCATCGCCGTATTTTTTTGCTACGTAATTAATCACTTCGTCTCTGCGGTCGTCTGCAAAATCCATGTCGATATCAGGTGGCGTTGGACGTTGTGGATTGAGGAAGCGCTCAAATGGGAGGCCGTGTTGGAGTGGGTCGAGCGAAGTGATGCCAAGCGCATATGACACGATTGATGCTGCAGCAGAACCACGACCCGGACCAACGCCGATCCCCTGTCCTCGCGCCCAATTCACAAAGTCTTGAGTGATAAGAAAGTAGGTTGCATACCCTTTGTCGATAATAACCTTGAGTTCATACTCCATTCGCTCTGTTACTTCTTTTGTAATTTCTGGGTACTTCTTCTTGATGCCAGCTTCGGTCAGTTTCCTAAAATATGAATTGGTTGTTTCACCTTTTGGCAGTGGAAATGCGGGAAAGATGAGTTGGCCAGTCGGAATGGTCAAATCACAAGAATCCGCTATTTTCACGGTGTTTTCGATAGCATCTGGATAGTCGTGAAATAACTCAATCATCTCTTTGCTCGAGCGAAGATAAAAATCTGGCGAGTCGAGCATAGTCATGCGTTTTTTATCTGAAATTAATTTGCGCGTTTGTACGCAGAGCAAAGCATCTTGTGCCTCCGCTTCATGCGCAAATACATAATGAACGTCGTTGGTCGCAACGAGCGGAATATGGAGTTTTCGAGCCAGCTTAACCTGCTCTGCGAGCAATTCTTCTTGACCAGGAATTGCGGGATGACGTTGAATTTCGATATAAAATCTATCAGGAAAAAGTTTTGCAAATTTTTTCAATTGCTTTTCGGCTTCAGCAAGATTGCCATCTCTAATCAGTTTATTGAAGAGGCTACTCATGCAGCCACTTGTACAGATAAGGCCTTCAGAATGTTCTTGGAGTAATTCGAAATCAATGCGTGGTTTGTATGAAAAGCCCTCAAAGTTCGCTCGTGAAACAAGCTGCAATAAATTTTGGTAGCCCGTGAAGTTTTGCGCAAGTAATGTCAGATGAAACTGATCCGATCCCATTTTTACTTGTTTGTTGGTTCGTGACTCTTTTGCGTAGTACGCTTCGAGGCCAACAATTGGTTTCACGCCAGCTTTTTTACACGCGTTGT
This sequence comes from Minisyncoccota bacterium, assembly GCA_009991965.1. GTDB lineage: Bacteria > Patescibacteriota > Microgenomatia > UBA1400 > PJMF01 > UM-FILTER-42-14. The sequence goes on along the minus strand of JAACWQ010000006.1, from coordinate 67,236 downwards.
AAAAGTGAACGGCTCCGTGCATATTTCCATGGTCAGTCAGCGCCACGGCTGTTTGTCCATGGGCTTGGACCTGCTTCAACAGCGGATCGAGCTTACTGAGACCATCGAGCATAGAGTACTCAGAGTGCACGTGGAGATGGACAAATGCATTAGGCATTATTTTGTAGCCTCAAGCTGTGTGATGATCGCTTCACGCACCTGTGCGGGATCAGATTTTTTTGGCAATTCACGTAGTATTTGGCCCATAACGAATCCAATAACTTGCTTTTGTCCGCTAAAGTACTTGGCGGAAATATCTGGGTTTTCTGTCAAAACCTTGTTTACAATTGCTATAAGCTGTGTGTCATCTACAACGTCTGTTTTTTGTAGCTCTTTAAACTGTAGAAGCGTTTGTTCTGCCCCAGCTTCTAACGGCGAAGGCACTTTCTTGCTCAAGATGTTTTTGAGTAGTGAGGCGACAGATATCCCCTCATTTTTCGCATTCGTGAAGAGTTTGTCGTATTGTCGTGAAACTGTAGTATTCACGATAATTTGTTCAATCATGTTTGGCTCAATGCCATATTCTTGCTGCCAGCGAGTAGCAATAGCACTCGGTAACTCTGGAATCGTTTCACGGATAGCCGCAATCTGTTCTTCTGTAAAACGAATTGGCGGAATATCAGGGTCCGGGAAATAGCGATAATCTTCGGCGTCTTCTTTACTTCTTTGCGAATAAGTTACTTGTTTCACAGAATTCCACCCCCGAGTCTCTTGTGAAACTATCTGATTATTTGCTAAGAGTTCAGCCTGTCGATCGATTTCAAAATCAATCGCCTGTTCGAGAAAGCGGAATGAGTTGATGTTTTTAATCTCTGTTTTGTAGTTTGGTAGCTCGGTCTCGCCCACTGGTCGTAGTGACACATTTGCCTCCAGACGCATGCCGCCTTGTTCCATGTCACAATTGGCTATATCCAGATACTGTAAGATTTTGCGAAGCTGCTTGCCGTACGCAGCTGCGTGCGCGGCCGTGGTAATATCTGGCTCAGTCACAATCTCAATCAGCGGCACACTCGAGCGATTAAAATCAATCAGACTGACTTGCTCGCCATTCACTGTTTTGTGCAGTAACTTCCCCGTGTCCTCTTCCAGATGAATACGATGGATTCGCACGGTGCCGAGTTCGGTTTCAATCTTTCCGTCATAGCAAAATGGCAGATCATACTGACTGATCTGATAGCCTTTGGGAAGATCAGGATAAAAGTAATGTTTGCGATCAAACTTCGAAAACAGATTTATTTTACAACCGAGGGCGAGGCCAAGTTTGATCGTCCACTCGATCGCCTGTTTGTTTGCAACTGGCAATGCGCCAGGCAAGCCAAGGCAAACTGGACAGGTATAGATATTTGGTTTCTCCGCATGAAACGGATCATTTTTACAGCCGCAAAACATCTTTGAATTGGTTTTGAGTTCTGCATGAACCTCCATGCCACAGACGAGTTGGTACTTTTGATTAGTCATTGTTATCTTTTCTCCAGGAGTTCCAGTCTGTATTGATTTCATACGCATGGGCGACTTGTAACACGAGATCTTCTCGCCATGCTGGCGCCATAATATTCAGACCAAGATAGAGGTTAGTTTTTTCGTCATGAAAACAAGGCACGCTAATACCTGGTAGGCCTGCAATTGAGCTGGGTTCGAGTAGCATATCTGCTAGCTCTCCAAACATAACCGAATCTTCACTTGCTCCAATTGGTTCGGCAAATGAAGGAGAAGTTGGGCTTATGAGTACATCATAAGAAGAAAAAAGTCGGGAAAAATCTTCGATAAAGAGTGTTCGTGTCTTTTGCGCGACTTGGTAGTATTTTTCTGCATATCCTTTTCGCAGAGTATGTGTACCAAGCAGAATTCTCCGGCGGGCTTCGTCTCCAAAGTATGAGCGATCATTGCCAAATCGTATGCCATCAAAGCGCGCGAGATTACTACTAACTTCTGCTCTTTGTACTATGGTGTAGACGCTCACTGCATATTTTGGATCCAATGCATTGACGAGTTCTACTTTTGCGCCGAGGCTTTCTAAGACTTTTGCAGCAGCCAAAACATATGGATTTGCAATTTTAAGACCCGGTATGTCTTGGTACATGATACCAATTTTTAATCCCGAGATAGATTTTTGTAGGAGCGATACATAATCTGGAACAGCTTGATTTGTAGTTGTGCCGTCTTTTGAATCATGACCAGCAAGACAGGCGAGCATGATCGCTGCATCTTCCACCGTTTTAGTAATTGGGCCTGGCGAGTCGGTCGATGATGCCATTGCAATTACGCCATATCTACTCACCCGTCCATATGTTGGTTTGAGTCCTACCACTCCGCACCATGAGGCAGGTTGACGAATAGAACCTGCAGTTTCTGTACCTATTGCGGCTGTGCACATATCTGCAGCGACTGCAGCAGCACTACCTCCCGAAGATCCTCCTGGCAAGTATTTTGGATTTCTTGGGTTCAGTGTTCTGCCAAATTGAGAAGTTTCGGTTGACGAACCATGAGCCCAGGCATCCAGATTCGTTTTTCCAATTACAGCGCCGCCATGAAGTTTTAGGTTATCAATGAGTGTGGCACTGTAGGCTGGTTTGTAATCCTCAAGAACTGTTGAAGCAGCGGTTGTCACCTCATTTTCAATACAAATGTTGTCTTTAACAGCTATAGGACAATTCTGCAGTGTTGTCTCTGGATTTTCAAATTGCTTCATTGAAGTAGGAGAATTTGTAGAAAGAAATACATTCAGATCTTTGTTGCCCGCCTCAATCTGAGAAAAACAATCTGCGTATATTTTTTTGGCTGTTGTCTCACCCGACTGTATCTGAGCCAGTGCTTTTTTTAGTGTTAGTTTATGGAGGTTATTTTTCATCTATGAGCCTTGGAACCACAAAAAATCCTTCGTGTGTGTGCTTTGCTGATTGTAACGCTTGTGACTGCGTTAACATTCTGTCTTCATCTATCTTATCTTCACGCAGCACATTTTCTTGTCCAGTTACTTGGTTTGTTGGTTCAGTCTGGGAGATATCGAGATCTGTAAGATTTTTGAATACTTCGAGCGTTTCTGAAAACGCAGACTCCAGTGATTTTGCTTGCTCGTCTGAGATTGGCAGATTGGCAAGTTTGATTAGATCTTTCATGAAATCTTCTCCAATGCCGCAATGCGTTCTGCAATTGGTGGGTGCGTCTGAAACAGTTTGGAAAACCAACTAATAGCTCCATGCGTATTTTTTAGAGGATTAGAAAAATAAAGATGGGCGGTCGCCTTATTAGCTGCTTCGAGTGGCTCTGTATCAGCGCTGATTTTTTTGAGCGCCGCCATCAGACCTCTTGGATTTCTTGTCATACCGATGCCAGAAGCATCAGCCAAAAATTCTCGTTTTCTCGAAATAGACAGCTGGATGATTTGTGCAATGATTGGCGACAGGAGCGCAAGCGCAATACCGACAACTGCGAGGATAATCTGGAGTTGTCCGCTTTCTTTGTCGTTGTCCCTGGAACGGCCAGATCGACCCCAAAAAGTCATGCGTAGTGCCCAATCGGATAATAGCGCAATCATGCCAACAAGTATCGTCACTACCGACATGAGGCGAATATCATAGTTCTGCACATGAGAGAGTTCGTGAGCTACTACGCCTTCAATCTCACCTCTGGTTAATCTACTGAGTAAACCCGTTGTCGCACACACAACTGCGTGCTCTGGATCTCTGCCTGTGGCAAACGCATTCATCGCCGAGTCATCAATCACATACAGCTTCGGCATTGGCATCCTTTGGCCTGAGACGATATTCTCCGCCACCGTATAGTAATCAAAAAATTCTGCTTTGGTCGCAGGCCGCGCCTTGGAAATACTCAGGATAACTTTGTCTGACCACCAATAGGAAGAAAACGAAACGATGCCAGATAAAATGAGGGCAATACCCACAAAACTGAGGTCATACTGCAGGCCAGTTGCGATCAAGTAACTCGCACCGACAATAAAGCCGACAAACAACACCATAATTGCGGCTGATTTTTGCTTATTTCGTTGAATTAGCTGTAGATGCGTCATTAGATGTCTACTTTGACATCCTTCATCTCGTCTGAGCTCACTTCAAGGTGTGAACCAGATTGTGGTGTTTGCAGTCCCGCTTGTTGTTTGAAGCCAAACAGACCGGCAATGAGATTGGATGGGAACATGACGAGTTTCTCGTTAAAGTTTTGTGTCAAATCGATAACCGAGCGACGAGCATACATCAACTTATCTGCCGTGTCGGTAAGCTCACGCATAAACTGCGTTACTGTCTCATTTGACTTGAGTTCTGGATTGTCCTCTACCACCAAACTGATCTTTGGCATCAGAGCTTGCATGGCCGTAGCCGCTTTTTCGATATCTGGTAGCGAATTAGACGAAGCTGCTTGTGCTACCGACTTGCGTGCATCGGTCAGTAACTTGAAAATACCTTGCTCGTGCTTGAGGAAACCTTTGACACTCGACTCCAAATTTGGGATGAGCGAAGCCTGTCTTTTCAGCTGATTACCGATCTCTTGAATACTGGCAGTGATCTGCGTCATCAGCCGCTGTAGGGTGTTGTAGATGCTTGCCGCGTACGAAGCGATGGCGATCAGAATAATGAGAAGAAAAATGGGTGTAGACATATGGAAATAGTATACCACCAGGTTGTGTCTTGGCAAACCAGGCCCCTCTTCGTATAATCAGACGCTGAGGACCCGTGGTGTAGTGGTTAACATGCCTCCCTGTCACGGAGGAGATCACCAGTTCGATCCTGGTCGGGTTCGCCATTTTTGAAAGAAAAACTAGATCTCACCATAAAAGAAAATTGGAATTGTAGCAATGCTGAGGAAATAGCATTGCAATTGGGATTTGTTTGCGACGATACTTTTTCGGTAATCCTTGAAAAATATATTGAAGAAACAGTTGTCACTGCAATACTAACTAACTATTTAGCTGTTCTTGCTATGGGATTCTTTAATCGTGCTGGAGCTGATCCTGAGATCTGCCCTATCAGACCTCGCTCTAGTTCACGGTTGAATACCTGATTAATTGTAAGTGTCTAGAAACTTTTTTCATGCGGTTACTGTTGTTGTTTTGTTTTTTCTACCCCCACCGTTTCCCGCACAAAAAAATCAACTCCATCGCAATCCAAGACAACGTACGAAGCATTTTTGATTGAGCCATGTGGGAGTTCGTCGTTGGTGGCGTAGCCAAGTTTTACCAGCAACGCTCTGATCGTCCCCGCGTGCGAAACAGCCAACACATTTTTCCCCGGATAGGCGAAGGCAGTTTCTCGAAAAAAAGTAATCATCCGGATTGCACTCTTCTCTTCGATTTCTACCTCGGGATGCAGTTGGTGGGCCAGTCGCAATTCATCTGCCAGAGAGTCGCGGTAGGCAATGGATTTTTTGAGTGTTTCCAAAAAGTACGAGATTTTTTTGCCCTCAAATGGTCCAAGCGAGTACTCTCTCAGTAGCTTGTTTGTTTTTACAACGAGGTCGTGATCGGCAGAAATAATCTCGGCTGTTCGCTGTGATCGCATGAGGTCCGAACTAAAAACTTGGGCAAACTGTACATCTTGTAGTTTTTTTGCAGTTTCTTTTGCTTGGTTGATGCCATTTTCTGTAAGCGGAGAATCGGCGTGACCCTGCATGAGTCCCTGCGTATTCCAAACAGTCTCGCCATGTCGAGTGAGGTAGAAACGGCAATATTTGTTCTTGTTTGCCATATGATTTTCTTTGTTACAATATCATTGAGCGCGAGATTAGTATAATGGCAGTACGTTAGCTTCCCAAGCTGATAGCACGAGTTCGATTCTCGTATCTCGCTCCCTCGCCGGGATAGCTCAGTTGGTAGAGCGACGGTATCGTAAACCGTAGGTCAGGGGTCCGAATCCCCTTCCCGGCTCCATAGAATCAATAGTAATACGGTATACTAGTTGGTATGCGCAGAAGAGTTACATCCCGCCTGGTAAAGCAAGAGAAAACCAAAGTTGTTCGTCAGTTTTGGTTTTTTATTGTTATAGCAGCTATTTTGGTCAGTTTGTTTATCTTTGTCATCTTGCCCAACTTCATCAACATAACCTCAAGCTTTTTGGGCAGCACTACCCCGTTTACACCCAAAGATGAGTTGCCACCCTTTACCCCGACTTTGACTGCTCCACCCAAGGCTACCAAGGATGCAGAGTTGCTGTTGTTTGGCTATGCTGAGGCCGAGAGTGAGGTTTTTGTGATTGTAAATGGCGAAGAGCTTGAGCCAGTTGTGGCGCAAGAAGATGGATCTTTTCAGGCGACAACTACATTGACCGAAGGCGAGAATGTTTTGACAACGTATGCGCGGGATGCCGCGGGCAACGAATCGCAGCTCAGTCGTGGATACAAGATTGCTCTCGACACAGAAGCGCCATTGCTCGATATCACAACCCCTACTGCAGACGCAATAATCCAAGGTCGTGCGCAACAGAACTTACAAATTGCAGGACTGACCGATCCTGGTGTCAAAGTGACGATCAATGGACAACTCACCTACGCCAAACTAGATGGTGCATTTGGTCATAGTTTTCGTCTGAATGAGGGCAAGAATGATTTGGAGTTTATAGCGACAGACGCAGCTGGTAATGTGACTGAGAAGAAATTGTCAGTTATTTTTCAGTTGTAGTTTTTTTCAGCGTCGCTACCAGCAACACCCAGTACGAAAAAACAATTGGCTCAAAAAAAGAGTTGTTGAACTGTGCGTGGACAAGCAACGCCACGAGCGCAAACGCAATGATGTGCTCTTTTTGATAGACGATTTTATAATCTTTGAGTAAGATTGGAAGTAGTAACAACATTCCAACCAGCCCAATTCCCTGATACAGGAAAACAAAAATATTATTTGCCTGCAGGCCATGGTCAATACTTTTATCTGCAAAAGTGCTCGGATGGACACTAGAAAATAACCCAGTGCCAAAAAGCATTTTGATTGGATTAAGTTCAAAACCACCGAGTGCTTCTTGATCGTGGGAGATGCGACTATTGATACTGCTCGTTCGCAGCAGATCGACCCCTTCGCCAGTTGGTTTCGGTAGCGCAAGCAATGTGATCAAAAGGATGCCAGCGGCAAGACTGACAATTTTTTTGTTGCGTAGAAATTGTGTTACAAAGAAAATGGTAACGGCAAGGAACGTAGCCCGAGAGATGGTGGCCGCGATGGTCATGCTGAGTAGTACGGTAAGGGCAATTGTCAGCTTGGCAGGAATTCGCTTGCCCCAAGACCAGAGATTGGCGAGCGTGAGCACAAGTAGTATGCCAAAATAATTTGGATCAAGCATGCTGCCAATTGCTCGGTAGTAGTGGTCATCCCAACCGAGTACGGCCAAAAATCGCATATCTGGCAAAAAGAGATATTGGATCACTCCCATGATTGCCATGACTACTCCACTGGTGAGCAAGAAGAGGCGAAGCAGTTCTTTTTGCTTGGTGGCAACTGAGAGATAGATAGTCCAGGCTGTACTCGTGTATAAAAATGCACGAAAGGTGAGAAGCAATCCCCGTTGGTCGCCACTGGTAAAGCTTTGTAGCAGCACGCCGCTGATGATGAGTGCGACAAGAATTTTTGTATTCGTTCTCGACTCTTTCCAAGTTTTTAGCAGTATTCGAGCGTAGACTTTGCGTTTGGTAAACAAGTAGAAAAACAAAACGAGTTCGTGGGCGTATTGCGCTCCCCAAGGAACGGCAATTCTCTGGAGCTGTCCCAGTGAAAGGATAAAAATAAGTACACCAAGCAGTACTACTTCCTTGTTGAGTGATTTAGGTAGTTTCATTTTGTAGGTGCCAAGAAATACGATACGCGCGGACAAAAAATGAATGCAAACTCATGACGGTAGCGTACGCAAGGCCGCGCCAACCATCAAGAAATCCTCGAAGTAAAAAGTAATTGAGCAAAAATTTTGCAATCGGGTAGGTGCAGATTTCTATGCCCGTACGAAGTAGTGAAGTCTTTCGCTCTGCTGCTGCAAGTGCTGCGTAGTTTGATACTTTTGCTATAAATTGGTTAATGGAGGGATGAGCGGTGTGCAAAATGACGACGTCTGTTTGTTCAGTCGTGCCTGAGATTTGTGGCACTTCATGGACTTTTCCTTGGTATTTTGCCTTGGCGGGTTGCATTGCGCGCAAGATTTTTGTGCTCCCCCACTCTCCATAGTGCAGTTGCACGCCATAAAAAATATCGGAGCGTGTGAGATAGAGACCCGCTGCTTTGGTTTGAGAAATATATTTTTTGAGTTTTTCAAAATCTGATTCGCTTATTTTTTCATCTGAGTCGAGGAAGACCACCCAATCGCTGGTGGCGTTTTTGAGCGCTGCATTTCTGGCCGCGGCAAAATCTTGAATCGGTTGTTTGGTATTTTCTCGGCCAATAGTGATGACTGAAACGCTAGGTTGCATGTCGGAGGGATCTATACACACCAAATACGAGGAGCGGGAGCGGAATCAGTCGGGAAAAGAGAATGGCTTGGCCGGTGCCATAAAAGTCGTTGCTGGAAATAAAATAGAAGAGTCCAAAAACAAGTGAAGCGACGCTCAAGGCAAGATGGAGATTGAGTATGGCGTATTTTTTTGAAGTTAGCCAGAGATTGTAGCCAAGGTTGTTGCAGCTTTGTAAAATTCCTGCCAGTGCGAGCAGTGGGAGGATTGGGGCAATTGGTAGCCACTGTTTGCCAAAGAGCAATGAAACGAGTTGCGTCGGGAAGAAAAAAAGTGGTAGTGAAAGTAGCGTGATGAGACCGATGAGTGCAACAGAAGATTTTAGAAATGCGTTTCTGAGCCGAACTTTGTCATTTTGCATTTTAGAAAAAATGGGGAGCGTGGAGTGATTTAGTGCTTTTGAAACATCATAGTTTGGTTTGTGACTCAGTGCGTAGGCGTTGTGATAGAGGCCAAGTTTGTAGGTACCGAGTAACTTACCAATCAAAAAATCATCAATGTTATCTCCGATATAACTGAGCAACGCAGCGGGACTCAGGCCAAGCGAATTCTTGAGGATGTCTTTGGCGCGACTACTATGGAAAGTAAGTGTTGGCCAATCGGAGAATAAATAGAAAGAGGCAATGACTTCGATTATTGCAACAAAAACAAGTCCGAGTAGCAGCGCGAGTGGCGAGTGGATGAAAACTGCAAATAAAACTGTGGCTGTAGTTTCTATGAGCGAAAGCGAGAGTCTAAATATAGCTTCTTTCGAAAAGAGGAGTTCTTTTTGGTACTTGATCAAGCTGGGGTTAATGAAGCCTTTAATAAGCGGCACGAGGGCTGCTATCGCAGTCAGTGGTGCAAGTACGGGGTTGTTGTAGTATTTTGCCAGCAATAAACCGACGCTTGTCATGAGAATCGCAATAAAGAAGCCTCGAACGATTGCTATTACCCAAGCCGTACTGAGATAGTAACGGATGCTGCGCGTTGTTTGTAGCAAGGTGATGTTGACGCCAGTTTGTGTTGTTGCCTCGCTAATACCCAGCGCAACGAGCACAATCGCAAAGACGCCGAAGTCCGCTGGTGACAATATATGAGAAAGCAGTGATATTTTTACGAGCGCAATACCAGCCGTGGCAAACTTTAAAACCGTTTGCCAACTAAATCCACGAAGCGTATGTGCGGTATAACCCATCCTGCCATTATCTCTATTTACCGCTTGAAACTCCAGCGGAGAATCGTGATAATGAACGACGTCCTATGCATAGACTTATAAAATCATTTTCAAGCGTCATTCTCGATTTCATTGAAACAGTTGTAATTGGTTTATCGCTTTTTTTAGTTGTTTACTTATTCTTACTACAGCCGCATCAGGTAAACGGTCTGTCTATGTTTCCAAATTTTCACGATGGAGATTACTTGTTAACAGACAAAGTCAGTTACCGCGTTGGGACTCCGCAACGGGGAGATGTGATCGTATTTCATGCGCCGGCGGCCGCCAATTGTCCCGAAGACACTGGTTGTGATTTCATTAAACGAGTCATTGGCGTGCCGGGAGATACAGTACAGGTAAAAGACTCAAGTCTGTATCTAAACCAACAAAAACTTGATGAATCTCAATATTTGGATAGTTCGGTGATTACCAGTGAGGGGACATTTACTTCGGGTGGCAGGGTTATTACGCTTGGACCAAATGAGTACTTCGCGTCGGGTGATAATCGCCCACACTCGAGTGATTCGCGTGCTTGGGGTCCTGTTGCAGCAGACGAAATTGTCGGCAGAGCCTTCTTCCGCTACTGGCCAGCCAAAGATATTGGCTTGTTGCCAAAAGTTTCTTATTGAGATTCGATAATACTCATGAATTTTTCGAGGTCTTGTTGTGTTTTTTCTACATCACCCTTAAGGGTAATGCTGATTTTGGTTTGACGATCAGTGCGAACAAGATTGAGTTTTGATTTTGCGGCTAGCATGCCTTGGATCGTCTTTTCCCATTGTTTTAGCTTGGCTTTATCAATCGCGTACGCACCGGGAACTATATGAGACTTTGGGTCATGTGAGCTTTCTTTGGCATGTCGTGAGAGCTCCTCTGCCCTGCGCACAGAAGCATTTTCCTTCAAAATTCGTTTGTAGACTAAGACCATAGTCGATGGATTTAGAATGCCCGAAATGGCTCTTGCATGACCCTCAGAAATGTTGCCACCAAGCAAACCATCTTTGATAGCATCGGGAAGCGTGAGCAGTTTCAGAGTATTGCTAACATAAGAACTTGACTTGCTGACTCTGCGTGCGATATCCGCTACGCTAAACGAAAACTCTCGCTGTAGTTGTTGAAATGCTTGTGCACGTTCTATTGCTGATAAATTGGTTCGTTGGACGTTCTCTATTAAAGCGATTTCCAGCATTTCTCTAGGAGACGTTTTTTTGATGATTACAGGGACTTCACTGAGACCAGCAATTTTGGCTGCTCGCCAGCGGCGTTCGCCAGCAATAATTTGATACCCAGCGGGAGTATCTGCGACGACGAGTGGTTCGAGGACGCCAAACTGTTTAATGGAGTCTGCTAATTCTACGATTTCTGCCTCAGCAATTTTATTTCTGGGTTGGAAGGGATTTGGTTGTAAAAAGGTAATTGCGAGTAATTGTATGGATGAATTTGCCATAATAGCAAAGGTATATCACATCTGGCACTCAACGGGGAGTGGGACTTTGGTTACTCAGGAAGAACGTTGACGACTGTGGATGAATGTTGCTTTCCAAATTCTACTACTCCGTCTTTGAGCGCAAAGATTGTGTAGTCTCGTCCCAGTCCGACGTGCTTACCAGCTTTGTAGGTAGCACCGCGTTGTCTGATGATGATTGAGCCAATTTGAACTTTTTCTCCACCAAACTTTTTGACACCCAAGCGTTTGCCGTGGCGATTTCCTTGTTTGTGTTGGGCGACTGCGCCCGAGGCTTTGACATGTGACATATTATTTTTTCAGTATAAACGTATAAATTGAACGACTGACAATTGCGTCAGGTCTGCTGTATTTCAGCGGACCAGATACAGTAGTGTATCCGAGAGGCAAAAGTTTGTCAATCAAGTGGTCCATGTTGAACTCGACGTCTTTGACCGTGGTGTGTGGAAAAACAATGGTGACCGGTGCTCCGTTTGGCAAAAATGTTTTCCAGTTTTTGAAAGCGCCCAAATATAATTTTTCAAGTCCCCGAAAGATGTCCGGAACTTGCTCCGGTTTTGGTTTTGGTCTGCCCAAAAATGGTTCTGTTACGATAGCTGTAATGATGTGTGAAACTTGCTCTGGAACGTGGGTAGCGTCGCCAAGATGTACCTGCTGATTGTGTGGTTTTTGGTATGTTTCACTAAACCACCTGAGATTATCTATAGTTCCGGTCACAGAATTTTTGTCGAGATCAATTCCTACTCCTGCATCATCGAGCACAGCGTTTTCGAGTAATATGTTGCCAGAACCACAAAATGGGTCGAGTACTACTCTTTTTTCTGATTCGTCAAATGATCGGTTGATGTTCAGTAGCATTCGAGCGACTTTTGGTGGCAGCATACCCTTTTTTCTGTCAGCGTATGGTTTTTTTCGATCTCTGACTGTCCAGTCATCAATATTTTGGACTGCCACGGTGCGGGTTAGGTAAGAAGACGACGGAGTTGTTACAACAATAAATTCTTGCACTTTGTGTTGGTGCAGTAGCACTGCTGCAGAAATTCCAGATCGATTGCCATCGACAAAACGGGCTGATCTGCCAAGTAGCACTAATTCTTTTTTGATTTCTCCAGCATCGATTTTGTCTTCTTCACCGCGGTTAAATTCTCCAAATGCAAAGTTGATACGACCTTCGGCGGCATGTACGGCTATGGCTTCAGCAATATCTCTAGGAGTTACCGCAAGAAGTACAGTGAGACTTTGGAGTATTTTTACACAACCACCAAGGCGATTTTGTAATTCTTGAACGTCTAGATCATCTTTTGTTTCTAGGCTGATGATTTGATCAGTAATCTTCTCGAGTGATTGCTCATCGACTACACTGACAAGTTCGGCAAAAGAAAGCTTGCTGGTAGTGCCAAGCTGAAAGAAGTAGGTGTGCATGCAGTTTACTTTTTTAGAGAAATTTTCTCGATAGTGATAACGGACTCTGGCTGGCGATGGCCAAGCACTCTGCGCTGTCTGGATTTAGATTTGTAGGTTGCAACGCGGATTTTTGGTGCTCGTTGCTGCTTGTCGAGGACTGCGGTGACGCTTGCGCCAACAACAGTTGGAGCTCCGACGCTACAAGCTTTGTCGTTTTGGACCAAGAGAACGTCTGGAATGACAAACTTCTCACCCTCTTCTGTTTTGAGTCGAGGAACGATGAGACTCATGCCTTCTTCAACCAGAAATTGTTTTCCGGCCAACTGAATAACTGCGAAGAGTGAACTTGGGTTTGTCATAAGGTCGGTAGTATACCATGATTTCACTCAATTTGAAGGTGCGAGCGGTTCCCCGTCTCGATTGCAATGCTTTGGATCACTCCAAAAATAAGACAGGTGCTGAGCAGCGAGCTTCCGCCATAAGATAACAGTGGCAGCGCGACGCCTGTAACGGGCAGTAACCCCAAATTCATACCGATGTTTATACTCACCTGTGCAAGCAAAAGCACGAAGACACTGACCAAAAAAGTTTTGCTTGTTGTTGTAGCAGTTTTTTGCAGCAAATTGAGTACATATATAAGTAAACTGAGGTACAGACCGAGTAACGTTATCGAACCAATCAGGCCAAACTCTTCTGAAAACGATGCAAAAATAAAATCAGTTTCTTTTTCTGGCAAAAATTGTAGTTGTGATTGCGTACCGTGTTGCATGCCTCTGCCAAATAATCTGCCTGAGCCAACGGCTATTTTTGATTGTTCTACGTTGTAGGTAGCGGCTGACATTTCTTGGCTCGGTTGCAAGAAGCTTTCTACTCGGCTCTTTTGGTACGGTTGCAAAAGAAATGCCCAACTTACAGCTGTAAGCAGAATGCAGACAACACCCCCAAACAAATATGCTTTTAGAGGGATTGGTTGGAGCCAAAAAGCTGCACCAGCTGTACACAAGATAAGCAGCGTCATGCTGAGATTTGGTTGTAGAAAAATGAGCACCGCAGGTACTAGGGTGATAATTGCCATGCTCGTTAGTATTCGTAGTGATGTTTTTTTCTTGGTTATACCCGAGAGCATCAGGACGAGTGATGGTATAGCAAATTGAGACGGTTGGAGATTGAAGAATCCCAGTGAGATCCATCGATTTGTATTTCTTACTTCAGAAGAGAAAAGCAGCACAACAACGAGGAGTGTGATGGTGGCGTAATAGAACAGGTTGGCGTGGGAGAGAATTTTTGCAAAAGAGTACCTTTTTATGCCAAAAAAAGCGCCGAATCCTACCAAAAAATAGAGCAGCTGTCGGAGGGCAAGTGATGGATCAAGACCAAATAGCGTGGTGCTGCTCAAAATTGTAAAGCATCCAAGTATAGTTGGTAGAAAAAGGTGCTTCATCAAAGTACGAGCGAGAGTTCTGGCCCAATGGTAAGGTTTGTGCCGGTTTTTCTCTCAATCTCGTCTTGCCAGCCAGTTGGAATTTCCTTGACTGTGACTGTTGCGTGTTCACCTCTGGAAAGACCTTGTTTTTTACGCAAGACTTGAATCGATCGCATCAGGTCTCTAGCAGCGCCCTCAGTCGCAAGTTCTGGTGTTAGGTTTGTATCGAGCTCGACACGTTGTTGCTCTGTTGTTTGTGTCCAAGTGACATTTTTGATGTTTGTTTCAGCTTTGAGAACAGCCAACGTCTCTTCACTTGGCTTTTTTGTCGTGTCCCAGACCACAATAGTGCCAAGTGGTTGGCGAATTTTAATGCCTGCCGCGGCTCGAGCAGCGTGTGCCTGCTCTACAACTTTCCTGATAACGGCCATTTCTTGTTCTAGATTTGTATCGAGTAATTTGGTGTTTGGTGTTGGCCAATCAAGTAAGTGAATACTTGAGTTTTCGTCAGATATTTGTTGGTGCACAAACTCAGCAAAGAATGGAGTAATTGGCGCAAACAGCAGAGCAAGTTGCCAGAGGACAGTACCATATACAGCGAGTGATTCAGTATTTTCTGAGTCTGCCAATCGATCTCGACTGCGACGAACATACCAGGTAGAAATTTCGTTGAGTAACTGCATTAAGCCCCGAGCTGAATCGACTACGTTGTACGCATCCATATCACGTGTCGTGCTCGCAATGTATGTTTGCACTCTACTCAAAATCCATCGATCAAGGACATTTTTTGGTTTTGTGGTTACTTGCTTGAGTGGTTCATTTTTTGGATTATTGAGTTTGTAGAGCGAAATACAGTTGTACCAAATGAGAAATACTTTCTTTCGAATATCTGAGACTTCTTTTTCATTAAAACTCAGATTTTCTGACTTCATCACGGGTGAGCTCATGAGATACAGACGTAAGCTATCGGCGCCAAAAGTATCAATCACTTGCATTGGATCTGGGAAGTTATTTTTTGACTTGCTCATTTTTGAGCCATCTTCTGCCAAAATAGTGCCGGTGGTGAGGGTATTCTCTACCGCTGGTTTGCCAAATATTCCGACAGACAAGACGTGCATGGTATAGAACCAGGCTCTTGTTTGTGCGATGTATTCACTAACAAATTGAGCGGGATATGAGCTCTCAAATTCTTTTTCATTTTCGAATGGATAGTGGCGTGAGGCAAATGGCATTGAGCCAGACTCGACCCAACAGTCAAAAACTTCTGGTACTCTAGTTCCAACAATTGTCTTTTCGTCGTCAATCCATACTTTGATAGCATCAATACTTTCTCGATGAATATCGGTCAGATTTACCACTTCGTTTGGCTGACATGCCCACTCTTGTAGTTCTGCAATTGAGCCAACAATTCGCTCTTTGCCATCTTCGGATCGCCAAATTGGGAGCGGTGTTCCCCAATAGCGAGAGCGAGAGATATTCCAATCGGGTGCTGTCGAAAGTCCGTTACCAAAACGACCTTGCTTCAGGTGCTCTGGATACCAATTCATTTGTTCGTTCGCATCTTTGAGGGCGGGTTTAAGTTTTTGTACATTGACGAACCAAGCTGGCAGCGGAGCATGGTAGAGGCGTGTGCCACAGCGATAGCACTCAGCCACACTGTGTGTATGAGCCTCCTGTTTGTAGACTAAGCCTCGCTCGAGCAGTGCATCATCAACAACTGAGTTGGCCTCATTGATAGACTTCCCTACCCAGCTACCTAGCTCGGCCTTCAATTTTCCGTGTTCATCAACGTGTTCAATCACTTGAATACAGTGTTCTTGCATGATGCGATAGTCGTCTTCGCCGTAGGCAGCGAGGGTTACAATGCCGGTACCCTCACTGTCAGTTACAAACTCATCTGCGACTATGACGCCAAATTTTTCGCCGTTTTCACGATTTGGATAAAAGTCAAAGTGTGGTTCAAACTCGAGCTTCGTGAGGTCTGCGCCCAACTGCTGAGTAACAATTTCGTATGGCTTATCCTCGAGCATTTCCAGACGACTTTTTGCCAGAATGTACTCTGCATCTCCTTGTCGTACGGTCACATATTCAAGAGTTGGGTGTACAGCAAGTGCTGGCGTGGCCAACTTGTTCCACGGCGTGGTTGACCATGCGAGCAGGTACTGGTTTTTTGTGCCGCTAATTTTGTATTTATAGGTGGTCGCAGTATCTGTGACAGTGCTGTAACTATTGTCCATGGCAATTTCAAAATTGGACAGTGGGGTTGTGCAGCGAGAACAATACAGAATAACCTTTTTACCCTGATAAATATGGCCTTTTTCGGATAGTTGTTTGAATCCCCACCAAACTGATTCCATGTATGTGCGGTCCATTGTTTTGTAGTTATTATCGAAATCTGCCCAGCGACCGAGGCGTTCGATGATTGTTTTCCATTCGCCATCGAGGCGAAGTACTTCTGAGCGACAAGCTGCATTAAAGCGATCGATACCGTATGCTTCAATTTCATTTTTTCCGTGTGTGAGGCCGAGTTTTTTCTCGATCATATTTTCGATTGGCAGGCCGTGACAATCCCAGCCCCAGACGCGTTCGACTCGGTAACCCTTCATTGTCCAGTAACGCGGAAAAACATCCTTGCTTGTTGAGCCGAGTAGGTGGCCGTAGTGTGGCATGCCGGTCGCAAATGGTGGTCCATCGTAAAACACATATTGCTTATCTTTTGGACGATTTGAAACACTTTTCTCAAAAGTGTTATTTTGTCGCCAATACTCCAACTGCGAACGTTCTAGTTGCGGGAGATCAAGTGTGGTGGGAAATGATTGAACTGTTTTTGACATGCTGTACTCTAGTCTATCAGCGAAAGCTCGCTAATTGGCTAGTGCTTTTTTCGCAAGAACGCAGGAATTTCAAACTCATCTTCAAACTCTGTTGCTGCGGTGACGCTCTGTGTTTTGTTTACACGACTTGGCTGTTCTGGTTCAAAATCTTCCGATTGTACGAAGGGACTTTCGCTTGGTCTGCTTGAGGTAATCTGTGTCGTTGTGAGTGGCTGTGTATAGCCGTCTGGAGCTCGATCAATTTTTGTGATTTGCGGCGCATCTTCTGTTTTTTGCTTTGGCATTCTCGATTGAGATTCTCCGCTGTAGGCGCCAAACATTTGACGTTTGGAACCTGCAAAACCCATTTGTCGTTCGTCAAACCCCGTTGCAATCACACTAATCTTTATGCTATTGCCCATTGTTTCGTCGATAGTCGCTCCAAAAATAACATTTGCTTGCGGGTCTGCTGCGTTTGAGATAATTTGAGATGCGTCAGAAACTTCGGTCATTGTCATGTCTGAACCGCCGATGATGTTAAACAAAATGCCTCTCGCGCCTTCAATTGATACCTCAAGTAATGGTGACGCTATAGCCATGCGAGCAGCAGTAGAAGCGCGGTTTTCGCCACTGGCTTCTCCAATGCCCATGAGGGCTGAGCCAGAATCTGTCATGATTGTTTTGACATCTGCAAAGTCAACGTTGATGAGGCCAGGTACGGTGATGAGGTCAGAAATGCCTTGTACGCCCTGTCCAAGCACGTTATCAGCTAAGCGGAATGCGTCGAGCAACGTCATTTTTTTGTCCACCACGTCCATCAGACGTTGATTTGGAATCACAATGAGTGTATCTACCGTGTCTCTGAGCAGCCCAATACCTTCTTCTGCGGAGGTCATGCGGCGAGTGCCTTCGAAGGCAAAGGGTTTGGTGACAACTGCGACCGTGAGTGCACCCGATTGTTTGGCAATTTCAGCTACGATCGGCGATGCGCCAGTACCAGTGCCGCCACCCATACCTGCAGTGATAAAAACCATGTCTGTATCGTAGAGGAGATCCTTGAGTTTTTCGTAGGATTCTTCGGCTGCAGTTTTGCCAACTTCTGGGTCTGCACCGGAGCCGAGACCTTTGGTAAAGTTTGAGCCGATTTGCAGTTTTGTTTCTGCCTGGGAAGTGAGCAGTGCCTGTGCATCTGTGTTGATTGCAATAAACTCCACACCCTGAATTTGCTTGGATGTAATCATCGAATTGACTGCATTGCTGCCACCGCCTCCGATGCCAATTACTTTGATTTTTGCGAAGGTAGTATTTGAGGGTTTAACAAGTGCCATATCGATATATCTCGCAGTGTATCATTTATAGTCCGAGAATCAACTGGCCTAGTATACCCTACGGAAGGAGCGAAGAAAGCAGTCGTTTTACTGATGAAAATACACCGCCGAGATTGAAGCTCGGTAATCCTTTAAGTGAGAACGATCGTTTTTGTGTACTGCCGCCGAGCTTTTTACCAAATTCAAGGAGACCAATTGCAGTTGCAAATGAAGGTTTGTGGATATCGTTGGTGAGGCCACTTAACACAGTTGGCTCTCCTACCCGTACGGCAACACGCAGTTCTTTCTTTCCAACTGAAGCCATATCTTGCGTGCTTGCTCCCCCACCCGTGAGAACTAAGCCAGCTGGGATTTCATCGAGAATGCCTGCGTCATCCAACGCTTTTTCTATGAGTGAAAAAATTTCTTGCATGCGTGGAATCATGATGCCTTCGGAAATAGCTTTTTTTGAGAGCACTTCATCGCTGCCGTCAACGAGCCCAAAGTCTTGTAGCCGAAGCGTATCTTGTTTCTTTTTTCTTGAACCAAAATCCTCTTTTGACTCCCCAGGGAGTGGCTTTTGAGCATCGAGCGCTTCGTCTGAAAGTGAGATCTTGATTTTTTCTGCTGTTTCCAAACTTACCCTGCAACCGAGGGCAATATCTTGCGTGATGTGTCGAGCGCCAACTGGTAGTGAGGCGGAAAAAACCAGAGAACCTTCTTGATAGGCACAGATTGATGTAGAACCAGCGCCAATATCTACTAGTGCCACGCCAAGTTCTTTTTCCGTTTCTGTCAATGTGACATCGGCGGCTGCGAGTCCAGAAAAAACAAAACCATCAACTTGTAATCCCAGATCCGTCAAACACTTTTCTATATTAATAAGCGTTGTATTGAGCCCAGTAATTATATGAGCCTCGGATTCAAGGCGCACGCCAGTCATGCCGACTGGGTCTTTAATACCTTCTTGCGAGTCGACCTTGTAGGCATTTGGGATGACATGAATGATTTGACGATCTGAAGGCAGGGACACCGCTCGTGCGGCTTCTGTTACCCGATCTACATCTGATCTGGTGATTTCTTGTTGTGGTGAGGCAACGGCAACAACACCCTTGGAGTTGAGAGATTGAATGTGCGTGCCACCAACTGAAACATAGGCTGATTTTACTTCCAGCCCCGCCATCCGCTCGGCGCCATCAAGACTTTGAGTGATGGTGTCGAGAACTTTCTCCAGATCGATGATTTGGCTTTTTCGCATTCCTCGAGATGACACGACACTGACACCGAGAACTTGCAGCTTTTGTCCTTCGTCAATCGTTGCGATCAGAGTGGCACATTTGTCTGTACCAAGGTCAATGGCGGTAACTATCGAGTGTGTTGGCATATAGTAGCGTGCGAGTAGCATAGCAAAATTATTGTTGAGTGCGTAGTAGTGGTAGATCAAATCGCAGGTCAATTTCTCGTAGTGGCTCATCAAGTTCTGTGACGGCTGGTGACTGGAGAATTTGTTGCAATTGTTCAATCTTCATTTTTGAGTTTGTATAAGGCAGAAATATTCGAACCCCATCTGTTGACTTGAGCTCCACAAAATCTGGCTTTGCAATCAGTGTGGTTGTGAGGAGCGGGGTTTTATCTCTCGCAACGAATGCTTGGAGGAATGTGTGCAGTTCTGGCGACAAGTTGAATGCTCCTTTTAGAAGCACGTCGGAATTTGTCGCAGATGCGGTGAGCAACTCGCTAGTTCCAGATTCAGAAACACCATATAATTCTCCAGAATCAAGTTGTATGGTGTATGCAAGTGGTTTATTTTGAAAGTAGAGTACGAGTGTTTGCGGCAATCGCAGCTCATATCGTTCGAGTTCTAAATTATGTTCGGCTGCATACGCAACAATGATGGGATGCTGCGTAAAGTCAGTAAAAAATAATGACGTTGTCTTGAGTTTTGCAAGCAGCTGTTCGTCTGGACAGGTCGATGCGGCCGTAGTGTGACACACAATGGTTTGGATACGTAGAAATAGATACGAGCAAGCAATTAATACTAAAAAAACTACCCAGCTACCGCTCCATCCAGTAAGATATCGTTTCATTTTGTTGCGTAGGATTTGACAAGCTTCCAGAGTTTTTTTGTGCCCTGTGTATTGCCGTCGTGCAGTAACATTTTTTTCCTGCGAGATCCTAAAGTGAGTGAAAGTGTTTTGAGTGCAGCGAGGAGTGTTTCTGGCGTGAGATGCTTTTGCGATAGTACGATTGACCCACCAGATTTTACTGCAAGTTCAGCGTTTTTCAGCTGTTCTTGTTTGTGTGAAAATGGCAATGGAATGAAGATAGTTGGAATACCAAAGTGTTGCAGCTCGAAGGTAGTGTTGGCACCTGCTCTGGAGATAACCGCGCTGGCTTGTTTGTAAATCCAGGTCAATTCCTCTTCTGTGATCCACTCTTTCACATAGTAACGACTTTGTGCCGGTTGGGAGAGGCGCAACATTTCATTCTGCAACTGTTGGCGGTAATTTGTTTGCTTGGTTGGAGCTCCACACTGATGAATTACTACCCAATCTTTTGTCAGCTGTGGCAAAATTTGGGTAATTGTCGCGTTGATTACCTGCGAACCTTGATTGCCGCCTGTTACATAGAGCAATGGATGTTTTTCTGTTGATTTATACCAGCTCGGTGTGGTTGGGTTTTTCTCCTCCAGCTTTTGTCGCAGTAAATTTCCGGTAAAAACTGCTTTTTTAAACGGAAATTGTGTCAGTGCTGTAGTGTGAGACACGGCAATTTTTTTGCTAAACAGGCCAATTATTTGGTTGCTCAGGCTGGCTACCGCAGTCTGCTCATGCGTGATAACAGGTATGCGTTTTAACCAACTTGCAATTGCGACGGGAACTGCCAAATAGCCGCCAAACAACACAACTACGTCTGGTTTTTCTGCTTTCAAAATTTGCGTTGCTTTGACAAAGCCAAGTAATACTTGCCAAGTTTGTGCAAATAATTGCAGTGGCGAGTGATAGGAGAGTTTGCCAGATTGAAATTGGACAAATTTTATTTTTCGCTCGGCGATCGCTTGGCTTTCGTGAGAGCGTTGTTGGTTTTCTATTTGAGAAAACTTTCTGCCTAAAAAAACAAATTCTGGATCAGATTGACCCAAGACATAGTCGATGAATGCGAGTGCAGGGGTAAGATGTCCACCGGTTGTTAGTATTTTCATGCTGATTCTCGAGCGGCGCGAATTACCACGCCTGAGGCAAACAATAACATGATCAAAGACGATCTTCCATACGAGAAAAATGGCAAGGGCTCACCCGTCAGTGGAATGAGGCCAACTGTGGCAAGTAGATTTAAGAAGGTTTGCCCCGCAAACCAGAGGAGTATACCGTATACGAGTAGCTGTTGCTCTGGTTTTGATTCGAGCTGTGCTGCTGCGCGATAGAGGTAGAGAAATAGCAGTGAAAAAAGTATTACTATGACAAAGGCACCGACAAACCCAAGTTCTTCGCCAACAATAGCAAAAATTGAGTCAGTGCTTGATTCAGGTAGGTATGAGAGTTTTTGTTGTGAGTTGCCAATACCGTGACCAAACCAACCGCCACGTCCAAATGCGAGTGCAATTTGTGCGACATGAAAACCTGTGCCCTGCAGATCACTCGTCGGGTTGAAAAAGGTTTTGACGCGGTCCAAGCGATATGGAGAAGTAAACACAGCGAGAAGCAGTAGCGGTGTGCAGATCAGGCCAACGAGTGCTAGTTTTTTTATCGAGCCACCCGCGAGAAAGAAAATGCCAACCGCGATAGTGCTGAGTAGCAGTGTAGAGCCAAGGTCTGGCTGCAGAAGAAGTAACCCTAGCGGGAGTGCTGTCAGCAGCAAAAATGGACGAATGCGCTGTTTTTTTGCAAACCAATGAGCGAAACCAGCTACAAGCGCAAACTTCATTATTTCAACTGGTTGCAAAACCATGAAGCCAAGATTTATCCAGCGTCGTGCCCCGTTCAACTTGAGGCCAACGACCGGCACAAACACGAGTAGTAGTAAGAGTATTCCAAATATGTACAGACTGGGGCCAAATCGATTCCAAAATGTAGTCGGTATAAGACTAGCAGCTATAAACGCGCCGACTCCTATACCAATACCTAACAGCTGTTGAGTAATGAGCGCATACGGCGTGCCAAAGGTTCGGTAGCTTTCGTTTATGGAGCTTTCAAACACAAAGATAATTCCTATGAGAGTGAGAAGCCCAGTAATCAAAAAAAGCCAGCGCGCAACACTCGTATGTTGTATTTTTGTTCGCGTCATCTCACTACTGTGAGCCAAACACCAAATATGGTGAGTAAAATTTGAATAATCCAGGCTCGTTGTACAATTTTTGGTTCTTCCCATCCTTGTTGCTGTAGTGTCAGATGAAAGGGAGCGGCTGGAAATAACTTCTTTTTTCGGAATCGTTTTGACAGCAATTGCAAAAATGAAGTTGTAATTTCAAGTACAAATATAAAGCCGATAATGAGTAGCGCGAAGACTTTGCCAAGCAACAATCCTATAACAGCAAGCGTGGCTCCAAACGCGAGAGAGCCGACGTCACCCATGAATATTCTGGCTGGATAGACGTTGAAGTAGAGAAAAGAAATGAGGGAGCCGATCCAAATTGCGATAAACAAGGATAATGGGATATCGAGAATGGAGGCTGAGAGGAGCCAAAGCCCAAAGAGACAAATCATGAGCGAACCGGAGGCAAGTCCGTCGAGTCCGTCGGTTACATTGACTGCATTTGCAAACGCCAAAATAGTAAACGTAGCGAAGGGAACAAACAGTAACCCGAGATTAAATGTGCCGATGAACGGAATGTTGATAAAAGATATCCCAAGGTTTTGATACAGCATCAGACTGATGATGAGTGAAAGAATGAGCTCTAAGAAAAATTTGTGTTTCATCCCTAGGCCAAAAAAGCCTTCCTTCTCGAGTAGAAAAAACTTTTTAATGTCGTCATAGAGGCCAAGTAGGCCAAATGAAATGAAGGTAAAGAAAATAATATTAATCTCCGCGGTGATATCTCGATGCACGCTGGTAACCTCTTGCCCAAAGAATTTTACCAGAGGTAAAATGATTGCAAATAGTCCAGAAACGACGAGGATGACAAGTAGGCCTCCACCGATTGGAACACCTGCTTTTTTTGCATGGAAACGATTAAAAATCGGGGTTAATTTGCCAAATATGTCGGAAGTAATTTGTGACTTCCTGCGAAATCGCCAGGAGTACAAAAGATTGATGAAGGGAATGATGAGAATTGAGGTAACAATGAAAGAAAATAAGAGAACGCCAAACGCGATGCCGAGTGATTGCATACCTTTATGATACTACGTTCTGGTGATTTCTGCGCCGAGAGAACGAAGTCGTTCATCTAGTGATTCATATCCGCGGTCAATGTGTCCAATAGAACTGATGGTACTTTTGCCAGTGGCAATGAGGGCAGCTATAACCAAGGTAGCACCATGGCGGAGGTCTTTCACCGAAAATTCACCAGCCTGCAGCTGTGTGGGTCCAGAGATCGCGATTGCATGCTGGATTTCTTTGTCACTTTCTTCGTACTCGAAATTATATTGCTCGACTGGGTTTGCAACTTCTGGTTGAAAAGCAGTAATATGTGCCCCCATTGCTTGGAGTTCTTTGACGTATTGGAAGCGACTCTGGTAAATTGTCTCGTGAATAGTACTGGTGCCAACGGCTTGCGTCATCAGGGTTGCCCACAGCGGCTGCCAGTCAGTCATAAAACCTGGTGCTTGTGCGGTTGTTACATCGGTCGCCTTGAGAGGACCTTTATAAAAAAAACGAATGCCATATTGGCCAACTTCAAAACCCGCGCCAATTTCGTCGAGTTTTGCCAAAAACGAAGTGAGATGTTCTGAATTTGCATTCTCAATGATAATGTCACCCTCTGTGGCAATTGCAGCACATGCGTAACTGACAGCTTCATTGCGATCTGGCATCAATTTGTGAATGGCGCCGTTTAGTTTTTCTACCCCGATAATTTCAATTACTCTGTGTTCTGGACGAGATATTTTTGCGCCCATTTCAATAAGAAACTCTATAAGATCATCAACTTCGGGTTCTTCGGAGACATTTTCCAATCTTGTTGTTCCTTCGGCGAGCACCGCGGCAAGAATAATTGTTTCGGTTCCTGTGTGTGTATTTTTGTGAAAACGATAGTTTGCTCCATACAATTTTTCTGCTTGAGCAAAAAATATGCCATTTTCTAGCGACACATCTGCACCGAGTGCGCGCAGGCCATCAAAGTGCCAATCGAGTGGTCGCTTGCCAATCTTATCTCCACCCGGCATGGGTACGATTGCTTTGCCAAATCGAGCAAGGAGTGGTGCGATAAACATGCTTGAAAATCGACCTTCTTCGCCGACAGTATTTGAGAGTTCAAATGAATCCATACCACTCGGGTCGATTACCAGTGCTCGTTCTCCAACTTTTTTCACTTCTCCACCGAGCGAAGTAATAATGTTGCCAACTGTGGTTACGTCTTGAATATGGGAGAAGTTCAGAATTCTTGAGGGTGTATCCCCGAGTAGCGCCGCGAGCATGAGTTTATATGAAGCGTTTTTGGCGCCGCCAATTCTGACTGAGCCAAATAATGGTTTGCCACCGACGATTTCAAATGAGTTCATAGATTCCATTATAACTGAGTTATGAATGCTAGTTCTTCGGGTTTAAATCCTTTAAAAAATATTTCTGGTTTGAGTGAAATGCCAAATTTTACCTTGACCGCTGCATGAATGCGTTTTAATAACTCGAGGTAATCGGTAGCAGTTGCCGCTCCAGTATTTACGATAAAAGCCGCGTGTTGCTGTGAAATCTCGGCGTCACCAATTCGTAGTCCAGCCAGGTGTAATTTTTGATCAACCAGGTAACCAATGCTTGGGGTTGGCAGTGAGAGTTGCGCTTGCTCTTCGACTGAAATATTTTGAAAGACACAACCAAGCGAGCGGGCCGGCTGTTTCTGCTTTTGTCTTGACCAATCTGTTATGACTTGCTGCGCCCGTTGTTGGTCACCTCTAAATAGTTGGAGTCGAACAGACAAAATAAACTCGTTAGAATGATGAAATCTTGAGTAGTCATAGCCAAATTCAAGCTGGTCGGCAGAAAGTGTTTGTGTCGTTCCAGACGCATCAAGCACAGTGACAGACGCTATAAACTCTGAAATATAATGAGTTCCGCCGTGGATATTATTTACCACTGCCCCACCCAGAGATGCGGGAATTTTGGTAAACCACTGCAGTCCGGTGATACCTCGTTGCACTAGCTGCTGAATAAGTACTGGTAGCGCTGCGCCAGCGTCAACGTCTACAACCACTCGTTCTGCATCATTTTCGTCATAATCTATGTCTTGAAACTGTGGCATTCTAGAATCTGAGGTGGCTGCTTTCCATCGAGCGTCGATCGCTGTCGCTGAGCTGGCCGTTGGCTGTTCGGTGAGCACCCGTATTTCGCTGGCAGTATTTTTGATAACCAAACCAGCAATACCTCGATCTGCAATCAGTGTGTTGGCGCCCCAGCCGAGCACGGTGGTGGGAATTTTTAGACCCACAGCAGCTTGCAGTACCTTGGTACATTCATCTTTTGAGGTAACAATACAAAATAGTTCCGCAGGTCCACCAATGCCTACCGTTGTATGGTGTGCCAGCGATTCATTTTCGCGAAAAGTAGTATCGGGACAGGTCTGAATGAGTTGTGTTTTCCAGGAGTTCATGATGTCATTGTAGCAATTCATGAACCAGATAAATATCTCCGGCTCCTAGTGTGATACAGACGTCGCCTGCTAAGAGGTTTGTTTTGCACCACTCTGCTAGTTTTGATACGTCTGGCAAGACCTCTAATGTTTTGAGCTGTCGTTTTTTTCCGATTGCAGTTTTGAGCATGTCACTCGAAATAGTGGTATCACTTTGTTCTCGTGCTGAGGCATAAATAGGCAATAACAGCACTTCATCAGCAAGTGATAGCGCAGATACAAATTCTGTAAATAATTTTTTAGTTCTAGAGTAGGTGTGTGGCTGAAAGGCAAAAACAATGCGCTTATTTGGTTCCCACTCTTTCGCCGCCACAATCGTTGCAGTGATTTCTGCTGGGTGGTGGGCGTAGTCATCGTAGTACTGAACGCCGTGAACCAGGCCTTTGTTTTCAAACCGTCGTTGGGTTGAGGCAAATGTGCGGATTGCTGCGATGGAGTCCTCGATGGAAAGGCCAAGTGACACACATGCTGCGATAGCCGCAGTTGCATTGAGCATATTAAAAAACCCAGGAACTCCGAGGACGAGTGAGTATGCGGTTCCCTGATATTCAAGTGTTGTGGTGGCTTGTTTGTCTTTGACTGTCAAATTTTCTCGCAGCCGGAATGTATCTTCTGGTCGTGTGCCATAGGTGAGTATGTGCTCGACAGGAGCAGAAACTGCAGCGAGCGATTGTGAGTTGATGATGAGCGTACTCGGATTTTTCATTTGTGCAAAAAATGTATTAAAGACAGCGAGCGTGTCCGATTCCTCAGCATACACATCTGGGTGGTCGTGCAAAATATTGGTGCAAACGGTGATGCTCGGGTGCAAATAAGAAAAACGCGCAACTCGCAGTTTTGGGTTTTGCTCTGTTGGGTCAGTGACATATTCATCGGCTTCCGCGACAAAGGTTGTGCCCTCGGGAGAAAATTTGCCAGTATTCTCGAGACCAAGGATGCTGCCGACGCCAACTGCATATGAAGGATGCTGCTCGAGTTTTTCCAAAATCCAGGTGATCATCGCTGTAGTAGTCGATTTGCCACCGACGCCGCAAACAGCTACACCATTTTTTTGGTCAAAGAACATACCTAGTGCTTCTGCATGGGAAAATATTGGAATGCCTGCTGCCAGTGCTGCTTGCACTTGCATGTTGTTAATCGATTGATGCGCAGCGGTATAAATAATGCAGTCAGTTCCCCCTGGTAACGGCTCAGCGAATGACGTTTGAATGACAAGATCTAGTTTATCCAACGCACTTTTGGTAACAAAATTATTTGTGAGATCGCTACCAGTCACCTGCACGTCATAATCTCGCAACAACTGTGCGAGCGCTGTCATAGCAACGCCTTTGATGCCAACAAGATGTACCTGTTTGTAAGGGAAATTTGTCATGATGCTATGAGTGATTTAAGCACAGGCAGAATTTTTTTACTACTATGGCGTAACAATGCTCGGTGAACTGCGTCCACTTCCGATTGTTGATGAATAGTTTTTTGTAGCAACGGACTCTCGATGATCCTCGCGTCTTGCAGCAAATTATTGACCACAGGAAATTCACTTTGTGCTGCGTAGGCAGCGAGTAACTTTGTTTCGATTGGATCTGAGTTCACAAGTATATGGGTGAGCGGAAATCCGAGCGTGCGTTCTATTTCCGCAACGTGGTCTTTTGCGGTCATATCGTGCGTTTGTGAGTGCCGGGTCATCAGGTTGAGAAAGTACGCGATTGGAGCTTTTGATTTTTTAAGTGCTTGAGATAGACCTGGGGTTACCAAAACGGCAAGCAAGCTCGCATAGAGATCTCCTGGTCCAATTATGACGAGATCTGCTTGTTGTATTGCGGCTGCGGCTGCGGGGTTGAGTTGACAGTTGGGAGTGAGGGCAACAGATAAGATTTTTTTTGGTTGCGCCGTCACTGCATCTAATATATGTTCACCAACCACAGTTGTACCGTCGGTATAGGTGATTGCTAAGTTGACCGCAGATTCTGTACTAGGAATCACAGTTCCTTGAATGCGGAAAATTTGTTGCGCTACCTCGAGCGCTTTGGTAGTAGAGGCATACGTATCTTGTAAAGCAGTCAGAATCAGATTTCCAAGATTATGCCCCTTGAGACCACTCCCTTTTTCAAATCGGTAGAGCAACAATTGTTGCAGGGCTTTTTGGCTGTCGGTGTTTGCGAGTGCTGCCAAAGATTGGCGCAAGTCCCCGACTGGTGGAAATCCGAATTCGTCTCTAATTCTGCCCGTCGAGCCACCGGAGTCTGAGACCGCAATAATCGTAGTTATTTTGACAGGTAACTTTTTGAGTGCAGTTACAACGGGATAAATTCCTGTTCCGCCACCGATCACAACGACAGATTTGTCTCTCATGTTTGATTTTTGGCGAGCTTAGTTGTAATCCGAACATCGTCCCAAGGAATTTCTTCTGTTCCGTAACTCATACTTTGTTCATGGCCTTTACCAAGAATGGCAACTATGTCTCCTGGCTGAGCTGCATCCAACGCAAATTGGATAGCTTCCCCCCTGTCTGCAATAGATACAACTTTATCGTGATTACTACGTAATTGTTCTTTCATTTGTCGAATAATTGACCATTTATCTTCTGTACGCGGATCTTCTGCGGTGAATATTGCAAGGTCTGCCAGATCAGTAGCAATTTTTCCCATGACGGGACGCTTGTCTCTGTCGCGCAATCCGGCACAGCCAAAGACCACAATGACTCTTCCCTGTTTTTTCTTTACTGCCTGCTGCTTCTTGAGCGTAGTGAGAACAGCTTCGATGCCCTGAGGTGTGTGCGCAAAATCGATCAGCACTTTGTATGGTTTCCCTAGGTCAAGCCACTGCATTCTGCCGGGAGCATGCACAAAAGTGGTTACTGCCGCTATGAATGTTTCTTTTGAAATTCCGAGCTGCTGAGTAATTTGGAAAACAAGACGAGCGTTTTGCTGGTTATATAGCTCTGGAAATCGAGCTGCGATGGCTTTGGAGACACCTGGTGGCAAGCGGTCACTTGCAGAAAAAGTTTGTATATCTTTGCCAGAAATCAGCTTCGTAAGTAACGGAAAAGATTGATCATCAGCATTTAGGACGACGCTTTTTGCTTTTTTGAGCAGCAACGCTTTGGCCGCTACATAGTTTTCGTACGTGAGATGATAATCGAGATGTTCGCGGTCAATATTGGTAATTGCAGCAATTTCAGGTCGAATTCCCCAGGTGCGAAATTGGTATATTCCATGAGAAGTGGTTTCGAGAACCAGGTGCTCATATTTTTTTTCAACAAGCTGCTTCATGAACGCATAGAGGTCTTTTGGTTGGGGTGCAGTGACGTGTAGGCCAGAATCATTTGGTTGCTTGCCCATAAAAAATCCAATTGTGCTGACAAGTCCAGATTTATATTTTGCCGTGACAAGTACGTGTTGTAAAAGTGTTGAGGTGGTTGTTTTGCCGTCAGTACCAGTGATGGCAATGATTTTCAGTTTTTTTTCTGGAAATTTTGTTGCCAGTTGTGCGCGTAAACCCTGGAGCAAGCCCGTTTTTACAAAGTGAAATGGGCGTTTGAGGAAGTAGAGAGCTTGCGCTAGCATGTCATTATTATAAAGCACTTACTGGCGCAAACTAAGCGAGATCTGTTCTGCCATCCGAAACCAGAGCGGAGCTGCGGTTTCAGCTGCCCAAGGCGAAGTGCCTGGTTCCTGCAGTTTTACAAAAAGCAGAAAATCTGGATCGTGTGGCGGAGAAAAACCTATGAAGCTCACGATCGTCGCGTCCTCTTTATAACCACCTTCCTCTGCGACCTGTGAGGTTCCAGTTTTTCCAGCTACTGGAATTTTTTTTGAGTAGGTCCATTGTGCTTCGCCATGTTCCGCAGCGTACACAAGCATGTCTTGCAGTGTTTGAGCGGATGCTGTGCTCATGACTCGTTCCTCAACAACTGGTTGTACAGTGTGTGTTTTTCCTTCGACTGAATCAAAAACGGAGCTAATGATTTGCGGTCGCAGTAACTCGCCATTGTTGGCAACCGCTGCCACGGCGCGAACGAGCTGGAGGCTCGAAACAGTGATTCCCTGTCCAAACGATCTGGTGGCCGTTTCGACTGGTCGCCAACTGGTTGGAAATGGTGTGTCACGGTCTCCTTGCAAATCTGCACCAAGCTCTTTTCCAATACCAAACTTTTTTAGATATTCTACAAATGTCTCATTTCCAAGTTTTTCACTGATAAAAATCATCGCAGTGTTGTCAGAACGGGCCAGCGCATCACTCATTGTCGTGTTTGGATGGTACTCGTCGTTCCACGTTCTGATTGTGTATGAGCCAAATTGTCTTGGTCCTGTGCAAGTGTCGCAAGTAGTTTCTGGGGTTATTTTTCCGGTGTCGAGTCCCGCCGCCACTGTGAGTATTTTAAAAGTTGAGCCAGGTTCATAGAGTTCGGTCAGAGCAGGATTTTTATATGACTCAGGGTCATAGAGATAAAACTTTTCTTGAGCAAAAGTAGGGGCTGCTGCAATTCCAAGAATTCGACCTGTTTTTGGTTCATATGCGATTGCCTCACCACCGAGTGCCTCGTAGCGTTGTATGCCCAACTGCAATTCTCGCTCTAGAATTCTTTGAATATCTCTGTCTATAGTAGTTGTTACGTCACGTCCATTGAGCGAGACGAACTCTTCTTTTTCGGAAAAGAGTTTTCCTCCTAATGCATCTCGTACCACTTGTCGCTGTACTCGTTGCGGTTGTAATTCTTTTTCTAGCGCACCTTCAATTCCAAAATAACCAATGTCTTCACCTGCTTCTGTTTTTCCAATAAAGCCAGTGAGCTGCGCGGCCATTGAAGCTTCGGGGTAGTACCGCACTTCGTACTCATCGAATCCAATGCCGGGGATTTTTTTTCGCTCAATTTCTTGTTTAATAGACTCGCTAATTCTTTCGCGCAGTCCAATCCATGTTTTGTTCTCTGCGCTCAGCTTAGTTTCGAGATCTGCCGTCAGGTTTTCCTCAAGTTCGACGCGAGCGCT
This sequence comes from Minisyncoccota bacterium, assembly GCA_009991965.1. Classification (GTDB taxonomy): domain Bacteria; phylum Patescibacteriota; class Microgenomatia; order UBA1400; family PJMF01; genus UM-FILTER-42-14. The sequence goes on along the minus strand of JAACWQ010000006.1, from coordinate 36,392 downwards.
ACTCGTTGCAGATTCATACTGTTCGCTATCGGAAATGAGTATTTGCCCGAGTATCTGTGCAACTTCTGCAGACGGTCTGTCAAAGAGGATTGGCTCTGCAAAAAGTCGATATACAGTTTGATTGCCAACGAGCAGTGAACCATCAGAAAAATATAAATTGCCGCGACTACCAACATTGTTAACTTTTTGGCGATATTGCTTTTCGGCTCGTGCGGTTAATTCATCGCTGGAAATCACTTGCAAAAAAAACAGTCGCAAAATTACGCTGGCTGAGCAAACAAATATAATTGACAATACAATTCTTCCTCGCCAATGCGAGGAATGGTGATTTTTTTTCATGGACGAAGTGCGAGCGAGTCTTGCTTTGGTTGTGCAGCAACAACAATGGTTGCGTTAATCGGCTCGTAGCCAAGTATAGCAGCCTCTTGCTCTAGTTTTGTCAGAGAGCTCATTTGTGCAAGTTCGGTTTCCAAGCGCTTTCGTTGTGCCAACAGCAAGCTTTGTTCCGAAATCTGTTGATTATATGTGGAGTTTCTTTTGACCCAGATAGATTCTGTAACGAGGGTAAGCACAATTTGACTGAAAAGTGCGAGTCCAAGGAAGCCATAGTAAAAATAGAGATACAGTTTTCTCATATTTTTTCAACTCCACGTAATTTTGCACTGCGTGCTCTCGGATTTTTTTGTAACTCTGTTTCGTTCGGTTGTAATGGTTTTTTGTACAATTTCTTCACTTTTTTGTTGGCTTCCCACTGTACGAATTGTTGTTTTACAATCCGATCTTCACCTTCATGAAATGCGATGCAAACAATCCTGCCGCCTTGTTCTAGTACTGAGAGTGCTTGGGGCAAGGCAAGCTGAATCTCGCTAAGCTCACCGTTGACCGCGATTCGCAATGCTTGAAAAACTTTAGTTGCAGGGTGGAGACCGTGAGCTTTTCGATGTGTTACTTTTGCAATGCAATCGACGAGTTGGGCCGTGGTGGTGATTGGGGTCGGAGATTGTTTGACAGCTTTAGCAATTGCTCGCGCGTGTACTTCCCCCGAAAATTCTCTAAAAAGTTGCTCAAGTTGTTTTTCTGGTACCAAGGCAAGAATGTCTTTTGCCATAACCGCAAGGCGGGTATCCATGCGCATATCAAGTGGCCCATCTCCCATGAAGCTAAACCCCCGTTCTGCAGACATGAGTTGCTCACTGCTCGTGCCAAAATCAAATAGCACTGCAGAAATAGGTAGGTCCTCAGTTTGTTTGAGATTAGCTACCTCCTCTGCTAGTTTTGAAAATGATTCGTGGATGAGAAAGAGTTTGTTTTCAGCGATAGCTGCTTTGAAACGAACTACTCCGCGTTCTATTGCTTCCGTGTCCCAGTCAAATGCTATAACGGTTGCGCCTTGATCAAGCAACGCTTGTGTATGACCACCGCTGCCAAACGTGGCATCAATCACAACACTGCCAGATTTGATTGCCATTATCTCTAGAGTTTCGGTGAGCATGACTGATTGATGTGCGGTGTTCATATTAATTTTCTAGTTGTTCGACGGTTGCCTCAGCGTTTTTATTCAGTTCCTCAATATATGTGTGGTAGGTCTCTCTGTTCCAAATTTCAACTTTGTTCAAGCTGCCAACTATCACCAAATTTTTAGTAAGGCCAACTGCATCAATAAGATGTTCGGGAATGCTAATTCTTCCAAGCTTGTCTGGTCTGAGATCGGCAGCATCGTTGCTGAGTAATCTGATTGCGTCCCGTACCACACGTTTATTGGTCGAGAGTTGTGAGAGTTTTTCAACCTCAAGCTGATAGGTCTCTTCAGGAAATAAGAAAAGCGCTCCATCCAAACCTCGAGTGATTATCCAGCTCGCTCTATTCTCACGAAATACTTTCGGCAGAGAAACTCTTCCTTTAGATTCGAGCGTATAGTAATATTTACCAATAAACATTAACTATAAGATAATTTACCACTGTTTACCACAATTCAGCATTATGACGTTCTCAATCGAGAAGTAAATACAAAAAAAACACGAAACGATCGTGTTACTACGCAGTAGGAAGTGGTGTTTGAAAGAAAATTATTGGGTTACAACGACATACAGTGGCAAGAGCGAGACGGTCGCAGTAGCGAGCTTGCCATCTTGGGTCGTAGGGAAATTTTTCCAGGCAAATCCGTCCCAACCAAGAATTGTGAGCGACTCTTCACTAGCGGCGCGAATGCTCAGCGTCGCTTCACCAGACAGAGCGCTACTTGTTTCGAACGAATATGGTTCAGAGGCAATTTTTCCTTTGTATCCTTTTGGAATACCGGATGCATTTCCAATGATGATATAGCGTGTACTTGCGAGTGTCTTTGCCTCAATTTGGAACTTGCCGTCCTTTGAAGAAAAGCTAGCTTCCTTTGCTTTGTTATCAATATATTTCCAATCAGTTTTGAGACTGTAGTCCTCGGGACCACCAAAAGTACTTGTGAGTGAACCGCCCCTAACATCTTCGTGATAGGTACAGGCACCGCCAGCACTACAACTACCCAAGAGAATTTTTTCTGTAGCGGGAATTGTTGTGAGCTGAAAAGAACCGAAGGCGCCTTGAAGCAGTGTGCCGGCTTGATACTCAAGTTCGTACTCTACTTCGATTGCTTCTTTCTGCACTGAATTGATAGAAATAACGATGTTCCTGCCGTCAGCCTGTGGTGAGATCGCGATGTATGGGCGTTCTTCTTGGGGGATAATATTGACTGGTTGGACAATACGCTTTTTTTCCGCAACTACTTTTTCAGGTTCTGAGCTTGGACGCATTTTCCAGAAAACAATCGCGCCGATGATCAAAATTACAACACCTACTCCAACGATAATCGGTTTTTTCATAAGATTTAGCCTATCATAGCTGAGACATTTGAGTCTAGCTGTTTTTTTTGAGGTACTTGAGTATTTGGTCGGAAGCAATTCTAATTTGTTCGGTCGTATCGCGGTTGCGAATCGTGACAGTGTTGTCTTCAAGAGTTTGATAGTCGACTGTTACACAGTATGGTGTGCCTGCCTCATCCTGGTACAGATACCGTTTGCCAATATTGCTTCTATCGTCCCAAGTAGTAGGAACTTCCATAACCAGTTGTTTATAAATAGCTTTCGCAGCCGCAATAAGCTCTGGTTTATTTCTTGCAAGTGGAAATACAGCAACTGTATAGGGCGCGAGTTGTGCAGGCAGGCGAAGTACGGTGCGAGATTTTTCACTGTCCTCCCAGTAGTGTTCTGCTAAGACCATCATAAATAATCGGTTGATACCAACAGCGGGTTCAATGACGTGAGGGATAAACCGTCGGGTGTTTTCGGCATCGGCTGCTTCTAAGCTTTCGCCAGAGTGTGTTTGGTGTTGTGTCAGGTCATAATTTGTTCGGTATGCTACGCCCCACAGCTCTTTCCAGCCAAAAGGAAACTTGTAATCGAGGTCGTAGGTGTCTTTGCTATAGTGGCTTCGCTCGGTATCGGTGTGTCTTCTCCAGCGGAGATTTTCTTCGCTAATTCCCAAAGTTTTGGTCACGAACGTCCACATGGCCTGCTTCCAATCTTCAAACAATTTTTGCCAGTCTTCTGTCTCGGGATCAAAGAAGTATTCAATTTCTGCCTGCTCAAACTCGAGCGTGCGAAAAACAAATTGCCCGGTAGTTACTTCGTTGCGGAAGCTTTTGCCGATTTGTCCAACACCAAAGGGCAGTTGTATTCGAGTGGAGTTTTTGATGTTAGTAAAGTTAGTGAAAATACCTTGGGCCGTTTCTCCGCGTAGATAGACAACAGATTTTTCACCAGAAACGGCTCCAATTGAGGTCTCAAATAAGAGATTAAACACCTTTGGCGGAGAGACGGGATTGCCGTCTGGGCTAGGGATTTTGTGTTTTTCGATATAGGAGCCCATACCCGCAACATTCATTTCTTCTGGCTTGGTTTCAGAGGTTTGATTATTTTTTTCTTGCCATTCTTCTATCAGATGATCTGCGCGATATCTTTTTTGTGTGACCAGATCTTCTACGAGAGGATCATTGAATGCAGTTGTATGACCAGAAGCAACCCATGTTTTGGGATGCAATAGAATTTGCGAATCGAGACCAACCATGTCTTCACGCTGATGAATAAATGTCTGCCACCAGAGATTTTTGATATTGCGAAGCAGCTCAACACCAAGCGGCCCGTAGTCGTATGAGTTAGCCAAACCACCATAAATGCTCGAGGTTTGAAATACAAAGCCGCGGCGTTTTGTCAGACTGACGAGGGAATCAAGTGTGGTTGGAGTTATCTGCATGTACTCGAGATTGTAGCAATCTGGTAGCTATTTGACTAGTAAGTACTCAAAACTTCTCAGCGGACGTTCAAAAATAGTGGCCAATTGTTCTGAGAGTGATGCTCCTTCTTCACTAGAAATATCATAGCCAAGCAGTCGTACGAGATCGACGATCTTTGAGCGTAGCTCAGAGAGGGCGGTTTGCTTTTGTATGACAGCGGAATACAGCGCGGTGATATGAGCAAACATTGTGTCGTCCAGTTCTTCAGGGACAAAGAGGCAGTCAAAAATTTCGAGTAACTGTTGCACTCTTCTCACTTGCGAGAGCGAGTTGGTGCTCTCAAGCGCTTGTAGATGGAGTTTTGTTTGGGTGATGAGCGGGATAGACTTGGTTTTGATGCAGTGTGCGGTTACTAACGAACCAGGCTCGAGATTACCTGCGCTCGATGAACCGATCCGACGTACGCCCTTGGCGATGTACACACTTTTTCCTTCTTCTTTGGTGAGTATAGTGATCGCTCTGTCGAGTTCGCCAACATTGTATCGTTTGAGAACGATACCGGTAACATTAAAAGTGTGAGCTGCCATCAATTCTTTATGCTCAAAATGCGACTGAGTATGTTGTATCTTTTAGTATCTCGAGTTGTTCTTGAGTACCATTGGTGTCCAGGAGTACAGGAATAGAATCGATGCCACCCTGTTTCCAAATTTTTAGCTGATACAAATCTTGATTGGTGTACGGAACCTTATACTCAAGCTTGATCTTGGCAGAACCAAGTGGCTCTAGACTAAAGAAGCCGTTGATAACGGAGAATCCAAGTTCTTCGGTCATGCGCGCATCTTCTTTGAAACCTTCTGAGCTAATTACCTCGCTACCTGCTGGCACATAAATTCTTGTCCAATCTTTCAGAGTTGAGTTGAGGCACAGTAAACCAGCTTCGAGATTGCAGTTATCCGACTTTCTTGAGTTTTTGTAGGTTATCTCGAGTTGTTTTGTGATGAATCCATCTTGTGGAGCCGACACAGTTTGTTCAATGTCATACGTGACGAACAAGTTTGATTTAGCACCAGCTAGATTTGCGTTTACGATTGCGAGGAAGTCAGAATCTGGTTCTGGGATGAGTCTGCCCGCAGCGTTCAAGGTTTCTGCTGCAGCTTGCGCGGCTGGATCTAAGAAATAGAACTGGATGTGTCTGCCAGCAATATTTTCTAGACCAGTTTGAAAGAGCTGTGGCCAAATAGTTTTTGGACTGGAGTAAGACTTGGTTAGTACTGAGCGCATGAGTGGACCAAGGACTCCTTTGCGATCATCTCGGAGATATGGAGTAGGTCTGGTAATAATCTCAGACAAAATATAGATAATTTCTGGACAGTCGCAGCGTGGATCAATTTCACTAGAAAACAGACCATAACCCGGTACTTCAACTGGTCCGAGTACTGTAAGCAAGTCAGTGAGGACTTTTGTGTCTACAGTAATGATGCCGTCGATGTTATCAGGTTCTCCAGGAACACTACTGTACTCTGGAAAGAACTGCTCCATGGAAACTTTGAAATCTGGAGAAATATTCATATCTCGAAGGTTCCACGATTTCTCGGTCGTGAGATAGCGTCCCAATTCTTCTGGAATCGGTAATTTACTTCTGTATTTTTTGTCTAGCTCGTAGATATCATCCGATTTTTCTGGTTCTACTTTGCCATTCTCGATATTAATAACAGCAAAGGCGGTGAGGAAACCACCAGTTGGCCGTAGTTCTGCGTCGTTTTGAAACAGCACAAGATATTTCTTTCGCTCTCCTCTGCCACCAGCAATGCTTGGTAGTTGTTCAATCACAGGGCGGTACTCTGTTACCGCTATAACGGCAGCACGGGAAATTTCTTGGGCCTGCAAAATTGAAGCTCTGACTGGCATGTCTTTGATAGTTTCTGGATAACGATCCGGAGAAATTTGTGCCAATTCTGATTCTGTGGTGCGTAAGTCTGCTGCAATTTCGTCAAGAATAGGTGCAATTTTATCGAGTGTTTCGAGTATTATTTTTAATCTGTCTTCGGCGGTTCCACCTTGAAATGAACCTTCACCAGAAAAACCGAGCACATCGGCGTAGGGTACGAGTGTATCGATCGATTTTTTCGCGGCAGACAAACCTGATTGAGCTGCAACGAAACTGTGTTCACCATCCAGATAGTAATTTCGAGCAATTGGAATGGCTCTATAAAATGAAAGTTGTTCGTATGTTGCTTTCATTTCTTGTAATCGCCCTTCAAGTTGATTGAGGTTTTCTTGAATTGGTGGCAAATTTTGCGCCTTAAAATGACCATAGGTTTCTTGACTGACAATTTGAACTTCACCGGCCTGGAATTGCAATGATTGGAGTACGCGATATGTTTTGAGGGCTAGTGTCGCGCCAACTCCAATGAAAATAGTGAAAATGACCAAAGCAGTGATAGCCACTTTTTGCCATGACTTACGAGCGAGCCACCAGTTTTGCGGAGCAGATATTTCTGGAGTAATTTCTGGAATAATTTCTGGTTCAAAATTCTGCGGCAGGTTCATATGAGTTTTTAGTATAGCAAAGAAGTGATCTCTGCTCCAATCACCACTTTGAAATCATCGCCTGTGGGGTTTTGATTAAAATCTGTATGTCTCGTAGTAGCGAAGAATTTGTCGCATAGTCTGCATCCATTTTAGATCGTTGAATGAATGGAATCTCATTTCTACCGCTCGTTTGCCAGGGACCTGTTATTCCAGGTTTGATGCTCAATATTTGACTGATGTATGGTTTTGTCTCGGGGTACCGCTCACTTTGTTCTTCAAGTTCTCTGCGGACATATGCTCTTGGTCCAACCATAGACATCTCTCCTCGTAAGACATTGAGTAGCTGTGGAAATTCATCGATGGTGAGCGAGCGCAAAATTTTTCCTAATTTGGTGATTCTGGGATCATTTGGAATTTTCCAGTCGTTGTCTTTAAATTCTTTGAGCAACTTTTTATTTTGTTTGTGCAAAATATTATCGGCGTCGATAACCATGGAGCGAAATTTATAGAGGTGGAATTCTTTGTTATTGAGACCAACACGTTTGTGGGTGAAAAAAATTGGTCGTCCCGAGTCGAAGTAGATAAGGATGGGGACAATCAGCCAAACAGGTAAAAATAAGATTATAAGTCCGAGAGCAACAACAAGATCTAGTACGCGTTTCTGTGCTAGGTATGTCATGGTTTAGAGGTATTCTACCTGTTTCTCCTCTTTGAGGCGCTCGACAATTTTTTTGACATCCTGACTTTGGTTTTTGGGAATGATCATTAAAATTTCGTTTGTGTCAATTACAACCATATCTTTGATGCCGACAAGTGCAACCAATCGCCCGTTAGCATGCACCAAATTATCGGTAGAACCAATTGAAAGTACATTTGGCTCATTTGAGTCGCTAAGAAAAACATTGCCATCGACGTCTCTTTTCTCGAGTTCATAGACAACTTTCCAGTCGCCGACGTCATTCCAGCCAAAATCTCCAGGTATTAAGACAAGATTTTCAGCTTTTTCGGAAATCGCATAATCGATTGAAATAGCTTCTGATTTTGCGTATATCTTTGGTAATAGTTCAACAAATGCTGTCCCTTTTGTTTCCGTAAGCCGTTCAGTTTGATGTAACATTTCGGGCATATGTTTCGCAAAAGCGTTGATTAAGGCAGTGCTAGACCAAACATACATGTTGGCATTCCAAAAATACCTGCCAGTAGAAATGAAAGCTCTCGCGGTAGCTTGGTTTGGTTTTTCAGTGAAACTATCAACTGAAAAAAGCGACAAGCCTTTTTCGAGTTTTGTGAGATCATGGCCGATTTTTATGTAGCCAAACCCAGTTGCGGGGTGCGTCGGGGTAATCCCGACAGTTACCATCGATTCATTGCCAGCGGCAACCTGGACGGCTGCTCTCATGACTCTCACAAACTCTGTTTCATCACTCACAACATGGTCGGAAGCAGAGTTGATAATAATTGCGTCCTTGTCTAGAGACCGAGCGTAGAGCGTTCCAACCAACATGGCGAGCGCAGTATCTTTTTTTTCTGGTTCCGAAATGATGTTTTCTTTTGGAATTTTTGGGAGTTCTTTTAGTACCTCAGATTGATACTTCATGTTAGTCACAACAATAATTTTTTCCCAGGGCACCAACTTTGTGATTCTATGCACTGTGTACTGAAGCATCGTTTCGTTGCCAAAAAGTTTGAGAAATTGCTTTGGAGTCTTCTCTCTTGATTTTGGCCAAAGTCGAGTGCCACCGCCACCGGCTAACAATACTGCGTATACGTGTTCGTTATGAGGCATAGTTTTTTACTCCATTGCAATGAGTTTTCCATACATCATACACTATTGTTTTCATTGCTTTCTTATATTTTTCTGCTGAGACTTTTTTTGCTTGCTCTCTCAAGTTGTTGGGAGAAAAGGTCATCATTTGTACACGTTTGAAAGCGAGAGAAAGATCTTTCTCTGTTTGGTTAGCAAGCACCAAACCATCACGTTCATTTCTGATAATTTCGGCTGCGCCCGACTGTGAAAATACGATCGCTGGTGTGCCATGCGCGAGGCTCTCAATTGCCACAATGCCAAAGTCTTCCGTGCCCATTTGTACGGTTGCCTGAGCGTTTGATAACAGATTATTTTTTTCTTGTGGAGATACGGGTCCCAGGAAAATTATTATTTGCTCGTTCGCGAGTGCGTTTTTAACACACTCAGTAATCGATTCGCCTACAAGACGGTTTGCAGCCAGCTGGCCCGCTTGTTTCTGCAGTTCTGATTTCATTGTGCCCTCACCAGCAATCAATAAAAGCGAGTTTGTATTTTGTGCTGCCGCAATTGCAATGTCGATTCGTTTATACCAAACCAATCTTGAAAGTGATAAGAAATAAGGTTTTTTTGTTGGGGACTTGCCAGAATGCGCCGCAGTTTGAGCGGCAACTGGTGGATAGATTGGAGCGAGTGAGTTTTTGGCATAACTGCCAGATAGCTGAGTATGCATAGTTTTTGAAATGGGAATAATGTAATCAGGTCGTGCTGCAGCGGCTTGATCCCACCAGCGAAGGTATCGGAGTGGCAACTGGGCTAGTGCAAGCATACCGGGCAACTTAAAAACTCCATACGAACGAAGATAGGCATTATTTTTTGTTTTCAGATACTTTGGTGGGCTAAAGAGATAATTGATATGCAGTTGGTTTGGATTGGTGAGCACGCCTTTTGCTTCGGCGCTACTGATGGAAATGACGATGCTATATGAACTCAAATCCAAAGATTCAAACGCAAGTGGTAGCAGTGGGGCAAAAAACGGATAGAGTTTATTTGCGATTTGTGAGCGCGTAGTAAGCAGTGCATGAACTCGTTTTTTGTCTACCCATTTGATTATAGATTGGTTATACAAAGCGGTGAAAAGTGGCGCGTCTGGAAAGACCTCGAGCAGTTGCTGCAGAAGGTACTCTGCTCCTCCATATTGAGTAGTTAGTCTGTCGTAGACGAGGCAAATTTTTGGTTTAGGTAAGTGCGTTGCGGTAGACATCGAGTGTTTGTTTTGCAAGCGTGTCCCAGTTGTAGCGCTTGCTGAAGTTGTCAGGCAGTGTCACTTCTTGTTTATGAGTTGCTACTGAGTTCCACGCTGTTTCGAGTGAGGTGATATTTCTTGGATCAAAAAATGTCGCATAGGCTTGATAAATTTCATGGAATATAGGAATGTCTGAGGCTAGTACTGGTGTGTTTTGCATCAAAGCTTCTAGACCAGTAAGGCCAAAGCCTTCAGAAAAAGAAGGTTGAATGAGAGCAGTTGCTTCCCGGTACCGCTTGGCCAGCGCTCTGTCATCTATAGACAAAAAGAATTGTACTTGGTTTTGAACTTTGAGCGCAGTGATTTGCTGCTTTACACGTTTTACAAAGGCAGAGCGCGCGGTAACTACTTCAAGCTTCAGCTCTGGGTGTTGTTGTAGTAACTGCAAAACGATTGCGATATTTTTGTGTGGATAGAGAGAGCCAACGTAGAGTAAGGTATTGGTTTTGCGCGCAAGTGTTGGTAATTGTACTTTGAGTAAACTATCGCCGACTCCTTCGTAAGTAACTACGGTTTTTTCTTTTGCTATAGGGTACGTAGCCGCTAATTCAGTCGCAATTGTTTGTGATGGTACGAAGATTTTTTTTGCACGCGAGACAGCTCGTGCGACGATGTGAGTGTAGAAAAAATACTTGAGCCAATACACCACGGGGTTGAGAGTTGTCACTTGTAGGCCGCGTTGTTTGTGCCACAGCAGGTCATGAATCGTGACGACAAAAGTTCCTGCGTAAAAATACGGCACATTAAAATGTGGAACATGCAGTAGGTCTAATTTTTGTTTGTTGAGAACGGATAAAAATACAGTCTGCTCTGCAAGTGAGTAGTGTTTGTAGGGAGCAATAACGATCTCTATACGAGGCGACTTTGCAAAACAAAGATCTCGCGCTTGTTCTTTGGTTGAACAAAAAAGTACAACTTCTGCTTCATCTTGGAGTAGAGAAAGAACTTTTGGAACGAAGCTTGAGATGTACCGACCTATGCCGGCATGACTGAGTCCAGCCAGCCGGCAATCGATTCCAATTCTGAGCACTGTATTATTTAGCGCTTTTCTTTCGTGTAGTCATAGCTTTTTTGACACTAGGACGACCTGCTTTCTTTGGCTTTGCCAAAGCACTGTCTACGATCTTTTCAAGCTCTGCCAATTCTTCTTGGGTTGTACCCATATCGTTTGCGACGAGAGAGTTTGCAATAGCGAGCTCTGCTTCTGCTTGGCGAATTTTTGCGCCACGAGTGATGTTGCCAAAAATGACGAATACGATGTATGCGGCAGAAATGGCAAATGTCGCTACAGGAATGTATTCAAGAAGTTTTGGTTGCTCAAACAATTGTGCGTTTGCATACAGGTATTTGATTAAGAGTGAGGGCAACAGTGCCGTCACAAATAAACTAGAAACGACAACAAAGAGCCCTTCCATCGTGTGTTGTATCGACGTGGTTCTAAGATTTTTAATCTTAAATTGCAGTGCTTTATTGTTCATAGTCCGCCTTTCTTTAGAGCGAGAAAATACTTAAGTAGCCAGCGTATCACAGTTGGATACCTTTTGGCATAGTGTTTATCGTAATATTGTAGCATGGTGTTGTAAAAGTGAAATTGCGTTTTTTGCGCAATACTTTGTGACGACTGTTTGATACCTGATTTATATTTATGATGAATGATTGTCACATTGGGGATGAAGACAATTTTGTATCCAGCTTCTCTAAATCGTCGACACCAATCCAGGTCTTCCGCATACATAAAAAATTGCTCATCGAGCAAGCCAACTTTTTTATAGAGTGCTGTACGAGATAAAAATGCAGCGCCAGAGCAAGCGTCAATTTCGTGTATCTCATTGAAATTTTTAAATGTTTGGTGGTACTGGGCAAATTTTTCAGATTGTGGAAATAATTGTTCGAGTCTGGCAAAGTAGGTCAATGATGCCCAGATGGTTGGTTCGCCACGGTGCGAGGCCGGATCGAGTTTGCCAGAAAAGAATGTCAGCTTTGGGGTAACTACTGCAACTTTTGGATTTGCATCCATATACGCAACAAGCTCGTCGAGGTTGGATCCAGGGGTAAACTCTACATCAGAATTGAGTAACATAGTGTAACGGGCTTCCGAAAGTGCGAGTGCCTTATTGTTTGCTTCTGCAAATCCAAGATTTTCATCGAGTTTTATAATCTTTCCTTTTGGGCAACATTCTGCCACTGATTCTAGCGAGCTATCGCTGCTTGCGTTGTCAACAATGGTGATAACCACGTTCAGTTTTGTCTTTTTAAGGTAAAATTTTTGTAGTGAAGTTAGTGCTTTTTCTATCCAAAAATCACTGTTGTAGTTGAGAAAAATAAGTTCTAAATCTGGCTTACTTGTTTTCATTGCTGGCTCCGATGTGTCGATAGATTATATCAAGCTGTGATGAAATACTTTGCCAATCATAGTTTTTCTGCACAAACTGTTTACTTGCCTGCGCAAGCTTTTCTCGTAATGACGCTGAGTTTAATAGTATCAGTGTTTGTTTCGCAAGCTCTATTCCGGTGTTTCCAATAAGCGCGTGGGTGTTCTCTTGCAAGTGTAGTCCTTCAACCGCAGTTGGTGTGGCAACAAGTGGAGTTCCAGACGCCATTGCTTCGAGCACTTTGTAGCGTGTGCCTTTGCCGCTAAAGACTGGCGCTACTAGTACATCTGCCACTGCAAATGCGTCGCGAATGTCTTCTACCCTGCCTTTGACTACTATATTTGGATACTCGTGCTCAAATTTTTTAATCTCATCAGTTGGAGCGTTGCCGACAATATGCAATTTTGCGTTTGGAAGTTTTGCCAAAATGTGGGGCCAAATCTCGTGCACAAGATATCGCACGGCTTCCCTATTCGGCAGCCACTTAAAGGTACCGACAAACAGCACAGTTGGGTTTTTGTGGGAAATTTTTGGTTTTTCGCTAAACCATGCTGCGTCAACTCCATTGGCGACAACGGCAATGTCATTTTGTACTTTCGTAGTTTGTTTAATGAAGTCCTTGTCTTGCTCGCTCATGACGATAAGCTGATCTGCTCGTTCCCAGTAGTATGACTCCCAACGTTTAATTTTTTTGATATCAAGATTAAGCAGTGGTCGAATGAGTGGAAACGCTTGTTTTGCATAACTCTCATAGCCCAAATACTCGATGGTTTGCTCGACAAGAATAGTCGGGGTTTTTGTTTTTGGCAGATGCGGCATCATATAAAAGGTCTCGGCATGGAGGAGATCAAAATCAGTTCGCTGGAGTTCTTGTTCAATTGCTTGAGTTACCTCTGACACATAATTGCGAATTACCAAAAAAGGGTATGAGGAAATTGCAGTTTTTGCAATGTTGCGGAGAGTAAAAGGAGTTTTTGACCGCCGAAACACGCGGACGTCGGCGCAGTACTTCAAAAGTTCTGGAATATACTTCGTTTCATCTTGATCTTTAATCAGTGAAAAAAGCGTCACTTGGTGTTTTTCAGACAGTTGCTTCAGCAAATTGTAGGTGCGGATCTGTCCACCCGAGAGAAGCGGGTACGGCAGATAGGGAGTGAGCATGAGGATTTTCATAGTGGGTTTTGTAGATTAAAGATAAGATATTCCGGAGTCTTCTCTACCGTTTCATACTGTGATTCAAGCATTCTTGCCTCATCATCATAACTTGTTGTCACATAGTACTGTGCACCCATAGCAATTTTTTTGTCAATCTCGAAACCAATCGGCCAGCCACGATGTCTTGTCTGAAACAAAAATGAAGTGTCTCCAAAAGCTGGTGCAATCACGATGGCATCTTTCGGCACGAGCTCTTGCACCCGCTGCCCGGCTCGTTGGTATTCCCAGTGGTTTATCTTGTAGTACTCTTTGACCAGATTGTAGGAAAAGAGCAACATAAGCAGATAGAGTCCCGCCACCACAACTGGGGGGAGTTTTTTGGCAAGTAGCATCGCTCCCTTGGCCACGGTGATACAGATGATTGGCAACGCAAGTATCTGGTAGTAATCGTGTTGAATATTGCCACGTGCGATGACAGTGAAGTAGGCCGCAATACTGACCCACCAACTACCGTATACCAATAGTTCTGTAGTTTGCAATTTTTTCCAGTGCAACAAGATTGGCAGGAAGAAGACGGTGCCGAAGTAACCCAAAATAAGTTTCATTACTCGCTCGTAGCCAAGCCAGCGAAACCACACTGGTTGAAAACGGGGCGCTTTGCCATTTATAAGGCCGTTGTAGAGCCAGTCGGAAGCAGGAATTCCAGAGGGAAATTGCGTAATCCAGTTGCGCCACCACAGGAGCGGCACAAGACTGACGGGCAACAATAAACTCCAAAAGAACTGTTCTTTTTTTAAACTTCGAGCAAGTAATTTCACCAGTAGCAGCGCGAGGTAGACTGGTGCGAGGAAGAGCACAAATGGTTTCGTGAGCGCAGCAAGACCGAGGAGTACAAAACTTGCTAGATACTGCCACCATTTATTTCTTTCGAGCCAGTAGGCAAAAAAAGTGAGTGAGGCGGTACTCAGCGCCAGCATGATCGGATCTGGCAGAATCACTCGACTATAAAAAACCGCATACGGCAAGAGTGCAAAGGTAGCTGCGGCTAGCAAGGCAGTTTTTTTATTTGAAAATAATTTTACAAAAAAGTATAAGCTCAGCAACGTGACGAGTGAAAATAGAACGCTGAATAAACGACTGGCTACAACGAGAGAAAACTGTGGGACGAGACGAAGAATGCTTGCCAAAAGCGCATGAATCCAGGGGAACTCAACCATACGATAGCCCTCAAGATTGTCTTTTCCTGATGCGATATTTGAGAAATCATGAAACCGTGGGTGCAGGATATCTACACCATTTTGTACATATTCATAGGTGATAGAAGCTGTGTCTGCTTGGCGAAAACTATGCCACTCCAAAACAGGGTCGCTGATATAAAACAATCTGAGGCAAAATGCGAGTGCAACGATGGCGAGTAGTGCTTTGTTATTTTTCATTTTTATGCCAGAAGTAGACAGCCATGGCCATGCCGGCATATGCCCAGTAGAGTTGCGCAATTTTTGAGGCGACAAAGACATCAATGTAGACAGCGTTGAGCAAGAGTCCGAGCGTTCCTGCGATGAATCCGATCAGTACGATTTTTTCAAAAGCAGTGAGTTTTTTGCCTGCTTTCTTACGTAGTGTACGAATTGTGAGCGTGAGCGCAGCGGTAATACTGCCGTAGAACGTTATGAAGCCGGCCAGGCCGGTTTCTCCAAGGGAGCGCAAATAATTGTTGTCGGTACTCTCTGCTTCGGTGAATTGCTGGACAGTTTCTTTGGTCAGTGTGGCGTAGCCTGAACCCAGGAGCGGGTTGCTATAAAAACCAGCAATTGCTTGTGGCCAAAGCGTATCGAGTCGTATGGCCACTGAGAGGCCGCGATCGAGCGCATTTTGTGAGTACACCCGTTCAGTTTCTACCAGCACCATGGTTTCTACCCCTTCTGCAGAGACGGTGGCCACGAGCTTTTGGTCTGGTACGTTGACGTAGACATCGCTCGGCTGCTTTGTGACCGGTCGCTCATCAGATGGGACGAGGACTGGGACAATTGCGGCCGCTTCGTCGGTTGAAAGTCCATTTGCTGGTTTGTCGATCGTTATCGTTGGTAAGAAACTCAGATGCTCAGGGATATATTCGTAGAAAACTACTTTGGCTTGTTTATTTGCTTGTTCGTACCAGGAATTGGCAGCGGGAAAGCCTTCTAGGATTTGTATCAATCGCTCGTACATGTCCTGACCAAAAAGTGCCAAAAGTAACCCTGAGCCAGTTGCAATAAGAATAGACTGTCGCAAAAACCAGGTGATTTTTTTGAGCAGCGTTTTTTGTTGGAGCGCAAAGATTGTAACGACAACCGCCAGTGCGAGGATGAGTGAGCCAAACGAAGCGCGAGATGCAGAGACAGTAATGAGCCAAATGCCAAAGTAAAACAGAATATAGAGTGCAAGTCGTTGCTTTTTTTTGGTAAAACTATAGATCGCGGCCAGCACAAATGGCAGCGTGAGGACAAGATAGCCTCCGAGATCATAGTGTCCACCAAAGGTAGATTGCACGCGTGCGTGCGGTGTGAGGTATAAACGTAAGCCATTGCTAAATTCTCTATTCATAGTCGAGTACACAGGCCAATACAAATAGCGCTGCCCAACTCCGTAGACAGAAACAGCAAACAGCGTGATGAAGCTAACGGTGAGGAGTATGCCAAGATCTTTTTTGGTTTTGAGCGCCGAGAAAATAATAAAGAAGAGCGTGAAGTACTCGAGATATCGCAGGAGATGCAACGCAGATTTTCCTACGTGCAGCAGTTCAAAGGGAATAGTCTTGGTAATAAAAATAGCGCTGATGAGAGAAAGTAAGCCGGCAAGCAGATACAACCCAAAGAGCTTTGCTAGAGGGATTTTGAGTGTAACCTTCTTCCGTATTAGTTGTATGAGCCAAACGGCAGTGGTCAGCGCGATAAAAATATCTTCGAGGCGAACCCGAACTAAGTATCCAGGAATGAGATCAAAAAGTGGTAGCTTTGGATAGAGCGGGATAAAGCCAATTAAAAAGCCCCCAAGTACCAACAGAAGATACCGATCAATCCATTTCATTGCTACACCTTACCTAAGAGATCGCGATATAGATCCGCCTGTTCTCTTCTGCCTATTGTAGCAAAAATCCACCAACGAAGCCGTACGCCCAGATTAATTATCAAATTGACAATAGGTCGTTGCCACAGCGGCATGTGTTTGGCCCAAATAAATTTATAGCCAAGCAGTTCTCCGAGTATGGCTGATTTCTTGCTTGAGCTCGCAGCTTGCAAGTGGGTTACTTTGGCTTGTGGTTCGATGCCGACCAGCCAAAGGTGATATCGCGCCCGCAAGCAAAATTCAACATCTTCACCGTACATAAAAATATTTTCATCGAGTAGGCCAATTTCATCAAAGACTTCCCGTTTTATCGCAACTGCTGTTGCGGCGACCCAACCTTTCGAGCCAGCGTGCTGTGTTGACGGCAAAAATTTCCCCAGTACTGGGATGTCGTCGAACATGAGAAGGTGGTTGGTGAGTGTCCAGAGATTTGGCATCGCCCCACCTTGTGGTTGTGGTGAGCCATCTTGATTTTGTAATGCTGCTGCCAAGATGCCAAGCTTGTTATTGGCTGGAAGCAGTAAAGTTTGATACAGCTGATCGATTGCCCCAGGTTGCACCTGTGTATCAGAGTTGAGGAGTAAAATAATCGCACCTTTTGCTTGTTTGATAGCAAGGTTGTTGGCATGCGCGAAGCCAGTATTTTTGGGATTTCTCAGTACCTTGAGCGGCAAGGAAAAGGTTGTGCTGAGTTTTTCAACTGCTGTCGCACTCCCATCAGATGAGTTGTTGTCGACAACAATAATTTCTGTTGATTTTTTAAGGTTGCTAGTTGAGGGAAAGGAATTGGCAACAGCGTGCAGTGCTTGGAGCGTGAGGTCCTTGGTGTTGAAAGAGACAATAATGATTGTTACTCGCATGAGACGTTATTGAAACCAGCGGGCTCTGCCCAAACGGTAGTGCAAATTATTTGGGTTTCTCTCGCCAATTGCTTTCGCCGGAACTCCGCCAACAATGGTGTTTGCTGCTACATCTTTGGTAACGACCGCACCTGCAGCAATAACTGCGCCAGAGCCAATCGTAACGCCTGGCAAAATGATTGCTCTTGGACCAATAAAAACATAGTCGCCGATTGAAACAGCGGCTTCAATGGCCGCGAAATCTGGGCTAGAAATATCATGCTCGCTAGACCAAATCATGACTTCAGATGCAATATCTGTGTGATTGCCGATAGTAATTCCGCCTCGTGAATTTGCCAGCTGTTGTCTGCCATCAAGTGTCGCTCGCTCACCAATGATGGTGTCTTCACCAATAGTTATGTGGTTTGGATCATAAATTCGCGCACCCATGTGTAGGGTTGAGCCCGAACCGATGCTCATACCAAACAAACGATAAAAAAAACGGCGAACGTGATGTAGTGGCACATTGCCCACTCCCCACCAAAGAAAACCAGTGACACTTTCCAGCCAAATTGCGGTGAGGCGACGAATGATTTTCTGTTCTAGAGTCATATATATACCAACTATACGCCTATTTACTCGAGTTTTTGAGATGTGCTTTGGCAGCCTCCGTAGTCATTCTACCCTGCGAGGTGCGTTTGAGAAAGCCAATCTGCATAAGGTACGGCTCAATCACTTCTTCGATTGTCACCATATCTTCGTGGAGCGCAGCCGCGAGCGTGCTAAGTCCGACTGGGCCACCTTGATGCTTATCAATAATCAAGGTCAACAAACGACGGTCGCTATCGTCTAGCCCAAGCTGGTCAATTTCAAACAAATCGAGTGCTGTTTGTACGAGTTCACCGGTAATTTCGGGGTGATGGTTCACTTCCAAATAATCACGAACTCGCTTGAGTAATTTCAGCGCAATTCTTGGAGTCCCTCGTGCGCGTTGTGCAATGGCTACTGCGCCAGACTCGAGAAGTGTGACGTTTAGTTTTTTGGCTGAGTGCAGCAAAATGGTCTGGAGCGCGAGCAATTCGTAGTAAGAAAGTCGGTGGATAATGCCAAAGCGGTCGCGAAATGGTCCCGACAATAAACCAAATTTTGTCGTAGCACCAACTAGGGTAAATTTCGGTAGATCAAGTCTAATTGAACGCGCAGTGGGACCTTTGCCAATCACAACATCGAGCGCGTAGTCTTCCATGGCCGGATATAATGTTTCCTCTACGGCTTTTGGCAAACGGTGAATTTCATCGATAAACAAGATATCGCCCGGATTGAGGTTTGTGATGATGGCCGCCAAATCACCCACTTTGGTAAGAGCGGTGCCAGAAGTAATTTTTGTTTGGACATTGAGCTCGTTTGCAATCAGGTGGCAAAGGGTGGTTTTGCCAAGACCTGGTGGGCCATAGAGTAATAAGTGGTCGAGCGGTTCTTCGCGGTTGCGCGCGGCTTCGATTGCGATAGAAAGTGATTTTTTTACATTTTCTTGCCCAAAAAATTCAGGCCAAGTTTGCGCTCGCAAGTTTGTAAATAACTCAGCTTCTTCTGGTGAAATATCCTCCGGTTCGTCGGTTTTTTTCATTGCTTGCTGTTTCCAAACGCTTGGATAGTTTGCTTGAGGGCTTGCTCGAGAGTGATGCTGCTCATGTCAGTTTTGCTTACTGTGTCATACACCACATGCTCCTCATAGCCAAGTGACAGCATTGCTTCTAGGAGCATTGCGTGATCAGTGTCGAGCGTGCCGAGTTGTAGTTCTTCGAGGCTGCCGAGTTTACTGGCCAGCTCAATGATAATTTTTTGCGCTAGTTTTTTGCCCACGCGAGGCACTTGTGAGAAAAAACGTACTTCCCCCGCTCGTACCGCACGGCTGATTTGCTCGCCACCGAGTGAGCTGAGTTGCAGCGCTGTCTTCGGTCCGACGCCTGATACCTGCAGCAACAGCAAAAACAACTCTTTTTCTTTTTTATCGGGAAAGCCAAACAACTCGAGTGTTTTTTCGGCTACGTTGGTGTGAATCCAGAGTGAGAGTTCTTGTCCCTCGGACCAGGTCGCGAGGTGTTTGCCTGAGACGTGAACACCGTATCCCACTCCCCCAACCTGTAAAATTATTGGGGAGCTGAGTTCGAGTAGTGTGCCGGTCAAATGTGCAATCATAGTTACAATTGAATCTGGTGAAGCGTCAGCGCGTGTGCGAGTGTAACCGCGATCGCGTCCATTGTATCATCGTGCGAAACTTTGCCGATCTTTGGGAAAAGCAGTCGTAACATTTTGTTGAGAGCTTGCTTGTCAGCTTTGCCATAGCCAGTCACGGATTGCTTAATGGTCATAGGGTTATATTGGGAAACAGCAATGTTGTGCCCAGTTGCTGTGGTGATGACTGAGCCGCGAATTTCGCTCACCTTGAGAGCAGTTGTTGTATTGCGCGCAAAAATGAGTGTTTCGATCGCAAGTTCATTGGGTTGATATTTCGTTAGGATAGATTCAAGCTCGGCGGTGATAGCGCCCATGCGCTGGAGAAAATCCTGTGTTTTGTCGGTGACGATGCAGTCGTAGGCGACGAGCGACATTTTTCGCTGCTGTATTGTTGCTATTGCCCATCCAAGTCGATCATATCCCGGATCAATGCCTAAAATAGTTATCATGAGATATCGAGTACAGCTTGCCAGAGATCAAGTACTGTGGCGGCTGTTTTGCTCCAGGTAAATTTTGCTTTTTGTTCTCTGCCCTTTTTTCGGAGCACCGCTCGGTCTCTAGCTTTGAGTGTGGCAACTTGCCAGAGTCCATCTGCAATCGCGAGCGAATTTGTTGGATCAACAAGAATGCCGGCTTGCCCCACTACTTCTGGCAAACTCGTAGTATTCGACACCACAGGAATTGTTCCAACCTCGAGTGCTTCGAGTGCAGGTATGCCGAAACCCTCTTTAAGCCCAATAGAAATTGAAGCAGTAGCTGCGCGCAGGAGTACCCATTTTTCTTGTTCCGAGATAAATCCGGTGAGGTGAATATTTTCCTTGAACGGTGATTCTGCAATACGATCAAGAATGGGTTGTGCCAGCCAGCCTTCTTTGCCAGCGAAAACCAAGTGTTGCTGCTTTGAAATTTTTGCAAGACCTTGTTGTTTGCGAGAAAAGCTCTCAAATGCTTCGATCAAACGAATGAGGTTTTTTCTTGGTTGCAAGGTACCGAGCGAAATAAAGAACGATTCGGGCAAAGAGTATTTATTTAGAATTTGTTGCGCTTGTTGTGCCGAAATTTTCTCTACTTTTCCTATAGCCGGATAGCAGACGACGATATTTTTTGGCGCAATGCCATATTTTTCTGCAATTTCTTGTTTCGACGCTTCGCTGATAGTAATGATTTTTTGTGCTCGTTTGACGCTATATTTTGTCCAGTACGTAAGTTGCAAACGATCTCGTAGAGTAAATAATGTTGGGTGTGAAAGGAATGCTAGATCAAGTACTGCCGAAATATATGGCACTGGCGAGAGGCGTGGGGCGTAGTGGCCTGGCGTGAAGAAAAGATCGAGGCTGTCTTTGTTTGCAAATAAATATTTTGGTAATGCCCACTGTGTCCAGAGTTGTTTGGGGCGTAAAATGACATACTTCCAGCCAGGGCGCTCGGCTGGAAGATCAGCGAGTGGATGCATAGTAAGCAACACAGTAATTTCCCAATTGGGGTTGTGTGCCAGTTGTTTTTCTAGTTCTAGCAGTAATTCAAAAGC
Organism: Minisyncoccota bacterium; assembly: GCA_009991965.1. Classification (GTDB taxonomy): domain Bacteria; phylum Patescibacteriota; class Microgenomatia; order UBA1400; family PJMF01; genus UM-FILTER-42-14. The sequence continues at coordinate 15,309 of JAACWQ010000006.1, read as the reverse complement.
GAAAATATTGCTCCCCACACGGTTTTGCACATTTGCTTCGTTGCCATCAATTGCTATGCGGTGGGGTGCCATTATTTATTATGACACAAAAGTCTGGATCGTTTGCTCGTAGGCATCGATAGTCTGATCTGCAACGCGATTCCAACTAAACATTTGCGAGCGAATAATCATTTTTTGTAAACGTTTTCGCTGGTCTGCCAAACTTTCGTTGAGCACTTTGCTCAGACCTGCAGCAATGCTTTGCTCTGAGAGTGGGTTAACCAGCTCGGCTGCGTTTCCTGCCACCTCTGGCATGCTTGAACAGTTTGATGTCACGACAGGTGTGCCATGGTGAAATGCCTCAAGGATTGGTAGGCCGAAACCTTCATAGAGTGACGGAAATGCAAAGACATTTGCTTCGCCATAGAGAACGGAGAGAGCTTCATCGCTTACACGATTCAAAAATCGCAGCCCAGGAGTCTTTGCTAGATCGTCTGTTTTGTCCCAACCTACACTCCCCGCGATCAATAATTCTAGATCTGGAATGTTGAGCGATTGCCAAGCAGCAATCAGCCGAGCCAAATTCTTCCTTGGTTCTCTGGTGCCAACAAATAAAATATAGGGCTTTGTTAGTTGCAGCTCCACCTTGAGTTGTTCGTACCGAGCCTCAGTCAAATGTGTATTGACGAGCATGGCCTCATCTGGCAATGCCTCGTGCACGACATGGATGCGTTCAGCGGGAATATCTAGGTAAGAGATGATGTCATGTTTTGTTGCCCTACTCACCGCAATAATATGTGCATTGCGCTTCTTGAGTACCTCCCAGGATTTCTGGTGCATACTCATGATCTGCGGGTGGGCTGTCTCTGGGTATTTAAGCATCGAGAGGTCGTGGATGGTCGAAATTAACGGCAGATCTCTATCTGGTGGTTGTAGCCAGTCCCAGGAGTGAAACAAAGAAATTTCTGGCATGGCAGAACGGATTTTTGGGTAACCAAGTTTGTACCAGAGAAAGTTGTACAGCGAAGGTGGATAGTTGCGGATGACAGTGTGCGCCTTTTGCTCTGTGGCGTCTTTTAATTCTTTGGCAATTTTTTCGAGTTCTGTTTTTTGTCGCAATGATGAACCGTATAAGCTCATTTTTACTCGCTTATTGGCAAGCAAGTGTCGAGTGAGATTCGTCGTGTAACGCGAAACGCCTCTACCGTAGAGTACAGAAGTAATGTCGATGCCGACGCGAATTGCTTGAGACATAGTGCTATCCATTATTTTCCATAGTTTGTTTGTTCGTGAAGATGCGAACAAAACCAAGATTCTCAGTTGAGAATGAACCAGTCTCCCGAAAACCAAATTTTTCTAACTCTGCGCGGACTAATCGATTCGGGTCAGTCAGATCCTGTAGATAATCAAACACTACCAGGTACGTGTAGTCAAGCGTTGGCTCGAGCAAATCCCGCAGTTGGGTATCTTTGGTTATAAAAATGGTCTTGGTCGTAAGGGTTTTGATCTTGGGATCTGCGTACCACCGCCAGGGAGCAAATGGATCAGGAAAGATAAAGAGCGCGACGGTATCTTGAGTAGGATATGTCTGCTCTATTTTTGCGATACTGCCTCGCCAATCCTCTCGCTGCAGTTTGGCGTTGGTGTAGTAATTTGTTGTGCTCCAAATAGTAAGGGTGAGAAGTGTTGCAATTAGGATATGACCAGTCCAGGCAACTGCTCGACTTTTTTGTTGGGCAGCCAAAACCGACAGGTAGGCAGCAAGGCCATAAAAACCAGCTAATGACAATAGTAAACGCTTGGGCTCGATCACGGGAATAATCCAAGAGACCAACCAACCAACGAGCAGTGGCAGGCCAGTCCAGAGCAGTAGTAACGCAAGTAATCTGCGTTTTTTACTTGGCGTCTTTGGCCAGAAATGGATGCATAGAAAAGCTATACCAAGACCAATCAGGCCTGCAATGAGTAGATAGGTTGGCGAAAGTGAGAGATCACTCAGACCAAATATAAACTTGGCAAAAACCAACTGCAACGCCTTTTCTTGTGGAACGCTGACGACTGTATCCCAGCCCGGCAAGTCATGGCGCAAGAGTTGGCCTGTTTGTAGTTGTGCAAAAAACATGGGTAGCCAAGGCGCAAAAAGCGCGGCCGAAAGTGCTATTGACGAAAAGAACTCTCTTCGCTTTTCCTTCACCACAACAAGTTGCCAGACAAGTTGAGAAAAAAGCAAAAAAGGAAACAGATACGAGCTATACAAACCAAGTATTGTGCTGGCTGTAAATGAGCGCCAACGTTTTTCGTACAGCGCCCACCACGAGATGACAGCGAACATAGCCGGCAGGGCATACGGCCGAAGTTCTTGAGAAAAATAGATGTGCAGAGATGAGGTGCTGAGTAAAAGTGATCCAATAATGGCAGTTTTTTTATTTGCGGCACGAAGCAAGAGTACATAGCTGAAAGCAATGGTCACCAAGCCTGGAATGAGCGCGCCGACAGTACGCAGCCACCATTCTGCAGTTGAAAAGTAACTCGCAAAATGAGTAACGAGATGCAGCAGTGGCGGTTGAAAGTCGGCAACAATGTCTAATTGCTGGGAAAGTGGTCTGGTACTTTCCAAAGCTTGCGCGGCTTCGTCAAGCCAAAATGATCCCGTCAAAAGTGGTATTCGCAGTACCAAAGCCACCAGTAGAATGAGATATAACGGAAAAGTTGTAGAAACAAATAATTTGCGCACAAGAAGAATTATAGAGATTATTTGTCAGAACTGCTAGGCGTAGCAGCTGTTTTGAGTTGCCCGATCAACTTTTCATTTTTTGGATTTTGCAATGCAAGTATTAGAACCTCATCCCAAAAAGAAGGCCATTCATCATTTTTTACATAACCGGCTATCCTAATATAGTCTTGTTCAGTTAGTTGTGATTGCTCAGGCATTTTAGCCACCTTTCTAAGTAAGAATACGGTAGAATAATTTCATGAATCGTAGTGACCAAACAGCCATCGTAACTGGAGCCGCAGGTTTTGTCGGCTCGCACTTATGTGATTCGTTATTAAAAATGGGCTACACAGTGTATGGTATTGACAATTTTATCACTGGCCAGGCGAAAAATATAGACCATCTTGAGAGCAACGGTAATTTTCATTTCATAAAAGCAGACGTATCGCAGCCAGCCGCAAAGTACTTGCCTGCTGGTTTGTCACCAGATGTTGTATTTCACCTTGCTTCCCCCGCCAGTCCGCCTCGCTATCAGGCTCACCCAGTTGAGACTTACCTGGTGAACTCGATTGGCACACATTACCTACTGCAACACCTCAAGGAACATGCGCCTCAGGCGCGATTTGTTTTTGCTAGCACGTCTGAAACATATGGGGATCCTGCAGAGCATCCGCAAGTTGAGGGCTATTGGGGCAATGTTAATCCCAATGGTGTGCGCTCGTGTTACGACGAAGCCAAGCGACTTGGTGAAACAATTTGTGGCGTACACGCGAGAGATTTTGGCATGGATGTCCGCATTGTGCGGATTTTTAATACCTATGGCCCACGTATGGATTTGGCCGATGGGCGGATTATTCCAAATTTTATCCGCCAAGCAATGGATTCCGAACCACTCACAATCTATGGTGACGGCTCACAAACGCGATCATTTTGTTATGTGTCCGATTTGGTTGCTGGTATTGTTCTGATGGGCACGCTTGAGGATCTGGCCGGAGAAACGATCAATCTTGGTAATCCAAATGAAGAACATACGGCACTCGCAACAGCAGAGTTGGTGAAAAAGGCATTTGACAAACCAGAGCTAGAAATAATCTTTAAAGATTTGCCAGGCGATGATCCCACTCGACGTAAGCCAGATATTTCAAAAGCGCGTCAGGTACTTGGTTGGTCGCCACAGGTTAGTTTTGCGGAGGGTTTGCGGAGGGTTAGAGAGTCTCTGAACTAATACTGACAATTCCAGTTGCATCAACTTTCGCTCTCAAACTACCTGCTCGGTAGGTTATATTCCCCTTTTTCAGCGCGGTTTCACTCTCGGCGTCACCATGATCCGCGGTCAAAACATACACATCTAAATCTGGGAATTCACGCAACTTCGCATCGAGTTGGTGGATAAAGTTTTTTTGATTTGACTGATCTTGCCAGTTGAGATCGTGCGAGATGATAAACAGGTTTTTAATATCGGGCAACTGTTCTAGTTCGAGTAACGCGTTGAAGACAAAAATCCGCTGCTCATTGGTCGCCACGGAGTCTGCTCCGATATCCAGCGTGATGAAGTAATCACGATCTGAGTAAAAACGCTCACTGTGAATGTCATACGGTTTTTGCGGTAGAAGATCATAGTTGCCTGGGTTATAGAGAATTGGATAGGGAGAATTGTCAGTTAGCAAGGCGTTGATGGTTGGTATGGCACCTTTGTCGCGTGTATTGACGATATCGCCGGTGACGATCAAGAACTCGAACGGCTCAGTTTGCAGTCCAGCTAGTTTAGTGAGAATTGTCTTTTCTGCCAGCGCATTCTCGTCATATCGATTGGCAACGACTGCAAAGGAATAACTTGCTGGGAGCTTGGCTGGATTGAGTGGCCGAGTTGTGATTGTGCTTGGTATTGGCGAAATCTTTTCTGAAAGCGATTTCACAGTATACAGCGAGCACTTGTCGAAACAGTCGATTGTGAGATAACGCACATCGAAATTTTTTCGCAGTTTGGTGAAATCGTCAAAGAACATTTTGTTTTCGGATATACCCTGCTCGGTCAAAAAGAGTTTGCTCCCCTGCTCGAGCAGGTTTGTGTAGACTTGCGCCGACGAAAGCGGCAGCACTTGGTACAGTTGGCTACTGTAGAGATCAGTGTAATAAGGAGAAAGCGTGGTGATGAGGTAACTATTTTCTTTGAGGGAAACATTTGCTTGTAGGACCGAATCGCGTTTGACTACTTGTTCGACGTTGCGGAAGCTTTCGATGAAGCTGTGTGCAAAATCGGTCCGCAGAACGGGAATAAACATGAGGACGCCATAGATAACGATTTTAGTTACGCGGGCGTGTTTGCCATGCAGGAGAAATTTCTGCAGCAGCCAGAGGCTGACAGGAGTAAGAATAAGTAGTCGCAGCAGTTGTATATCTTCCAGCGGACCACGACTAAAGCCGTATTCATATGCCATACCGACGATAAAGAGCAAGCTCAGGAATGATTTTTTAGCAATTTTTTTGTGCACAACTATCAAGACCAGTAAGACCAGCGAGAAGTTCAGGTGGTAATACACTGCCGGATTTTTTGATAGCCACACAAACGGTACGAGCAGAACGCTATACACAGTGAAGTTACTACCAGCCTTAGAACCATCGCTGCGGCAAAGATCAAACGAGTGTGTTTTTATAAAACAGCGGGCGGCTACAAAATTCTCGAGAGACTTGCTGGAAGTGTCAAATGCGTGCAGGCGTGAGTTTGTAGCCAGTGGATTCTGATGGAGAATGAAAAAACTGAGGAGCACAGCTACATACAATGACTTGTGGCGATTGAGGTGGCCAAAGAGTGTTTGCAAGGCGTGCAAACCCTCTGCTCTGGCGACCATGCTCAGCGTCAGCCCAGAGACTCCCCAGTAGATGAAGGCGACCTTGGAGGCTGCAAACACATCTATATATAACGCATTGAGCAATAAGCCCGCGCTTGCTCCGAGATAGCCAATACTCAGTGCATGTAAAATGCCAGTTTGTTCTGGCAATTTCCGTTTGACCGTGCGCATAGCGACAAGAATAAAGCCATAAAAAAGTACAAAGCCAATCAGGCCGGTTTCGCCCAATGTGCGCAAATAATTATTGTCGGTACTATCTGCCTCGGTGTATTGTGAGTTTTCAATCTTGGAAAGCGTGCCGTAGCCACTGCCAAAGAGTGGGTTATTATTTAGACCTCTGATCGCCTGTGGCCAGAGCGTGTCGAGGCGGATGCCCATGGAGATGCCGTAACGGATTGCATTTGGTGACCACGTGCTCTTCTCGAGCTCTCTGGTAGTGGTGACAACGCCATCGGGGGAAGTCTGAGTGTGAGTTTTCCACTCATAGCCGTTGCCGACAAGGTCGGTGGGATCCACATTTTGCTGATCTTGAAAGACTGATTGAAACAAATTGGTAAAGCGGTCTTTTGTTTTGGCACCGAACAGTGTCAGAAACAAAAAAGCCATAACGACTACCCCGGCAAGAGCAGCTGAAGAAAACAGTGCCTTGAGCCGCTTATCTTGAATTCGCAATATGTTTAGTACCACCACAATGGTGAGTGCGAGCAGATACGAAATAAGCGCTGTCTTAGAGCCTGTTTCTATAAGTAGCCAAAGTCCTGCTAGATGTGTGAGCTGCAGCCAACCAAATACTAGTAGCTTTTTTTTGGTTCTTCCAAAGCGTGTAAGTGAAAAAGCAAAAAGCATCGGCAAGACAATGACAAGAAAAGCGGCGAGATCATAGTGCCCACCAAAAGTAGAGCTGACCTTGCCTCCCGCCTCGAGATAAAAGGCTTGCCCTTTGCTGTACTCCCGGTTCATGGTCGAGTACAACGGAAAGTGCATATATTTTTGGCCGAAGCCGTAGAGCGTGACCAAAAAGGTTGTGGCGGCCAAGACAAAGAGCGCAATCCTAGTTTGTCGTTTGGTCCTAATGCCAGAGAAAACAATAAAAAAGAGGGAAAAGTATTCGAGATAGCGAAAGTAATGTAAAGCGCTTTTGCCGACGTGTAGTAATTCGAGCGGAATGGTTTGGAGTAAAAATATGCCAAGTGCAATGGTGAGCAGTCCGGCAAATGCGTAGATGCCAACAAAGCCAAGATAACCGTTGCGCCACTCTGCTCTATGTTTGAGTGCGTGCCAAAACCAGAGGCCGCTGGCGAGAACCATCAGTATGTCCTCTACTCGTACGCGCACGATGTAGCCAGGAAGAATGTCAAAGAGGGGTATTTTTGGGTACAGGGGGATAAAGGCGAGGAGGAAGAGGCTGACGAAGGTGAGCATGCGTACTATCATAGATGCAATTGATAGATGTTGCACAGATCGTAGCACCCAGACTGCACAAGTTCGAGTGAAAATGTATCTTGAATTGCTTGGAAGGCAGCAATTTTGTCTGCTTCGTGACCGAGACCGTATTTGCTCACGTAGACTTCATTGCCATCAAGTAGCTTTTGGCGATACAGACTTAATAAATCTGAGTAGTCGTTTGGGCCCCAAGCCGCCACTTGATCTCTTTCGTCTCTATTAAAATCTTGTTGATTGGCCAAAGGCAGTAGTTTGTAATTATTATTTGAATAGTAATCAATGAGGTACGGACTTATTGCGGTGATCACGATCGGTTTGTTTTCAGTATTGTCAGCAAAATACTTGTTTAAATCGATTACACTCAGATACCACCAGGGTGTTTCGGCATGACGCAGGTTGAGCATGACTTGATTTTTCAGCCGCAGTGCATTTGTGCCCAAGAAAACGAGACCTATCGTTGTAACTAAAGCAATTGGCACTGCTGACCTATATTTCTTTGACACGTGCTTTTGAACAAAGGCAACAGTTTCTTGCAGCGCAATGGCAAAGGCAAGTAAGAGTACGGGGATAGCATACAAAATGTATCGAGATTCAAAAGAATAAAAGAGCGAAAGAAATCCGACTTGAACCGCCAGCAGGAGTAGCACGGAGCGTGAGAAAAATTGGTACCTTGAGCGAATGCTCGTAACCACTACCGTTATTGCTGTTACTATGCCGATAAATTGTGGAACAAATGAACTTTTGACCCAAAGTGTGTAAATACTACCTCCAGCGAGTGCTTGCAAATACAACGGAAGATTCTTTTTGATAAAAACCGTACTAATCCAAGTGGCAGATGATGCAGTTGAGGTTGTCAGACCAAGTTTTTCTTTGAATAGAATATTTTGTACTAAATTAATACCTCTTGAAACAAGCTCGCTTCCCCCTGAAATTAAAAATCCAAACAGTATTGCGACAGACACACCCGCAGCGAGTTTGGGCAAATGCTTAAGTGTTTTTCGTTGTCGGTATAACTTTATGCCGTACAGAAGATAAAAAACTATAACGATTGGGGCCGCTGAGTACTTTGCTCCAAAAAGGCAAAAGGATGCAAAAAAGAAAATTGCCGCTCGTTTGTACGAGATAGATTGCAGCAACAAATATAGACAGAGGAGAAAAATTGGAATGAGGAGGTTTTCTGCCATAGCAAGTGTGGGATACCAATGAGTAAAGTAGTTGGTTATGTACAAAAAGACAATCAAAAACTGTATTGATTTTTGCTTCACAAAATGTCTAAGCAGTAAGTAAAAAAGAAACAAAGAAGCAAGGCTTAGTAGAATATTGCCAAAGTAAAACATGCGGGCATCATTTTTAATCAAAAAAAATGGAATTAAATACCAAGAATACAGTGGCGGCACACTTGGCTTGATTGTTCTGCCCTCTCTACAAAGAGTCCGACCGTATCCTGCCAGCATGCAACGAGCAGAAGTGACATAGTGAAATCCATCGGGAAATGGCTCAAAGTTTGGAATCAGTGTGCGGGTAGAAAAAGGGTTTCGAGCTAGTAGTAGAAAAAACAGCGGTAGTAAAATAAGAAAATGAATATGCTTCATGAATCTAATGATATCATTACCACATGAATAAAAAGAAAACTCTTTCTACTAAAAAGCAAGTAATTCTTGCCTACCCAAATGGCATTGACAAATTGGAAATTGGATCTGGCGAAAATCCAGAAACTGGATATGTCCATGTAGATATTCAAGCGTCAGATAAAGTTGATATTTTGGCTGATGCACGCAAGTTGCCCTTACCAGATAATTTTGTGAAGAAAGAGATCAGGGCAGTTCATATCATGGAACACTTCTGTCATCCAGAATTTTCTAGTGCTCAGATGAGAAAAGACATCGGTACAACAGTTGAAGTGCTGGAAGAGATGTATAGAGTGCTTGCGCCAGGAGGAAAGTTTTTTATGGTGACGCCAGACTTTGAAAAGATAACAAAGTCAGCTGCCGGACACAAAGTGAGTTTTGATCGATTACAGCAGTGGAGTGTTGGCGGACATTTAAATATGTTTGATGTGCACCATTGGCTGTGGACGCATGCGGATGCGAATAAGTGGTTTACCGAGATCGGGTTTGTGAGCTTGGCGGACTGCAATCCAATTCGTAAAAAACAAATAATCTGGGACTTAAATTGGCAAGATCCACATGAGGGCGACAATTCTACTTGGTTTAAAACTGAGTGGTATCATTGGCTATTTTTTGAAGGAATAAAACCGTAAATATTTTTCTCAGTCAATAATTTTCTTGAATCTACTTAGGAAGTTCTCTCTGGAAAAGTATGCGCTCCTTTTTTGAGAAGCTAATGACATGGTTTTTTGCAGCCTCACATTATTAGAAATTTTAATAGTGAATTTTTTTAACTCGTCTCTATCGTTCCAAACAAATCCTGATCCAGGGGTCACAATCTCTGGTTGACCGCCCGCATTAATAACCACAGGAATGCAGCCCGATGCCATCGCTTCTACAGTGGTAATACCAAAGTGCTCCATAAGAATTGGTTGTCTTTCTTTATCTTCATCTAAACCTGTGGCGTGCCAGTAAATCTTGCTCTGAGACAGGACGTCTTTTACTTCCGAAAAAGGAGCTTGAGTGTGAAAAACTACCGGATACCCCTTAGCTTCTTCAACACATGCCTCAAAATATTGTTGGTGATTCTTACCTTCATACACTGAGCCAATCAAATGTAGTTCCCAATCAGCAAGTTGTTTGCTGTCAATCAGTTCTTTGAAAACCTGAATAAGTTCTAGTTGCTTCTTGGAGTGACCAGTGACAAAAAATCTACCTATATGGCAAATCCAGTTTTGTTTTTTAACAATAGCGAAGGCCTTTGTGTTTACTGGAGGGTATAGCACCGCACTTGGCAAACCCCAATACTTTTTAATCCAAAATTGGCAAAATTTGCTTATAGTTATAATTTTTTTGTAGGACTTAATATCGCTGAGAGAGGTAATTCCTGGCCCCCCGTGCAAACGCATCTCCCACCTAGGAAAAAAGTGCTTGAATAAATTATAGATGACATATTGAAACTTTGGAATTTCGAGTCGAGCGATGGCAATTTGCTCCGATGAAATTTTAGTGAGGTCTATCGCAAAAGAAGTAATAGGAGTTGATGTTTCAAAGAGATATCGAATGATGTTTGTTTTATGGTTAAGTGTTCTAACATTTGCTTTGACGGGTTGGCCATTGAAAGAAAATTCAACACTCTCTGATATTGAGTATGCAAATGTGGGAAAATACAAATCAATCGACAGTTTTTTGATGCTAGTACTATTAAATTTTATTGAAGATCGAGGACCAAGCCACTTCAGAATCTTTCCATTTTTGTACGTATCATGCAGAAAGCCTTCGAACTCAGTGGGGTACACAAATATCAGTTTGAGAGTGGGGATAAAAACTCTTCTCTTAAGAAACTCCCAAGGAGTTAAATATATCTCTGCAGGAAAGAAGATCGATAAGAATCCATTTCTACTCCTATTTGGGAAGTAATCGAGATATGAGGTGTTGATAAAAATATCATACTTCTCTGAGTATGTTGAAAGTTCATTTGATAATGCGAGGGGCAAGTATTTGATTTCAATATCAGTAAGATCCACATTCATTTTTTGTTCTGCTTTTGTTTTATCTATTTGCTTATGAGTGAGGAGTGCAGTTTGATAGCCTGCTTCTCGCAACGCCTCGGCGTACGCAAATGTAACTTGTTCGCCTCCTCCTAGCGTAAAAAGCCAACGGTTGTAAATTGCTGCAGTCTTTTTCTTTGCTTGCATGGCTAGTAAAGGTGTTGTTCTAATTGATTGTAGGTTCTTTTATCTCTTGTGCTCCACCAATATCTAATATTAATGAAGATAAGTAGCTGACTATGAAATGAAAAAAAAGCTGAAAGTCTTCCCGAGGCACGCAATCTCCAGATAAGAAACAGATCCCACCGCTTAAAACGAAACGCGAACTGCCTCAAAATTGAATCAAATAGGCGAAATAGGAATAGAATATAGTGTTTCAAAAAAATTCTGATTGGAAAATTAGTTAGTAGTAAAAACAAATGATTCTTTTCAATCATACTGATAAGAAAAGCTGATTCTGCTCTTCCCGTAGTAGCTCTATGATCGTGTTTTATTATCGCTTTGGGAGCGAATATTATATCCCAACCTTGTCTCCAAGCTCTCAAACTTAAATCGATGTCTTCGTAGTACATAAAATAATGTTCATTGAAAAAACTAATGTCATTAATGACCGCTCTTTTAATTAGCATCCCTGCTCCGCAGGCTGCCACAAGATTTCTCTTGCGACAAAAAAAAGCTGAATCTTGTTCATAAAACTCATCTACTTGCTTGTTAATAATCCGAGTAACACTACCAATATCTTTACTGTATCCATCTTTCAAAACAATATTTCCAGCATTTTGTACAAGCCAGATGTGTCTATGCTTGGATGCTGTCCTGTGAATAGTAAAATTTTTACGGAAAATTGAATTTGGAGAAATGGAAAATTTAACAACCGGTTCATTTTTAATAGAAATTGATCCGCTAGAGATAAGCTGATTATTGTGTGTCGGGTATCCGTGTATTATGAAAGAAAAGTCATTTACTTCATCAACGAGTGGTAGTAATATTTTTGCTTCTCCAGTTGACCATCTAGTTGTGATGTCTTTTAAAATTGTTGGTTCGCTAAAGCCTGACTTGTACCATATTCTCTCTTGAGCAAGAGTATTGCTGCTCGAAATGTTTTCTAGTAAAACACCTCTGGGAGAAAAATCAATCGATTCATCGAAGTCAGATTGCTGTGCAATGGTGCTAGATATAGAAACTTCAACAAATGGAACGTTTAATAAAATTTTTGAGGCTACTATACCCACCTTCTGATCTGATGCTGCAGCCACCATTTCGTGTATCCAGTTTTGATCTGCGATAGTATCAGAATTTAACAAAAGAATAAGTTCTCCCACTGCGTGCTTATAGCCTTCATTATTTCCTGCAGCAAATCCTTTATTTTCTGAGAGTTTGATGAGTTTCACTATGGGAAAATTTCTTTTCACAAATGTTCTAGAATCATCTCGTGAATTATTGTCGACGACGATTACCTCGAATTTATTTTTTGGATACTTGTTCTTAAACAAAGAACTAAGGCAATTTCCCAGTAAACGAGCACCGTTGTAATTTACGATGATGATCGAGACAAAAGGAAGTTTTTTCAATATTGCGTATTTAGACTCAACTACTATAGTGATCGTATCATATCGTTGTGAAATTTTTCTTATGAGTACAGCAAAACCTGCAAGCGCAAAAGTCTACTACCAGGGTCACTATTGGAACGATTTGCCTGAGGTGCAAGAATATCTATGCCAGAATTTTACTGATAACAAAGAAGTCTGGTGGACTCAGGACATAAAGGATCGTTTTGCACCAGGAAAAAAACAATTTAAAAAGGGCCTTTTTTTGTGTGATGGCAACGGATGGGTTTCTCGTGAGTTTATTGACAAAAAAATTGTGAGTGAGGCAGTTGCGTTTGATTGGTCAACTGACTTACTAAAAGAGGCGGAGGCAAAAAAGGGAAAACGAAATATTTGTTATTTTCAGGCTGACGTCAATACTATTAATTTTGAAAATGACGAATTTGATCTCATTGTAAATAATGCTGCCTTACATCATGTCCAATACCTCAATCGGTTACTATACATTTTATCTAAAGCACTGCAGCCTGATGGCATATTTATTAGTTCTGATTATATTGGACCACAAAGAAATCAATACACACGCTCTCATTGGGACAAAATAGTGCGGTTCAATTCTACTTTACCAGAAGTAATTAGACATGAAAATTTGCACTATCCGCATCTTCCAACGATGTTGTATACCGATTCAACTGAAGCAATTCATGCTGATTTAATTATTAAAACAATGATGCGATATTTTGATTTATTTGAGCAGCACGACACAAACGGTGGATTGGCATATCACTTGCTGACTCATAATGCTAAGGCATTTGCGATACCAGCCGTTGTTAGAAAACCATTGGTCAAAATGATTTTAGAAGCAGACAGAAAATTAACAAAAGAAAAAAAAGTGCCAGTGCTTTTCAGTTATTTTATTGCTCGACCAAAGAAGAAACCACTGGCAGAGGAATTAGTGGACAAATATCAAGCAGAAGAAGATTCTAGAGAAAAGATGGCCGGTTACTTTTTTGGAACATATTTTTTTCAGGATTTTCTAAAAATTGTACGGCATCGAGGTATCAAAGCATTCTTTTTGTCAGAACTGAAACAGCTAGCATTTCAACTGCTTAAGAAAAAATGAAACAGTTCTTAATACTTTTCACTTTTTTTTGGTCTTTTTTCTTATTTTTTTCATCTGGAATTGTTGAGTCCCAAGATGGATTGCAGTACTTAGCCATCGCCCGTCAGATCTATTACAACCATACAGTGGCTATGCCAGATGCAAAGTATCCAAATGATAATATTCACATGAATGTAAATATTGGCAAAGACAGAAAAGACTATGCCCCAACAGGGTTAGGCTTTTCGCTTGCGTACCTTCCTGCTGTTGCACTAGAAGATGTATTTAATCGTTTGGCAGGTTTATCTCCTACACAAAATTTTCCTCTAGATAATGACTGGCCTATTATGCTTTTTGGAAGCATGACCAATGCTTTTTTTGGCGCACTGTTTGTTACAGTATTTTTCTATTATCTTCGTTCATTTAAGTTTAACAATAAAACCGCTTTCCTGCTCTCATTTGTATTATTTATTTCGTCAAACTTGTTTGTGTATAGCAAATTTGGATATGCGCACCTGATGTTTACGAGCTTCTTGCTTTTGGCATTTTTCTGTATCAGAAAATACAAACTCACCACAAAAAAATACTGGCTATTATTCGCAGGTAGCGCTTATGGCGTCGTAGTAATTAGCTACAATCCAACTTTTCTTTTTTCATTACCTGCCTTAGGTTTGTATTATGTATCTGCAGTTAATTGGAAAAAATGGCAAGCTACAAGCTCGCTGCTAAAAAATATTGCATCTGATGTCATTTGGGGAATAATTGGTGTTGTTCCTTGGTCGGCTCTCTATTTTTACTTCAATTGGGTAAGATTTGATGGGATATTAAGTACTAGCTATGGATCTGGAGCAATTTCAGCTCCAACTTTACCGCCAGCTTTTGTATTATTTGAGGGTGTTTGGGGTTTGTTGTTTAGTCCAGGAAAAAGCATTTTTCTTTTTACGCCAATTTTACTGATTCCGATTCTATTTTGGTTTAAACTGCAGCGCAAATGGTGGCCAGAGCTCGTTGCAGGTTTGATCTTATTTTTTGTATATCTGTATTTTATCGGCTCACTTGTCGGTGGAGTTGATTACTATCCTTGGCATGGTGAGTCCTGTTTTGGACCACGGTACATGTTGCCAATTATTCCATTTGTGCTACTGATTGCAGCTCTGCTCTATCGCAGACTTAGTAAATGGCAAAAAATGTTGGCATTTTGGCCAATCGTAGTATTTGGCATAGTTGTTGAAATGGTGGGTATTTTAGTACCTTATCAGGTACGATTTGGAGGACTTGAGTATCAAATTTATCTGAATGGTGAGCGCATTACCTACAATGAATACGCCAATTTCATGCCACGTTGGTCGCCTTTGTACACAATGTCAAAGCGACTAGCGCGCAAGATACTTGAGATACCGACACAATACTTTACTTACAGCCCAGTGGTGCTGGTCGATGGTGCGTCTGGCCCGATGATTACACGAGAAAAAACTGTATGGCGACAACTGAAACCAATGGTAGTTACGCAGATGAATGATCGCAAAATCGATCAATTGGTTTTTTCTTTTGTTCACCAGGTTGCTACTCCTAGCGCTGAGTATCCGGCGGAGATAACCGCTACTGCAGATGGAGTGCCTATTGCCAATGTATCTTTACTCCCAGACACTCATGGGACATTCAAGATAAATAAGGGGGATATCAAACAATGGCCTCAGCAGATTATTTTACAAACAAATTTCGTCGGTACCTCTTCTGCAGAGCTAAATAATCACTGGCTATTTTTGGAGAGTATTTCGGCTGATGATAGCCCAGTTTCACTCATGCCATACCAATATCCCTATGTATCGAGAATATCAGAAAAATTACAGGGACAACAGTACAACTACTGGGGCGGAAGTAACCGTAGACTTTGGGATTTGTGGATGATGCGAGCTATTATTTTCGAAAATACTCTTGATCTGTGGTGGCTCAGACCCCTGCACTACTGGGATCTACCAAAGAAATTCTTCGCAGGTTTATTTTTGGGAAATGTAGTC